>NZ_DAMCTB010000009.1:0-197732 GCF_032114055.1 Pantoea sp.
GCATTATATAAGTGAAGAAGCCCCGCACGCGAGTGCGGGGCTTTTTTACGTCTGTCATCTGCTATATTGTGCTTAAATTCTCATTTATTACCCTGCTATTTACCCTCTCTACTCCGCCAGATTTCTGCAAAATATGCCGGCAACCCGCTGATTTTGAAAAGATTAGCGATGCTGCTCACAATAACAATCTCAGAATAGCCCGCCTTTACCTTCAGTAGAGTTAAATGCTTTACTCACCTTTTAGACGCTGTTGATCAGCAAGGAGCAGAGGTAAAGCATGACACCCATAAACAATAATATTCAGCCGGATGATGCAAAAAAACGTATCTGGGCGATCGTCGGTGCCTCATCGGGCAACCTGGTCGAGTGGTTTGACTTCTACGTCTACTCATTCTTCTCACTCTATTTCGCGCACATCTTTTTTCCTCAGGGCGATACCACGACGCAGCTGTTGCAGACGGCAGGGGTGTTTGCAGCCGGGTTTTTAATGCGTCCGATTGGCGGCTGGCTGTTCGGCTATATCGGCGACAAACATGGCCGGAAAAATTCAATGCTGGTTTCGGTCTGCATGATGTGTTTCGGTTCTCTGGTAATTGCCTGCTTGCCAGGTTATGCCACGATCGGGGTCGCGGCTCCCATCATTCTGCTGCTGGCGCGCATGTTTCAGGGCTTATCGGTCGGTGGAGAGTATGGGACCAGCGCAACCTACATGAGCGAAGTGGCGCTTGAAGGGCGCAAAGGATTTTATGCCTCTTTTCAGTATGTCACGCTGATTGGCGGTCAGCTGGCGGCGGTCCTGACGGTGGTCGTGCTGCAGTTCCTGCTTACGGATGCTGAGCTGCGAAGCTGGGGCTGGCGTATTCCATTCTTCCTTGGCGCGCTGCTCGCCGTTGTCGCACTGTGGCTGCGTCGCTCACTGGAAGAGACATCCGATAAGAGCAGCCGCGAGCATCGCGATGCCGGCAGCGTCATCGGGTTACTGCGTAACCATACCCGACCTTTCCTGATGGTGCTGGGTTTCACCGCGGGTGGCTCCCTGAGCTTCTATACCTTTACCACCTACATGCAGAAGTATCTGGTGAACACCTCAGGTATGGATCCCAAAACGGCCAGCGGCCTGATGACCGGTGCGTTGCTGGTCTTTATGCTTATTCAGCCGGTTATCGGTGCGCTCTCAGATAAAATCGGGCGGCGCACCTCGATGATGATTTTCGGTGCAGGGGCGGCGATCTGTACGGTGCCGATTCTGACTCTGCTACAAAACGTGCAGAGTCCCGGCGTCGCTTTTCTGCTGATCATGCTGGCCCTGCTGATTACCAGCTTCTACACCGCCATCAGCGGCATCCTGAAAGCCGAAATGTTTCCGCCGCAGGTGCGCGCGCTGGGCGTGGGACTCTCTTATGCGGTAGCGAATGCGATTTTTGGTGGGTCAGCGGAGTATGTGGCACTGCTGATGAAGCAGCAGGGAATTGAGACGACCTTCTTCTGGTATGTTTCCGCGATGGGTGCAGTAGCGTTTCTGGTGTCGCTGTTGCTGCACAAGCGCGGCAAGGGCATAACACTCTGATACGCCTACTGGCTAAGATTCCACAGGGCGATGCCGCTGGCTGCACCGGCGGCATCCCAGGCGAAATCTTTCCAGCTCCAGCCGCTGCCAGCCGGGCGGCTGTCATATCCCTCTTTTGCCGCGCCGAGGCTTAATGAAAACATAAAGCCTATCGTCTGGCTCTGCCGGTCAGAAAGGTGCTGGCGCTGCCCATATTCACTGCCCGCTGCCGCCAGTGCGGCGGAAGCAAAAAAGTGCTCCGCTTTATCCCGTCCGGTCCACTCATCCTGGGCTACGTGGGCACATCCACTACACAACAGCACAGCAAGCAGTACAATTCGCATAGCAGATGCCCCATATCTGGCGCGTATCAGAGAATACGGCTAATCAGGCGATCGATACGGATCCGGCGCAGACGACGGATCAGTTTTCGTACCTTGGCCGGGTAATCGGCAATGCTCTCCAGTTCGCGGAAGTGAGTGATAACCTGAGTGTGCTGCCGGATGAGCGTCAGCTCTTTCTCGCGCTGAGCCGATAACTGCTGATGAGGGTCATGGATCAACACCGCATTTTCCAGATCGAGTCGCCACGCGCGCGGATTAAGGTTATTACCGGTGATCAGCTGCCATTCGTCGTCAACCCACATTCCCTTGAGGTGATAACTGTTCTCGCTATCCTTCCAAAGCCTGACGACCAGCTGATCAGTGGTGACGTAATATTGCAGGCGGCTCAGGAAGCGACGCAGATTGATCTCATAGAGATAGGGCAGGGCACCGATAATTTTGAATGGCTGATCGGGCGCAATATAGAAATCATTGGCGGTTTTGTCACCGACGATGATTTCGACCTTTTTGCCCTGCCGCAGCAGATGAATAATATTCCGGACCAGCAGCGCGGGCAGGTTGAAATAGGGGGTACAGATGACCAGCTTCTCTTCCGCGCAGGGCATCAGATGGAAGATGGTTTTATTCAGCAGGCTATGCTTGCCCAGGCCGACCAGCGGCGTGACGGCCAGCTCTTCATTACCGGCATCCCCTTCAAACTGATAGTTAAAACCGCGCAGGTCCTGACGAAACTGCCGCGTTTCATTTTTGATTTCAGGACTGGAAGGACGCTCCGCAAAATCCAGCCGGTTCACCGCTTCTGCCGACTTGAGATTGAGAGTGATCCATTCATACATGGTATCGGTCAGCCGGGCGTTGCGGATAAGCTGGTAACGGTCGTAACGATACTTATCGTGCTGATGCAGATAGACATCATTGATGCTGGCACCACTGTAGAGCAGTGTGTCATCGATGATAAATCCTTTAAGGTGAAGAACGCCCAGCGCCTCGCGGGTATTGACCGGAATGCCATAAACCGGAATGGCAATGTCGGCATAGCGGGTCGCCATTTCACAATACCAGTCGGCGTTGGTTACGCCCCGCGCGGCGCCAATGCGGCCACGCTGCGCCCGATGCCAGTCAACCAGAATTGAGATATCCAGCGCCGGTCGCGCCTGCTTAGCCTGATAAAGTGCATCCATAACAGCACGTCCGGCATCATCGTTTTCAAGGTAGAGCGCAACGATACAGATGCGTGTCTGCGCGGCCGCAATCTTTTCCAGCAGCGTCGTGCGGAATTCGGCGGGCGAATAAAGTGTCGACACATCCGCAACGGATTGTGACAGTTTTGGCAACTGTGCGAGGTGTTGTTGATGTTTGTTTCGTTTGAATTTAGACAACATCGCAGTGCGCTTCTTCTCTTTTCATTGGATGGCCTTTTGCCATCAAATCAGGGTTATAACCGTAAATAATAACATCAACTCCATCGATTCGAACGTTTTTTACCTTTCTCTACAAGGTGACGTAATCTCATTCTGTAACGACAGTTTAAGGCTGACGATACCTTCATCCAGTTGAATATCAACATGAAAGTTCAGTTTTCGAGCCAGCGTAATCATGCCGCGATTATGGGGCATTGTGATACCGTTCAATTGTTGCAAGCCATGATGCCGGGTATAACGGATCATTTTTTCCAGCAGGCGACGCCCCATGCCTAACCCTTTCAGGTCGGAACGGACCAGCACCGAAAACTCCGCATCAATATTATCGGCATCAGAGATGGCGCGAGTGACGCCGATGATTTCGGGGCCTTCCTGACGCTCGCGTACCGCCACAATCGCCATCTCGCGGTCATAATCGATCTGGGTCATGTTGGCGAGATCCTCATGTGTAAATTCATTGATTTCGCTGAAGTAGCGGTAGTAAAGATCCTCTTTGGTGACCTGACTGATGAAATCACGCAGCAGCGGTTCATCTTCAGGCAGGATGGGCCGGAACAGGCAGAATTGCCCATCTTTTAACTCTACCTGCTCTTCCAGATGCTGAGGATAGGGGCGTATGGCCAGCCGGGCTTCGTTATCGCCATCAAAGGGAGCCAGCGTCAGGGTAACATCCAGCAGGGTAAAATCGTTGCCAGCCGCCAGCAGCGGATGGATATCCAGTCGCTGGATCTCCGGACAATCCACGACCAGATCCGACACCTGAACCAGCAGCTGGCTCAGGCCGGGAATATCCAGCGGATTAAGCCCGCTGCGGCTGCGGATTTTGCCGCTCTTGATCGCCTGAATCACCAGATAGCGTGCCAGCGTCATATTCAGCGGAGGCAGAGCAACAGCCGCCTGTTTATCCGCCTGCCACTCCACGCCGCCTTCACCCAGCATAATAACCGGGCCAAACAGCGCATCCTGTTCCACCACCACCCGCAGCTCCTGTGCGCCCGCGCGGCTGGCCATGCTCTGCACCAGTAAGCCTTCTATGCGCGCCTGCGGCAGCGTTTCCCGTACCCGATCAAAGATGGCCTCAGCGGCATGCTCCACTTCGCGGGCATTGCGCAGATAGAGCATCACGCCCTGAACCTCTGACTTGTGCACGATATCGGGCGAGCGCAGCTTCAGCGCCACCGGATAGCCAATCTGATCAGCAATCGCCACGGCGGCCGCGCTGTCGCTGGCGATCCAGGTCGGCAGCGTAGCCAGACCATACGCCTGCAGTACCGGCTGCACTTCGTGAGTGTCCAGCGTCGTCACCCCGCGCGCCAGCGCCTGTGACAGCAGACGGTGAGCATGGGCGCTGTCCTGATTCAGCGTCGCGGGCAGGGCTGGGGTTTCGCGCAGTTGCTTCTGATTGCGGCGATATTCGACCTGATGCATAAAGGCGGTCACCGTGCCTTCCGGTGTGCGCCAGGTCGGAATGCCCGCCTGGGTAAACGCCCGGCGCGCGGCCTGGGAGGAGAACTCGCCGCACCAGTTAGTCAGCAGAGTGACCTGCTTACCGCGCGGATGACGGGCAAGCGTGTCGATCAGATGCGTGGCCGTTTCAGTGGCGGGAGCCACTGCGCTGGGCGCATGAATAATCATAAGCGCATCCAGCTCATGGCTGTCGAGCAGTATCTCAACACAGGCGGCATAGCGTTCTGCCGTGGCGTCATCTTTTAAGTCCAGCGGATTGCCGCGACCCGTGCCGGCGGGCAGCAGCGCCTCAAGCCGCTGACGGGTCTGCTCGCTGAGTTGTGCCAGCTTGCCGTTGCGGGCATAGAGTTCATCCAGCGCCAGCGCGGCAGGCGCGGCGCCATTACTGATGATCATCAGCCGGTCGCCACGCAGCGGCCGCATGTGGCTCAGCGACTCCACGGCGGAGAACAGCTCATGGGTGTCCTGCACCCGCAGCAGGCCCGCACGCTGAATGGCAGCGTCCCAGGCGGCGTCCAGTCCGCTGTGTGTGCCCAGCAGCGACTGCGCTTCACGGCTGCGCCCACTTTTGATCACCAGAATCGGTTTATTACGTGAGGCGCTGCGGGAGGCGGAAACAAAGCGCCGCGCATCGCTGAGGTGCTCCAGATAAAGCAGGATCGCGCTGGTCTTACCGTCGCGGGCCAGGAAGTCGAGCAGATCATCGACATCGGTATCCAGACTGTCGCCCAGCGCGATGAACCAGGAAAAGCCGAGGTTGCGCTGCTGCGCCCAGTCCAGAATGGTGTTGGATACGGCGGCAGACTGGGAGATAAATGCAATACGCCCTCTGGCGATCGGCACCGGCGAGAAGCTGGCATTTAATCCCTGCCAGGGTGCCAGCAGGCCCAGACTGTTCGGCCCCAGCAGCCGTATCTGCCACTGGCTGGCGCAGGCTTTGAGTTCGGCCAGCTGGCTGGCAGGGGCCGAGAGGATAATGCAGGCCTTGCAGCCTTTCTCGCCGAGCTGTTGCAGCAGGGTAAGGTTACGCTTTGAGTGGGTGCAGATGACCGCCAGGTCCGGCGCAAAAGGCAGGCTGTCGATGGTAGGCCAGGCCAGCACGCCGCTGACCGCTTTATATTTTGGCGTGACGGGCAGGACCGGGCCGCTGAATCCGCCCGCCAGCAGGTTGCGCATCATAAAATAGCCTGCACGCCCGGGCGTCACCGAGGCACCAATTACCGCAATTGATTTAGGTCGTAACAGCGCTTCCAGTCCGCGTTGGCTCATCTCGCCCTCCAGAGATTGGGATTTGCGTGATTGTAAACACTTTTTGCGGGCGGTGCTTCCGGGCAGATCGCAGGCTGCGCATCGTGATCCGGTTATCGCTGCCGGCGGACAGCCGCCTGGCCGCGACAACCGGGCGGTTAAGCCTGACCGGCGTGATGCGGTTTACCCGCCAGGTAGGCCGCGCGGAACCGATCGAAATGGTGAGAGAGCGCCTCTGCTGCCCGCGTATCGCCCGCCTGCGCCAGCAGCGCCGCGGCCACCTCAGCGGTACAGTGCTGGCCTTCACCGTGCGCTTCGCGCAGCGTGTAGCGAGAAGGTGCGCTGACCGCCAGCGACATCACCGGAAAGGCGTCCAGCCACGGGCTTTTGCGGAACATTTTGCGCGCTTCGGTCCAGGTGCCATCGAGCATAATAAACAGAGGCGGCTTGTCGCCAGCAGGAGGTACTGTCAGTACCTCGCGGCCCGGATCGGCATAGGCGGCCGGGAAGACCACTACGGGCTGGTAATCAGAATGGCGGACGGCCGCCAGCAGCAGCGGGTCCGGTTCTGTGCGTGACCAACCAAACGCCTGGGTGTCCGGCAGAATATCGGCAATCAGACGGCCGGTGTTACTCGGTTTCATCGGCTCGGTATCGAACATGACCAGACAGAAACGGCTGCGGGCCGACTGCGGGGCAATCTGGCTGCAGAGGCAGTGAGCTTCCGGCAGCAGACAGCCCTGGCAGCGAACGACCCGATTTCCACGCGCAAGGAAAGGGCGGGTCGCACGGGCCAGACGTTGGGTGCGCAAGCGCAGAACAGCATTATCAGACATGAGCATTCAGGGCAGGAAAAACGTCAGTGTAATCGAAGCGCAGCGGAAAAGGAAAAGGCCAGACAGGCTGGCCTCAGGGGATCAGAGCGATTCGTCCAGCCATTCGTTGAAAGGCGCTTTGGGCATCGCCCCATTCAGCATGTCGACCCGCTGGCCATTTTTAAACAGCATGATAGTCGGGATACTGCGGATATTGAAACGGGCACTCAGGGCCGGTTCCGCCTCCGTGTTCACTTTAATAAAGCGGACCTTGCCGCTGCGCTCGCTGGCGACATCTTTGAATACGGGCGCGAAGTTCACGCACGGCCCGCACCACGGCGCCCAGAAGTCGATCACCACGGGCAGATCGTCCTGCAGATATTTGTCAAAGTTGGCGCTGGTGGCATTCACCACCTCGCCATCGAACAGTGCATTTCCACAGCGACCACATTTCGCCACGTCGGCAAGGCGATCGTCAGGAACGCGATTGGTGGCCTGACAGGAAGCGCATACCGTATTCATAGAAACCTCTGATGTTGAAAAGTGTCAGTCTGGTAATAGTCGGTCATTATGAAAGGGGGCGGATTTTTGCTCAATCTGTATTGCTCTATAGGTTCAATAGTTGATAGCTAAGCGCCAGCACATCAGGTAATCTGCGCGCTCTCAATGCAGGAGGAAGATATGAACGACGAATTTAAAGGTAAGAGCGGTAAAGTTAAGGTGATGTACGTGCGTGGCGAGGACGATAAAAGCGCGCGTGCATCGAATCCTCGTACAGGCAAAGGTGGTCACTCTGCTGCCCGTCCGGATGATAACCGTCGTTCGTCTGGCTCCCGCACTGAACGCAGTCAGGAAGGAAGCCGCTCAGCCTCTGCGGGTCGCCGCAGCGATGATGCCGGCCGTGGCAGCTCTTCGCGTCGCCCTGAAGGCGGACGTGGCGCACCGCGCCGCAACGATCGGGGCGATGAGAGCCGCGGCGCCTATGGCAACAGCGATTCACCGTGGCGCACCGTCTCCCGCGCGCCCTCTGCGGATCGGTCGGCTGCGGCTGACACGGATAAGCCGGATCATGGCGGCATCAGCGGCAAGAGCTTTGTCGATCCGGAGCAGATCCGTCGTCAGCGTAACGAAGAGACCCGCGTCTACGGCGAGAACGCCTGTCATGCGCTGTTCCAGAGCCGTCCGGAAGCGATTGTTCGCGCCTGGTTTGTGCAGGAAGTGACTCCCCGTTTCCGCGAGACGCTGCGCTGGCTGGCAGCCAACCGCAAAGCCTATCACGTGGTTGAAGATGCCGAGATTACCAAAGCCTCAGGCACCGAGCATCATGGTGGCGTCTGCTTCCTGATCAAAAAGCGCATGGGTATGGCCGTGGCGGAATGGCTGAGCCAGGCGAATACCAAAGATTGCGTACTGGCGCTGGAAGATGTCAGCAACCCGCATAACCTCGGCGCGATTATGCGCAGCTGCGCACACTTCGGCGTTAAAGGCCTGCTGGTTAACGACGCCTCACTGCTGGAGTCCGGTGCGGCCGTGCGTACCGCAGAAGGCGGCGCGGAGCATGTACAGGCCATCAGCGGTACCACCTTCAGCAACGGTCTGGAAGCGTTCCGTAAAGCGGGTTATACCATCGTGACCACCTCCAGCCATCAGGGAACGCCGCTGGCGCAGGCGTCGCTGCCGGAGAAAATGGTGCTGGTGTTAGGGCAGGAGCGCGAAGGCCTCTCCGATACCGCTTTCCAGCAGGGCGACATGAGCCTGTCGATTGGCGGAACCGGCAACGTGGAAAGCCTCAACGTGTCGGTGGCAACCGGTGTGCTGCTCGCCGAATGGTGGCGTCAGAACGCATAAAAAAACGGGCCGAAAGGCCCGTTTTTCATTTCACTCAGCGTCAATGTGCGCCACCGCCGCCACCGCCTGCACCAAACGGCGGGCGGGCAAACCAGATCAGCACCAGCAGGATCAGGAAGACGCCAGCCGACGCCCAGAAGATTTCATTCGCTGAAATAATCAGTCCCTGATTGGTAATCTGCTGCGCAATCCAGGCAGAGGCCTGCTGTTGCGTCATCCCCATGCCTTCCAGCTGGCTGTACATCTGCTGCGAATTGACGTTGTAAGGGGTTATCGACTCCGCCAGATAGCTGTGATGCATCGACTCACGATTGGTCCACATCGTAGTGGTGATCGAGGTGCCTATCGAACCGGCCAGCGTACGCACAAAATTAGACAAGCTGGAGGCGGCGGCCAGTCGCTCCGGCGGCAGTCCGGAAAGCGTAATCGTGGTCAGCGGCATAAAGAAGCAGGCCACGGCAAAGCCCTGGATAAACTGCGGCCACGCCGAAGCGCCAAAGTCCATGCCCGGTTCAAAGGTATAGGCGCGCCAGTAAAAACAGACGGCATACATAATGAAGCTGAAGGTCACCAGCCGCCGCATATCGAGTTTATGGGCGAAACGACCAATAATCGGCGACAAAATCACCGGGATAATCCCGACCGGTGCCGAGGCCAGCCCGGCCCAGGTGGCCGTATAGCCATAGACCTCCTGCAGCAGCTGCGGCAGCAGAACGATCGAGCCGAAGTAGAGCATATAGGCGAGGCTGATCGACAAACAGCCGATGGTGAAGTTGCGCGATTTAAACAGAGAGAGGTCGACAATCGGATTATCGTCTGTCAGCTCCCAGACCAGCAGCACCGCCAGCGCAATGACGGCAACCACCGCCAGCACGATGATCTCCGTGGAGCTGAACCAGTCGAGCTCTTTACCGCGATCCAGCATCACCTGCAGGCAGCCGATCCCCACCACCAGCAGCACCAGGCCGACCATATCAATCGGGCGGATCTCTGTTTTAGTTTCGCGACCGCGCAGAGTCTGCAACGTCAGCAGCACGACCACCGCACCAATCGGCACGTTGATAAAGAAGATCCAGCCCCAGTGATAGTTATCGCTGATCCAGCCGCCCAGAATCGGGCCGCAGATTGGCGCGACGATCACCGTCATCGCCCAGAGCGACAGCGCGATGCTGCGCTTGGCGGGCGGGTAGTTGCTGAGCAGCAGACTCTGCGACAGTGGAATCAGCGGGCCCGCCACGATCCCCTGCAACACGCGGAAGAAGATCAGCATCTCCAGGCTCTCTGACATGCCGCACGCCCAGGAGGCAACAGCAAACAGAATGGTGGCCCAGGTGAACAGCTTCACTTCGCCCACGCGCTTTGCCAGCCAGCCGGTAATCGGAATGGAGATCGCGTTAGCGACACCAAACGAGGTGATTACCCAGGTGCCCTGTGAGTTAGAGGCACCCAGATTACCGGCGATGGTCGGAATGGCCACGTTGGCGATGGTCGAGTCCAGAACCTGCATGAACGTCGCCAGCGACAGCGCAATGGTCATCAGGACCAGCGGCATCCCTTCAAGCGGTTTTTTTGCCATTACAGCCTCCGCGTTCTCATCCGGCGTTGGCACGGACGATATCGGTGATCAGCTGATTGACCGGCGCGAGGTCAATCGCCAGGGCGTTACTGCTGTAAGCGGCCTGCTGGCGGACACGAGTGGCCAGCATACTGCCCTCCTGGCTGGTGGTGTCAATTTTAACCAGCGTGGAGAGACCGATGCGCAGGGGATGTCTGGCGATATCTTCCTGATTCAGTTCGATACGTACCGGCAGGCGCTGAACCACTTTGATCCAGTTACCGGTAGCATTCTGTGCAGGCAGCAGAGAAAAGGCGCTGCCGGTGCCCATATCCAGACCCACCACTTTGCCGTGATAGACCACATCGTCACCGTAAATATCGGCCACCACGGTGGCGGGCTGACCGATGCGTACGCCAGCCAGTTGGGTCTCTTTGAAGTTAGCGTCCACCCACAGATTAGTCGCGGGTACGACGGCCATCAGTGGCGTATTGGTGGAAATCTGCGAGCCGACCTGAACGCTGCGACGGGAGACAAAACCATCCATCGGGCTGCGAATCTCAGTACGCTGCAGCGCCAGCCAGGCGTCACGCAATTCGGCTGCGCTCTGCTGTACGGCAGGCTGATTTTCCAGCGAGGTATTAAGGATCATCGCCTGGTTCGCATTATATTGCTGAATCGCCACGTCGAGCTGCGCTTTGGCGGTCGCGACGGCATCGCGGGCGTGCTGCAACTCTTCACGACCAATCAGATTAGCCGCACCCAGTGGTTCACGGCGTTTCAGATCGGCCTGAGCCTGCGCCAGCGCAGTCTGCTGCAGCGTGATGCTGGCCTGATACTGTCTTCCGTTGATCATCAACTGATGTGTCTGACGGACGCTGGTGGCGAGGGCCGTCTGCGCTTTTTCAAACGCCTGCTCCGCATCGGTCTTATCCAGCGAGACCAGCACATCGCCTTTTTTGACAAAATCGGTGTCTTCGAACCAGACTTTATTCACGCTGCCGGAGACCTGGGCCATCACCTGCACCTGATTACCTGCCACGTAGGCGTCATCCGTTTCCTGAAAATGACGCAGGACCAGGAACCAGTATGCGCCCCAGGCAATACCCGCCAGAACAATGATCAGCGCCAGCACAATCAGCACACTTTTGCGCTTCTTCTTTTTGTTGGCTGACGGTTGCGGGCGTTGTGCTTCTGCCGATGCACTCATGAATTTCTCCACATTTTCCATTTAGTCGGGGGGCAGTCATCCCTGTCCGCCTGCGCCCGAGTCGAAAAAGCCAGCGCCGGAGCGCTGGCCAGATAAAAAAGAAAATTAAAATAACGATTCCGACAGGTGATTGTGTCGCACTTATTGCTATTAGCGGGACAGCGAGGCGATCAGTTGCTCTTCATCCATTTTATCGAGACGGTTAAGCAGCTTACGGGTGATCCCTTCCAGCTGAGACTTCTCATCACTGGACAGCGAAGACCAGAGATACTGCAGGCTCTGATGCTGAGGGGGCAGCAGCTGACGCAGGAACTCCATACCCTTGTCGGTCAGATGCAGATGCAGGCAGCGACGGTCGTGGTCGCTCTCGCGACGTTCAATCCAGCCGCGCTTCTCCAGCTCATCAGCAATGCGCGTGGCATTGGTGCGTGAAGAGCCCAGCGCAGAACTGAGTTCAGAAGGCTGAATGCTGTGGTTCTCCTGCGCATCCAGTGTAATCAACGCCATGAACAGAGTTTCGTTGATCCCCTGTGCTTTCAGCATCTTGTTACGGTTGTCCAGCAGTTTACCCTGCATATGCATACAGAGACGCGTCAGAATAATTTCCTGTAACGGAAAATCCTTATGACGATTGGCACGGATGTTTAGCATCTGCTCAATGGGAGTAAACGAACTTTCCATTAAAAAAAACCTCACTAATTGCAACTTGTATAATAACTGTGGTGACAGGTTAAGCGTAGTCACTTTCTGGCAGGTGAGCGTTGTCGGACGCACGCTACACCCTTTAAGGCATTTCAGACCATTCCCTGGCCCTGGGTCAAAAACCCGTCTGCCCGGCGACAATCAGAGTGCCGGGACGCTATCAAAAAGGGGGCAAATTTAATAATATCGCGAGGAAAAATAACTGAAGTGAATAGGTTTGCTACTAACCATAACAAACCTAACCATTTGTGACCAGATGCAATACGCTCTCCGGACAGGGTTCAGGTGATTTTTTCCGGCTCATAGCACGATCCGCTTGCCCAGATCAGTATATTGATCAGCGTCAGCAGGACGCCCGTGCTACAGACGCCATACCAGCCCGCCAGATGGTAGGCGGTGGCGGAAAGTAACGAACCCGCTGCACCGCCCATAAAGTAGCTGGTCATGTACCCCGCATTCAGACGGTTACGCGCTTCCGGCATCTGCGCATAAATCACGCTCTGATTCGTGATATGCACGGCCTGCACAGCCAGATCCAGAAGCAGGATACCGATGATCAGTGGCACAAGCTGCTCTGCTCCCCATGCAATCGCGGCCCAGGACACAAGCATAAACAGCAGCCCCAGCCGGGTGGTCAGCTTCGCTTTGCCTTTATCCGCCAGCGAACCGGCCTGACGGGCCGCCAGCGCGCCAGCCGCACCCACCAGCCCCAGTAAACCAATCTGACCTTCGGTGAAGTGGTAGGGCGCACCGGAGAGCAGAAACGCCATTGACGTCCACAGCAAACTGAAGTTGGCAAAGGAGAGGCAGCCCGTCCAGGCACGGGTGCGGATTACCCTGTTGCCTGCATACAGGCGAAAGATGGAGGCCAGCAGCTGCGGGTAGCGCAGAGGAACAGACTGTCTGACGCGAGGCAGCGATCGCCACAGTGCCAGAGCCATCATGACCATCAGCAGGCTGGCGGTCCAGTAGACCGTTCGCCAGCCCCCAAGCTGGGCCAGAGCGCCAGCGGCCGTGCGTGCCAGCAGGATCCCGAGCAGCAGGCCGCTCATGACCGTTCCAACGATCTTGCCGCGCCGCGCCGGCTCTGCCAGCGTCGCGGCCAGCGGCACCAGTACCTGGGCGGCGACGGAAAACAGACCGGTCATCACCGTGCCCAGCAGGAGCAGGGCGAAGGTGTGCGAAAGGGCGATAATCACCATTCCGGCTGCGGCCAGCAGAATCATCGTCACAATCAGACGACGGCGTTCAAACCGATCGCCCAGCGGCACCAGAAACAGCAGGCCGCAGGCGTAACCGAGCTGTGCCGTGGTCACGATAAACCCGGCGAGGCTCACGGAGAGATCAAACTGTTGGGCAATCGTATTCAGCAGTGGCTGAACGTAGTAGTTACTGGCGACGCAGAGGCCGGTGGCTACCGACATCAGCATCACTAAGGCAGGCGTCAGCCCCTGGTGAGTCCTGTTCATAAACCGCATCGGTCGCTAATAATCATTTGAGGTTAATAATAACCTAAAAAACTATTTCAGACGTGTGTTTATTAACAGGCCATACCAGTCATAACCAGAGGCTTAACCCGCGGCAGAGGAAATATGCGCTGAGAAGAGGGTGGCAACTCACGACCGGGCGTCTCACAGACAATGCAGAAAGTTAAAGCGATGAGCGCATTCGCCTGGCGCATTGCATCAGGGCCGGGGACGAACAGGGCAGGCGCGTTTTTAAAAATGCAAAGCGCCGGAGCGGCTTAAGAGGCATCTCCGGCGTGAGGGAAACCATCACCTGCGCTGAACCCGCCAGGGATGGTCTCTTTGTGCAGGATGCATGCGCTCTGTGCCTGCATCTTTACCCGCAGTTGCAGGTCAGCCTGACGATCCGGCTGAGCTGTCCGCTATCAGAAATTCCAGTCCTCATCTTCCGTTTCGACCGCTTTGCCCATGACATAGGAGGAGCCTGAACCGGAGAAAAAGTCGTGGTTCTCATCGGCGTTAGGCGACAGCGCCGACAGAATCGCCGGATTGACCGCCGTCAGCGCCGCCGGGAACAACGCCTCATAGCCCAGATTCATCAGCGCCTTGTTGGCGTTGTAATGCAGGAAGGTTTTCACTTCGTCCACCCAGCCAACCTCTCCATAGAGCGCCTCGGTGTAAGCCACCTCATTCTCATAGAGCGCCAGCAGCAGGTCATAAGCAAACTGCTGCAACTCCTCGCGACGACGATCGTCGGTCTCCACCAGTGCCCGCTGATATTTGTAGCCGATGTAATAGCCATGCACCGCCTCGTCGCGGATGATCAGGCGAATCAAATCGGCGGTGTTGGTCAGCCTGCCCCGGCTAGACCAGTACATCGGTAGCCAGAAGCCGGAATAGAATAAAAAGGACTCCAGGAAGACGCTGGCGATCTTCTTCTTCAGCGGATCATCGGCCCGGTACTGTTCCAGGATGATGCGCGCCTTATTCTGCAGCGGCACATTCTCTTCGCTCCACTGGTAAGCAGCATCTACATCCTGGGTGTTGCACAGGGTGGAGAAGATTGAACTGTAGGAGCGGGCGTGCACGGCTTCCATGAAGCTGATATTCGACAGCACGGCCTCCTCGTGCGGGGTAATCGCATCTTCCATCAACCCTGGCGCGCCAATCACGTTCTGGATGGTGTCGAGCAGCGTCAGCCCGGTAAAGACCCGGATGGTCAGCTGCTGCTGCTGTTTATCCAGCGCCTGCCAGCCGGGCAGATCGTTGGAGAGCGGCACTTTCTCTGGCAGCCAGAAGTTGCTGGTCAGACGGTTCCACACCTCAAGATCTTTCTCGTCCTGCAGGCGGTTCCAGTTAATGGCCTGAATCTGTTTCAGTTTCATCATATTTCTCACAGGGAGCAGGAGACGCAGCCCTGAACCTCCGTACCCTGAAGCGCCATCTGACGCAGGCGAATGTAATAGAGCGTTTTGATCCCTTTTTTCCATGCGTAGATCTGCGCTTTGTTGATGTCGCGTGTCGTGACGTCATCGCGGAAAAACAGCGTCAGCGACAGCCCCTGATCGACGTGCTGCGTTGCTTCTGCGTAAGTATCAATAATCGCCTCCGGCCCAATCTGATAGGCATCCTGATAGAGATGGAGATTGTCATTGGTCATAAAGGGCGCAGGATAGTAGACGCGACCGGTCTTGCCCTCTTTACGGATCTCGATCGGGGAGACAATCGGATGGATGCTGGAGGTGGCGTGATTGATGTAGGAGATCGAGCCGGTGGGCGGGATCGCCTGCAGATTCTGATTAAACAGCCCGTGCTGCATCACCGCCTCGCGCAGCCTCTGCCAGTCCGCCTGGGTGGGCAGCGTTACGCCCGCGTCGGCAAACAGCTTCGCTACGCGCGTGGTGCGTGGCAGCCATTCGCGCTGCAGATATTTATCGAACCAGACGCCGCTGGCGTAGTCCGAGTCCGTAAAACCGTCGAAGGTCTGCTGATGCTCCTGCGCCAGCTGGTTCGACGCAGAAAGCGCATGGAAGGCTATGCAGCAGAAGTAGAGGTTGGTGAAATCCAGTGCTTCCGGCGAACCGTAGGCGATCCCCTCACGCGCCAGATAGCCGTGCAGGTTCATCTGCCCCAGGCCGATGGCGTGCGAGCGGCGATTACCTTCGGCGACCGAGGGCACCGAACCGATCTCGCTCATCATCGACACCGCCGTCAGCGCCCGTACCGCCACATCCACGGTATGGGCCAGATCGCCGGAATCCATGGCGTGTGCAATGTTCAGAGAGCCGAGATTACAGGAAATATCTTTGCCGACCCGGCGATAGCTGAGATCCTCATGGTACTCGCTGGCGCTGTTCACCTGCAGGATCTCTGAGCAGAGGTTGCTCATATTGATACGACCGGCAATCGGGTTACTGCGGTTCACGCTGTCCTCGAACATGATATAGGGGTAGCCCGACTCAAACTGAATTTCGGCCAGCGTCTGGAAGAGGTCGCGTGGCTGGATCCACGTTTTGCGGATGCGATCGTCGGCCAGCATCGCCTCATACTGTTCGCTGATGCTGATATCGCCAAAGGCCTTGCCGGTGACCCGCTCCACATCATAGGGCGAGAAGAGCGCCATCGGTTTGTTCTCTTTCGCCAGCTGGAAAGTGATGTCGGGGATCACCACACCCAGCGACAGCGTCTTGATGCGGATCTTCTCGTCGGCGTTTTCGCGTTTGGTATCCAGGAAGCGGAGGATATCGGGATGATGCACATTGAGCCAGACCGCGCCAGCCCCCTGACGGGCACCCAGCTGGTTAGCATAGGAAAACGCATCCTCCAGCATTTTCATCACCGGAATCACGCCCGACGACTGATTTTCGATACGCTTGATCGGCGCACCGGACTCGCGCAGGTTCGACAGCAAAAAGGCGACGCCACCGCCCCGTTTTGAGAGCTGAAGTGCCGAATTTACGGCGCGGCCAATCGACTCCATATTGTCTTCGATGCGCAGCAGGAAGCAGGAAACCAGCTCACCACGCTGCTGTTTACCGCAGTTGAGGAAGGTTGGCGTGGCGGGCTGGAAACGGCCGCTGAGGATCTCGAACAGGATGGCACGTGCCAGCGATTCATCGCCCCGGGCCAGCGTCAGCGCCACCATGCAGGCGCGCTGCTCAAAGGTTTCCAGGTAGCGTTTGCCGTCAAAGGTCTTCAGGGTATAGCTGGTGTAAAACTTCCAGGCACCGAGAAATGTTTTGAACTCAAATCCCCATCTCTCCGCCACCTCATGCAGCTCAAGCAGGAAGGCAAAATCGTACTGATTCAGCACTGCCGCTTCGTAGTAGTTCTCCTGCACCAGATAGCGTAACCGTTCAGCGCAGCTGGCGAACGGCACGGTATTGGGCTGCACGTGCTGCAGATAAAACTGACGCACCGCGTCGCGATCCCGATCAAACTGGATGCGGCCTTCCTCGTCATAGAGGTTGAGCATGGCGTTAAGGGCGTGATAGTCGGGCGTCACGTCGTTGAAAATCTCTGTTGTTGCCAAAATTGGGTTACTCCCGCTTTTACTTTCGCAATGTCTTCAGGGGTGCCCATCAGCTCAAAGCGATAGAAGCAGGGCACCTGACATTTGGTTGCAATGATGCTGCCGGCCAGGCCATAACCGGCACCGAAGTTCCGGTTGCCCGCCGCAATCACGCCACGGATGCCGCGTCGGTTCGCTTCATCATTCAGAAACTGAATCACCTGGCCGGGAACCGCGCCGCGCCGGGAACCGCCGCCGTAACTGGGCACCACCAGGATATAAGGCTGGTCGATATGCAGCCGCTGCCCGGCATCAACCGGGATGCGGCGGGCAGGCAGGCCCAGGCGGGTGATAAACCGGTGGGTGTTTTCCGACTGGCTGGAAAAGTAGACCAGCGGGAACATGCGCTTATCCCCCGACGGCAGAAAGCGGACGCAGGGTGGCGATTTTGTCCGGGCGGAAGCCGCTCCAGTGGTCGTTACCGGCCATGACCACCGGGACCTGACGGTATCCCAGGGATTTCAGGGTGTCGGCCGCCTCTGGCTGACTGTCGAGATTAATGAGCTGGTAGGTCAGGCCCTGACGATCCAGAGCGTTTTTCGTCGCCGTGCACTGGACACAATGATCTTTGGTGTAAATAATAATACGCATGATTCGTATTTACCTTTATGGGCGGTTTCATTACCGGGTCAGGAAGTTCAGGTGCAGATAGTGAGCTTCATGCCGACAGAAGATAACGGGTGTGCTGATGAAGTAAATACTAGATGTAGTGGCAATGGTGGTCAAGCCTACCATATATAGGGTTTTTCGATTTGTATTTGCGCAAACGCTATAAAGCCAGCGGGCATGCGGATCAGGCGACGAAAAATTTATTTCTGCAGCGCAATGGCTGAAAAAAAGCAAAAAAAAGCCCCGCACAGTGTGCAGGGCTTAGAGGATTTTTTGCGCTTAGCGGCGTGAGGCCAGCAGGATACCGATAACGATACCGACGGTTGCGCCGATACCCACACCGTGCCAGGGCTTGTCATGCACATAGGTGTCAACCTGAGCGCCAGCGTCGCGCGCGGCCTGTGACACCCGGTTGCTGCCACCATTGAGTCTGGAGCGGGTCTGCTTCAGCAATGCCTCTGCCTGACTGCGGGCGGAATCCACTTCATCTTTTGCATCACTGCCGTAAGATTTCAGCAGGGCTTCCAGTGAATCAGCCAGCTCATTTACGTCCTGATTGATATCAATGTCATCGTTTTTTACAGTGCGATTGAACATTTTTTAGCTCCCTTTGCATTAAAAACGTAATACTAGTGTAGACGACCCTGAGATAAACGAGACGCGGGAGAGGGTTCTTTAGGGAAAATTCCGAATGCCCACTCTGTCATGCTGATGTAAGGTTGCGAAGCTTTTGAAAGAGGAGAGGATCGAGCATGTATTTACGACCAGATGAGGTAGCGCGCGTACTGGAAAAAGCGGGTTTCGAAGTCGACGAAATTACCCCACGGGCCTATGGCTATCGCCGTGGAGAAAACTATGTCTATGTCAATCGTGAAGCGCGCATGGGCCGCATGGCCTTAGTGATTCACCCGACACTGAAAGAGAAAAGTCAGCCATTCGCTGAACCTGCTTCAGAAATGAAGACCTGCGATCACTACACCCAGTTCCCTCTCTACCTGGCAGGTGATTCACAGGAACATTATGGCATCCCGCACGGATTCAGTTCCCGCATGGCGCTGGAACGCTACATTCAGAGCGTTTTTGGTTAATGCATCAGGCCCCGCCGCGACGGGGCACTGAACCTTCTGTACCGCCTCTCTGTTTGCCTGCCGTTGCAATTCCCGGCTGTGACGCGTATAAAATTGTCCACTATAGATGTTTAGACGTCCATACGGATAAAAGTGATGAGCGAACAGCCAACTCCCTCGCAGGAAAAATTTAAACGCACCATGAAAGTGCGCCATCTGGTGATGTTATCGTTGGGTGGTGTTATCGGCACCGGCCTGTTTTTTAACACCGGTTATATCATCTCAACCACTGGCGCGGCGGGCACGCTGCTCGCCTATCTGATTGGTGCGCTGGTGGTCTGGCTGGTGATGGTCTGCCTGGGTGAACTCTCGGTGGCGATGCCGGAAACCGGTGCCTTCCACGTCTACGCCGCACGCTATCTCAGCCCGGCCACCGGCTACACCGTGGCCTGGCTCTACTGGCTGACGTGGACTGTGGCGCTCGGATCCAGCCTGACGGCGGCCGGTTTCTGTATGCAGTACTGGTTCCCACAGATCCCGGTCTGGACCTGGTGCCTGGTTTTCTGCTGCACCATCTACCTGCTGAACGTGATCTCAACCCGCTTTTTCGCCGAAGGGGAGTTCTGGTTCTCGCTGATTAAGGTAGTGACCATCGTCGCATTCATCCTGCTCGGCGGCGCGGCGATGTTCGGCTTTATCCCGATGAAAGATGGCACCCCTGCGCCGGGCCTGAGCAACCTTACCGCGCACGGCTGGCTGCCCCACGGCGTCCTGCCGATTCTGATGACCATGGTGGCCGTGAACTTCGCCTTTTCCGGCACCGAGCTGATTGGCATCGCGGCCGGTGAAACGCAGCAGCCGGAGAAAGTGCTGCCGCTGGCGATTCGTACAACCGTGGTCCGGCTGATTATCTTTTTCATTGGCACCGTCTTTGTGCTGGCGGCGCTGATCCCGATGGACCAGGCCGGCATCGTAAAAAGCCCGTTTGTGCTGGTGTTTGAAAAGATCGGCATCCCCTATGCCGCCGATATCATTAACTTTGTCATCCTGACCGCGATTCTTTCGGCGGCTAACTCCGGCCTGTACGCCTCCGGGCGGATGCTCTGGTCGCTGGCCAATGAAAATACACTGCCGCGCGCCTTTGCCCAGGTAAACAAACGCGGCGTGCCGCTGCTGGCGATCACGGTCAGCATGGCAGGCGGCCTGCTGGCGCTGATCTCCAGCGTGGTGGCACCGGATACCGTGTTTGTTGCGCTGTCGGCCATCTCAGGCTTTGCCGTCGTCGCCGTCTGGCTCAGCATCTGCGCCTCCCATTATGTCTTCCGTCGCCGTCATCTTCAGCAGGGCAAATCGCTGGCCGAGCTGACGTATCGTGCGCCGTTCTATCCGCTGGTGCCGGTGCTGGGCTTTCTGCTCTGCCTGCTGGCCTGTGTGGGACTGGCGTTCGACCCGACCCAGCGCATCGCGCTATGGTGCGGCATCCCGTTTGTTCTGTTCTGCTATGCCGCTTACCATCTGACCCACAAAGCATCCACCCGGCCTGAGGAGGCTAACGATGTCGCATAACCCTGTCGCGCAGGCTTTAACGGAGTCACCGCTGCTGATTCTGGATGGTGCCCTGGCCACCGAACTGGAAGCCCGCGGCTGCCATCTGGCCGATGCGCTCTGGTCAGCCAAAGTACTGATGGAAAATCCTGAACTGATCTATCAGGTCCATTACGACTATTTTGTTGCCGGTGCGCGCTGTGCCATCACCGCCAGCTATCAGGCAACACCGCAGGGATTTGCCGCACGCGGTCTGGATGAGGCGCAGTCACTGGCGCTGATTGCGCAGAGCGTAGAGCTGGCCCGTCGCGCCCGTCAGGACTATCTGGCGGTGCGGCCCGACGCGAAAACGCTGCTGGTGGCGGGCTCGGTCGGCCCCTATGGCGCATTCCTGGCGGATGGATCGGAATATCGCGGCGACTATGCGCTGCCGGAAGCGGAGATGATGGCGTTTCACCGTCCGCGCGTCCAGGCGCTGCTGGCGGCCGGTGCCGATCTGCTGGCCTGCGAAACCCTGCCATCCTTTGCTGAAGCGCAGGCGCTGGTGAAGCTGCTGTCGGAATTTCCGCAGGGCCGGGCCTGGTTCTCGTTTACGCTGCGCGATGCCGGACACATCAGCGACGGCACCCCGCTGACCGAGGTGGTGAGCTGGCTGAATCAGCAGCCGCAGGTAGTGGCGCTGGGCATCAACTGCGTGGCGCTGGAGAGCGTAACGCCCGCGCTGCAGCAGCTGCAAAAACTCACTGACAAGCCGCTGGTGGTCTATCCCAACTCCGGCGAACAGTATGATGCGGGCAGCAAAACCTGGCACTCCGCGCCGTCGGGCTGCACGCTGCATGACAAGCTGGATGAGTGGCAGCAGGCGGGCGCCAGGCTGATCGGCGGCTGCTGCCGCACCTCACCTAACGACATCGCGTCTATCGCCCGCGCTTGTCAACCGCAATAAGCTGGCTGAATCGGGCGATGATAGCCCGATTGAGCTGAAGAGGGCGGTCTACACTTTGATCATTGATCACTCTGTGGACCCCTTCATGAAACAGCGAATTCTGGCTCTGGCCGCCGCGCTGCTGCTCAGCGGCTGTGCCACCATCGTCGGCAATGAAACCCAGCTGGTGCGCATCGACTCTCTGCCGCAGGGCGCGCGCTTTACGGTGCAGGATGAGCGTGGCTATGCGGTCGCGCAGGGTTTCACGCCGCAGACCGTAGAGCTGGCGAAATCGACCGGCCACTACTTCGGCAAAAAACACTATCTGCTGATGCTGGAAAGCCCGGGCTATGTGCCGGTAACGGTGCCGATCAAAGCCCGCGCCAATCTCTGGTATTTGCTGGGTAATATTCCGCTGGGCGGCTTTCCCGGCTGGCTGCTGGTTGATCCTTTCTACGGCGGCATGTATGACCTCAAGCCGGATCACCCGCGTCCCTATATGAATCCGGTCGGCGCGCGCGGCTGATTACTGCGCAGTAGGCTTCACCATTCCGCCTGGCGTTTTGTGGCGTTCCAGATACTGATGCTGGAAAATGCACATGCGGATGGTGTTGCGGTACTCCCCGTTAATAAAGAACTCATGCTTCAGCACGCCTTCAATTTCGAAGCCGAGCTTGGTATAGATGTGAATCGCTTTCTCGTTTTCCTGATCGACAATCAGATAGAGCTTGTAGAGGTTGAGCACCGAGAAGCCGTAATCCATCGCCAGCTTCGCCGCCTGCGTAGCCAGCCCTTTGCCCTGATGCGCCGGGTCGATAATGATCTGAAATTCGGCGCGACGATGCACATGGTTAATCTCGACCAGCTCAACTAATCCCGCCTTCTGCCCGTTATGCTCCACCACAAAGCGGCGTTCGGTCTGATCGTGAATATGCTTGTTGTAGAGGTCGGAAAGCTCCACGAAGGCTTCATAGGGCTCCTCGAACCAGTAACGCATCACGCTGGCGTTATTATCGAGCTGGTGGACAAAGTGCAGATCTTCCCGCTCCAGTGGACGCAGTTTTACCGTCATGATCGTCTCCTCTTCTGAAAAAATTGCCGCGAGTATATCCCATCAGGCCGCGCTGTGTTTTGACCGCGCACAGGCGGACTCCTTCCGGTATCGGGAAAGCGGGAACGTTCGTCCGGAAAATGCAGGGAGGGCAGGGCAAAAACGGGACAGCGCGGGGCCAGACCGGACGACCTGCGTGGGCCGCCCGGTCGGGGTTCAGGCAGAGATCTGTTCGATGATGCGACCCTGCGCCATCCGCACGGCGCGATCGCACATGTGGTCGATCACATCAGGATCGTGGCTGACCAGCACCATCGTCAGGCCATCCTGGCGTTTCAGATCGTTGAGCAGGTTTAAGATTTCCGCCTGCACCGACATATCCAGCGCCGACGTCGGCTCGTCGAGCAGCAGGATCTTCGGTTGCAGCAGCAGGGCGCGCACGATGGCGACACGCTGACGCTGGCCGCCGGAGAGCTGATGCGGATAGCGGTCGGCCAGGGCGGGATCGAGGCCGACGTGGCGGAAACCCTGGTCGATGCGATCGTTGATGTTGTCGCGTTTCAGCAGCTTCAGCGGCTCTGCCAGCGTGCGGCGCAGCCGGTGACGCGGATGCAGCGAGGCATAGGGGTCCTGAAACACCATCTGCACTTCCTGACGCAGCGCGCCGGTAAAAGCTTTGCCGGGGAGAGCCTGATGACCGGCCAGCTGCATCTGACCCTGCCAGTGCGGGTTCAGACCGGCCAGCACCCACAGCAGCGAAGACTTGCCGCAGCCCGATGGCCCGACCAGGCCAAAGCACTCGCCCGCATTCACCTCCAGGTTAACCTCATGCACGACAGTGCGCAGATCGTAGCCCTGTTTATGGGCGACACTCAGATCGGTCAGCTTAATCATATTTTGCCTCCAGCGCCGCACGATCCAGCACCGGCAGCGGCTGACCGTGCGTCGCTTTGCCCGGCCGGCAGGCCCAGAGTGTCCGGGTGTAAGGGTGGGTCGCGCGCGGCAGATCGGCGGCGGGCAGCGTATCCAGCAGGCGTCCCTTGTACATCACCATCACACGTTCGCAATGTTCCGAAACCTGCTGCAGGTCGTGGCTGATTAGCAGCAGTCCCATATTACGTGCTTCCACCAGGCCACGGATCAGCGCCAGCACCTGATCGCGCATCGCATGGTCCAGTGCAGAGGTCGGTTCATCGGCAATCAGAAAGTCCGGATCGGTGATCAGGGCAATGGCCAGCATGACGCGCTGACCCATTCCGCCTGAAAGCTGATGCGGATACTGCTGCATCAGGCGACGCGGATCGGGCAGGCCAACGGCATCCAGCATGTCACACACTTTCTCTTTACGTTCGGCGCGGCTCAGACGACGATGCAGGATCAGCGGCTCTTCCACCTGCCAGCCAATGGTGCGCGTCGGGTTAAGCGCATACTTCGGGTCCTGCATCACCATTGCCACGCGATTACCGCGCAGCTGGCTCCAGCGACGCTCACTCAGCGTCAGCGCATTCTCACCGGCAACCTGAAGCTGGCTGGCCTGCAGATGCAGCGCGGGCGACAGCAGCCCCATCAGACTGCGGGCGGTGAGTGACTTGCCGGAACCGGATTCGCCGACCAGCGCAACGCGCTCGCGACCTATGGAAAAACTGATGTGATCGACCAGCAGCGTATCATCACTGCGGATGGTCAGCCCCTCAGCATGGAGAAGATTATTTTGCATGACGGGTATCCAGTCGGTCGCGCAGGCCATCGCCTGTCAGGTTAAAGGCCAGGCTGGCAAACAGAATCGCTGCGCCTGGTGCGGCGGCAACCCACCACTGGTCGAAGATCACTTTACTGCCTTCGGCCACCATCGAGCCCCACTCTGCGGTCGGGGGCTGCACGCCCATTCCCAGAAAGCCGAGTCCGGCCGCCGCCAGGATAATCCCGCCCAGGCTGAGCGCCGCCCGGACCACGGCCGTCGGCAGGCAGAGCGGCAGAATATGACCGAACATCAGGCGGAAGCCGGTGATGCCCTGCATCCGTGCAGCAGCCAGGTAGTCGCTGCGGCGCAGCGCCAGCGTCTCAGCACGCGCCTGGCGGGCAAAGGGCGGCCAGCTGGTCAGCGCCAGTGCCAGCGCGCCGTTCATCAGGCCCGGGCCCAGGATCGCCACCAGCGCCAGCGCGATGACCAGATTCGGCAGCGACAGAAAGATATCCGTAATGCGCATCAGCAGGCGTTCCGTCCAGCCGCCGACATAACCGGCGGTGATGCCGATCAGCAGGCCAGCCGGAATGGTCAGTAGCAGAATCAGCGACACCAGCAGCAGCGTCGGCCGCGTGCCATAAATCACGCGCGACAGCAGATCGCGGCCAAAGCCGTCGGTGCCAAACCAGTGCTGCGCCGACGGCGCCAGCAGGCGGCTCGACATGGTCTGCACATTCGGATCGAAGGGCGCAATCAGCGGCGCCAGCAGCGCCATCAGGATAAGAATAGCGACCAGCGTCAGCCCAACGGTTAACGAGGTCACACGTTGACGGCGGCGACGTGGTCGCACCGTTTCGAGTTCAGAGAGTTGTTGCGTCATCGGGTTCTCGGATCGGTTAACCAGGTTAAGACATCCGCCAGGGTGTTAATCAGGATAAAGCAGGTGCCGATTAACAGAGTAGAGCCCAGAATCGCCGGCACATCGCCGGAGAACAGCGCATTGGTCATGTAGCGGCCTACGCCAGGCCAGGCGAAGACGGTTTCGGTCAGCACGGAGCCTTCCAGCAGGGTCGCGTAGGAGAGGGCGATCACCGTCACCAGCGTGCCCAGCACGTTGGGGAAGATGTGGCGCAACAGAATGCGCACCCGACCTGCGCCTTTGGCGCGCGCCAGCACCACGTACTCTTTGCTGCTCTCTTCCAGCAGCGCCGCACGCAGCAGGCGGGTAATGCCCGCCATCGCCAGCAAACCCAGGATCACCACCGGCAGCCAGAGATGAGCGATGGCATTGCGGAACATCTCCGGTTCGCCTGACAGCCAGCTGTCGATCAGCACAAAACCGGTCTTAGGCTCCAGGGTATAGACCCAGATATCATCCAGCCGACCCGGTCCGGCGGACCAGTGCAGCACGGCATAAAAGAGCAGCAGGCCCAGCAGACCGAGCCAGAACACCGGCACCGAATAACCCAGCAGCGAGATAAAACGGGCGAGGTTATCGATCCAGCTGCCCGGTTTCCAGGCGGCCAGCAGCGCCAGCGTGACGCCAAAGAGCACAGCGAAGATCATCGCGCAGGTCGCCAGCTCAATGGTGGCGGGGAAGGTGGTCATCAGGTCGCCGCTCACCGACTGGTTGGTGAGGCGGGAGACGCCCAGATCGCCATGCGCTAAATGTTCGATATAGCGCCAGAACTGCATCAGCACCGGCTGGTCAAGACCAAGGTCGTGACGCACCTGCGCGTAGGTCGCTTCGCTGGCGTGATCGCCGGCAATCTGCTGTACCGGATCGATCGGCGAGAGATGCGACAGCATAAAGGTAAAGGCGAGCAGGCCGAGCAGCGTGACCAGCAGCGACAATACGCTCCCGATCAGACGCCCGCCACGCTGCCAAAAAAGCCGGGCGAACCCGGCTTGAGGAACAGACTGTGCCATTACTTAGTGACCTGCGAGTAATACACCATGTCCGGGTTGATGCCCTGAACATAGCCTTTCAGGTTGTCCCGCAGTGCGATCAGGTTCTTCGCCTGCATCCCAATCACATAAGGGGAGTTCTTCATCACCTCACGCTGCATCGCTTCATACAGGGCGACACGCTTCTTCGGATCGCTTTCGGCCGTGGCGGCAACCACCTGCTTGTTCAGCTCCGGAATATGCCAGTCTGAACGGTAAGCGATGGTTTTGCTGCCGTCTTCCGGGTTGTAAGCAAAGGAGGCGGCGTTGGTGTTCGGATCGAAATAGTCGGAGCCCCAGGCGTTCAGCGTCGCTTCATATTTATGCGCTTTCACGTTGGTCGATACTTCAGAACTCAGGCCCGGCACCACTTCCACCTTGACGCCGCCTTTGGCGAAGCTGCCCTGCAGCGCCTGCGCAATATCCAGATAAGGCGGCTGGTTGCTGGTGGAGAGTTTAAAGGTGACGTTGTTCAGGCCCGCTTTCTTCAGGATCGCTTTGGCTTTTTCCGGGTCGTAGCTGTAAGGCGTGTCGTTGATCGCGCCCAGGAAACCTTTCGGCAGGAAGCTCTGATGGACGTCGAACTGGCCTTTCAGCAGCTCGTTAGCGATGCCCTTGTAATCCCACAGGTAGCGCGCCGCTTCCCAGAAGGCCGGGTTCTTCAGCGTGTCGTTTCCGCCGATGTTGAACTGGATGTAGTAGAGCGACGCCATCGGAATCGCTTCGGTCTTCACGCCCGGCTTGCCGTTCAGCGCCGCGATCTGGTCGGCGCCCAGGTTACGGGCGATATCGGCATCCCCCTGCTCCAGCAGCAGACGACGCGCCGCAGGCTCCGGGACGTTCTTAATCAGAATGTTCTTCATCTTCGGTGCGCCCGCCGGCGAAGAAGGGTTGGCGCTGAGCAGCACGGCCTGATGCAGGACGACCTTACGGATCTGATACGGGCCGCTGCCCGCAGAGTGCGTCGCCAGCCAGGCGTTACCCAGGTCACCGTTCTTCTGGTTAGCCGTCACGGTTTTTTCATCGACGATCGAGGAGACCGGCGCGGAAAGCAGGCTCAGCACGTAGGTCGGGCTGACGTCTGCGGTCCAGCTGATCTGCACATGATTGTCGTCGACTTTCTTCAGGAAGCCGTCGACGTTATCTTTGGTCCAGCCGAGCTGCGTCAGGATGAAAGAGGGGTCGAGGTTCAGCTTCACTACGCGACCCAGCGAGAAGATCACATCTTCCGGACGCAGCGGGTTGCCGGTGGAGAACTTAGCATCTTTGCGCAGCTCAAAGGTCAGGCTGCGATTGTCGCTGCCTGGCTGCCAGGAGGTCGCCAGCGTCGGCTTCAGATCCACCGGATTCTGCGGGTCAGACTGGACCAGGCGCTGATAGATGTTAGTGAAAGCCTGTACGCTGGTGAGTTCAAACCCTTTGGCCGGGTCGAAGCTGTCGGCATCGTCAGTTGACTGGGCAATGACCAGCGTATCTTTGGGAGTGGCGGCCTGGGCTGTGAAAGTGGCAGCCAGCGTCAGCGCCAGCAGGGATGGAATTATAGTTTTCATGAAATTTCCTTGCCTCTAAGAAGTTACGCGAGTTTACGAAAGGGCTGTTATGAAGAATAGTCGAATATAGGCTAACCATATTCCTGAAAGTTATAAAGGATAGGTTGTGGTTATAAGAAAATCGCCATTCCGTTACCGAAGCGGTAACCGGAGCAGAAACAAACCTTCAACGAAGCGTTTATTTGCGCCTGAATGGCTTTACCCGGACTTCCCTCTCTTTATAATAGCGGCAAATCATTTCCGGAGAATTCAGTTGGACAGTCACCCTGGTTTAATCCTTATTCTGGCAAGCTGATTCTTCTCTGCTGCTTGCCAGCCGGCGAGCAGCGATCCCCACGTTAATTCACGATCGCGCTCATTATTTTTCATCCTGTCAATCACAGGAGTGCGCGTTATGCTGCTGTTTATTCTGGCTCTTTTTCCTCCGCCTCGATCGGCGTAGCCCCGGCTGCGCCCGAAAATCCCTATCAGATCTTTATTACGCTGTGTGAAACCAGCGGCATATTCACCTGCGTGCGACGTTATTTCCGCTGCGGGCGAAAACACAGGGTGATTGGTAAAGGTCGCCAGAATAAATAACCCGGCTCCGCCAGGTTTATGCCATGCACTTTATTTTTCGTGCAGGACAACACGTGCTTTAAATCAGGGAGATGTCGAAATGAGCGACATGAAACTGGAACAGGTTGCGGCTACTGCATCCGGCAACCGTAACGATAAAAAAAGTAAAAAAATGTACGCTGTGGCGCAGCATGCCGGTCAGCATATTGAGATAACGCTGGCCGATCTTCGCAGCCATCGCCAGGGGCTGACCCGTGACGAGGCCGCAAAACGTCTGGCCGTCTATGGCCGCAATGAAGTGGCGCATGAGAAAGCGCCACCCGCGCTGGTTCAGCTGCTGATGGCGTTTAATAACCCCTTTATCTACGTCTTGCTGGTCCTGGCGCTGGTGAGTCTGTTTACCGACTATATCCTGCCGCTGCGCACGGGCGGGGAGACCGATCTCTCTGGGGTGATCATTATCTGCACCATGGTGATCTTAAGCGGGCTGCTGCGCTTCTGGCAGGAGTTCCGCACCAACCGGGCGGCGCAGGCTTTGCAGTCACTGGTCCGCAGCCAGGTGACCGTGCTGCGGCGCGAGCCGGGCAGCAAGACGGCCCAGCGGCTGGATGTGGACATGAGCGAACTGGTACCGGGCGATGTCATTCTGCTGAGCACCGGCGATCAGGTGCCTGCCGATGTCCGCCTGCTGAGTGCTCGAAATCTGTTTATCAGTGAAGCCGTGCTGACCGGTGAGTCGCTGCCGGTAGAAAAACAAGGCAGCGAGGCAGGGGTAAAAGAGCAAGGAGCGACCATTCAGGAGCGGCTCTCATCGGCAAATATCTGCCTGATGGGCACCAGCGTCGCCAGCGGCACCGCCAGCGCGGTGGTGGTCGCCACCGGCGGCGACACCTGGTTTGGCTCACTCGCCTCATCGCTGGTCGGGAGCCGTCCGCAGACCGCCTTTGATCGCGGGGTCAACAGCGTCAGTAAGCTGCTGATCCGCTTTATGCTGGTCATGGTTCCGGTCGTGCTGCTGATCAACGGCTTTACCAAAGGTGACTGGATGGATGCGACGCTGTTTGCGCTGGCCGTCGCGGTCGGCCTGACGCCGGAGATGCTGCCGATGATCGTCAGCGCCAATCTCGCTAAAGGGGCGATTGCGATGTCGCGCCGCAAAGTGGTGGTGAAAAAGCTCAACGCCATCCAGAACCTGGGCGCAATGGATGTCCTCTGTACCGACAAAACCGGCACGCTGACCCAGGACACCATCCTGCTGGCGCATTATCTGGACGTGCAGGGCCGGGAAGATCAGCAGGTGCTGCTGCTGGCGTGGCTCAACAGCGGCAGTCAGAGCGGCGTGAAAAACCTCATGGACCGCGCGGTACTCTGTGCGGGTGACAAGGTGATTTCACCGGCTCAGCGCAGCCGGTTTCAGCTGGTTGATGAGCTGCCATTCGATTTCACCCGCCGCCGGGTGTCGGTGCTGGTGGAAGATCTGACGCAGCATTGTTCACAGCTGATCTGCAAAGGAGCCGTGGAAGAGATGCTGGCGGTCAGCGTCGCCGTGCGGCAGGGCGATACGGTGGTGGCACTGGATGCAGGCCAGCGTGCCGCGCTGATGGCGCAGACTGAACGCTATCATCAGCAGGGCTATCGCGTACTGCTGGTCGCCACCCGTGACGGTGCGCTGCATGCGCCGCTCAGCGACGGTGATGAGCGCGACCTGGTTATCCAGGGGATGCTGACTTTCCGCGATCCGCCAAAAGCCAGCGCAGGCAGGGCGATCAAAGCACTGCGCGACAGCGGCGTGGCGGTTAAAGTGCTGACCGGTGACAACCCGCTGGTCACCCAGCGGGTCTGTGCCGATGTCGGGCTGAACGATCCGTCGATGCTGACCGGCGACCAGATCGAGGCGATGAGCGATGAGGTGCTGGCGCAGGAGGCTGAACGCTGCACGCTGTTTGCAAAACTGACGCCGCAGCAGAAATCCCGGCTGGTGCGTCTGCTGCAGCAGAACGGTCATACTGTGGGTTTCCTGGGCGATGGCATCAACGACGCGCCTGCGCTACGGGCCGCTGACACCGGCATTTCCGTGGACAGCGCGGCGGATGTGGCGAAAGCCTCTTCGGATATCATCCTGCTGGAGAAAGATTTACAGGTGCTGAATGAGGGTGTACTTAAAGGACGCGAGACCTTTGGCAACATCATCAAGTATCTCAACATGACCGCCAGCTCAAACTTCGGCAACGTTTTCTCGCTGCTGGTGGCCAGCGCCTTTATTCCGTTTCTGCCGATGCTGTCGATTCATCTGCTGATTCAGAATCTGATGTATGACGTCTCACAGCTGGCGCTGCCGTGGGACAGGGTGGACCGCGAGTTCCTGAACAAGCCGCGCAAATGGGATGCCGGTAACATCAAACGCTTTATGTTGTGGATGGGCCCGACGTCGTCAATCTTTGACGTCACGACCTTTGCGCTGATGTGGTTCATCTTCGGTGCGAATCATGCGGGCGTGCAGTCGCTGTTTCAGTCCGGCTGGTTTATTGAGGGGCTGCTGTCGCAGACGCTGGTGGTGCATCTGTTGCGTACCCGGAAGATTCCGTTTATTCAGAGTCGCGCGACCTTCCCGGTCATGCTGACCACGCTGACGGTGATGGCGCTGGGCATCCTGATCCCGTTCTCACCGCTGGGTGCGATGGTCGGACTGGTGCCGCTGCCATGGCAATATTTTCCCTGGCTGGTGCTGACGCTGTTCAGCTACTGCCTGGTGGCGCAGGGCATGAAACGGTTCTATATCCGTCGTTTTGGCCAGTGGTTCTAGGATCACGGGGAGGCAAAGATGAAAAGAAACCGGCTCGACACTGTTTTTGTCGGCGTGATGCTCATCGGCTTCATCCTGATCGCGCTGACGGTGGTCGTGCGCTAATCGCCGCGTAAGCAAAAAGGCAGCGAACTGATTCGCTGCCTTTTTTATTCAGTCGCTGTCACGCTCGCGGCTGGCGCGCTGGCGCTCATAATAGTCATCTTCTGCGGTAATGATCTCATCCAGCAGCGAATCCATGTCGACCGCGCGCTCCACTTCCACAAACTCTCCGGTCAGTGGCGTCTCAGGCGTCAGCTTGCCATCTTCATAGAGCTGCCAGATCTCTCTGGCGTAGCGCGTCTTTAACAGCTGCGGGGCGAACTGACCGTAATACGCGGTGATGTTATTCACGTCACGTCTGAACATCGATCCGGCATGGTTGTTGGCCGCGGCATCAACTGCCTGGGGCAGATCGATAATCACCGGGCCCTGGTCATCCAGCAGCACGTTGAATTCAGACAGATCGCCATGCACGATACCGGCACAGAGCATACGGACGATGTTACGGATCATGGTGTGAAAATCCGCGATTGCCTGTGTTTCGGAGAGGGTGACATCGCTGAGGCGCGGCGCAACCGCGCCATCGCCGTCAGTGACCAGCTCCATCAGCAGCACGCCGTCGATGCAGAGATAGGGCTGAGGCACGCGAACCCCGGCATTTGCCAGGCGGAACAGCGCGTCAACTTCGGCGGTCTGCCAGGACTCTTCCTGCTGCTTACGGCCAAACTTCGAGCCTTTCTGCATGGCGCGGGCGTTACGGCTGTTGCGGGTTTTACGGCCTTCCTGGTACTGCACCGCCTGCTTAAAGCTGCGCTGGGTCGCTTCTTTATAGACTTTGGCGCACTGTACCTTGTCGCCGCACAGCACGGTGTAAACGTCTGCTTCCTTGCCGCTTTTCAGCCGCTGCAGCACATCGTCAATCAGGCCGTCATCGACCAGAGGCTGAATTCTGTTTGGGATTTTCATGCGGCATTAACCCTTATTCCACCCGCTTTCTGTATCACTCTGCAATGAGGGAAGCAGAGGTAATCACGTAACAAAGTACCTGATTCTACCCTGGAAAATCGCTTAATGGGGATGAACCTTGCTGAGATACGCTCTTGAGCGTGATTCTGGCCTGGCCCGCCGTGCAGTGCGGCGAACCGGACGAGACGCTGCCAGCCGATTTCGCCAGCGCAGTCGGCGTGCGGGAGCGTCAAAAAGGCGTGTGCTGACGACAGGCTGGCTGACGGGGGACGGGATCCCGGCCAGCCTGAAGATTACTTCAGGGTTTTGAGCAGCTTAACGGTGCTCTCAACGTCAATCTCATCTTCGGAAAAGATCAGGGTGGTGCCCTGGAAGGTGGTGACTGCCAGCTTCTTCAGGGAACGCATCTCACCTGCTTTAGCGTCAGATTTTGGCCGGATATTATTCAGCAGCAGCCCTACCGACAGCACCGCATTCTCTTTGTCGATGCCGGTATCCGCCGGGACCTCTTCGTTATAGACCAGCCAGGATTTAATCGAGGTGATCTTGAGACGTTCACCAGCGATATAGATATATTTGCTTTCCGGGGCCACTTTCACCGCATAGGCCGACAGGCCTTTATTGTTGGTGGTCGGCTCAAACGTTACCGCCGCGTCTTTCTTAATCAAATCAGGATTGGCGACCTTGATCACATGAAAATAGCGGTTGTCGCCGTTTTCATCTTTGATAAAGCCGAATCCTTTATCTTTAAACCAGGTTGTGATTGTTCCGTTCATCGCCATTTTATGCCTGCTTACTCTACTCAGTTTTTTACAGCGCGCAGTGTAAAGCACAAAGCCTGCGCAGACTATATCAGTCTGAATGATAATTTCTGGCGGCGCCAGTGGGCAGGCGGCAGAGAGAGGGGCGGCGGGAAAGCCGGCCGGGCGCCACGCACAAGGCGTGGCTGCCTGACACGAAAGGGGACGGCTGACGCAGGCCTCAGGCTGCCCGGATGCGTCAGGCTGCTATGGCGTTACTCATTGCCCCAGCGGTTCAGGAACTCAGCGATATCATCGATACGCTGCTCGTCGATGCCGGCTTCACGCGCCATTTCCTGCTGCGCCGCTTCGCTGATCTCTTCGTTGTTCATTAAACGGGTGATCAGCAGCTGAAAGTAATAAGCCAGCGGCGTGCGTTCTGCTTCGCTCACCGGCTTAGCGGACTCCGTCGCATATTCATCGGCAACATCATAGTATTTAAGAGAAATGTCATTATTCATAAGAAGGTCCGCAGCGTTGAAGTCAGGTTCAGGCCGCGCCAGCGTTTGTGGCCCGGCTTACCGGGGGATTATTCCGTGTTTGAGGCGGGGCTGTAAAGAGAAAGGCAAAGCGGCGGTTCAGCTGAGAAGCGGCAGGGGCATCAACACGGGCCAGATTACACGCAAAAAGCCGGACAGTCGGCTGCGCTTACAAAATGGCTGGCAGCCGGCGCTATCTTTAACCTTGCAGCCTCAGGGCAGCGCCTGGCTTCCGACAGGTCGTGCGGACCGCTGAGCCGCACGCCTGCTGCGCAATTACCAGCCTGCCTCAGGCGGTAAGAGTCTCAATCGGCTCGATAACGCATTCCGGATGCGCCTGCAGGCGTGCCAGTGCCTCGGCATAGGAGGGCATAGAGTCGGCCGCGCCTGCGCGCTCTACACAGAGTGAGGCAAAGGCCGCGGCAAAGCGCGCCGCCTGCGGCAGCGCGTCCCCGGAAGCGAGCCGGGCGGCGAGCGCGCCGTTAAAAGCATCACCTGCGCCTGTGGTGTCGCGCGGCTGCGCCGGAAAGAGCGGAATGCGCTGCTGCTCGTCAGGCGTGGAGAGCAGGGCGCCCGCAATGCCCAGCGTGATGATCACCTGACGCGCCCCTTTACGATGCAGCACCGCTGCCGCACGGCGGGCGCTGTCGAAATCGGTGACGGTCACGCCGCTGAGCTGGGTTGCTTCGGTGCTGTTGGGCGTCAGCAGATCGATCTTCGCCAGCAGCGCATCGCTGACCTTCTGCCAGGGGGCGGGATTAAGGATCACAAAGGTGCCGCTGGCACGGGCGTTGTCGATCATACGCTGGATGGCGCTGAGATTATTCTCCAGCTGCACCAGCAAAATGTCTGCGGCGGCGACCGTCGGCTGGCAGCGCGTCACCTCTGCGGCAGTCACGGTGGTATTGGCACCCGGATAGACCGAAATCATATTTTCCGCATCATCGCCTGCGACATAGATCAGCGCGTTGCCGGTGGGCTTCTCCTTGCAGGTAAACAGCGTAATAGCGTCAAAGCCGGTTTTCTCCAGATGACGCCGCGCAAAAAGGCCGAAGTCATCGTTACCCACTTTACCAATGTAGTGCACGCGCGCGCCCGCGCGCAGCGCCGCCGTAGCCTGATTCGCCCCTTTACCGCCTGCGCCCATCATGCTGTGGTGCGCCGTCAGCGACTCACCCGGCAGCGGAAAGCGACGCATCACGGCAACAACATCGAGGTTAAAAGAGCCGAAAACACACACTTTTCCTTTCATCCTGCGCTCCTGAACAGGCGTTCGGCGGCGAGACAGGCACCGCGACAGCCCGTGTGGTCGGTTGAGTGGCTGAAAATAATCTTCAGGTTTTCGCGTGTAACCGGTGGCCGCAGATGCTGCTGGATCTGGCTGCGCAGCAGGGCCAGCGGAAAATCTGCCATCGCCAGCACGCCGCCGCCGAGGATCAGGTATTCCGGGTCGAGTATATTCATCTCGGTGGCGATCAACTGCGCCAGTCGTCGCACAAACGCCTGAAGCTCCGGCTGCTCCCCGTGACGGGTGAACAGCGCGGCGATAGGCGTGTCGGCGGCGTTCAGAGCGGCCCAGCGACTCAGCCAGTGGCCCGAGGTCAGGGTTTCCGCACAGCCGCGATTGCCGCACGGGCAGGGGAGATCGTTTCCCGCGACCGGGATATGGCCCAGCTCGCCTGCGCCGCCATGCTCGCCGTGATAAAAGTGGCCATTCAGCCACAGGCTGTTACCCATTCCGGTGCCGGGGTAGAGGCCCACGGCGTTATCCGGCAACGTCTCCAGCTGCAGCAGGTCCCACAGCATCAGGTGGTTCACATCCTTGTCCATCGCCACCGGCACGCCGAGCTGCGCTGCCAGACGCGCCGCCACCGGCTGATGATCCAGCGCCTGAATAAAGGGCAGCGAGATCACCTGTTTCCTGTCCCGGCTGAGGATGCCGGGCAGACCCAGCATGATGCCGCTGACCGGCTGCTGCTCCAGCGTTTCATCAATCAGCTGTGCCAGCGCCTGCAGCGCGTCGGGCTGCTGCGCCCAGCTGGCGGTGGGCACCTTGCGAAAGCTGCTCCAGATGCCCCCCTCTTCCATCAGCTGCAGCCGGGTACCGGTGCCGCCGATATCGATACCGAGCCAGTGTGATTTCATGCGGACACCTGCGTCAGCCCCTGGGCCTCATCAATGCTGTCGCGCATCATCTCCCACGCGGTGGCTAAATCGTCATGAATATTGAACAGGCCAGAGGTGCCAACGATCAGCACTTCCGCACCCGCGCCGAGCAGCTGGTGATAGGTCCGGGTATTGCAGGAGCCATCGATCTCAATCAGATAGTGATAGCCGTGCTGCTCCTTCAGCGCTTTCAGCTCACGCACTTTTTCCACCATCTCCGGAATAAAGGGCTGGCCAGCATAGCCGGGGTCGACCGTCATCACGGTGATCTTATCCAGCAGATGGATATAGTGCTGGATGTAGGAAACCGGCGTCGCCGGATTCAGCACCACGCCCACTTTTTTACCGAAGCTGCGGATCAGGTTAATGACGCGAAACGCATCACGGTTAATGGTCTCCGCGTGCGGACAGATATAGTCCGCGCCCGCTCTGGCGACGGCCTCGATAAAATCGGTGGGCTCTTCCACCATCAGATGCACGTCGATCGCCACGCGGGTAAAGGGACGGATCTGCTCAATAAAGAAGGGAGAGAGCGTGATGTTCTTAACGTAGTGACCATCCATGATATCCACATGAAGAAAGTCAGCGCGCGAGTCGAGAACCTGCAGCTGGTGCTTGATCTCCATCAGGTTCATACACATCAGTGACGGGGAGATTTGAGTACGCATCATACTTCCTTCTTTTCAGTCAGAGGATTAAGCACCGCGGCCAGCCTGCTGAGCTTTACGGCACGGTGTTCGTTGAATCGGGTTTTGAATTGTTTGAAGGCGAGAACCACAATCAGCACCGCGCCCCACATCGCCAGGCTGACGTGCTGGCTGATGTTCATCAGATTGAAACCGGTGGAGAGCACCTGCAGCGCAATCAGCGCCAGCACCACGCCGGTTACACGACCGAAGCCTCCGTTGGGATCGGTGCCGCCGAGAATAATGGCCAGCACGGTCAGCAGCAGATAGGCGTCGCCGTAGCCCATACGGGCGGAGTTGAAGCGCGCCATCATGATCAGCCCGGCCAGCACGCAGAGCAGGCTGGAGATCACATAGACCAGCATCACCATGCGATGGGTATTGATCCCGCTGAACCAGGTGGCGTTGATGTTGCTGCCGCCCATGTAGATGCATTTACCGGCGCGGGTTTTACCGAGGAACAGCGCCAGCAGCGCCGCGGCAACCAGGAACACCCAGAGCGGCAGCGGCATGCCCAGCAGCGTGTCGGCACCCAGCGCCTGCACCACCGGCGGCATGCCGCTGACGGCCGCGCCGTGGGTCAGCCAGATCCCGATGCCGTTCAGCGTCATCATCGTCGCCAGCGTCACCAGAATCGGGTGTGCACCGATCCGCGTCACCATCAGCCCGGTCACCACGCCAATAGCAGCCGCGATCAGCATGGCGCCCAGGATAGCGATAAACAGCCACAGCAGTTGCAGCGCCATGCCGGCATCGGCGGGCAGGGCGCTCATCAGCGTCCAGGCGATAAACAGCGCCGTGAGGTTAGCGGTCGCGATAATCGCAAGGTTCAGGCCGCCGCTGAGGATGGCGATAAACATCGCCAGCGTCAGTAAACCGAGTTCCGGCAGCTGAAACGCCATACTCATAAAGGTGGAGTCAGTCAGGAAGCGCCCTGGCAGCATCACCGTGAAGGTAGCCAGCGCCAGCGCGATCAACAGCATCAGGCCGATGTTAGTCCCGTCGGGTCGCAGTGCAGTCAGTGATTTCATCATCAGTGCCCTCGGTCACACGAAACTGACGTCAGTTTCTTTGCGTTTTTTGTAATGGGTCACGGCGATCGCAATCATGATGACGCCGCCTACCACGATGTTCATGAAGTAGTTCGAGACACCGACCAGGTTGAGGCCGTTCTTCAGGATGGCGATCAGGAAGACCCCCATCAGCGTGCCACTCACCGTGCCTTTGCCGCCCATCAGGCTGGCACCGCCCAGCACCGTGGCGGCCAGCACGTCCAGTTCGCCGCCAACCAGCGCGTTGGGCACCACCTCGCCCATGCGATAGACCTGCACCAGCCCGCCAATCGCCGCCATCGCGCCCAGCCAGCCGTAGGCAAACACGTGAATCAGGCCGACGCGGATACCGATACGGCGGGCCGACTCTGCATCACCTCCGACGGCGTAGAGCTGGCGTCCGAGGTTGGTTTTGTTCAGCAGCAGCGCGGTGACAGCGGCGATCAGCAGCATGGTGACCAGCGGCAGTCCGATCTGGAAACTGTCACCGTGCCAGCTGAACGGCAGCACGTTGCGCAGCGTGATCCACCACTCCGGCAGCGAGTAGAGGCTGCGGCCGCCAGTGACCCACATCAGCAGCCCGAACAGCAGCGACTGCATACTGATGGTGATGATGATCGAGACCACCCGCAGCGTAGTGATCAGCAGCGCATTGATGACCCCGAACAGCGTGCCGCACATCACGGCCAGCAGAATGCTGAGCAGCGCGTTGTCGAACTGGAACTGTACAAACAGCGACGCCAGCAGGTACTGCACCACCGAAGCCACGGCCGCAAACGAGATATCAATTCCGCCGGTGACCAGCACCACAAACAGGCCCAGCGCGAAGATGCCGGTGACGGCGTAGCTCTCCGCCAGATCCAGCAGATTCTGCATGGTGAGAAACTGATCGCTGGCGACCGAGAAAAACAGAATGAACGCCAGCAGCACCCAGGCGAGCCAGCCCTGACTGGAGTGCGGGCGGAAACGGGAAAAGTCAGGCATTGATCACCTCCGCCAGCTGCTGCTGTTCGACGCTATCGGGTTGGTATTCGGCATGGATCGTGCCATCGCGGAAGTGCAGGATCCGGTCGCAGTTGTACCAGACCTCCGGCACTTCATCGGAGATCAGGATGATCGACAGCCCCTCTTTCGCCAGCTCGTGGATCAGCTGATAGATGCTGGCCTTGGCACCCACGTCGACGCCGACGGTGGGGGAGTCCAGGATCAGAATGCGCGGCTGGGTCAGCACCCATTTCGCCAGCACAATTTTCTGCTGGTTGCCGCCGGAGAGGGTGGAGATAGCCAGATTGGGATCGGCGACGCGCACGCCAAGCTGCTGGATCCACTGCAGGATCAGCTTATTTTTGCGGTACTCATCGATCAGGTGAAAGCGGTTCTGTAGCTTGTCGAGGATCGGCAATACCATGTTGTCCGCCACCGACTGCTGCTGCACCAGGCCCAGCGTCAGCCGATCTTCGGAGACGTAGCCAATGCCCGCTTTGATCGCATCCTCATGGCCGCGAAAGCGCACCGGCTTGCTGTCGAGCCAGATCTTACCGCTGTCGGGACGGGTCATGCCGAACAGCGACAGCGCCAGCTCCGTGCGGCCGGAACCGAGCAGGCCGCACAGCCCGAGCACTTCGCCTTCATAGAGTTTGAAACTGACGTCGTGATACTGCCCGGCGCGGGTTAACGACTCGATCTCCAGAATGGCGCGATCGCCGTTGCGCGTTGGGGCTTTGAGCTGGTAGTCGAGTTTCAGGCCGGTCATCAGCTCCGTCAGATGGTGCGGCGTCATCTCCCGCGCAGGCCAGCAGCCCATCTTGCGTCCGTCGCGGATCACGGTGACCCGGTCGGAGATCTCCAGCACCTCATCCAGCCGATGGCTGACAAATACCACGCAGATGTTTTTGTCCTTCAGGTAGCGCACGGTACGCAGCAGCTGATTGACCTCGGTGCGGGTCAGCGAGGCGGTCGGCTCATCCATGATCACCAGCCGCGCATCGGCGACCAGCGCACGGCAGATCGCCACCTGCTGACGCTGCGCGATAGAGAGCGCCGCGACCTTCTCATCCAGATCGAGGTCGAACTTCAGCTCGGTAATGATATTGCGTGCGCTCTCCCGCAGGCGGGCGCGGTGGTGCCAGCGCAGCAGGCCGTTGAGGTTGTGCTCAAAAGCGATATTCTCTGCCACGCTGAGGTTGGGGAACAGCGACAGATCCTGATAAATCACCTGGATACCGAAGTCGCGTGCCTGCCGGGTGGTGAGGCGCGGCAGCGTCGGGCCGTCGCCCAGGGTGATGCGGCTGCCGCTGTCCGGGGCGTGCACCCCGGAGATAACTTTGATCAGAGTGCTCTTGCCACAGCCGTTGGTCCCAGCGAGACAGTGCACTTCGCCTGCCAGCAGCGTCAGGGAGATATCGCTCAGCGCGCGGTTACCACCAAATGTTTTCGACAGATTCTCGAGCGCAATCAGTGTCTGTGGAATGACCTCTTGCATATCAGAGCCCCATTTTGACCAGTTTTGGCAGGTTGGCTTTATCCAGACTTTCGGTGCTGTTGCCCAGGATGGTGTGGGTGGCTTCGTCCACTTTGACTTTGCCCAGCCCCTCAATCGTCATGCCGTCGGTGATTGGCTCTTTCTTCTGCATCATGTCGGCGATGCGGACAAAGACTTCGCCGGCGGTCTGCGGATTCCAGATGTAGCCGCCTTTAATGGCGTTACGCTGTACCAGCGAGGCGCCCTGGCCCGGACTGAAGGAGCCAATGACGCAGACCTGGTCGATTTTTTTACGGTTCATGACTGCACGTCCGGCGCCGATAGGGCCTTGTGAGCCAAACGCCAGGATCCCTTTCAGATCCGGGTATTTGGACATCAGCTCATTGGTGGTACGGATGGAGTCATCCAGCGATTCGCCGACGCCAAATTTGTCGGTGACCAGCTGCATTTTGGGATAATGTTCTTTCTGATAAGTAAGCGCGGCGTCGGTCCACTGCTGATGCAGCGGCACCGTCAGGCTGCCAACGTACATGGCATATTTGCCTTCATCGTGCATGCAGCTCGCCAGGGCTTTCATGTGATTGATGCCGTGCGTGGTCGCATCGACCAGCTCGAAGTCCCAGTTAGCGCCCTGCTGGCCGGGTGACTCATGCGTAATCACTTCAATACCGGCGTCACGCGCCCGTTTCAGCACCGGCTCCAGCACTTTCGGGTCGTTGGGCACCACGCCGATGATATCGACCTTCTGCGCAATCAGATCTTCAATGGCGCGCACCTGAAGCGCCGGGTCAGCAGCGGTTGGCCCCACCATCCACGCATCGATACCGCGTTTGGCGGCTTCGCTTTTAATGCCCGCTTCCATGGCATTAAACCAGGGAATACCGCCTATTTTGACCACAATACCCATACGTAATTTATCAGCGGCCTGCGCACCGGTGGCGGCAAACAGGGCAAGCAGAGAGCAGGCGATAAGATGTTTTTTCATACAGACTCCTGGTTAATTTTTAATTAGCTGCATGGATTGATAACGCTGAGCACAGACAATGACATTGACACCATTCCATGCCAGTTCCTGCTCAAGCTCTTTATCTTTTAATTGGTCGGTAATAAGAAAATCGACATCACGGTAATGACAGATGCGGGCAAAAGAGGGCCGCAGAAATTTACTGCCATCCATTAACAGATGTTTTCTTTCTGCGGCCAGCAGCATTTGTTGTTTCAGGTGCGCATTATTCTCATTGCCTTCGCGTAAATAGCCGTCGTTACCCAGACTGCTACAGGAAAAAAAGATTTTATTAATCTGAAATTCGCGCAGCGGCTGCTCGGCCACCACGCCGTGAAAATCTTCATCGCGATCGGAATATTCCCCACCCAAGCAGATGGTGCGGATACTGCCGCGTGCTGCCAGCGTCTGTACGATGCGCAGTGAATTGGTTAATACCGTTAACTCAATGTCCGGCAGCTGTCGCGCCAGATACCAGCAGGTGGTGCTGCTGTCCAGCAGGATACAGTCGCCGGGGCTGATAAAGTCGAGCGCACGCTTGGCGATGACCATTTTTTCATCCGCGTGCTCATTAATTCGCTGCCGGAATGATAATTCGTTCTCTTTAGCGATCCTGTTATTTCCCGCCGCGCCGGTGCTCTGTTTTTTTATCAAAACCGCACCGCCGTGGCTGCGCTGTAATAAACCGCGCTTTTCCAGCTGGCTTAAATCCCGGCGAATGGTTTCCTGTGAAACCTGACACAGCGTGACCAGTTCTGAGACAATTACCCGGCCATTTATATTAATCTCATTAATAATTCTTTGCTGTCTTTCAATCGGCAACATACATTTCCTCCGATGGAGATAAATTACTGGAAGCGAACACGGGAAAATGTGGACTGGGCAGGAGTCCACGCGGGCAAATAATGACACCCCTTATTAAGTGATGACGCCGAAATAAATCATGCAAAGCCATGCAATTAATTGCATGTAATAGTGATTTTACTCACATATTTCCGCCCTGCGGGCCGGAGAAAAGAGAATACCGGACAGACAGATTACACCGCTATTGTCGTAACGGCATGACTGTTTATGACCGTTTGTGTGGGTTTGACCGTTTCATTTCGGGCTATCACGTTTTCAGGCAGCAGACGACGCCATCGGAAAACCGGGCAGGAAGAATCGCGCACCGCCCAAATGTAAATCGAATTGATAATAGTTATCGTTTCTTTTATTGTTTGGGCTTCTTCAGGGAAACGTAAAGGAATCGGAAGAAGATGACGACATATCAGAAAACAGGCAAAACGTTTCGTGGCAGGCAACTGGCTGCCGGCTTAGCCGGAATTACGCTGGGCCTGCTCAGCCTCACGGCGCAGGCGGTTACCGTGACAGACGTGGCGGGGCGCACCGTTACGGTGCCGGATAATATTCAGCGCGTGGTGCTCGGCGAAGGGCGGCTCTTCTTCGCGCTTTCGCTGCTGGAAGGGCAGAAACCTTTTGACCGTATCGTTGGCTGGCAGGGCGATTTCCGCAAGCTGGACCCGCAGACCTACGCCACGTATCGGGCGAAATTTCCACAGATCGATAACATCCCGCTGATTGGCACCACCAGCGCCGACACGATCAGCCCGGAAAATGTGCTGAAGCTGAATCCGCAGCTGGCGATTTTTGGATTATCCGGTCATGGGCCGGGCCGCGAAAGCGAGCTGGTAAAGCAGCTGCAGAAAGCGGGTGTGCCGGTGGTGTTTGTCGATTTCCGCACCTCGCCGCTCAAAAACACGCTGCCGAGCATGGCGCTGCTGGGCAAAGTACTTAATCGCGAAAAGCAGGCGCAGGAGTATATCCGCTTCTATCAGGAGAACATCAGACGCGTCACCGAGGTTACACAGACGATCCCGCAACAGGAAAAACCTACCGTCTTTATCGAGCTGCGCGCCTCCATGGCGGACGAGTGCTGCCGCTCGGCCGGAAAGGGCAACATGGGGGATTTTATCGATCTGGCAGGCGGAGTGAATATCGCCAGGCCACTGCTGCCTGGCCCGCTTGGTCAGGTGAATCTGGAGAAGGTTATCGCTGCACAGCCGGATGTCTATCTGGTCAGCGGCGGAGCCCGACCGGCGAAAGCGGGCGATCCGCAACCCACCGGTTTAGTGCTGGGTGCGCAGACCACGCCAGCGCAGGCGAGCGCCAGCCTGACGCCACTGCTGGCGCGTAAAGGCATCAGCACGCTGAAAGCGGTTAAGGCGGGCCGCAGTTTCGGCATCTGGCATAACTACTACAACTCCCCCTATAACGTGCTGGCCGTTCAGCTGTTCGCCAAAGCGTTTTATCCACAGAAGTTTGCCGATCTCGATCCGCAGCAGACACAAAAACAACTTTATAAACAGTTCCTCGCCGTCGAACCGACCGGCACTTACTGGACAGAGTAAAAGGACACTGCCCCGGTCCGCCGGGGATTTTTACCTCATGGAGACAAAAAGCGTGAAGATTTCTATGACACCGGCAGTGAAAGCCGGGGTGCTCGCACAACTGATTGCCGCCGCGATGCCGGTGATGGCGGAAGAGGCCCGAGAAGCGAACGACAGTGAAGATCAGATGGTGGTGACGGCCTCCGCGATCGAACAGAACCTGAAGGATGCGCCCGCCAGTATCAGCGTCATTACCCGCGACGATCTGCACAAGAAGCCGGTACAAAACCTGAAAGAGGTGCTGAAGGATGTGCCTGGCGTGCAGCTCACAAATGAAGGTGACAACCGTCAGGGCGTCAGCCTCCGCGGACTGGGCAGCAGCTATACGCTGATCCTGGTCGACGGCAAACGCGTCAACTCCCGTAACGCCGTCTTCCGCCACAACGACTTTGACCTGAGCTGGATCCCCGCCGAAGCGATTGAACGCATCGAAGTGGTGCGCGGGCCGATGTCCTCCTTATATGGCTCCGATGCGCTGGGCGGTGTCGTCAATATCATCACCCGTAAAGTGGGCACCCAATGGCACGGCACGCTAAGCGCCGACACCACCGTTCAGGAGCACCGCGATCGTGGCGACAGCGGCAACGGAAGCTTCTTTACCAGCGGACCACTGGTGGAGGATCTACTGGGCGTGAAAGTGTTTGGCGCCCTGGGTAAACGCAACAAAGATCAGGCCCGTTCCGCCAGTGGCGGCAACGGCACGGAACAGCCGCGTATCGAAGGTTATACCTCACGCAACGGCAACGTCGAATTCTCACTGACGCCGGATAAGGATCAGGCGATCACCTTCGGCTACGGAAGAGATCGTCAGGATCGGGACTCCGACTCGCTGGATAAAAACCGTCTCGAACGTGAAAACTACTCGCTCGGCCATACTGGCCACTGGGGCGGGGCGAATACCGAACTGCGTTTCTACGGTGAGAACATCAAAAATAAAAATGCGGAAACCATCACCTCCAAAAACAACTCACTCGACGGCAAAGTGGTTATCCCGCTGGGTGAATATACCCAGTTCCTGACGTTCGGCGGTGAATACCGTAACGATAAACTGGAAGATGCCGTGAACATGAAAAACGGCGGCAGCAGCCAGGCGAACCAGTATGCGCTGTTCCTGGAAGATGAGTGGCATATTCTGGAAAATCTGGCGCTGACCGGCGGCGTGCGCATGGATGACCACGAAAACTATGGCGTCAACTGGAGCCCGCGTGCGTATCTGGTCTATGACGCGACGGACAGCATCACGATGAAAGGGGGCTGGGCATCTGCCTTTAAAGCGCCGTCGCTGCTTCAGCTTAGCCCGGACTGGCAGAGCGCCTCCTGTCGCGGCAGCTGTAATGTTGTCGGCAGTAAAGATCTGAAAGCAGAAACCAGCGAAAGTCTGGAGTTTGGCCTCTATTATACCGGTCAGAAAGGGCCGTTTGAGGGCGTTACCGCCAGCGCGACGGTGTTCCAGAATGACATCGATGACATGATCACGGTTATCCGCACCGCCAACCGCGGTCTGGCACCGACCTATCAGAACTTTGCCGGCTTTGACGCCAGCGGCAATCCGATCTTCCGTTATTACAACGTAAACAAAGCGCGCATCCGCGGGCTGGAAACGGAACTCGGCCTGCCGTTCAGCGACACGCTGAACCTGAAACTGAATTACACCTATAACGATGCGCGCGACCTGAGTAATGGCGGCAACAAACCGCTGTCCGAACTGCCGTTCCACACCAGCAACGCCACGCTCGACTGGACACCGCTGGTGGACTGGAGTTTCTATCTTTCCGCGAACTACAAAGGTAAAAGCCGCACCGTCACCAACGGCAACGCTACGCCAGGCGGCTACACGATCTGGAATGCGGGCGGGTCATATCAGGTGAGTAAAGCGGTGAAGATCCGGGCCGGGGTGCTGAACCTGACCGATAAAGATCTTAACCGCGACGACTACAGCTACAACGAAGATGGCCGGCGATATTTCGCAGCGGTGGATTACAGCTTCTAGCGTTAAGTGCTCAGCCGGGACGTCGGGTCCCGGCTGGCGCCATCCTGTTTACGTTGCCCATGCCATTCAGGCCAGACTTACCGGCGCAGGCCACCTCTTAATGCGGCTGATGCTATCCGCTTCACCGGACCATTGCTGGCATCCTTATCAGCCCGTGACCCCCCTGCCTGGGCTGACGAGTGTTATCTGAGTTTCCCTGTCAGGCCAGATCGCGCCTGCTATGAGGATGGTATTCAGGTTTCTGCTGCGCACGCATAAACCGTGCCCGCCACGGCTTAAGAACCCATAACGCCAGTCCGGCAGTGATAAAGTCGAAAGTGATCGCGCAGCCAAAGACCAGATGCCAGTTATGGGTGTGCTGATACATCAGCGCCGCCAGCGGGCCGCCGAAGATCGAGCCGATACCCTGAGAGATATAGAGCCAGCCATAGTTGGCTGAGGCATTTTCGCTGCCGAAGGTGTCGGTAAGTGTGGAGGGGAAAAGCGAGAAGATTTCACCCCAGCCGAAGAAGACGACGCCTGAAAGCAGGACGAACAGCAAGGGATCTTCGCGGCATGCCAGCCACAGCGTCATCGCCACACCTTCCAGCGCGAAGGCAATAAACATGGTGTTTTCGCGGCCATAGCGGTCGGAGATAAAACCAAACAGCGGGCGCGTTAAGCCGTTGGTGAAACGATCGATGGTCAGCGCCAGGGGCAGCGCGGCCATACCGAAAACGACCGCCTTGCTGATGCCAAAGTCTTCGGCAAAAATTGCCATCTGTGACGTCACCATCAGTCCCGAGGTCGACATCATCGTCATCATCATGAACATCAGCCAGAACAGCGGCTGGCGCAGCATTTCCCCGGATTTAAACTGGCGCTGGCCGGCTACGGGTGCGGATTTTCTGCTGACCGGTGTCATCATGCTGGTTTCGGGCAGCCTTAAGTTCTGACTGGCGAGAAGGCCAACGGCAGCGAAGATCAGGCCAAAGACCGTCATGGTCTGTTCGAGGCCGTAGCTGTTAAGCGAGATGGAGATGGGGAAGGTGGTAAAAATCGCGCCCATGCCGTAGCCCGCAGCCACGGTTCCGGCGGCAAAACCGCGCTGCTGTGGAAACCACTTCATCACCAGGCCGACCACGCCAATATAAACGATCCCCGTACCCAGCCCGCCAAGGCAGCCATAGACCAGATAGAGTGAAGCAAGGCTGTCGACCCGGGCGGCGATCACCCAGCTGAAGCCAGCCATCAGCGTACCGATAGAGATCAGCAGTCGCGGGCCAAAACGCTCGACCAGCCGACCCTGAAAGGGTGAGAAAAAGGTCTGCAGAATAATCAGCAGCGAGAAAGTGACCTGCAGTTCCGCCAGCCCTACGCCAAGTTTGGCTATCATCGGTTTGGTCAGCAGCGTCCAGACATACTGCGGGCTGGAAATCGCCGCCATGCAAAGTAAGCCAAGCAGAAGCTGTACCCATTTACTGTGTTTCGCTATTACCACCGGTTCGCTAATTGAGGTCATTGCACTTTCTCCCAGAATTACGCTCTGTTATGCAGCCAGATTCAGCCTGCTCTGTTTGGAATTCGCTGATGTCGTCCACATCCAGACGGTGAAGGGCTGATGCCAGATGTTTGAGATTGCCAGCTTTGCTGAGCTACGTAATGGAAAAGGTTTGCAGGAAGTGTGCCAATATAAAAATTATTTATTATCAATGGGTAAGTGCTTGGGTGAAGTGATAAGTGTGATGCAGTGCAAAATATGAGTGCGTTGAGTTGGTGCGGGGAAGGGGAAGCGGGTCAGGAAATGCGTTAGCAGTGATGTGGTTCATCTTCTCAGCTCACTCAGGGCGCCTGAACGTGTGGTGCGCTGTGCCTTGTGAACGTAGCGGATGAAATTATCTATCGTCATAAACAGCTTTGTGGGGGGGTATAACCTCTGCGATTTATCAGGCTGATAGAAATATCTGTGTGATTGTCAGGTATTACTTTGGCATCCGGTAAAAAAGTATTCGTTTCAGAATTAGAAACAGGTCACGACGACATCCCAGCTTCAGGCTATAGCCACAGCGGGCGTACGTATCTGAACGTTAATGATTTCCGTTTTATCGAAGGAGCATGAAGTATGCGTTTTATTGTATACATGATAATCCGTTAAAAACGTTGATGATGCCATGATTGAATGCCATTTTTTCGGGACATAAAAATTTGAATTTTCTCTTCATGATTAACTGGAGTGCGGGTTTATTTTTTTTTCGGATTGAGGATTATTGTCTTAACTGTTCAGATTTCTGATTATCTTTTTATCTTTCCCGCTTTCTTTTAAGGAATGCATTTGGCAAGGAAGGAACAGATTAAGCGCATACATAAAAATTTATTGGTTATATAAGAAATTCAGCTTCAATTTTTCCTGACGGGAAGCATTCATAGTCCTGCGACAGCTTGTGCCGCAGACGAACAATTTCTCATAAAAAAATCTTCATTCCCTGCGACACGAAATGTCACAGCACAGTATGAAAATAGCGTTTTCATCAGGAGGAAATATGAACATTGAGATGTCTGCTGAAGCGATTGACGTGGCTGAGATGAATTATCAGGATACCAAAATGCAACAATGGATTTTGCGGATACTTTTTCGCCTGGGCGCACACAAACAGTTTATTACTCAGCATGGGTTCAGCAGCCAGCCGCTGGCTGATTATTTTCACCTTACCCAAGAGCACTCTTATAACGTCAGTCAGCAGGATCACCATTTATTGCTGAGCAAATTGCGCAAATATTATCAGGACGCTGAACAGCAAAATTCTCTGGCCCATACTTCTGTTTTTCACTCGGCAGTAAACAGGTTTGCCACGCGTATTCGCCTCAATCTTGCGGAAAAATCTATCCTGGAATTCACATTACAATTACATCAGGAAAGACTGCTCAATGATGTCACAGAATGGCTTGGGCCGCTCACTTCAGTCAGGGTCTACCCTGTGCTGGCAGCAATACTGGATATGCCTGAAATCGATATACGCGAGGCACTTGGCCCTGCGAGTACCCTGACGAAAACGGGTCTTATCAGCCTTGAAATGAATGGCGCGCAATTGCTCCGTAATAAGCTTGAGCCATTTTCACCCACTCTGGCAGAACGCCTTCACGCGGGTGAGACGAGTCCAGCGCGGCTATTGCAGGGCATGATCAACAGCTGCACACCCGCCCACCTGACGTCAGACAACTATGCCCATATCCCGGCAGTCAATATTTTGCGTCAGTGGTTGCACCACGCGCTTAGCACCGCTCGGGTAGGGGTAAATATCCTGATTCATGGTCAACCGGGCAGCGGTAAAAGCCAGCTTTGTCGCCTGATGGCGAAGGAATTACAAGCTTCTCTCTATGAAGTCAGCAGTGAAAATGAAACCCTGCGTCCGATGAGCGGCAGCCGTCGCCTGCGTGCCTGGCGTGCAGCGCAGCGTCTGTTTGTTGATGAGAAAGCCCTCATTTTGCTTGATGAGGCAGAGGATGTGTTTATCGAGAGTCCTGGACTCTATAACAGCAGCCCACTTCCATTAGCGAAAGCCTGGATAAATCGCCTGCTGGAAGAGAATGCCGTCCCCACTTTATGGGTAATGAATGATATCCGTTCTCTGGAGCCGGCTCTGGTGCGCCGCTTTGATATGGTGATTGAGCTCAATGCGCCGCCACGTGCGCAGCGGGCAGAGATTATACAGCAAGCCTGCGGCACGATGCTGGCCCCTGAGACCCTCTCTCAGTTAGCTGAAGCGCCTTATCTTGCACCGGCGGTTGTTAGCCGGGCGGCAGGCGTGCTGGCAGGCATTGGCGAAAAAATACCCAAAGAAAGTCGCCCTCTGACTTTAATGTATTTAATCAATAACACCCTAAAGGCACAGGGGCATCTGCCGATAAAACATCATGTTGCAGCCCAGACATCGTTGCTCTATGACACTTCATTTATTAATAGTGATGTTCCTGCTGGCGAGATTGGAAAAGCCCTGATGCCTGGCCAGCCAGCGCGTTTTTGCCTTTATGGCCCGCCGGGCACAGGCAAAACGGCATGGGCATACTGGCTGGCGCAGCGGCTGAATATGGCCGTTGTTGAACGTAAAGCCTCACAACTTTTTGGCCGGTACACAGGCGAAAGTGAACAAAACATCGCGGCGCTATTTGAACAGGCACACCGTGACAATGCGTTACTGCTGATTGATGAGATTGACAGCTTTCTCAGCACACGCGACCAGTATCAGCACCATTGGCATGTGAGCTGTACCAACGAGATGCTTAGCCAGATGGCACAGTTCAACGGTGTGTTGATCGCTACCACTAACAGATTTGATGTGCTGGATGCCGCTGCGCTGCGTCGTTTCGATCTTAAGATGCGCTTCAGTTATTTGTGTGATGACCAGGCCGTTGCATTGCTGGCCCTTTACTGCCGTGAGCTACAGCTTAATGAACCGCGATCCAGTGATATCAGGGAAATATCAAAACTGGACTATCTGACGCCTGGTGATTTTTCGCTAGTCGCTCGTCAACATCAATTCAGGCCAGTGAGTTCAGCAGAAGCCTTTGTTGCCGTACTGAAAAATGAGTGCTGGATGAAAAAAGGCAATAAACCAGCGATTAGCTTTTTGCAGTAATAAATTTTACAGGGATCAAAATGGCTAAACGACCCGAGACCATTGAAACTACCGTGCTGGCTCTTGAGCTGCTGCGTCGTATTCCACGTGGCAGAAAAATTACGGCGAGAGAGCTGCACGAGCAATTGTTGCATGCGGGAATCGCGCGCGATTTGCGGACTATTCAGCGTAATCTGGAAATGCTTTGCGACCATTTTGATATTGAATGCGACAACCGTAGCCGTCCTTATGGCTATCGCTGGCTGGAGAATGCCAATGGTGTTTCGCTACCGATGCTTACGCCGCAAGAATCGCTGCTATTGGCGATGGCAGAAGCACATCTGAAGCCTATTTTGCCAAGCCGATTAATCAAGTCCATGACCGGGTTGTTCACTCAGGCGCAACGTAATTTGCACGACAACGGCCCAGGCCGACTTGAAGCCGAATGGCCGGATAAAGTGCGTATTGTGGCAACCAGCCAACCGTTACTGCCGCCACCGATTGCTGATGGCGTGTTTGAAGCCGTCAGTGAAGCATTATATCTCAATCGCTTATTGCGCATTACGTACCGCAACGCGAGCGGAAAAGAGAGTGAAAACACAGTGATGCCATTGGGCCTGGCGCAGCAGGGCCCGCGTCTCTATCTGGTCTGTCGTTTCGAAGGCTACAGCAACGAGCGCAGTCTGGCGCTTAATCGCATTCTTTCCACCAGTGTCAGCACCTTTACTTTCGAGCGTCCAGCCGAATTCAATCTGAAAAAATATGATGACGATGGCCGCTTTGGATTTGGCGAAGGCCATCAGATATTTCTTACGTTTGAAATTGACCGTACCGCTGGGTTCCACTTGATTGAATCACCGCTTTCACTGGATCAGACACATCGGGAAATAGGCAATGATCGCCTGGAGTTCTCCGCTACGGTGGTAGACAGCGCCATGCTGAAGTGGTTTTTAGCTGCCTTTGGGGAAGCTGTCAGTAACGTTCAACGGCAGCCGGTTGTGGAAGCGTAAATCGGAACTGAAATATAAAGGCAATCCAATAGCTCTGCACGGGAATAATTATGGAATCAAACGAGAATTTCACGTTATCGCCTTCTGACAGTAATCAGCAACAACGCGACAAGGTCCAAATCGAGAGCGATCGTAATCGTACAGTCATCGCTGTAGCTGAGGGTGAAATCGTTGAGCGTTTTGGCAGTGCAAGCGCCGAATATATTAAAAGCTATCGTGGCGTTGATAACGAAACCGGGCAACGGTTTGCTAAAGGGCTGGCGGATATCGCGAAACATAAAGTGAATCCGGATTATGCAACCCAGAATATCAAGCAGCAGGCGGGTTATTCTGCGGAAATTGCAACCACCGGTCGTGATAATGCAGAAGCGATTATTAATGGCGATACTGTACGAACGATTCGTAGCGACGATTTAAAAGAATATGGTCGTAACCATAACGTTGTCGATCGCGTGAAAATTCAGGACGGCGTGATCGTTGAAGGTTCGCAAAGCCAGATGAAATTTGTTGGCGATCGCGACCAGCTATTGAAAAATATCGCCAAAGATGATGGCAAATTCTCCCGCTACCGGGGCGTTAAGCTGGAGTTGCCGTCGGAACAGTATGAAGGCGCGGCGGAACACTGTCGTCAACAAGCGGCAGACCTGCGCCAAAAAGCGATCGAGGCTGAGGCTGCCGGGAAACAGAATGTTGCAGATAAACTTCGCCGCGATGCAGAGAACTACGATCAGCTGGCGGGCAATGTTTGCGATAGTGGTTTAACGACCAGACAAGCCATTTTTTACCGGGAGCATCCCGGGATCGCAACTGCAATCGATATTGCACGCACCAGCCACCGTGCGGGTATCGAAGGAGCAAAAACAGGAGCGGCTGTTGGCAGCGCGATTTCACTGGTCGTCAATATTTTTAACATAGCGCAACAGAAGAAAACCCTGGGTGAAGCTGCTGAAGATATCGTTGTTAATACCGCTAAAGCAGCAGCGGTGGGTTATGGCACAGCCTTTGCGGGTTCAGCAATCAAGGCAGGCTTACAACAGTCTGAAAAGCAGGCACTTCGATCCATAGCCGGAACGTCAGCCCCCGCGCTGGTCGTCAATATCTGCCTGTCACTGGGCGTTTCTATCAAGCGTTACGTCAATAATGAAATTGATGAAGCCCAATTGCTGCATGAGATTGGTGAAAAAGGCGCCGGAATGCTTTCCAGTGGAATGATGGCGGCACTTGGACAAGTAGCTATTCCCATTCCGGTAGTGGGGGCGGCAATAGGCGGCATGATTGGTTACACACTTTCATCCATTTTTTATCAAAGCGCGCTTGAAGCCGCGCGTGGAGCGGCGCTCTCGCGTGCTCGCCTGGCACAAATTCGTGCTGTAGAAACTGAAGCCCGTGCTTGTATCGCACAACAGCAGGCGTTGCTTGATGAATTTATAGCCCGGGAAATTCCACAGCTTCATAAAGATACACAGCGTCTGTTTAAGGCCATTTCTGGGGAAGCCGGGAATATTGATGGCCTGGCGTTTGCAGTTAATGATTTTGCCACTCTGCTCGGCTTTCAGCTTCAGTTCCAGACTATGTCTGAGTTCGAAGATTTCATGGACTCAGATAAACCTTTAATGTTGTAAAAGGGAACAGGATCACCATGCTAATTAAAATGTTGCCTGCTGATAAGAAGACGCTGCTCGTTGAGCTTGCCAGACTTCTTGCATTGTCCGACAACCCATTGCTCTGGGATGGAAAAACGAAAGATGAATTGAGGTCAGACTCTGACCTGAATAATCTGACGATTCAGAAGGATGCTCTGGAAACTGAATTACTGGAAGAGATAGAACAGCACGCGTCAGGCTTTCCTACTGCGGCTGTTTTTGGTGGGTTATTCAGCATTTCTGCCGAAAAAAAACTCATTGAAAAACTGAAAACTTATCCAATTTCCATCATTGATGCGCCAGAAACGCGTATTCAGGCTGCAACCTCAGTATTGAAAAATTTGCTTGAGCATCAAACGATGGAGAATATCACGACGCCAAAAGTCATTATTTTCCAACTTTTTTTGGTCGCGCTACGGGATGGACATATTTCCAGCATTGAATGGATGTTGCTGAAAGAAATACAGTTTGCATTCAAAGTTACGGACTTTATTTTTAAAGACCTGCTGGAACATGCTGAGTCGTTAAACAATGAAATGAGTAAATTACTCGCTTTAATACTTGAATAAAGGAGTTATGACATGCCTATTCCAATTATTATCGGTGCGGTAGCCGCTGCCGCAGGGATTTACGGTATTGCTAAAGGGGCTGGTGGTGCAAAAGACCACAGCAATGCAAAAAACATTAATGAAAATGCACAGAGCATGGTTGATAACGCAGGCGCTCAAATTGAGTCAAGCCGCGAAGCCACCAATAAAGTCATCGAAGACTACGGTCAGCGCAAGCTTCGTGCATTCAACGGCGTGATCAATGATTTTATCGTTAACTTTGGTCGCCTTAAAAACGTCGAACTGGCTGACAGCGTTGAGCTGGAAAAACTCAACGCAGGTGATTTTACCAGCTCAACCCTGTCGGGCCTGAAGCAGGATTATCAGATGCTGAAAGATGCCGGTCTGGGTATTGGGGCGGGAATGGGAAGTGGTGCAGCACTGGCATTTGGTGCCTATAACGGCACGATGCTGCTGGCAACAGCAAGTACAGGAACGGCGATCTCCTCTCTGTCTGGCGTGGCAGCAACCAATGCCACGCTGGCATGGCTTGGCGGCGGGTCACTGGCAACAGGTGGTTTTGGCATGGCGGGTGGAATGATGGTATTAGGCGGGATTGTTGCTGGCCCGGCTCTGGCTATTTTCGGTCATATTCTGGGCAATAAGGGTGAAGAAGCATTAAACAACGCACGCAGTAACCTGGAACAGGCAAAAACGATCCGCGACCAGAGCGCATTAATGGTGGATAAACTCCAGGCTATCGAAAAGGTCACGACGCTGGCAAACAATGCTTTCTCCATGACGAGTGGTCGCCTTCGCGGTAGCGTTCACGATATGAAGAATGCCCTGGAAAGCTACGGTGAAAACTTCCATGACTTCCCGCAGGAGAGCAAAGAAGCCGTGTTTATGTCAGTCAAGTATGCGCAATTATTGAAAGCGATGATTGATACGCCGCTCCTGGATCAGGAGGGGAATCTGGTGCTTTCCACTGAACGACGGATTATTGATATTGCAGCCGTTGCCGAAGGCAAAAAAGACAAGCTGGATGATATTGCCGCGTAAGGTGAAACCAGGCTCGCGTCTGTTCGCGAGCCTGATAATGAGTAATGAAAATGTCCTGCTACAGTAACCTTTCACCCTTTCCATGCGTTCAGTGTGGACTTTGTTGCCAGCGTGTCAGTCTGGCAGAGGAGACGCGTTCTCTGGATCGTGGTGACGGCACATGCCTGCATTATGACGCAGCCAGTAAAGGTTGCCGCATATACAATGATCGTCCGGATATTTGTCGGGTCGACCTGCAATTTGAACGCCATTACTCACAGCACTATACCTGGGAAGGTTTTGTTGAGCTTAACCTGGCAGTGTGTCACCAGCTTATCGCAGAAGAAGAGTGTAGATAACAGCCTGATATCAATTATTGCTGATGTCAGTCATGTCTTCATAAGCCACATGAGGACGCCCTTATGAAGAAGCGTTTTTCCGGCGAATAGCTCATCAGTCTTCTCCGCGAGGCCGAAGCCAGGATTTCTGCGCGTGAATGCTGCCCAGAGCACGCTAGTTCAGAGGGTGCCTGCTTGTAGGTTATAGCGCAGGGCAGTGCGTATTTTTCTGCATCAGAATAATGAAGCGAATTGTAACGCTGAAATTTTGAACGGTTAAGGGGGTCTGAGAGAGTGGCTTTCATTAAGCAGAACAGCGGATTCAGGTTGAATAATATCCGCTATGAGCGGAAATTTTTTTGCCGCCTGACTTACGTGAGGCAGCTGGCGAAACCGCTATTCACTCTCCTGAATGACTTTACGGATGGCATCAGCATAGATTTTTTTTGTACCGTCTACGAAGTGCTTTCCGACTCTCTGAGCTGCGCCAGAATATTTTCTTTATTCACAGGCTTTCCTGAGGAAAGCACACGCGAAACGGCCAGCCCTATGGCCTTATGGATATCATCAATGTCTTCTGAATGACTGAATTTTGTCGCCATCACAAGGTTCCTTTTGAATTAATTCGTATGACGCTAACCCGGCGTTTCGGCGTGAACGCTAAAGCATTGGGGTGTATGCCTGATGTGGATCTTACAGAAAGCTAAGAAATCATCTGCTATCTATTCTCCGGCACAGACTAATACTACAGGCCAGCTATTCAATGCCTTACTTTTCTCTTTTATCAGAGCAAATGCAATACAGCCAACGCTTTTTAGGCATCATCCGAGTATTTAGTAAGGGGGTTCCCTTAATCTGTAGGTAAACGGTTTCAGGAGCGCCTCTGGCCTTAATTGGCTCCTGGGGGGCAGGCAAACTCCGGGCTTTACTCTTTTCTACCGGAATCTCACCAGGAGCTGTAAAAACATCTTTATTAAGTGAATGCCAGATCCCCAGCGTAACTCTGTGTAACGCTGCCCTGTTTCTAAGTAAACCAGCAGCCACGATTGAGAAAATGCCGTCTGACGCCACCTGCTGCTGCTCTGTGAGCTGTTAAGCCTGTGTCTGTGGAGCAATGCCATTAGCAAGTAAGGAGAGGTAGTCAACGCGGAGACGGCCTGCCATCTGCTAACGACAGGGCAGGGAATGCACCCGGACTCATCATCTTACGCTGCTTTGATACTGGTAATGGCAAAGCTTTTTGCCAGCAATCTTTATGGCTCTTAAAGCCCGATGCCAACATGCAACGTTGAATCTTTATCAGCGGCTTTTGAACGAAGCACTTCCGTGTTGATGAGAGGGCGCGTAGTACCTGCCATACAGGGCTTTCCTGAGAAAATTGATATACGTTTTTAGGATACATCTTGGCGCATACCAACTCATGTACCAATTATCTCTGGATTCAGGCGGATCGCCTCGGAAGGTCACAGACACAAAAAAGCCCGCAGGGCTTGCACCGTGCGGGCTTTCAGGACTTCGTTGAAGGTTCTGGTGACCATCAACCAGGAATTTTGGGCTGGCGGAATCTGAATAATTTTCTTAAGTCATGAAATTAAGTTTTTTTCGTTAATTCAACTTTGTTCCGTGTACCTAAAGGTGTACCAATTAATGGATCTCATACCCCGGAACGGCGTTGCTAGGATAACCAACGGCCAACCTAAAATTCAAATAAAAATAATTCTAGGGAAAAGGATTCACACAGTTCACTTTTTAATTTTAGTCTATAAAAAATTATATATTTAGGTAGTGATGGGTTTGAGGCGGGATGTACACTAGTATGCACTTAGAGTTATCACTTAATATGCGTCCATATAGACCGACCTGAACTGACTTAATGTTGGATCATGTAGCCCAGTGATGAATGCTTGAAACTGGCCGGTCTTGGTTAGTCTTGTTTGGCTTTTATGGTTAGTTCTGCGCTTGAGCCACATGGAATTAGCAAAGGAGTATTGAAAAATTAACCAATTTCAATACTCCTTTAAATGTTAGTCGTCATTGTGACTTCATTATCAATTTTAAAATTTTTTTATATTTTAGTGCGTTCCTTACTTGGGATTCTAATATGTTTCGGGTCAAGATAATCAAGAAGATCAATCAATGCATGCTGCAATTCCTGTAATCGCTTGCGATAAAATTGAATGTCTATAGTCATTTTAATGACTTCTTTTTTTATTTCATTGAATAGAAGCTCGTTACTGAATGCATCTTTTTTTATGAATTCACCATACCCAATGCAATTATATCCGCGCTCCATTTTAATTAACATTTGTTCACCTATAGCTCGTTGTTCTCCTGCAAAAAACATAAAATTACTCCCGTACTTATCGGTCTGCATTAATGAGTATATATCACTCTGCAATTTTGACAGGTTACTGGTCTTTAAATCATTTTCAAGATTAAGGAACTGAACGTCACTGCGAGCTGCTTCAGTCCATGCAAAAAATTGTGCTAAAAGAAAAATAGTATTATGTATGACATAATCTTTATTTCTATCAGTGCCATTATGGTAGTATGTTTCAATAAATCTAAGTTCTAAGATATTATAAATTCTGCTTTGCAGATCGGCCGCGGAACGAATTAATGGTTCAAGGTAATATTGGTGCTTCCTATTTTTTTCTATTGCATTGTTTATTCTATTGACTCTGCTCTGATAGTACGTAGTAATTCCAACGGAAATGGCAACGGAAACTATTGCGAAAACGCCACTGATGATGCTAGATATTAATGTTACATTCATTTTAAACTCTTCCTTAGCTTCTTGTTTATAGTGAAATGGCTCTATTTTCTTTGAATTTATAGTCAGCGGGTAATTATTAAAGCTAAATTCATTTGGAATGGGTGTTAAGCATATTGATGCTTCGATAATATTTTCATTTATGATTTTTATCAAGCCAGTATTTTGTTACTTGTCCATAATCGTTGTCAACACAGAATTATGCTTACACAATTTACTCATTGTGATTGCCAGGCTATTAAATGTTCCAATATGTACGATTTCCTTCTTGAAATAAAAACCGGCCTTAGCCGGTTAGTATATGGTACTCACTTGCTACAAGCGGGCAGCCAGTCGGCCTCGCTGTCTTCATGTAGCGTGAGGTTGGTCTGGATGCCGTTATTAGTCCTGCGCTTAAGAAGGGTGCGCTCATACTCTTTAAGCGTCTGCGGCACCGCTTGGCCGAATGCGGTCAGGCTCAGCGGATGCTGATGGCCGCGTGACTCCATGAATGACAGATACGCATGATAGAGATAACGTTTCGGGTTCATCGGGCGGATATTGGCGTTACCGATAAACAGCCCGTTCGGCGTGCTCAGCGGCATTAGATAGCCACAGAAATCAACCAGCGGATCAGCCTGGCGCTTTATCTCCAGCGCTTCGCCGGATGACTGCTGCGCCTGCAACAGCTCGCGCACTTCATCTGGTGATGAGAAGCGCTGCATCAGATGACGAACAATCACGGCCAGCTCGGCGCTGATTTTATCCAGCAACTGCGTGTCACGCTCTTTTACCGGTATCACTTCGGGGAACGTCAGGATAACCCGGCGACGTGACACGCCGCCGCTTCGGTCGCTGAAGCGCATCGGGTTGTTGTTCACCGCCAGAATGACCGCCGGTATATGAGTTGAATAGGCGTCGCGATATTTTGGATCGATAGCTACCGCGTCGCCGCCGGTTATCGCCTTGATGCCTGCGCCGTCGCCGCTCCATTTCTCCTGGTCAGGAAGGATAATAAGTGAGAAGCCCACCACGCTGGCGCGCTCGCGCGAGGATTCCAGCGTGTCGATGGTGGCGGACGTGGTGTTGTCTTTTCCGGCCAGCAGAGTGGCTATCGAAGCCATGACGCTTTTACCGCTGCCGCCGGGGCCGGTGACTTCGAGAAACATCTGCCAGTCATAGCGATTTGCCAGCACCATAAATAACGCCGCGAGGATGCGCTCCTGCTTGTCGTGATTATGTCCGGCTGCCCGCGTTAACCAGCGCCAGAAAGCCGGGGCGTGGTCTGCGAGGTTCTCACCTAGTCGCGGGGCGGTGTAGTCCACGCTGTTGACGGTGCGCAGCCAGTGCTCGCGGCGGTGCGGGCTGAACGTGCCGGTAGCGGTATCAAACACGAGGTTATAAAAGCCAATCTGAGGAACGCCAGCCCTGACAATCAATTCGCTCTCAGTGCAATACAGGCAGGCTGACTTGTCGGTCAATCAGCGTACACCATCGTTAACTGGACCACAGCGAATCTATTCATAGGCTTACAGACACAAAAAAGCCCGCATGGCTTGTGCCGTGCGGGCTTTCAGGACTTCAGCGGACAATTCTGGTATCGCCGCGAAAGAATTTTGGTGGAGCTGGCGGGAGTTGAACCCGCGTCCGAAATTACTACACCGTCGGCACTACATGCTTAGTCAGTTTTTACATTCGCCGGTTAGCTGCGAACAGACACGCCACTAACAGACTATCCTGATTGGATTTAACGCTTCAACCCCAGGCAAGGCATCCACGCGATCTCTTTTGGGTTTGACCTCTCTTGATCCCCGTCTTAAGAGCGGAAGCTAGGGAGAGAGGGCTCAGAGCAGGTTATTAAGCTGCTAAAGCGTAGTTTTCGTCGTTTGCGACTATTTTTTTGCGGCTTTTTACGAGGCAAACCGCCCCTCGGCATGCTCCTAAGGCTTCACAATCCCGTCGAGTCCAGAATCAGCCCCAGAACTTCAAATACTAGCAACTAAACAGCTTAAAATCCAGTGGTTAGCGCGCTGAATTCTTCATAATACGTGCTTTATCCAGCTTCCATTCGCGGTCTTTGATATCGTCGCGCTTGTCGTGCTCTTTCTTACCGCGTGCAACACCAATCTTCAGTTTGCACCAGGCGTTCTTCCAGTACAGCGACAGCGCCACGATGGTATAACCTTCGCGATTAACGCGGCCATAAAGGGAGTCAAGTTCACGTTGCTTCAGCAGCAGCTTGCGGCTGCGCGTCGGGTCACAGACTACATGGCTGGAGGCAACGGCTAAGGGTTGAAAGGTTGAACCGAACAGAAAGGCTTCGCCATCGCGCAGCAGAATATAGCTGTCGCTGATGTTGGCTTTACCGGCACGAAGCGATTTCACTTCCCATCCTTGTAACGATAATCCCGCCTCATACTCCTCTTCAATGAAGTATTCATGACGGGCGCGTTTGTTCATGGCAATAGTGGCAGAACCGGGTTTGTGTGCTTTTTTCTTTGTCATAGTGCGGCGTATTTTACATCACTTAGTCGGTTATCGCATCCCCAGTCCAGCAGGGCGGCAGGAAACGGGATATTCTAGCACACCCTTACTCAGGGACATTTTTGTTTAATCGCTGAAAATGCTATTATTCAGCGGTTTCGTGATGAACAGGAACCATTATGGCTCAGATTAGTCGTTCGGCGCTGGTCCCGTTTAGTGCCGGGCAGATGTACCAACTTGTAAATGATGTGGATGCCTATCCGCAATTCCTGCCGGGTTGCACGGGTAGTCGCGTACTGGATGCGTCTGAAAATGAGATGACTGCATCGGTGGACGTGTCGAAAGCGGGCATCAGCAAAACATTTACCACCCGCAACACACTGACCGACAACCAGAGCATTCACATGCAGCTGGTTGACGGGCCGTTCCGCAAGCTGACCGGCGGCTGGAAGTTCGTCTCGCTGGGAGATGACGCCTGCAAGGTTGAGCTCAGCCTGGAGTTCGAATTCACCAATATGCTGGTTGAGATGGCCTTTGGACGCATCTTCAAAGAGCTGGCTAACAGCATGGTGCAGGCGTTCACTCAGCGCGCCAAAGAGGTCTACCGTGCCTGATATCAGCGTCGAGGTGGTCTATGCGCTGCCCGATAAGCAGTATCAGCGCTATGTAAAGGTGGAGCAGGGCAGCACGGTCGAACAGGCCATCAGAGAATCCGGATTACTTGAGCTGCGTCGTGAGATCGATCTCGCCAGCAACAAAGTCGGCGTCTATAGCCGACCGGTGAAACTGGATGACGTGATAAACGAAGGCGATCGTATTGAGATTTATCGTCCGCTGATAGCCGACCCGAAAGAGTTGCGGCGTCAGCGCGCAGAGCGTGCGGCGGAAAGCAAAAAGTAGGGCAGTGTTGCGCCAGTACTGGCGGACAACGGCCATAAAAAAAGGCGCTCAGTGCGCCTTTTTGCTGTCTGTCGTGCAGACTATCCGGGATGCAGACGGCCTGCTGTTCGATCAGTTGCCGCTCTGGGAGAGATTCTGCTTGTTATCGATATGAGTCAGTACACCGTTGCCATCAAAGGTCAGCGTCAGCGTCTGCTGTTTCACATCTTCATGACCCGGTTCCTGACGGAAAATGTAATACCAGACGTTGCTGCCGAACGGATCTTTCATCATCGGTGTGCCCAGCGTATAGGCCACCTGCTGCTGTGTCATGCCGTTATGGATCTTGGCCACATCGTTGGCAACCAGGTAGTTGCCCTGGTTGATATCAGGACGATAGACCACGCGCTCTAAGGTGGAACATCCGGCGGTCATCATTAACATTACCACTGCCGCGGCAGTCAGCGTTTTACAGCGCATCTAAACATTCCTTTTCCGGGGCCAAACGCCTTTTACAGGCGATTTTCTTGCCATCAAAATCTGAACTCTGCCTGCGGCAGGCTTTATTACTCTGGCGACATAAGTGCCGATGATAATAAACCTTTTCGCTGTTGGAAACCTCTACAGAGCAAGCTTAAGACCACGGTAGGTTAAAAAAGTGCGCTGCTAGGCGGCTAAAAGTTCTTTTGCGTTCGCCAGGGTATTGCGGGTGACCTCGCTGCCGCCCAGCAGTCGTGCCAGTTCCTGCAGACGCGCCCGCTTGTCCAGCGGCTGCATGTGCGTTTCGGTCATCTCGCCATCGGTCTCTTTACTCACAAAGAAGTGCTGGTGACCGCAACCGGCGACCTGCGGCAGGTGAGTCACACACATCACCTGCGTGGATTCGCCCAGCTGACGCAGCAGTTTACCGACTACCGCAGCGGTTGGCCCGCTGATCCCGACATCGACTTCATCGAAAATCATCGCCGGGGTTTCCATTTTCTTCGCGGTGATCACCTGAATCGCCAGCGCTATACGGGACAGCTCACCACCGGAGGCGACTTTGCCCAGCGGCTGCAGCGGCTGACCCGGGTTAGTCGTCACCTGGAAATCGACGCGGCTGGCGCCGTCTGCGGTGAGCTGATCCGGGTTAAAGGTCAGGACGATGCGGAACTGGCCGTGCGGCATGGAGAGCAGATGCATACTCTGCGTAATCAGCTGCTGCAGTTCATCGGCATAGTGGCCGCGCTGCTGATGCAGCTGCTCCGCGCTTTTCAGTGCGGCCTGATAGTGCTCGCCAACCAGCGACTGCAGGCTCTCCTGGTCGCTCTCATGCTGCGACAGCAGCTCGGCCTCGGCCAGCAGCTGTTGGTGCAGTTCTGGCAGACCTTCAGGCGTGACGTGATGCTTGCGCGCCAGGGCAATCTGACGCGAAATACGCTGTTCCAGCTCATACAGGCGGTTCGGATCCAGATCCAGACTGTCACAGTAGTGGCGCAGTTCGTCGCTGGCTTCGCTCAGCTGAATGGCTGCCTCTTCCAGCAGGTTATGAACTCCATTGAGCTTCTCATCCAGTGAGGTGAGTTCAGCGATCATCTCACGCGCGCTGTAGAGCAGGCTGTGAAGGTTGTTGTCATCGCTGTCGGCTAACAGCTGCAGTGCCTGCTGACTGGTAGAGAGCAGCTGTCCACTGTTGGCCAGACGCTTGTACTCTTCATCAATCTGCTCATATTCGCCCTGCTGCGGCGCAAAATCATTCAGCTCTTTTAGCTGATACTGCAGCAGCTCGCGACGCGCTTCGCGCTCCTGCGCCTGCTGCTGATGCAGCGCCAGAGTCCGGCAGCTCTGATGCCAGGTCTGATAGCTGGCGCGCATCCGCTGCAGCAGATCGTCGTGACCGGCATAGGCATCCAGCAGATGTTTCTGGTGATCGGATTTAGTCAGAAGCTGATGGGCGTGCTGACCGTGGATCTGAATCAGTAACTGGCCCAGATCGCGCAGCTGAGAAAGCGGCACGGCCGTTCCGTTAATAAAGCCACGGGAACGACCATCCGCGCTGATGACGCGGCGCAGCAGACACTCGTTGCCGTCATCCAGTTGATTTTCTGTCAGCCAGCGCTGAGCGGAAGGAGAGGACTTAAGCTGAAAGCGGGCGCAGAGATCGGCCCGGCTGGCACCCTGACGCACCATATCGGCATCAGCACGACCGCCCAGACATAATCCCAGCGCATCGATAGCAATGGACTTACCGGCACCGGTCTCACCCGTGATTGCTGTCATACCGCGTTGGAAATCAATGTCGAGCTCACGAACGATAGCAAAGTTACTGATGGTCAGTTGGGCCAGCATAGGTTCACCTGTATGGAAAAACAGATATGGTTTTTCATACAGTATAAACTGGTTTTTTATCCAGTAAAGAGGGGAGGCCGGTTTTCAGAACAATTTTTTTGACCAGCCCAGCTTAGAGCTCAGCGTATTGAAATAGCTGTAATTTTTCGGGTGAATCAGGTTGAGATGATGGGCGCTGCGCCGGATAAGCACATCCTCACCTTCCTGAATCGGCAGTGCGATCTGACTGTCGCAGCTGATCTCCAGGTCACTGCGGCGCGAAGAAAAGCGCAGACGAATGGTACTGCTGCTGTTGATTACCAGCGGTCGCGCCGACAGCGTATGCGGGAACATTGGCACCAGCACAATGGCTTCCAGAGACGGCGTCAGAATCGGTCCGCCAGCGGAAAGCGAGTAGGCCGTTGAGCCGGTCGGCGTTGAGATAATCAGTCCGTCGGAGCGTTGAGAAAACGCAAACACTTCATCGATATAGACTTCAAATTCGATCATGTGCGCGACTTTACCGGGATGCAGCACTACCTCGTTGATGGCTGAACCGATGCGCGGTGAGCAGTCCGATTTGCACACCTGCGCTTCCAGCAGAAAGCGGCTTTCGACGAAATAGTTGCCCTGCAACACCTCATCCAGCTGCTGCTGCGCATTGTCCGGATCCAGGTCAGTCAGAAAGCCCAGATTACCGCGGTTAATGCCGATCACTTTGATGTCATAGCGCGCCAGCACCCGCGCCGCGCCGAGCATGTTGCCGTCACCGCCGACCACAACGGCTAAATCAGCCTGCTGACCAATCTCCGCCAGCGTGCCCGTTTCTACGTCGTGAAGCGACAGCTCCTGGGCAATCTGCTTCTCAACGATCACTTGATAACCTTTGGCTGTCAGCCAGCGCCAGAGCATCTCATGCGTGGTTAACGCGGTGGGATGGCGCGGATGACCCACAATACCAATGCAGTTAAAGTGTTTGTTCATCTGGTCGGTGTTCCTTATAAGCCAAAACGGCAAGGCAATGTGATAGGTTCCCTTGAATCCGTCATACCAATCCCCATAATAAGCCAACCAGCGAAATGAATGTGCAAAACGCGGAGAAATTCATGAGTAGTAAAGAACAGAACACCCCAAACGAGCAAGTCTCAGACGAAATTCAGCAGGATCAGCAGCAACCTCAGGAAGCGGAGACAGCAACAGAGGTGGATCCGCGTGATGAGCGTATTGCTCAGCTCGAAGCTGAATTAGCGCAGTCGCAGATCGGTGTACGCGATGCCCAGCTGCGTGCGCAGGCTGAAATCGAGAACATTCGTCGTCGTACCGAGATGGACGTTGAGAAGGCGCACAAGTTTGCGCTGGAAAAGTTTGCCAACGAACTGCTGCCGGTTATCGACAGCCTGGAACGTGCGCTGGAAGTGGCTAACAAAGAAGACCCTCAGCTGGCGTCGATGATCGAAGGGATCGAGCTGACCCTGAAAGGCCTGCTGGGTGCCGTGCGTAAGTTCGGCGTCGAAGTGGTCGGGGAAACGGGTGTGCCGTTCAACCCGGAAGTGCATCAGGCGATGTCGATGATGGAGTCTGAAGAGTTCGAGCCGAACCATGTCATGCTGGTGATGCAGCGTGGCTATACGCTGAATGGCCGCCTGCTGCGTCCGGCGATGGTTGCGGTGTCTAAAGCCAAAGGCTGATTGATCGCTGAATCCTGTCACACGGCCGCGCACTGACGCGGCCGTGTGCTTTCTGCCGTTAAGCCGGTAAGACCGGCGTCCAGTCTACCGGCTTTTTGCCGGCAGCGGTCAGCAGTTCATTGGTCGTGGAAAAGTGTTTACTGCCAAAGAAGCCGCGATGCGCGGAGAGCGGCGAGGGATGCGGCGCCTGCAGCACATGATGACGCTGACGATCGATGATGCTGCCTTTCTTCTGGGCATGAGAGCCCCACAGCAGGAAAATCACACCTTCACGGTGCGCATTGATCGCCGCGATCACGTTGTCCGTAAACGTCTCCCAGCCGAATTTCGCATGCGAATGCGCCTTCCCCGCCTCAACGGTTAACACCGTGTTCAGCAGCAGCACGCCCTGTTTAGCCCAGCTTTCGAGAAAACCGTGGTCAGGCTTTTCAAAGCCGGGAATATCCTGCACCAGCTCTTTGTAGATATTCTGCAGTGATGGCGGCACCTGAACACCGGGCAGCACCGAGAAGGCCAGACCGTGCGCCTGATTGGGACCGTGATAAGGGTCCTGACCCAGGATGACGACGTTGACATCGCCCAGCTCCGTCAGGCGGAAAGCATTGAAAACGTCTTTCTGCGGCGGATAGACGGTCACGCCCGCCGCACGTCGATCGGCGACCTGTTTCAGCGTTTCGACAAAATAGGGTTTCTCTTTCTCTTCGGCCAGCACATCGTGCCAGGTCAGCTTCTCAGCCATATTCAACTCCCTTAACGTTATTGTCCGTAAGCTTAGCGGTTCCGCGCAGAGAGCAGAAGGTAAAATAATTTTGATTAATACAAATTAAGTTGAAGGCGAAGATGATGGAAGATCAAGACGTTAGCCCAAAATGCCTTTTTATGGCCGGCCGATGTTGATACAGGTCAAAGCTGCACGCAATGAAGGGTGGTATACCGGGGCCTCTTAATCAGCTTATTCATCTATTACCCGGGAGACGCAATCATGATCACTGGAATCCAGATTACGCAATGCAGCAATCCACAATTACTGAACTCATTCTGGCTGCTGGATGAAGAGAAAGGCGAAGCTCGCTGCCTTTGTGCTAAAGCGGGCTATGAAGAAGATCAGGTTGTCGCCATCCGTGAACTGGGCGAATTCTCATATCGTGAGGTGCCGGTTGAAATTAAGCCTCAGGTTCGTGTGGAAGGCGGACAACATCTGAATGTCAACGTTCTGCGCCGCGAAACGCTGGAAGATGCCATTAAGCATCCTGAAAATTATCCGCAGCTGACTATCCGTGTTTCAGGCTATGCGGTGCGCTTTAATTCCCTGACGCCAGAGCAGCAGCGCGACGTTATTACCCGTACTTTTACAGAAAGCCTTTAAGTGCCCGGGTTAAAGGGGTGCTGAAAAAGCGCGCAAAGCACACACAGCAATTATTCATTGATAAATTAAGGGGATAGGGAGTTTGAGGCCGGATGTCTGACCTCTACTCTCATCAGGCGTGAACGTTGAGCGAAAAAACAGGCTGAAAGGGCTGTTACGCGCTGTTAAATAAAAAAAATCGCCTCCTGTGAGGCGATTTTTTTATTACGGCGACGATTTATTCTGCATTCCCGCTCGCCGGTGTCGTGCCGCTTGCCTTGCGACGTTTGCCGACATTTTTAGCGTCACGATGACGTTTCTTCACGCGGGGTTTTTCCGTTTCGCTCGCTTTCTTCTCTGCACGCTTCGCCAGTGCCTTTTTCGACGGTTTTCCGGTGGTTTTAGGGCTAGGCGCGCGCGTCACCGGGCGCAGCTCATCAATCACACGCGCTTTGATAGGCTCGTTCACGTAACGGGTGATTTTGCCCAGCAGAACGAAGTCGTGCGCTTCGACCAGCGAAATGGCGATGCCTTTACGGCCCGCGCGACCCGTACGGCCGATGCGGTGCAGATAGGTGTCAGCAGTGCGTGGCATGTCGTAGTTAAAGACATGGCTGACATCCTCAACATCGATACCGCGCGCGGCGACATCAGTCGCCACCAGCACGTTAACGCGGCCTTCACTCAGACGCTTAATCGCTTCGTTACGCTTGGCCTGCACCATTTCGCCTTCGAGATAGCTGGTGCGAATCCCCGCTTCATGCAGCCAGCTCACCAGCTCATGCAGACGTTCACGTTTGCGCACGAAAACAATGCTGCGCGTGACATCGGGCTGTTTCAGCAGATGAACCAGTAATTTGGTCTTGTGCTCCAGATCGTCCGCGCGGTAGTACCACTGCTGGATCTTTTTGCGTTCGCGGCGGCTCGGATCGGCCTCCAGCTCCACCGGGTCGTTGAGCAGACGCTCAGCGAAGTCGCGGATATTGTCGCCTTCCAGCGTGGCGGAAAAGAGCAGGGTCTGTTTGCGCCAGCGGGTTTCAGCCGCAATGGTTTCGATATCCTGGGCAAAGCCCATATCGAGCATACGGTCTGCTTCATCCAGCACCAGCGTCTCAACGGCGCGGCAGTCGAAGTTCTCTTCTTTGATGTACTGCAGCAGGCGACCGGTGGTCGCGACCACGATGTCCTGGTTTTCGCTGAACACTTCAGCGTGGTTCATATAGGCCACGCCGCCCGTGATGGTGGCGATATCCAGATGGGTATGTTTTGCCAGCTCACGCGCATGGTCGGCAACCTGCATCGCCAGTTCGCGTGTCGGGGTCACAATCAGGATGCGTGGCGGGCCGGACTTCTTGCGCGGAAAATCAAGCAAATGCTGCAAGGCCGGTAACAGATACGCGGCCGTTTTCCCGGTCCCGGTAGGTGCCGAACCCAGAACATCGCGGCCCTCCAGTGCGGGCGGAATTGCAGCAGCCTGGATCACTGTTGGGCGCGTAAAGCCTTTTTCCTGCAACGCTTGTAGCAGGCTTTCGTCAAGTTCGAGTTCGGAAAATGTGGTTACTGTCATGGTCTACCTCAGTTTGGGGCGCTGATTATAGACAGATCAGACTGAATCTTCATCTGTTAATCCGTTTCGGCTGTACCCGGCGTTGTCTGTTGCGTGAAATCACGCTGCTGTCACGTTACACTCATGCGCTGCCAGACGGCAGGAAAAATCGATGGTAGTGACGAATGATGCAGGATAAGCCGCGCAAACGGCCACAGTTAAACAATAACGGATTTACCTTTAAACAATTTTTTGTGGCGCACGATCGCTGTGCGATGAAAGTGGGCACCGATGCCATCCTGCTGGGGGCCTGGGCACCGGTTGCCAGCGTCAGGCGCATTCTTGATATCGGCAGCGGCAGCGGGCTGATCGCGCTGATGCTGGCGCAGCGCACGCCGTCACAGGTCGCCATTGATGCCGTTGAACTGGATGCCGACGCCGCGCAGCAGGCGCAGGAAAATGTGCAGCTCTCCCCCTGGCCTGATCGCATCTCGGTTTATCAGCAGGATATCGCCAGCTGGGCGGAAGCGTGCGATAAACGTTATTCGCTGATTGTCAGCAATCCGCCCTATTTTGCGCCTGGCGTGGCCTGCTCCAGCGTGGCCCGCGACAGCGCCCGTGCCACGGCCTCGCTGGACCATCAGACGCTGTTACGCAGTGCGGCGCTACTGATCGAAGAGGAGGGGATGTTCTGCGTGGTGCTGCCCGTCGACATTGGTCAGACATTTATCACCCTGGCGCAGGCCGACGGCTGGCATCTGCGTTTCCGGCTGGATGTGGCTGAATATGCTCATCGTCCGCCACACCGCGTCGTGCTGGGGCTCTCGCCGCAGGCCGGGGAAACGCTGCTGGAGCGTCTCGCTATCCGTGCGCCCGACACCCGCTATTCGGATGAGTGGTGCGGCCTGACGCAGGCGTTCTACCTCTTTATGTAGCCAGAAGGGGCCAGCACGGTCGGCAGCGCCTCCGGCAGTAATGCCGGATAGTCGCGGATAAAGTGCAGGCCACGACTCTCCTTGCGCGCCAGCGCACAGCGCACCATCAGTTCTGCTACCTGCACCAGGTTCCGCAGCTCCAGCAGATTATTGGAGAGGCGGAAATGACGATAATATTCATCTATCTCCTGCTGAAGCAGCGTAATGCGGCGTAATGCCCGTTCCAGTCGCCGGGTCGTGCGGACAATCCCGACGTAATCCCACATGAAAAGCCGCAGCTCGTGCCAGTTGTGCTGGATCACCACGCGCTCATCCGCATCATCCACCTGACTCTCATCCCAGGCGGGCAGTTCCGCAACGGCCTCAATGGCGGGCAGGGTACGCATCAGCTCTTCGGCTGCGGACCAGCCATAGACCAGACACTCCAGCAGCGAATTGGACGCCATGCGGTTCGCGCCATGCAGGCCGGTATAGCTCACTTCGCCGATGGCGAAAAGACCACTGACATCAGTCTGTCCATGCTGATCCACGACCACACCGCCACAGGTATAGTGCGCGGCAGGCACAATCGGGATTGGCTCTCTGGTGAGATCAAAGCCAAAGGTCAGCAGCTTCTCGTAGATCATCGGGAAATGCGCGCGGACAAAAGCTTCAGGCTGGTGGCTGATATCCAGATACATACAGTCGACGCCAAGCCGCTTCATCTCATGGTCGATAGCCCGGGCGACGATATCGCGCGGGGCCAGCTCCGCGCGTTCATCAAAGTCGGGCATAAAGCGGCTGCCGTCGGGACGTAACAGCCAGGCTCCTTCGCCGCGCAATGCTTCGGTTAACAGGAAATTCTGCGCCTGGGGATGAAACAGACAGGTCGGATGAAACTGGTTGAACTCCAGATTAGCGACCCGACAGCCGGCGCGCCACGCCATCGCAATGCCATCACCGGAGGCGATATCGGGGTTGGTTGTGTATTGATAGACTTTGGCCGCACCGCCGGTGGCGACCACCACGGCCCGCGCCTGGCAGGTTTCAACCTGCTCGCGGTTCCGGTTCCAGATCCAGGCCCCGATTACCCGGCGAGGGCCAGGCAGGCCACTTTTGTCTGAGAGGATCAGATCGACCGCGTTGGTGCGCTCCAGAATCCGGATGTTGGGGTGGCTCAGCGCCTGGCTTACCAGGGTGGTTTCCACCGCGTGACCGGTGGCGTCAGCGCTGTGCAGGATACGGCGATGGCTATGGCCGCCTTCGCGCGTCAGGTGATAACGCATGTCGCCCGCCGCCTGAGGATCGAGGTCGAAGGCCACGCCATTGTCGATCAACCATTGCACGCAGTGGCGCGCATTGCTGGCCACAAAGGAGACGGCCTCGCGATCGCACAGCCCTGCGCCGGCAATCAGCGTATCTTCAATGTGGGACTCGATGCTGTCCGTCTCATCAAATACGGCTGCAATACCGCCCTGCGCATAGAGGGTTGAGCCCTCATTAACCTGCGCTTTACTGAGAACCGTTACCTGATACTGTCTGGCCAGCCGTAACGCCAGCGACAGTCCGGCAGCACCGCTGCCGACAATCAAAACATCACACTGATAATCCGGGGTTGTTTTTATCATAATGTTTAATTTACTAAACAAGGACTGGTCTGAGCATAAGCCGGAACGGGTATTCTGTGAAGTATTTTAAACAGGCGGCGGGGCTTTTCGGCGGAGGTATTCCTGAAATTGCTGGTAATCAAGGAGTTAAAACAGCACGTCTGCTCATTTTGTTTTTTATAGCAAACACATAAAACCTGATTGATTTAATGATGAAAAAGCTGTCGTCATAGGTTAATCTGCCTGCGATTTGTGCTCCTTACACTGAACGAAAACGAACAACCCGTGTAGCGGCCACTGGAGCAGTAAATATCAGGGCGAAAAGTGAACTTCGCACCACATCACAACTCTAAGCGCATGCTTGCTCAGAATAATGAGATGTGCTGGCAGTTACTTTATGCATTTAGAATTTGGGGAGACATTACCTCGGATGAGCGAGCAGTTAACGGATCAGGTCCTTGTCGAGCGGGTACAGAAGGGAGATCAAAAGGCGTTTAACTTACTGGTGATTCGTTACCAGCACAAAGTGGCGAGTTTGGTTTCACGCTATGTTCCTTCGGGCGACGTACCAGACGTTGTACAGGAATCCTTTATTAAAGCGTATCGCGCGCTGGACTCATTCCGGGGCGATAGCGCGTTTTATACCTGGCTGTACCGCATTGCGGTTAACACAGCGAAAAATTACCTGGTTGCTCAGGGGCGACGTCCGCCATCCAGTGACGTGGATGCAATTGATGCGGAAAATTTCGAAAGTGCGAGTGCATTAAAAGAAATTTCGAACCCTGAGAACTTAATGTTGTCTGACGAATTGAAACAAATTGTCTTTCGTACCATCGAGGCGCTACCCGAGGATTTGCGTATGGCAATCACCCTCAGGGAACTGGACGGTCTGAGTTATGAAGAGATCGCCGTCATCATGGATTGCCCGGTAGGCACTGTTCGATCACGTATATTTCGTGCACGAGAGGCCATTGATAACAAAGTTCAACCGCTTATCCAACGTTAGTGATAACGGCTACTGGAAGGGTACACAGGCATGCAGAAAGAAAAACTTTCCGCTTTAATGGATGGTGAAACCTTAGATAACGAGCTGTTTTCCGCCTTATCTAAGGACGCAGAATTACAGAAAAGCTGGGCGAGCTATCATCTCATTCGTGACACGATGCGCGGCGATGTCGGCGAGCAGCTGCATTTTGATATCTCTGCGCGCGTCGCGGCCGCCATTGAAAAAGAACCGCTGCGTACGGTAACCACGCTGATTCCGGAAGCTCAGCCAGAACCTTCCCGCTGGGAAAAAATGCCCTTCTGGAAAAAAGCGCGTCCATGGGCTGCACAGTTGACGCAGGTGGGCGTTGCGGCCTGTGTTTCTCTGGCGGTGATTGTTGGCGTTCAGCACTACAACCAGCCGCAGGGTAGCGCCACACAGACGTCTGACTCACCGGTTTTTAACACGCTGCCGATGATGGGCAAAGCCTCGCCGGTCAGCCTGGGTGTGCCTTCTGATGCGTTTGATACCAACAGCGCGAATCAGCAGGTTCAGGACCAGCGTCGTCGTGTAAATGCTATGCTGCAGGATTATGAACTCCAGCGTCGTCTGCATGCGGATCAGCTGCAGTTTGAAACCAGTGCGCCAAAACAGGCACAGGTTGATGTTCCCGGCAACCAGTCATTAGGACAGCAGCAGCAGTAATGAAGCCGCTTTGGTATGCTGTTAGCCTGCTGGCAGGCAGCCTGTTATGGTCATCTGCAGCCCCGGCGCAAAATTCTGCGTCCGGGGCGCTATTACAGCAGATGGAACAGGCGAGCCAGAACCTCAACTACGAATTCGCCTATATCAACGTCTCACGCATCGGCATTGAATCGCTGCGTTATCGTCACGCGGTGATCGATAACCGGATATTTGCGCAGCTGCTGCAGATGGACGGGCCGCGTCGGGAAGTGATCCAGCGTGGCAACGATATCAGCTACTTCGAACCCGGACTCGATCCCTTTTCCCTCCCTGGCACGCATATTATCGATGCATTACCTTCGGTGATTTTTGCTGATTTCGGCAGGCTTTCTTCTGCCTATGATTTCATCACTGTTGGTCGTTCGCGCATCGCCGATCAGATGTGCGATGTGCTGCGCATCGTGTCGCGTGATGGCACCCGCTACAGTTATGTGGTCTGGCTGGATGTGGATACCCGGCTGCCGCTGCGCATCGATCTGCTCGATCGCGATGGCGAAACGCTGGAGCAGTTCCGCGTCATCAGCTTTGCGGTGGATGAGGGGGTGCGTAACCTGATGCAGGGACTGGAAAAGGCAAATCTGCCGCCGTCGCTCTCCGTGCCGAAAGGCGACGCGGTGACGCTCAGCTGGCAGCCAGGCTGGCTACCCGCCGGGATGTCGCTGGTATCGCAGAACCGTCGTACGCTGCCGGGACTGAATAAAAATATGGAGTCGAAGCTCTACAGCGATGGCCTGTTTAGCTTTGCGATTAACGTGACGCCAGCCGATAAAACCAGCAATACGCAGACATTGCGCACTGGGCGTCGCACAGTCCAGACCGTTGTGCGCAATAATAGCGAAATTGCGGTGATCGGCGAATTGCCGCCATCCACTGCCAAACGCATTGCAGACAGCATTGATCTGGGGTCACAAAAATGATGAGAGAATGGGCCACCGTGGTGGCATGGCAGGATGGCATCGCCACGCTGCACACTGAAGCAAAAACCTCCTGCAACAGCTGCCAGGCACGTAAAGGCTGCGGCAGCCACATGCTCAACAAGCTCGGCCCAAAGAATGCGCACGTCATGCAGATCGCCAGCAGCAAACCACTGCAGCCGGGACAGCGTATCGAACTGGGCATTAAGGAGAGCAGCCTGCTCGGGTCAGCACTGCTGGTCTACATGACACCGCTTTTTGGGCTTTTCCTGCTGGCGGGCCTGTTTCAGTCGCTCTTCGGCAGCGATCTGGCGGCTGCCTGTGGCGCACTGCTGGGCGGTGTCGGTGGCTTCATCGTCGCCAAAGGTGTTTCGATGAAATTTGGCGACCGCGAAGCCTTTCAGCCCGTCATTCTCAACATCGCCTTGCCGCCCGATGCGCTGCGCGTTGAAAGCGAAGCGTAACCTGTGTCCAGGCCGCGCCTCCCGCGGCCTTTGTCTGTTCTGCCCTGCGCAGATTTCTGTTTCGCTTCCACCACGTTCCATTCTTTTATGCGCGGCGTTAACAGTGTAATATGCGTCGTCATTAATGAGGCTGACAGGATTGTGGGTAAAGAGCGATCTTCCTGAATGTGTCTGTGCTCAGATTTTAAACTGAATTTTAAGCGAAGATATCTCAATAAATGAAGCACATAAGAAATTTCTCCATCATCGCTCACATCGACCATGGCAAATCTACGCTCTCTGACCGCCTTATTCAGATTTGTGGTGGCCTCACTGACCGTGAGATGGCTGCGCAGGTTCTCGATTCAATGGATCTGGAGCGTGAGCGTGGCATTACCATCAAAGCCCAGAGCGTGACACTCGATTATCACGCGCAAGACGGCGAAACTTACCAGCTCAATTTCATCGATACTCCGGGCCACGTCGACTTCTCTTACGAGGTCTCCCGCTCACTGGCAGCCTGTGAAGGCGCACTGCTGGTGGTGGATGCGGGTCAGGGTGTTGAAGCGCAGACACTGGCGAACTGCTACACCGCGATGGAGATGGATCTGGAAGTGGTGCCGGTTCTGAACAAGATTGACCTGCCTGCCGCCGATCCTGAGCGCGCCGCGCAGGAGATTGAAGATATCGTCGGTATCGATGCCGCCGATGCCGTGCGCTGTTCCGCCAAGACCGGCGTAGGCGTACCGGATGTGCTGGAACGCCTGGTACGGGATATTCCACCGCCGGAAGGCGATCCTGATGGCCCGCTGCAGGCACTGATCATTGACTCCTGGTTCGATAACTACCTGGGTGTCGTCTCGCTGGTGCGCGTGAAAAACGGCACCATGCGCAAGGGCGATAAGATCAAAGTCCTGAGCACCGGTCAGACCTACAACGCTGACCGTCTGGGGATCTTTACGCCAAAACAGGTCGATCGCACTGAACTGAAATGCGGTGAAGTGGGCTGGCTGGTCTGCGCCATCAAAGACATCCTCGGCGCGCCTGTGGGCGATACGCTGACCACCGCGCGTAATCCGGCAGACAAAGCGTTGCCAGGCTTTAAAAAAGTGAAGCCGCAGGTCTATGCCGGTCTGTTCCCGATCAGCTCTGATGACTATGAAGCTTTCCGTGACGCGCTCGGCAAACTGAGCCTGAACGACGCCTCGCTGTTCTATGAGCCAGAAAGCTCAACGGCGCTGGGCTTTGGCTTCCGCTGCGGCTTCCTGGGTCTGCTGCACATGGAGATCATTCAGGAGCGTCTGGAGCGCGAATACGATCTTGATCTGATCACTACGGCACCAACGGTCGTGTATGAAGTCATGACCACCAGTGGTGAAGTCGTGTATGTCGACAGCCCCTCTAAGCTGCCGCCGCTGAACAACATCGAAGAGCTGCGTGAGCCGATTGCGGAATGTCACATGCTGCTGCCGCAGGAGTATCTGGGCAACGTCATCACGCTCTGTATTGAGAAGCGTGGCGTGCAGACCAACATGGTTTATCACGGCAAGCAGGTTGCGCTGACGTACGAAATTCCGATGGCAGAAGTGGTGCTCGACTTCTTCGACCGTCTGAAATCAACGTCACGCGGTTACGCCTCGCTGGATTACAACTTCAAACGCTTCCAGCCTTCTGACATGGTGCGCGTTGACGTTTTGATTAACTCTGAGCGTGTGGATGCGCTGGCGCTGATTACTCACCGCGACAACGCGCCTTATCGCGGACGCGATCTGGTTGAGAAGATGAAAGATCTCATCCCTCGTCAGCAGTTCGACATCGCGATTCAGGCGGCCATCGGCAACCACATCATCGCGCGTTCAACGGTGAAACAGTTGCGCAAAAACGTGCTGGCCAAATGTTATGGCGGCGATGTCAGTCGTAAGAAGAAACTGTTGCAGAAACAGAAAGATGGTAAGAAGCGCATGAAGCAGGTAGGTAACGTTGAGCTGCCACAGGAAGCGTTCCTCGCCATTCTGCATGTCGGTAAGGACAGCAAATAAGGATTTCTGATGGCTAACATGTTCGCCCTGATTCTGGCGATAGCGACGCTGATTACTGGCATCGTCTGGGTTATTGATCGCTTTAAATGGGCGCCTGAGCGTCGTGCGAAACAGGCGGCGGCCCAGGCGCAGACCGGTAATGCACTCGACAGCAAAACGCTGGCGAAGGTCTCTTCTCAGCCTGGCTGGGTTGAAACCACCGCTTCCGTGTTTCCGGTGCTGGCTGTGGTTTTCATCGTGCGTTCGTTTATCTATGAACCTTTCCAGATCCCGTCGGGTTCGATGATGCCGACCCTGCTGATTGGCGACTTTATCCTGGTGGAGAAGTTTGCCTACGGCATAAAGGATCCCATTACCCAGACCACGCTGATCCCAACCGGTCAGCCAAAACGCGGTGATATCGCGGTATTCAAATACCCGAAAGATCCGAGTCTGGACTATATTAAGCGCGTTATTGGCCTGCCGGGCGACAAAGTCATCTATGATCCTTACAGCAAAACGCTGACGGTGAAACCAGCCTGTTCTGACGAAAAAGCCTGCGTGTCGGCGTTACCGGTGACCTACACTGACGTTCGGCCGAGCAACTTTATTCAGACCTTCAGCGGCTTTGATGGCAACGAAACCGGCAATGGCTTCTATCAGGTGCCGCAGGGCGATACGCTGCGCGGCGGACTGCGCCTGGGAACCCGTAAAGAGACGATCGGCAACGTCACACATGACATTCTGCTGGTTAACGAAGCGCAGAGTCAGGCGGGCATGTATTATCAGCAGCCAGGTCAGCCGCAGGCGACCTGGGTGGTGCCGAAAGGGCAATACTTTATGATGGGCGACAACCGCGATAACAGCGCAGACAGCCGTTACTGGGGCTTTGTCCCGGAACGTAATCTGGTGGGTAAAGCGGTGGCTATCTGGATGAGCTTTGAAAAACAAGAAGGGCAGTGGCCAACCGGCGTGCGATTCAGTCGCATTGGCGGTATCCACTAAATTATTGTCTGATTAACAGGCAAATCGGGTGGCCTCCTCAGGGAGGCCACTGCACACCAAACGGAACGTGCTGGAATGTCAGCCCCGTTTGGTATGCAGAGTCACAGACGCAACAAAGAACTGGAATCGCATGAACCCCATCCTGATTAACAAGCTTCAGCGCAAACTGGGCTACACTTTTACTCATTCGGAACTGTTACAGCAGGCCCTGACTCACCGCAGCGCCAGCAGTAAGCACAATGAACGCCTGGAGTTTCTTGGCGACTCCATTCTTAGCTATGTGATTGCGAATGCGCTTTATCACCGCTTCCCACGGGTTGATGAAGGTGACATGAGCCGCATGCGTGCCACGCTGGTGCGCGGTAACACGCTGGCGGAGATGGCGCGCGAATTCGATCTCGGCGAGTGCCTGCGTTTAGGGCCGGGCGAGCTGAAAAGCGGCGGTTTCCGTCGCGAATCGATTCTGGCCGATACGGTGGAAGCGCTGATTGGCGGTATCTTCCTCGACAGCAGTATCGAACGGGTCGAGCAGCTGATCCTCGACTGGTATCAGACCCGCCTCGACGAAATCAGTCCGGGCGACAAGCAAAAAGATCCGAAAACGCGACTGCAGGAGTATCTGCAGGGACGTCATCTGCCGCTGCCCAGTTATCTGGTGGTGCAGGTCCGTGGCGAAGCCCACGATCAGGAATTTACCATTCACTGTCAGGTGAGTGGCATGGCCGAGCCGGTTGTCGGTGTCGGCTCCAGCCGCCGTAAAGCTGAGCAGGCAGCAGCGGAACAGGCGCTGATAAAACTAGGTCTCGAATAGCTCTGCCGGCGTCCGCTGTGGCGTGATTACACCGGATGCAGAGCTGTCCCGGCGTCAGCAGACGCTGAATGACACACGATTTAAATAGCACTCTTTCGGCGTCTTTTCAGGCGCTGAACAATTCAGGACTCGAATGAGCGAAAACGTTACTTATTGCGGCTTTGTCGCGATTGTTGGCCGACCCAACGTCGGTAAATCCACCTTACTGAACCAGTTGCTGGGGCAGAAGGTGTCGATCACCTCACGCAAGCCGCAAACCACGCGTCACCGCATCATGGGCATTCACACCGAGGGTGACTATCAGGCGATCTACGTCGACACCCCCGGTCTGCACATGGAAGAGAAGCGCGCGATTAACCGTCTGATGAACCGCGCTGCCAGCAGTTCAATCGGCGACGTCGAGCTGGTGATCTTCGTGGTCGAAGGCACGCGCTGGACACCCGATGATGAGATGGTGTTGAACAAACTGCGCGGCAACAAGGTGCCGGTGGTACTGGCGGTCAACAAGGTTGACAACATCCAGGATAAAACTGTCCTGCTGCCGCATCTGCAGTTCCTCAGTCAGCAGATGAACTTCCTTGATATCGTGCCAATCTCGGCGGAAAGCGGCAAGAACGTCGACACCATCGCGGCGATTACCCGTAAGCATCTGCCGCAGGCCGATCATCACTTCCCGGAAGATTACATCACCGACCGCTCTCAGCGTTTCATGGCCTCAGAGATAATCCGCGAGAAACTGATGCGCTTCCTGGGCGCTGAGCTGCCTTACTCTGTCACAGTGGAAATCGAGCGTTTCGTCACTAACGAACGTGGCGGCTATGACATCCATGGCCTGATTCTGGTTGAGCGCGAAGGCCAGAAGAAGATGGTGATTGGCAACAAAGGTGCCAAAATCAAAGTTATCGGCACCGAAGCGCGCAGGGATATGGAAGAGATGTTTGAAGCTAAAGTGCATCTCGAACTGTGGGTGAAAGTGAAATCCGGTTGGGCAGACGACGAACGTGCGCTGCGTAGCCTGGGTTATACAGACGATCTCTGATTCAATGGAAGGCTGGCAACGCGCCTTTGTGCTGCATAGTCGTCCCTACAGCGAAACCAGTCTGCTGCTCGACCTGTTCAGCGAAAGCGAAGGGCGGGTGCGGGTGCTGGCCAAGGGCGCCCGGTCGCGGCGCTCGCAGCTGAAAGGTGCGTTACAGCCCTTTACCCCGCTGCTGGTGCGCTGGAGCGGGCGCGGTGAAGTCAAAACCCTGCGCAATGCCGAAGCGGTGTCGCTGGCTTTACCGCTCAGCGGCATTACGCTCTACTGCGGTCTTTACGTCAATGAGCTGGTCTCCCGCGTGCTGCAGCAGGAGTTTCCCTTCTCCGAACTCTTCTTTGATTATCTTAACTGCCTCCAGGCGTTAGCCTCTACTCACGGCCAGCCGGAACCGGCGCTGCGCCGTTTCGAACTGGCGCTGCTCGGTCATCTGGGATACGGCGTCGATTTCCTGCACTGCGCCGGCAGCGGCGAACCGGTCACCGATGAGATGACTTACAGCTACCGTGAAGAGCGCGGATTTATCGCCAGCCTGGTGGTAGGGCAGCGCAGCTTTACCGGCCGCGAACTGCGCGCCCTGTATGAGCGGGATTTTCCGGACGCCGCCACGCTGCGCGCCGCCAAGCGATTTACCCGCATCGCCCTGAAGCCCTATCTGGGCGGCAAGCCGCTGAAAAGTCAGGAGCTGTTCCGCCAGTTTGTCCCGAAGAAAAAGCCTGAACAGGCAGATGAATAGCGCGGGTTGTACCGCCTGCGGGGTCTGCGCGGTACACTCAACATCACGATGGAAAAGAAGTGAGGATGGTCATGGCTGAGTTGCTGTTAGGCGTCAATATCGATCACATTGCCACGGTGCGAAACGCCCGTGGCACAAACTATCCTGATCCGGTGCAGGCGGCGTTTATCGCCGAGCAGGCGGGCGCGGATGGTATTACCGTTCACCTGCGCGAAGATCGTCGCCACATCACCGACCGCGACGTGCGTATCCTGCGTGACACCATTCAGACGCGCATGAATCTGGAGATGGCGGTCACCGACGAGATGATCGGCATCGCTTGTGACATCCGCCCCCATTTCTGCTGTCTGGTGCCGGAAAAGCGTCAGGAAGTGACGACCGAAGGCGGTCTGGATGTGGCCGGGCAGCAGGAGAAGATGAACGCGGCCGTGCGTCTGCTGAGTGACGCGGGGATTCTGGTGTCGCTGTTTATCGATGCCGATCATCGCCAGATTGAGGCGGCGGTGGCCAGCGGCGCGCCCTATATCGAGATTCACACCGGCGCCTACGCCGAAGCCCCAGAGGGACGGGCACGCGACGCCGAGCTGGCGCGTATCCGTCACGCCGCGACCTTTGCCGCCAGCCTGGGGCTGAAGGTGAATGCCGGTCACGGTCTGACCTACCACAACGTGCTGCCAATTGCGGCGCTGCCGGAAATGCACGAACTGAACATCGGCCATGCCATCATCGGCCGTGCCGTGATGAGTGGCCTGCCGGATGCCGTCAGAGAGATGAAACAGCTACTGCGTGAAGCGCGTCGCTGATGGCTATTCTGGGACTGGGCACCGACATCGTTGAGATTGAACGCATCGCCGGGGTGATTGAACGCACAGGTGACAGGCTGGCGCGTCGGGTCCTGAGCGAAGCGGAATGGCAGCAGTATCAGGCCCATCATCAGCCGGTGCGCTTTCTCGCCAAGCGGTTTGCGGTCAAAGAGGCAGCGGCTAAAGCCTTTGGTACCGGCATTCGCGGCGGGCTGGCGTTTAATCAATTTGAAGTTTACAACGATGCGCTGGGCAAACCGGGATTACGTTTCTTCCAGCATGCGGCGGAAGTGGCGCAGAACCTGGGGGTGAACCGGGTTCACGTCACGCTGGCTGATGAGCGTCACTACGCCTGTGCCACGGTGATTATCGAAAGCTAGCCGTGCAGCAGCACAAACTTCTCCCACAGCGCATCGCGTGATTCGATGTGCTGTGGGTCAGTAATGATGGTGTTGTCGATAGGGCAGACCTGCTGACAGGTCGGCACCTCATAGTGACCAACGCATTCGGTACAGCGGCTGGCATCGATCTCATAGATCGCATCACCCAGCGAAATGGCCTGGTTCGGGCACTCCGGTTCACACATATCGCAGTTAATGCATCGGGATGTAATCAACAGCGCCATTTTCCCCACCTGATAACAACAGAAAAAGCGCGGGTATTATACGTACTGCTGATGATCAGACCAGCTTTTTCACCAGCGCCTCGCTGTGACGGATATGGCTGGAGGCGCGTTCCGGGTCGTTCTGCACCAGCGCCATAAACAGCAGATCGGTCAGGGCCAGCTGCGCCGTGGTAGAGGAAATTGCTGCGCTGCGCGTGCTCTGCTCTTCAGCCACCGTATAGAGACAGTAACTGGCGCTCTGCTGTAGCGAGTTGGGGGTGAAGCCGGTAAAGGCTACCACATCGGCTCCCACCTGCACGGCTTCCTGCGCCGCCAGATTGATCTCGCGTCGCTCGCCGGTGTAGGAGATAGCGAGCAGTACATCGCCAGGCCCCATCGCCTGAACGCTGGCCAGCAGCGCGTGCATGTCCTGCTCGGCGACCGCATTAATGCCAATTTTCATCAGCTTCCAGGAAAAATCTTTTGCCACCAGCCCTGAGGCGCCGATGCCCACCAGCAGAATACGCCGGGCATTTTTCAGCAGCTGTAGCACGTCATTAAGCTTCTCTTCACTGTTGATATCCAGCGTGGCGCGGATCGCCGAAAGCTTTTCGGTCAGCAACTTTTCACCCACCATCTTGAGCGGGTCGTCGCTGAGAATATGGTTATGCACGGTAATGGCATCCTTGTCCGCCAGCGACTCACTCAGGGCCAGCTTCAACGCCGGAAAACCTTTGTAACCCAGCTTCTGGGCAAATTTGACGACACTCGACTGACTGACGCCAGCCTCTTCCGCCAGCTTCTGTGAGCTCAGATGGCGCGCCCGATCGGGTTGTGACAGTAAAAAATCCGCCAGCCGACGCTCGTTCAGGGCCAGACGTGGATAAAGCTGGCGAATGCGCAGCAGTGAACTCATGCCCAATCCTCATCATTCAGAAATAATCGGAGAAGAATAAACTATTCATCAGGCATTGTAGTCATCGGAATTAAAAATGACACGCATCGCCGAGCCGCCTGATGATGGCTACACTACTCTTTATCATCCCGGAATCTGTCTGAAGGAGAGTTGTTTGACCAGGGGAACACATCGTCGCATCGTATTTTTTGACCTGGATGGCACACTGCACCAGCAGGACATGTTTGGCACTTTTATGCGCTATCTGCTGCGTCGCCGCCCGCTTAACCTGCTGCTGGTTGTGCCACTGCTGCCGGTGGTCGGGATCGGTTTACTGCTAAAGGGGCGGGCCGCCCGCTGGCCCATGAGCCTGTTGCTCTGGTCGATTACCTTCGGCCGATCAGAACAGACCCTGCTGCAGCTGGAAGCGGAATTTGCACAGTGGTTCCGCCTGCGCGTCAGAGCCTTTCCGGTGGTGCAGCAGCGCCTGACCGACTATCTGGGCAGTGATGATGCGGATGTCTGGCTGATCACCGGATCGCCGCAGTCGCTGGTGGAGCAGGTCTATTACGACTCGGCGTTTCTGCCGCGGGTAAAACTGATCGCCAGCCAGATGCAGCGCGGCTGGGGCGGCCGGGTGCTGTCGATGCGCTGCCTGGGCCATGAAAAGGTGGCGCAGCTCGAGGAGAAAATCGGCACGCCATTGCAGCTTTATAGCGGCTACAGCGACAGCAAGCAGGACAACCCATTACTGTTTTTCTGTCAGCATCGCTGGCGCGTGACGCCTGCGGGTGAGCTGCAACAGCTGGAATAAGTTTCGACACGCAGGAGGAGATCGCTATAATGCGCCGCTTTTCAGTCGCCCGGAGTGGTCTGCATGAAACAACAAGATGAATACTGGATGCGCCATGCGCTTGAGCTGGCGCGTCGTGCCTGGGCGCAGGGCGAGGTGCCGGTCGGTGCCGTGCTGGTGCAGAACGATCGGGTGATTGGTGAAGGGTGGAACCGCCCCATCGGCCAGCACGATCCCACGGCGCATGCGGAGATCATGGCGCTGCGGCAGGGCGGCAAGGTGCTGGAGAATTACCGTCTGCTGGATACCACGCTCTACGTCACGCTGGAGCCGTGCGTGATGTGCGCCGGTGCGATGGTACACAGCCGCATTACCCGGCTGGTTTATGGGGCCCACGATATTAAAAGCGGGGCAGCGGGGTCGCTGCTGGATGTGCTCGGCCATCCGGGCATGAACCATCAGGTTGAACTGCACAGCGGCGTGCTGGCGGAAGAGTGTGCAGCGATGCTGAGCGACTTTTTCCGTATGCGTCGCGAACAGAAAAAAGCGCTGCGTCAGGCGCAGCGTCAGGGTTAGTTCATGGCAATCGTTGGTTCGACCGCCGGATAACCTTTAGCCAGCTCTGCCTGCGCCTCCGCCTGCCGTGCCAGGCGCTTCTCCTGCTCCTGCAGATAGCCCACCAGGCTTATCTGATATTTGCGGATATTCTCCACATAGTTATAGGCTTCATGTCCACGCGCATAACCGTATGTCGTCTGCGCGTAGTAACGCTTCTGGCTCAGCATCGGCAGACGCAGCTTCACATCCGCCCAGCTATCGGGGTTACCGCCCTGGCGGGCCGTCAGCTTGCGCACATCCAGCAGATGGGCATAGCCCATGTTATAGGCCGCCAGCGCAAACCAGATGCGCTCATCCTCCGGGATGGTCTGCGGCACCTTCAGCATCATATCCTGCAGGTACTGGCTGCCGCCGCGAATGCTCTGTTCCGGATCGGTCCGGTCGCCCACATCCAGACTGTCGGCGGTATTGCGGGTCAGCATCATCATGCCGCGCACGCCGGTAGGCGAGGTGGCCTGCGGATTCCAGTGCGACTCCTGGTAGGCGATCGCCGCCAGCAGCCGCCAGTCGATGCTGGTGGCATACTTCTCAAACAGCGGTCTGATGTCGGGCAGCGTATTGTCGATGGCGCGCAGGAAGGTGCGGGTATCGACATAATCAAAGGTGCCGACATGGCCGAGATATTTCTCCTCCAGCCGCGCCATCGCCCCTTCCTCGCCCATACCATTAAAGAAGTCGAGCATCGCGGCATTCAGGCTGTCATCATCGCTGTGCCGTACATACCAGGTCACCGGCTCTTCATCGGTCACGTCGAACGCTACCGCCAGCTGCGGATAGATGCGCTGCAGCAGGGCGATTGTCACAGAATCGCCAATCGTGTAGTCGAGTTTGCCATCTGCCACCGCTTCCAGCAGGGCTTTAGGACTCTGATCGGTGGCGATTGCCCAGTCCAGATCGGGGAACTGACTGGAGCGCGCGCTCTTCAGCGTGGAGAGATAGGCCGAACCGGAGGCGACCGTCAGCCGCCCCTTTAAATCACCGAGGTTTTTAGGCCGTGGCTTATCCACACGATAGACCAGCTGCTGCGAAACATTGTAGTAACCCGGCCCGGTCTGATAACGGGTCAGGCGCTCGCGGTTGTAGTTCAGGCCCGCAGCCAGCACGTCAGCTTTGCCATCATCCAGATCGTCAAACAGGTCGCTCAGGTTGGGACGAACCGTCACCTTAAGTTTCACGCCCAGATAATCGGCGAAGCGTTTTGCCAGCTCATAATCCATACCGGCCGGAGAGTGGTTCACTGTGTAGTAAGTTAAGGGGGAATTGATGGTACTGACACGCAGCACTCCCCGTGATTTGATCTGTGAAATCGCGTCCTGACCGCCCCCATACCAGGGGACGGATGGCCACAGCGCCAACGCGAGCAGCACGGCAACCAGACCGATAAACAGATAGTTAAATTTTAGGCGTTTCAAATAGTTATCTCTCGCTGGCTCTAAGGCCTCTGTCTTTTAAAGGCAGTATTTATCTTCTTTGAACTCCCAGAGCGAGGGGCATTCTGCGCAACAAAATGACGCTGAGCAACTTTTATAGCAGCTTTTGTGCAAAATTCAGGCAAATCCGGGTAGCCAAAAATTCTGCGCAAACGGTTTCGTCGCGAGGTCGCTTTCTCTATAATACGCCCCGTTTTCCCTGTTGCGCCCAATTTGCGTCCCCCGGCGCCCTGACGAGAGACTTATTAATGGAAATTCTGCGTGGTTCGCCCGCCCTGTCGGCATTTCGTGTAAACAAACTGCTGACCCGCTTTCAGGACGCTCATCTGCCGGTGAGTGATATTTACGCTGAGTACATCCATTTTGCTGATGTCAGCACGCCCTTAAGCGCCGACGAACAGAGCCGTCTGCAGCGCCTGCTGAAATATGGTCCCTCGCTGGCTGAACATGCCCCACAGGGGCGTCTGCTGCTGGTCACGCCACGTCCCGGCACCATTTCCCCCTGGTCCTCCAAAGCTACCGATATAGCCCACAACTGCGGACTGCCGCAGGTGCGTCGTCTGGAGCGCGGCCTGGCCTTTTATGTGCAGGCACCGCAGCTGACGGAAGCGCAGTGGCAGACGCTGGGTACGCTGCTGCACGATCGGATGATGGAAACGGTCTTCAGCGATCTGGCACAGGCTGAGCAGCTCTTCGCGCACCATGCGCCGCAGCCGGTGAAAAGTGTGGATCTGCTGGGCGAGGGCCGTGAGGCGCTGGTCCAGGCAAACACCACCCTGGGGCTGGCGCTGGCGGACGATGAAATCGACTACTTGGTGGCGGCGTTTACTGCCCTGGGCCGCAATCCGAACGACATCGAACTCTATATGTTTGCTCAGGCGAACTCGGAGCACTGCCGTCACAAGATCTTCAACGCCGACTGGGTGATTGACGGCGAGAAGCAGCCGAAGTCGCTGTTTAAGATGATCAAGAATACGATGGAGCAGACGCCGGACTACGTGCTCTCTGCCTATAAAGATAACGCCGCTGTCATGGAAGGCTCAGAGGTGGGCCGCTTCTTTGCAGACGCCGGAGAAGATGCGTATCGCTGGCATCAGGAAGCCGCACACATTCTGATGAAAGTTGAAACGCACAACCACCCCACGGCGATCTCGCCATGGCCAGGTGCGGCGACCGGTTCCGGTGGTGAAATCCGTGACGAGGGCGCTACCGGACGCGGCTCCAAGCCAAAAGCGGGCCTGGTGGGCTTCTCGGTTTCAGACCTGCGCATCCCGGGCTTCGAACAGCCGTGGGAAGAGAACTTCGGCAAACCGGACCGTATCGTCAGCGCGCTGGAGATCATGACCGAAGGCCCGCTGGGTGGCGCGGCGTTTAACAACGAGTTTGGTCGTCCTGCCCTGAACGGGTACTTCCGTACTTATGAAGAGCAGGTGACCAGCCACAACGGTACTGAACTGCGCGGCTATCACAAGCCGATTATGCTGGCGGGCGGCATCGGTAACATCCGTGCCGACCACGTGCAGAAAGGCGAAATTTCCGTAGGCGCGAAGCTGGTGGTGCTGGGCGGTCCGGCTATGAATATCGGTCTGGGCGGCGGCGCGGCCTCATCAATGGCCTCAGGTCAGTCGGATGCCGATCTCGACTTCGCCTCGGTTCAGCGTGACAACCCGGAGATGGAACGCCGCTGTCAGGAAGTGATTGACCGCTGCTGGCAGCTGGGCGACAAAAACCCGATTCTGTTTATTCACGACGTGGGCGCTGGCGGTCTCTCCAACGCCATGCCGGAGCTGGTCAGCGACGGTGGCCGTGGCGGCCGCTTCAACCTGCGCGACATTCTGAGCGATGAGCCTGGTATGAGCCCGCTGGAAGTGTGGTGCAACGAATCGCAGGAACGTTATGTGATGGCCGTGGCGCCCGACCAGCTGGCGCAGTTTGAGGCGATCTGCCAGCGCGAGCGCGCGCCGTTCGCGGTCATCGGTGAAGCGACCGAAGAGCTGCATCTGAGCCTGGAAGACAGTCACTTCGGCAATAAGCCGATCGATATGCCGCTTGATGTTCTGCTGGGCAAAACGCCGAAGATGACGCGGGATGTGGTCAGCCAGCAGGTTCAGGGCATCGCCCTGCAGCGTGAGGGGATTACGCTGGTCGATGCGGTGAACCGCGTTCTGCATCTGCCCGCTGTGGCAGAGAAAACGTTCCTGATCACCATCGGTGACCGCAGCGTGACCGGCATGGTCGCGCGTGACCAGATGGTCGGTCCGTGGCAGATCCCGGTGGCGAACTGCGCGGTTACCACCGCCAGCCTCGACAGCTATCACGGCGAAGCTTTCGCGCTGGGCGAACGATCGCCGGTGGCGCTGCTGGACTTTGCGGCATCGGGACGTCTGGCGGTCGGTGAAGCTCTGACAAACCTGGCGGCTACCCAGATTGGTTCACTGAAGCGCGTGAAGCTTTCGGCCAACTGGATGTCCGCAGCCGGTCATCCGGGTGAAGATGCCGGGTTATATGCGGCGGTGAAAGCGGTCGGCGAAGAGCTTTGCCCGGCGCTTGGGATCACCATCCCGGTTGGCAAAGATTCGATGTCGATGAAAACCCGCTGGCAGGAAGGCACCGAGCAGCGTGAGATGACCTCGCCGCTGTCGCTGGTGATCACCGCCTTTGCACGTGTCGAAGATGTCCGTCGCACGGTGACGCCACAGCTGCAGGCCGATCAGGATAACCTGCTGCTGCTGATCGACCTTGGCAACGGGGCGAACACGCTGGGCGCCACCGCGCTGTCGCAGGTCTATCGTCAGCTCGGCGACAAGCCGGCCGACGTGCGTGATGCCACGCAGCTCGCCGGCTTCTTCAATGCGATTCAGGCGCTGGTGGCTGAGCAGAAACTGCTGGCCTATCACGACCGTTCCGACGGCGGTCTGCTGGTGACGCTGGCGGAGATGGCCTTTGCGGGTCACTGCGGCGTCGACGTGGATATTGCCTCGCTGGGCAGCGACGCCCTGTCCGTGCTGTTCACCGAAGAGCTGGGTGCGGTGATCCAGATCAACGCCGCCGATCGCGCGGCGGTTGAGCAGATTCTGGCAGATCACGGTCTGGCGGCCTGCACGCATCTGCTGGGCAGCGCACAGCCGGGCGATCGCTTCGTGATCCGCGCCGGAGAAAGCGCGGTCTACAGCGAAAGCCGTACCACGCTGCGCACCTGGTGGGCCGAAACCACCTGGCAGATGCAGCGCCTGCGCGACAACCCGGCGTGTGCCGATCAGGAGCACGACGCGAAGAAAAACGACAGCGATCCTGGCCTGAACGTTCATCTGACCTTTAATCCGCAGGAAGATGTGGCGGCACCGATGATCGCCACCGGCGCACGGCCAAAAGTGGCGGTGCTGCGTGAGCAGGGCGTAAACTCCCATGTGGAGATGGCGGCCGCCTTTGACCGGGCCGGTTTCACCGCGATTGACGTTCACATGAGCGATCTGCTGGCCGGACGCCGCGATCTGGATGGATTCCAGGCTCTGGTCGCCTGCGGCGGCTTCTCCTACGGCGACGTGCTGGGAGCCGGTGAAGGCTGGGCGAAATCGATTCTGTTTAACCCGCGCGTGCGTGACACGTTCGAAACCTTCTTCCACCGCCCGCAGACTCTGGCGCTGGGCGTCTGTAACGGCTGCCAGATGATGTCAAATCTGCGCGAGCTGATTCCAGGCAGCGACCTCTGGCCGCGCTTCGTCCGCAACCAGTCAGAGCGGTTTGAAGCGCGCTTCAGCCTGGTCGAAGTGGCCGCCAGTCCGTCGCTGCTGCTGGATGGCATGGCCGGTTCACAGATGCCGATCGCCGTTTCGCACGGGGAAGGCTTTGTGGAGGTTCGCGACGCTGCGCATCTGGCGGCGCTGGAGTCGAAAGGGTTGGTGGCCCTGCGCTTTGTCGATAACTTCGGCAAGGTTACAGAAACCTATCCGGCTAACCCGAATGGCTCACCGAACGGCATCACCGCCGTGACCAACGAAAGTGGTCGCGTCACTATCATGATGCCGCATCCGGAGCGCGTATTCCGTACCGTCAGCAACTCCTGGCATCCGGCAGAGTGGGGCGAGGATGGCCCATGGATGCGCATCTTCCGTAATGCGCGCAGACAGCTGGGTTAATATTCACCGCTGAAAAAAACAGGAGGCCAGTATGCCTCCTGTTTTTTTGTGATGCTGTTGGCATACAGCGACAGCAGGTACGGACCACTGTCGCTGTATAGCGACATCTATCTCTTTGATTTTCAATATAAGCAATTGTGTCGGGAATTTATGTCGTCTGGAGGAGACAGATTGGACGACTGCCATCAGAATTTTCGCAACGCCTGCGCCTCATGTCGGTTCAATCTGCTGAAAAATATAATGATTTATTTTCTGGCACGGAAGTTGCTATAATTCTGTCACTGCTCATTCACCTGTTTATGATTGCCCCGCATAGCGGAAAAGAGCTCATAAAGCCCGAATGACGCACCAAACGGAGCCTGCCGTCCACCTGACCGATAATCGCTTGCGTTATCAACCACCGGACGTCACGTTGAGTAAGGCTCCACCCATTTTTACGCGATGCCTCACGCGTCGTGTCTGCGGCAGGCCACTGAGCCTGCCGTTTTCTTTTCTTTCCCTTTCTTCCGCCGACAGAGTCCGCTAGCATCCAGACAGCAAATTTCTGAGGAAACGGCTGCGTGAAAAAATGGCGTTTATTTCCCCGATCGCTGCGTCAGCTGGTGCTGATGGCGTTTGTGCTGGTCCTGCTGCCGTTGCTGGTGCTGGCCTGGCAGGCGTGGGAGAGTCTCTCTGCGTTAAGCGAACAGGCTGCGGACACCAACCGCAACACTTTCACCGACGTGCGCAGAAGTGAGGCGATGGCACGAACGGCTGTTGAGCTGGAGCGCAGCTATCGCCAGTATTGCGTGCTGGATGATGCCTCGCTGGCACGCCTCTACCAGACTCAGCATACCCGCTACAGTCAGATGCTGAATTCACACAGCGCCAGCCTGCCTGAGCTGCCGGTGTTCCGGATTCTGCAGGCAACCCTGCCGCTGCTGACGCCGCTGCAATGTGATAACGGCAACCCGGTTCCGCGCGCCGCAGAGGCGCTTGATCGCTTCTCCGCCACTAACGCGCAGATGGTGCAGGATACGCGCGAGGTGGTCTTTTCACGCGGCCTGCAACTGCAGCGCGAAATTGCCGATCGCGGCCAGTTCTTCGGCTGGCAGGCGCTGATTCTGTTTATCATCAGCCTGGCGCTGATGCTGCTGTTTACCGGCATGATCATCGGCCCGGTCAAGCGCATCGAACGGATGATCAACCGGCTGGGAGAAGGCCGGGAGCTGGGCAGCAGCGTGAAATTCCGCGGCCCGCGTGAGCTGCGCTCGCTGGGGCAGCGCATCGTCTGGCTCAGTGAACGGCTGCAGTGGCTGGAATCACAACGCCACGAGTTTCTGCGCCATCTTTCTCACGAGCTGAAAACGCCACTGGCCAGCCTGCGCGAAGGCACCGAGCTACTGGCGGATGAGGTCGCCGGAACGCTCAACGCCGATCAGAAAGAGGTGGTGACGATCCTCGACAGCAGCAGCCGCCATCTGCAGCGATTGATTGAGCAGCTGCTGGATTACAACCGCAAGCTGGCGGATGGCCCGATTCAGCTGGAACCGGTCAGCGTGACGGAGATTGTAGAGAGTGTGGTAAACGCCCACGCGCTCTCGGCGCGCGCCAAGCTGATGCAGACGGCGGTCGATCTGCGGGTCGGCCACTGTCTTGCCGAACCGCTGTTACTGATGCGGGTCATCGATAACCTCTATTCGAACGCCGTGAACTACGGCAGGGAATCCGGTACCATCTGGCTGCGCAGTCAGCAGCAGGGTGAACGGATATGGATTGAGGTCGCGAACAGCGGCACGCCCATCCCGCCGGAAGAGCAGGCGATGATTTTCGAACCTTTCTTCCAGGGCAGCCAGCAGCGCAAAGGGCCGGTAAAAGGCAGCGGGCTGGGACTGAGTATTGCCAAAGATTGCCTGCGCCGGATGCACGGCGACCTGACGCTGGTCCCCTGCGGGCAGGCTGACGTCTGTTTTCGAATTGAACTGAACACCACAGCCGGGAATGTCTGACCGATGAAATATTTACCCGCTTTGCTGCTGAGCACGCTAATGCTCTGCGGCTGTACCGCCTCCCCGGCCACCTCCTCTCTGCCGTCAGGCCATCAGGTGGCGGAACCCGAGGTCAGCGTGGCTGATTATCTGGCGATCCGCTGCAGCGACCTGTGGCCGGTGGAGAAGGGCGAGGCGCTGGACAACCCGCTGTACTGGATGCGGGCGATCGACTGCGCGGAGCATCTTTCTCCCGCTGAAGCCCGGGCAGAAGCCCACCGCTGGCCGGCAGAGAGCTGGTCGCGTGCCTTTAAGCAGGGCGTACTGATGTCCAACGGCAACGTCACGCCCGTCGAGCGTCGTCGCTATGTGGAAACCCTGGATCGCTACAGCAGCGACTTTCCGTCCTCTTTGCGCCCGTTAATTCAGCTCTGGCGCAGCAACCAGACGGCGCAGCTCGATCTCAGCGAAGCGCGCACCCGTTATGCGCATCTGCAGCAGACCAGCGATGCTCAGCTGGAGGCGACACGCCAGCAGATGGTGAAGCAGCAACAGCAACTCAGCGACACGCAGCATAAGCTGGAGCGGCTGACCGACATTGAGCGTCAGCTCTCTTCTCGTAAAGCGCCGGATGTTTCTGACAATGGTCACGGCACTGCGTTACCGCAGGATGAGGAACAGTAATGGTCAGACAGGCGGCAAAACTGCTATTGGTGGATGACGATCCCAGCCTGCTGAAGCTGCTGGGGATGCGTCTGCGCAGCGAAGGTTATCAGGTCACCACGGCGGCCAGCGGACCCGAAGCGTTACGTCTGCTGCAGAAAGAGAAAATCGAACTGGTGATCAGCGATCTGCGGATGGATGAAATGGATGGTCTGGCGCTGTTTGGTGAGATCCAGAAACGCCACACCGGTCTGCCGGTGATTATTCTGACCGCGCACGGCTCCATCCCGGACGCCGTTTCGGCCACCCAGCAGGGCGTGTTCAGCTTCCTGACTAAACCGGTGGATCGGGATGCGCTCTATAAGGCAATTGATGAGGCGCTGGCACAGCAGGCACCGGTCAGTGACGACCGCTGGCGGGAGGCGATCGTCACCCGCAGCCCGCTGATGCTGCGGCTGCTTGAGCAGGCACACATGGTGGCACAGTCAGACGTCAGCGTGCTGATCAACGGGCAGAGCGGCACCGGTAAAGAGATCCTGGCCCAGGCGATTCACGCCGCCAGTCCGCGCAACGGCAAACCCTTCGTGGCGATCAACTGCGGCGCACTGCCGGAGCAGTTGCTGGAGTCCGAGCTGTTCGGACACGCGAAAGGGGCTTTCACCGGGGCGGTCAGCGCCCGTGACGGCCTGTTTAAAACCGCAGCCGGCGGCACGCTCTTTCTTGATGAAATCGGCGACATGCCTCAACCGCTGCAGGTCAAGCTGCTGCGGGTATTGCAGGAGCGCAAGGTCAGGCCGCTGGGCAGCGATCATGATATCGACATTGATGTGCGCATTATCTCCGCGACGCACCGCGATCTGCCAAAGGCGATGGAGAAAAAAGAGTTTCGCGAGGATCTCTTCTACCGCCTCAATGTGGTGAACCTGAAAATACCGGCGCTGCATCAGCGCACGGAGGATATACCCCTGCTGGCGAACCATCTGCTGCGTCAGGCCGCCGAGCGCCATAAACCTCAGGTACGCAGTTTTTCGGTCGATGCGATGAAACGTCTGATGGCTGCCAGCTGGCCGGGCAACGTTCGCCAGCTGGTTAACGTGATTGAGCAGTGCGTCGCGCTCAGCTCATCACCGGTCATCAGTGATGCGCTGGTGGAACAGGCACTTAGCGGTGAAAACAGCGCCTTGCCGACGTTCGCCGAGGCGCGCAATCAGTTCGAGCTGAACTATCTGCGAAAACTGCTGCAGATGACCAAAGGTAACGTCACCAACGCCGCACGCCTGGCCGGACGCAACCGCACGGAGTTCTATAAACTGCTGTCCCGCCATGAACTGGATGCCAGCGATTTTAAAGAGTAGCCCGGGCAAATAGCGTGCGCGAGCGGGGTATGTCACGACGCGGATCGCATCGCGGCCCTCAGCGTAACCTGACAGCGCTTGCGGCCGCCCGAAGAATCCCGGATATTACCGCCCGACAGCGCCAGCAACATTTATACTTGATATACCCTCTGACCATAGAGGAAGTGAAAAAGGGTCTGACATGAAAAAGATTGATGCGATTATTAAACCATTCAAACTCGATGATGTTCGTGAAGCCTTAGCGGAAGTGGGCATCACCGGGATGACCGTGAGCGAAGTGAAGGGCTTTGGCCGCCAGAAAGGGCATACCGAGCTGTATCGCGGCGCAGAATATATGGTCGACTTTTTACCGAAAGTGAAAATCGAGATGGTGGTGGGCGACGATATCGTTGATACCTGCGTCGAGACCATTATGCGCACCGCGCAGACCGGCAAAATCGGTGACGGCAAGATCTTTGTCTTCGACGTGGCGCGCGTCGTACGTATCCGTACCGGCGAAGAGGATGAAGAGGCGATCTGATTCACGCTTCAGCTGAAAAAAAGCCCGCTTAGCGGGCTTTTTTTATGGCGCTGTCACATCCCTTTGTGCGGGCCAAAGAGCTCATAATGGATACGCGTCGCTGCGACACCGGCATCACGCAGCTGCGCCACCACATGCTGCATAAAGGGCAGCGGGCCACAGAGGTAAAAGTGCGTTTCGGGTGAGGCGAGCCGCGCAGAGAGCTGGCTGATATCCATCACGCCCTGCGCATCATAGCGACCAATATCCTCCGCCGTGGGATGGCGATACCAGACCCGGCTGACGAAATCGCTGAGCAGGGCGCCCGTGTCGCGCACCTCTCTGGCAAAGGCGTGCTGTCTGCCATTCTCTGCCGCATGCAGCCAGCTGACAGGCGCCGGATGATGAGCGGCCGCCAGCGCATGCAGCATCGCCAGCATCGGCGTCTGCCCGACGCCCGCGGAGATCAGCGCCACCGGGGTGAGCGGCTCTATATCCAGGAAGAAGTCGCCGTGCGGCGCGGCCAGCTGCAGCACATCGCCCACTCTGCCATGCTCATGCAGCCAGCCGGAGACCGTACCCTGCGCCTCACGTTTTACCGCGATACGATAATGCTGGCCGTTGCTGCGGTGCGTCAGCGAATACTGACGAATCTGGTGATGTTCGAAGCTGGCGGGCTGCAGATGCACCGTCAGATACTGACCCGGTTTAAAGGCGGCAACCGGGCCGCCACCGACTGGCGTAAAGGTAAAGCTCTTGATCGCCTCGCTCTGCGGCTCGATGGCGCTGATGCGAAAGGCGCGGGTGCCGCGCCAGCCACCGGTCTGCTGCTCCGTCGCCTGATAGATCTCCTCTTCCCGCCGGATAAACACATCCGCCAGCACGTTATAGGCCCGCCCCCATGCCGCCAGCACCTCATCGCCTGGATTCAGCAGCTCCTGAATGGTCGCCAGCAGGTTTTCGCCAACGATAGCGTACTGCTCAGGCTGAATATTCAGGCTGGTGTGTTTCTGGGCGATCTTCTCCACCGCAGGCAGCAGCACAGCCAGATTCTCCAGATTAGCACCGTAGGCGCAGATCGCATTGAACAGCGCCTCACGCTGATCACCGTTGCGCTGGTTGTTCATGTTAAAGACATTTTTGAGTTCCGGATGGCGCGATAGCATGCGGTCATAGAAGTGTGCGGTCAGCGCCGGGCCACAGGCGGCAATGGCAGGCAGGGTCGATTTAACGGTGGCGATAGTCTGGGCATCAAGCATAAGAACGAACCTCACTGTAAAGATGTATTTTAAATGCATCTTATGGCTACTCTGCTCATCCTGTAAATACGCAGTTCGTTTTTTGCGTCATCGGCGTGGCAACTTTTATGTGCATAGTGTGAAACGGCGGGTTCCGGTGGCAGGCAAACGCCGCAGAGCGGATGAGGCAAAAAGTGTAAAAAAGCGATGCCATCTGCCAGCCAATCGTTTGCGTAAAAAGAGGCGGTTCACCCTACCTTCACCTGTTAAAACGGTTTACACTGTGGGCCTTCGCCCCTGAGAGGGGGTAAATACCGTCAGAAAGTTAGCTGAGTCAGGAGATCCGGATGTTAAAGCGTGATATGAACATTGCCGATTACGATGCCGAGTTGTGGCAGGCAATGGAGCAGGAGACAGTGCGTCAGGAAGAGCACATTGAACTGATTGCTTCTGAAAACTACACCAGCCCGCGTGTTATGCAGGCACAGGGTTCTCAGCTCACCAACAAATACGCTGAAGGTTATCCAGGCAAACGCTACTACGGCGGTTGTGAATACGTTGATATCGTTGAGCAACTGGCTATCGACCGCGCGAAAGCGCTGTTTGGTGCCGATTACGCTAACGTGCAGCCACACTCCGGTTCCCAGGCTAACTTCGCGGTTTACACGGCGCTGCTGCAGCCGGGCGATACCATCCTCGGCATGAACCTGGCGCACGGCGGACACCTGACCCACGGCTCACCGGTTAACCTGTCAGGCAAACTCTATAACGTCGTGGCTTACGGCATCGATGAAGCCGGTAAGATTGACTACGACGAGCTGGCGGAACTGGCGAAAACCCATAAGCCAAAAATGATCGTCGGTGGCTTCTCGGCCTATTCCGGCGTCTGCGACTGGGCGAAAATGCGCGAGATCGCGGACAGCGTCGGTGCATGGCTGTTCGTCGATATGGCACACGTTGCCGGTCTGGTGGCTGCTGAGGTCTACCCAAGCCCGATCCCACATGCGCATATCGTCACCTCTACGACGCACAAAACCCTGGCGGGTCCGCGTGGCGGCATCATCCTGGCGAAAAACGGCGACGAAGATTTCTACAAGAAACTGAACTCGGCGGTCTTCCCTGGCGGTCAGGGTGGTCCTCTGATGCACGTTATCGCCGGTAAAGCGGTTGCCTTCAAAGAGGCGATGGAGCCGGAATTCAAAACTTACCAGCAGCAGGTGGCAAAAAACGCCAAAGCGATGGTCGAGGTTCTGATCGCGCGCGGCTACGACATCGTGTCTGGCGGAACGCACAACCATCTGTTCCTGATCGATTTGGTGAGCAAAAACCTGACCGGTAAAGAGGCGGATGCGGCGCTGGGCCGTGCCAACATCACCGTGAACAAAAACAGCGTGCCAAACGATCCGAAAAGCCCGTTTGTCACCTCCGGTATCCGTATCGGTACGCCGGCAGTGACCCGTCGTGGCTTCAAAGAAGCAGACGTGCGCGAGCTGGCGGGCTGGATCGCCGACGTGCTGGACAACATCAATGACGAAGCGACTATTGAGCGCACCAAACAGAAAGTGCTGGATATCTGCAGCCGTCTGCCGGTTTACGCGTAATCGCTAACCTGTTGTGAAACAGTATTAAAAGGATGGCCTCTGCCATCCTTTTTTATTGCCTGTCCCGCAGCGCTCTGCCAGAGTAGCGCCCACTTATGCTGCTATGCAGCACACCTGCTGGAGGGAATATGGCAATCGCGTCTGCCAGATGGCTCGGATTGGGCTACTTCACTTACTTCTTCTGTTACGGCATCTATCTGCCATTCTGGGGCGTGTGGCTAAAAGGCACCGGTCTGGATGCGGAAAAGATTGGCCTGCTGCTGGGCTGCGGCATGGTGGCGCGTTTTGTCGGCAGCCTGCTGATCGCCTCTCAGGTCCGTAATCCCGGCCGGCTGATCATCGCACTGCGTCTGCTGGCGCTGATGACCTGCCTGTTTGCTGCCGGTTTCTGGGCAGGGGAGCAGTGGATGTGGCTGCTGACCGTAATGATTGGTTTTAACCTCTTCTTCTCGCCGCTGGTGCCGCTCAGCGATGCACTGGCCGCGACCTGGACGCAGCAGATTGGTCTGGCGTACGGGCCGGTAAGACTATGGGGATCGCTGGCTTTTGTGGTCAGCTCGGCGTTAACCGGCGTGCTGGTCAGCGCTTACTCCTCACAGGCGATCCTGCTGCTGCTCTCCATTGGCGTCATTGCCATGCTGGGTGGCATGATGCTCACCCCCGCGACGCAGCCGCACGGCAGCGAACGGCAGAGCGCCGCGGGCGGCGGCTGGGCGGTATGGCGCGACCTGCTGCGGGAAAAGGCGGTCTGGCGATTCATGCTCTGCGTGACGCTGCTGCAGGGCGCGCATGCCGCCTATTACGGTTTCAGTGCGATCTGGTGGCAGGAGAGCGGCTATTCAGCCTCAATGGTGGGCTATCTCTGGTCGCTGGGCGTGGTAGCGGAAATAATTATTTTCGCCCTGAGCAACCGCCTGTTCCGCCGCTGGAGTGCGCGCGATCTGCTGCTGCTTTCAGGCATCTGTGCGCTGATCCGCTGGAGCCTGCTGGGTGCCAGCACCGCGCTGCCGCTGCTGATTGTGGCGCAGATCCTTCACTGCGGCAGCTTCACCGTCTGTCATCTGGCGGCGATGCGCTTTATCGCGGCGCGCCAGGGCGCGGAAGTGATCCGGCTGCAGTCGCTCTATTCGGCGCTGGCGATGGGCGGTGGGATTGCAATCATGACCATGATCTGCGGGGTGCTGTTCGCCCATCTGCAGGGGCATCTTTTCTGGGTAATGGCTCTGGTGGCGCTGCCTGCGCTGTTTCTGCGTCCGGGCTACGACTCCAGTAAATAACGAATACGCTGCTGATGGTGTAATGTCAGCGGCAGTTCAGCATGCACCAGCGGTGGCGAGAACAGCGGCAGTGAGGTCGGGTAAGGCGAAATGATAATGTCTACATCCCGCGGCGCACCCTCCCGCTGAAACAGTTTTACGTCCTGATAGGTAATATTGACGGGCAGCAGGGTAATTTCCCGGATCTGCTGCTCAACATCCTGTTCCAGTTCAGCATCGTCACCGGTCAGCAACAGCACCTGCTTTTCCTGTAAGGCACTGCCCTGCATCAGCCAGGCACCAAAAATAATGGTAACTAAGCCCACCTCTTCCTGAGAAAAGGTCACCTGATAGTGCTGCTCAAACCGCTGCAGCGCCTGCTGAGTGGTGCGCAACAGTCGGGGATAGAGGCGGTTGACATCCAGGGCCACGCTATTATCAATACCGATGCTGAAATGGGTGCGGTCCAGCGCCTGGGTCAGGTGAGGATAGAGCTGGTGCAGTAACTCGTCGCGATTGGCGAAAGTCATGCCGGCACACTGCTCAAAATCATCGATGAGCTGCTGAGTGGCCTGCATGAGTTGCTCTTCAGCGGAATGAGTAACGGTCTCCACGCCAGGCGTGTGGATCTGGCTGAACAGCAGCGTCCAGAAGTCCGTCTCACTGACGGGGGGCGCAGGATGGCAGCGTTTGCGCCAGTGATGAATCACATCCTCCGCGGCCTGCCGTTCAGCTTTATGCTGCAGCCACGCGCGCTGGGTTTCACTGAACAGCACCGGCTGACGCTGACACAGGCCATACTTCATGTAGATCTGCAAAAAAAGCCTATCGCGATCGCTGAATTCACGCTTCATGCGCAGGCTGCAGTGCTGAATCAGCGCCTGCAGATTGACCTCATCCCACAGCGCTTTTTCAATCTTCATCACTTTCAGACGCTGGCGCAGAGGCGCGGCAAACTGCTCGCAGACAAAATCCGGCGACAGACGCAGACTGCGTCGCAGGTTGTGCAGCAGACAAAGGCGTCGATCCAACTCTGTACCATGAAGGCGAAAGCTGCCGTCGACCATCTGGTGTAATTCCAGCTGGTGATATCGCTGTATCTCAAGGCCCACATCCGCGATATCCTGTCTTGCAACAGCAGGATCAACCCCATTCAGCTGGCAGACTTTTTCCAGTGTAAGCATGGGTGATGGCAGAAATAGCAGCAATAAAAGATGGCACTGACGCTGTGAACGGGTGAAGAGTGGTGCCAAAGGGGGAGCAGAACTCATCAATCAGATTTCCAGCAGGCTATTTTCAGCTAAGAATAGTCACCCCCGTCAGCAGTTGCGCGGTTTATGCGGTTTATTTACCGGAGGTTTAAGGCGGGTCACAAAATTTAGTTACCTGTGGATCCTTTTTATCGGAAACGTTACTTTATAACATTATGAAACGTGCGCTTTTACTCTTGCTGATGGCCGCCAGTCCGGCTTTACTGGCCCATCCTCATAGCTTCATTGATATGAAAACCGAACTGGTGGCGAAAGATGACACCTTTACCGGCCTGAAGATGATCTGGACAATGGATGAGATTACCTCTGCCGACCTGCTCTATGACGCGGGTGAGGCTAAACCTGGCAGCGTGGTGTGGAAAAAACTGGCGGCAGGTGTAATGGCTAATGTCCTGGGGCAGCACTACTTTTCGGAAATCTGGCACAACCAACAGCGGGTAAAGTTTTTGAATCTGCCAACGGAATACAACCTGTCGCGCAGCGGCCACAAGGCGGTGCTGGAGTTCATTCTGCCGCTGGCGGAACCGCCGACGCTGAGCGGACAACGCTTTGAGATTCTGACCTTCGATCCCACCTATTTTGTCGATATGTTCTATGACAATCCGGGCGCCCTGACGCTGCCGCCTGCGCTGCAGACGCGCTGCCGGTTTACTCTGAACACGCCAAAACCTGACGATTCGCTGAAGCAGTATGCGCTGTCACTGGATAAGGCGGACGCACCGGCTGAAGAGCTGGATCTGGGACGTCAGTTTGCGCAGACGGTGGTGCTGAAATGTCAGTAATTTCGCCGTCGCTACGGACTGCCCGGCGCTGGCCGCTCTGGATACTGTTGGCACTGTTTATCAGCAGTGCGGGGCTGGTCTGGCTCTACTGGTCACAGATTCTGCTGCAGAGCGTACTATGGCAGAAAGATCTGCACCGGCAGATGACCTGGCTGCTACAGCAGGTGGCGGAGCAGCCCCATCAGGCTGGCCTTTCGCTGGTCATCTTCAGTCTGCTCTATGGTGTGCTGCACGCGCTGGGGCCGGGCCACGGTAAAGTGGTGATTACCACCTTTCTGGCGACCCATCCGAGCCGCGTAAAAACCAGTATCAGACTCACGCTGCTCGCTTCCCTGCTGCAGGGCTCGGTGGCGATCGCTCTGGTGACGGTGATGCTGGTGCTGCTGAAAACCTCGTCGCGCCAGCTGCATCTCAGCAGTTTCTGGCTGGAGAAGGGCAGTTACCTGCTGGTGGCAGGCCTGGGGATAGTGATGGGGTATCGGGCGCTGCGTGCGCTGTGGCGGGCGTTACGTCCGCCAGCGGCACCGCCGTTTCGCGCGTTCCAGCCGCTGACGCCGCATTCCCCTCACCATCAGCACAGCGATCAGTGCGGATGCGGACATGCACACCTGCCGACACCGCAGCAGATGAGCGGAAATGTCAGTATGAAAACTCAGCTGCTGGTGGTGGTGTCGATGGGGCTGCGTCCCTGTTCCGGCGCGATTATGATGCTGCTGTTTGCCAAAGTGATCGGCGTCTATCTCTGGGGCGTTCTCTCTGCGGCGGTGATGGCGCTGGGCACGGCGCTGACGATTTCGGCCATTGGCCTGCTGGTTCAGCAGGCGCGCACGGTAGCGCAGCGACTGGCCCAATCACGCGGAGACGCCGGAAAGTACTCGCTGGTGATGCCGCTGCTGATGCTGACCGGCAGCATGATTTTAATCGTCGCCGGAGTGGCCTTATGGCAGGCCGCCCAAATGACGCCAGCCGGTGGCATTCGCCCTTTCTGACTTAAACGCAGCGGGAGTTAAATTCCCGCTGTCCACCTTTTCCCCGTTAATTATCTTTAAATTCACTTCGTTAATTTTTTCTCTCTCCGCTTTAGTGGAGAAAAAACTATTCCCTGTCTACGCTGTTAATACCAAAACGGCATTCCGCCGTCAGGATGATAAATGTTCAGAACTGCTTTTTGTCTATTGTGAGGAGTCTATTTCATGGCCGATACCCGTTTTAATAATGGCTATACCGAAACAGTGGCGACCGGGCCCGCTGGATTACCGTTGAAGCGTATTTCCTGGAGCGCTGTCTTCGCCGGTGTTATTTGCGCCTTAATCGTTCATATCATCCTGACGCTGCTGGGGACGGCTATTGGGGCTACTACTATTGATCCGATGAAAGAACAGAATCCCCTTGATGGCATCGGTACCGGCGCACTGGTCTGGACGGCCATTGAAATGCTGGTCGCGATGGCAGCAGGGAGTTATGTCGCAGGCCGGCTGGCTCAGCGTGAAGGCGCAATGCACGGCTTACTGATGTTTGGCGTTAGTACAATTTTCACTATTTACCTGGCCATTGCGCTGGCGACCAGTGTATTAGGCGGCGCCATGAATATTCTGGGTGCCGGTTTCCAGACGCTGGGAAATGGTATTTCCGCCGCCGCGCCATCAGTGACGCAAATGGCTAAAGAGAAGCTGCAGGAAAATAATATTAATCTGGACAGCCTGCAGAATGAACTGGAAACGACTTTACGTCAGACCGGTAAGCCGGAATTACAGCCAGAGAACCTGAAGCAGGATGCAAATAACGAAGCGCAGAACGCTGAGAACCAGGCAAGTAATACCGCGAATCATCCTGAGACAGCTGATACTGATCTGACTAACTGGTTAAAAGGCGTGATGGATCGTCACTCTGATACGCTGCAGGCTGCTGACCGTGATGCGCTGAAAAATATTATTAAAGCCCGTACCGGTAAAAGTGATGAGGAAGTGGACCAGATCGTAGCCAAAGCTGAGCAGAACTATCAGCAGGCTATGCAGAAATATCAGGAACTGAAACAGCAGGCAGAACAGAAAGCGCGTGAAGCCGGTGAGAAAGCCGCTGCCGCAACCGCTAAAGCGAGCTGGTATGCTCTGATTCTGCTGATTATCGAAGCCGTGCTGGCTGGTGTGATGGGGATGGTGGGCCGTCGGACTCAGCCTCGTCAGGTGCTGTCACACGAACGTCGTTAATCGGTTTCAACAGGCAATAAAAAAGGCGGCCAGCAGGCCGCCTTTTTTGTGTCTGAAACTTAGCGTTTTAATGCTTCGCTCAGCTCATCGCGCATACCCGACAGCATCGCTTTCACTACGCGCGGGTTACCTGCAACCAGGTTACCTGACAGCAGATAGCCGTGGTTTCCGGTGAAGTCAGTGACCAGACCGCCCGCTTCACGAACCAGCAGTTCACCCGCTGCAAAATCCCACGGCTTCAGGCCAATCTCAAAGTAGCCATCCACACGACCGGCCGCCACATAAGCCAGATCCAGCGCAGCAGAACCGGTGCGGCGGAAATCAGCGCACTGGGTAAAGAGCTTAGTGAGGATATTCATGTACGCAGGCGCATGCTGCTTCATTTTGAACGGGAAACCGGTCGCCAGAACGGTGCCATCCAGATCGCGGGCAATGCTGCCGCGCAGACGATAGCCGTTCAGCTGTGCGCCCTGACCACGTGAAGAGGTGAAGAGTTCATTACGCATCGGATCGTAAACCACCGCGACTTCAGTGCGGCCTTTGATGCGTACAGCGATAGAGACGGCAAAGTGGGGTAAACGTTTGATAAAGTTGGAGGTGCCATCCAGCGGATCGATAACCCATTGAACGTCCTGATCTTCACCCGCCAGTTCACCGCTTTCTTCAGTGATGATGGTGTGTTTTGGATAAGATTTACGAATAATTTCGATAATCAGGCGTTCTGCTTCGCGGTCAACATTGGTTACGAAGTCGTTGCTGCCTTTCTGGCTGGCTTCGACGGCGTCCGGGGTTTCATAATATTTGGCAATTAAATTTCCGGCCTTGCGCGCTGCGCGCACGGCAATGTTGAGCATTGGATGCATCGGTATCTCTCGCTGGATGTTAAAGAACGGGGAAAACGGCGCGGAGTATAGCAGTGTGTTCGGTAAATGTCCTGCTTTATGTTAGGATTCTCCCCACTGATTTTACTGACCCGTTTCTGAGTATCCCTAATCATGTTGCAAAATATCCGTATCGTGCTGGTCGAAACTTCTCATACCGGTAACATGGGTTCTGTGGCGCGCGCCATGAAAACCATGGGGTTAACCAACCTCTATCTGGTAAATCCGCTGGTCAGGCCTGACTCCCAGGCAATCTCCCTGGCGGCCGGGGCCAGCGATGTGATTGGCGAGGCAAAAATCGTCGACTCCCTGGATGAGGCCATCGCCGGTTGCAGTCTGGTGGTGGGCACCAGCGCGCGTTCCCGTTCGCTGCCCTGGCCGATGCTGGATGCACGCGAATGTGGCGTGAAAAGTGTGGAAGAGGGCCAGCAGGCACCGGTTGCGCTGGTCTTTGGTCGCGAACGTGTCGGCCTGACCAATGAAGAGCTGCAGAAGTGCCACTATCACGTCGCGATTCAGGCTAACCCGGAATACAGTTCGCTGAACCTGGCGATGGCGGTGCAGATTATTGCCTATGAAGTACGCATGGCCTGGCTGCAGTCGCAGGCGCAGGCGACTTCGCAGCCGAAGTATGACGAGTCGCCGTATCCGCTGGTCGATGACCTTGAACGCTTCTATCAGCATCTGGAACAGATGATGCTGAACAGCGGCTTTATACGTGAAGCCAATCCGGGCCAGGTGATGAGCAAACTGCGCCGTCTCTACACCCGCGCGCGTCCGGAACGTGACGAACTCAATATTCTGCGCGGGATGCTGTCGTCGTTTGAAAAGCCGAAAAGCGATAAAAACTAAGCAGATAATAGTTGAGTAAATTACCTGGTTAAATACCTGACTGATTTACCAGGTTAAATAGTTGACCAATTTACTCGGGAATGTCAGACTTCATCGCATCTGCTGTTAATCCTCCGATAACCGGACGCTATTGAGGTCGTACGCTATGAGACTGACATCCAAAGGACGTTATGCCGTTACTGCCATGCTGGACGTTGCCCTTCACTCTCACGAAGGCCCCGTTCCGCTGGCTGATATTTCTGAACGTCAGGGCATCTCGCTCTCCTATCTGGAGCAGTTATTCTCGCGGCTGCGTAAAAACGATCTGGTTTCCAGCGTCCGGGGACCGGGCGGGGGTTATCTGCTGGGCAAAGCCTCTGATACCATCTCTGTCGGCGAAGTGATTACCGCCGTTGATGAGTCCGTCGATGCCACGAAATGTCAGGGCAAAGAGGGCTGCCAGGGGGGAGAGCGTTGTCTGACTCACGTCCTGTGGCGCGACCTGAGCGTGCGCATCAGTGATTTCCTGAACAACATTACCCTGGCTGAGCTGGTGAATAATCAGGAGATTCTGGACGTGGCTGACCGGCAGAATGCGATTGATAATCGCCGCTTCCAGAGCCCGCGCGCTCAGGAAATCAACATCAACCAGCGCGCCTCCTGATCCCCGCTGTTCCGGCCCTAACTGCTAACGCGGTCAGGGCCGAATCTGCTATAAAGACGTATGATTTTTAATACGGAGCTGTAGCGCAATGAAATTACCGATTTACCTGGATTATGCCGCCACCACGCCGGCCGATCCGCGTGTGGCCAGCAAAATGATGCAGTTTCTGACGCTGGATGGCACGTTTGGTAATCCGGCCTCGCGATCGCACCGTTTTGGCTGGCAGTCTGAAGAGGCGGTCGATGTTGCCCGCAATCAGATTGCCGAGCTGGTCAATGCCGATCCGCGCGAAATCGTCTTTACGTCTGGCGCTACCGAATCGGATAACCTCGCGATTAAAGGGGCAGCCCATGCCCATCAGGCGCGCGGCAGACATATCATCACCAGCCGTACAGAACATAAAGCGGTGCTCGACAGCTGCCAGCAGCTTGAGCGTGAAGGCTTTACGGTCACCTATATCACACCGCCTTCAGACGGCATTATCACCCCTGAACAGCTGCGCGCGGCGCTGCGTGATGACACCATTCTTGTCACCCTGATGCATGTGAACAATGAAACTGGTGTGATTCAGGATATTGCTGCCTTTGGCGAACTCTGCCGCGAACGGGCGATTCTGTTTCATGTGGATGCGACCCAGAGCGTCGGCAAACTGCCGATCGATCTCAGTGTGCTGCCAGTGGACCTGATGTCCTTCTCTGCCCACAAACTCTACGGCCCGAAAGGGATTGGCGCGCTCTATGTGCGGCGTAAGCCGCGCGTGCAGATCGCGGCGCAGATCCACGGCGGCGGACACGAGCGCGGTATGCGCTCCGGTACGCTGCCGGTACATCAGATTGCCGGAATGGGCGAAGCCTTCCGTATCGCCGCCGAAGAGCGTGAAATCGAGATGGCGCGACTGCAGGGCCTGCGCCTGCGCCTGTGGGAAGGGATCAGCGTACTCCCCGGCGTTTCTCTTAATGGCACGCTTCAGCAGGCCGCGCCAAACATTCTCAACCTCAGTTTCGCTGACGTTGAGGGAGAATCTCTGATCATGGCGCTGAAAGATCTGGCGCTCTCGTCCGGCTCCGCCTGTACCTCGGCCAGCCTGGAGCCCTCTTATGTCCTGCGGGCAATGGGGCTGGATGAGGAGCTGGCACACAGTTCGCTGCGCTTCTCGCTGGGGCGCTTCACCACAGAAGAAGAGATTGACTACGCTATTGCCCTGGTGCAGAAATCGGTGACCCGCCTGCGCGCTGTCATGAAACCCTGATACCCGGTCATAATCCGGAAACGGCACCCTGCGATGCACTTTGCTGGCAACCGCTGACGGAATCTGTTATCAGGTCTCTGCGAGTTACATTAACATCTTATTAAAGCCGTTATAACAATCAGGCTGGATGAAACAGATAACGACTATGGAGCTTTTCGATGACCACACAACCGATGAACATTACGCTTAGCAGCCAGCCCGCCGATGCGCGCTGGGGCGAAAAAGCGATTCTCAGCAGCAACGACAGCGGCATGACGCTGCACCTGACCGGCGCGGATGCGCTGAATACCATTCAGCGTGCGGCGCACAAACTCGACAGCCAGGGGATCCGCCACGTGGCGCTGACCGGCGAAGGCTGGCACCTTGAGCAGTGCTGGGCATTCTGGCAGGGCTTCCGTGGCCCGAAAGGCCTGCGTCAGGTTGAGTGGCCTGCGCTGGGCGAGCACGAGCAGGCCGAATTCGATCGCCGCCTGAAAATCGTCGACTGGGTGCGCAATGTCATTAACCTGCCTGCCGAAGATCTGGGGCCGGAGCAACTGGCACACAACGCCATCGATCTGATCAGCGAAGTGGGCGGCAGCGCGGTCACCTATCGCATTACCAAGGGCGAGGATCTGCGTGAGCAGGGCTATATGGGTCTGCACACCGTCGGCCGTGGTTCCAGCCGTCCGCCGGTCTTCCTGGCGCTCGACTACAACCCGACCGGCGACGATAAAGCCCCGGTCTATGCCTGTCTGGTCGGTAAAGGCATCACCTTTGATACCGGCGGCTACAGCCTGAAGCAGAGCAGCTTCATGGATTCGATGAAATCGGATATGGGCGGCGCGGCAACGGTCACCGGCGCGCTGGCAATGGCGATCTCACGCGGCCTGAACAAGCGCGTGAAACTCTATCTCTGCTGTGCCGACAACATGGTCAGCAGCAACGCCTTCAAGCTGGGCGACATCATTCGCTATCGCAACGGCAAATCGGTGGAAGTGATGAACACTGACGCGGAAGGGCGTCTGGTGCTGGCCGATGGGTTGATCGACGCCAGCGAGCAGAACCCGACGATGATTATCGACGCCGCTACGCTGACTGGCGCCGCCAAAACCGCGCTGGGCAATGATTACCATGCGCTGTTTACCTTTGATGAGGTGATGGCGCAGTCGCTGATGGGCAGCGCGGTCAGTGAGAACGAACCCTTCTGGCGTCTGCCGCTGGCCGAATTCCACCGCAGCCACCTGCCGTCTAACTTCGCCGATCTGAATAATATTGCCAGCCCCTCCCATGCGGCGGGTGCCAGCAGTGCGGCGGCATTCCTCTCTTATTTCGTCAGCAATTATCAGCAGGGCTGGCTGCATATCGACTGCTCCGCGACCTATCGCAAAGGCGCGGTCGATCAATGGGCGGCGGGTGCAACCGGTCTGGGTGTGCGCACGATTGCCAATCTGTTACTGAAATAAGCCGAACTCAGCGGTGGCCAGGGTCACCGCTGTTCAGAGGGAAAGTATGAACCGTCTTGAAGAGGTGCTGAAGCTGGCGGCAACCGAGCCCGCCCATCGGCCCGAATTTTTTCAACTGCTGCTGGAATCGGATGTCTGGGTACCGGGCGAAAGCACCCGGCAGCAGTTGGATGCCAGCACGCCCGTCGATCTGCAGCACTGGGAAAAAGAGGATGGCAGCAGCGTCATTCCTTTTTTCACCTCGGAAGAGGCGATGAGCGAAGCGGTTAAGGGTGAGCAGGCCTGGCTGCGTCTGCCGGTGCGGACGCTGTTTGAGATCACGCGCGGCGAGACGCTGTTTCTCAATCCGAGACTTCCTTCCGGCAAGGAGTTTACCGCGTCCGAGATCGCGCATCTGCTGGCGGAAGAGGGCAGTGCGCTGACCCAGCAAACCGTGCTGGAGGGTGGCACCTCGCTGCTGCTTTCTGAAGTGGCAGAACCGCCCGCGCAGATGATCGATTCGCTGACGCAGCTGTTCAGCAAGCATAAACAGGTGCGTCGCGCGTTTATCGCCACCATTCGTGAGCGGGCGGATGAGGTGCCTAATCTGTTAATCGGGATCGAAGCAGACAGCAACATCGAGGCGATTATTCAGGCGGCGGGCAGCGTGGCAACCGACACGCTGCCGGACGATGCGCCGATCGATATCTGTGAGGTGACGGCGGAGGATCGCGGCATCAGCCACTTCTTCACTGCCCACATCACGCCCTTTTATGAACGTCGCTGGGGCAGTTTTCTGCGTGACTTTAAGGGCAGCGAACGGATTATCTGACAGGCAAAAAAACAGGCGGCTCCCGAGCCGCCTTTTTTTATTTCGCAATGGGTAAGTCGTCGCGACTGCCCCATTCACCCCAGGAACCGTCATACAGCGTGGCATCCCGTGCGCCCAGCGCGGTCAGTGCCAGAATCAGCACTACCGCCGTCACGCCTGAGCCGCAGCTGGCGACTACCGGTTTGTTAATATCCACGCCCGCGTCGGCAAACAGCCGACGCAATTCGGCATCCGGCTTCAGTTTGCCTTCTTCAACCAGCGTATTCCACGGCACGTTCAGGCTATTGGGAATATGCCCGCGATGCAGGCCGGGACGCGGCTCATCCACCTCCGCGTTAAAGCGGTTAGCGGCACGTGCATCAACGATCTGTGCGCCCCCTTCATGGCTGATCAGCAGCACATCCGTCAGGCGTTTCACCCGGCTGTCATCCGCATGCGCTTCAAATTCACTTTCCGGCAGTTTTACCGGGCCGGTTGCCAGCGCATAACCGGCCGTTTTCCAGCCCTGTAATCCGCCCGCCAGAATCGACACCTGAGTCACGCCAAAGGTATGCAGCATCCACCAGGCGCGCGGGGCGGAAAAGAGATTCCCTTCGTCATAGACAATCAGGTGCTTATCGCTGCTGATGCCCAGCTCGCGCATTGCGACGGCGAAAGCCTCGGCACGCGGCAGCATGTGCGGATAGGGGCTGGTGTGATCGGAAAGCGCTTCAATATCGAAGTAGGGCGCATCCGGCAGATGCGCCGCCAGATATTCAGCCTGAACATTCCGCACCGCCTCCATACCGGGTGGCAGCAGCCGGGCATCCAGCACCTGAAGCCCCTCATCATCGTAGTGCTCATGCAGCCAGTCGGCGGACACAAACAGGGGAGTCGTCATAACAACCTCATCTCAGCAATCTGTCGCACCAGTGTCGGGGAATGCGCGCCCCATCTCAAGAGAAGCATTGATTAAATGCGAGCATTGATATGAAATTGCCTGGCATTATCCACTGACACTCTCTGCGTTCCGGTAAAGGAACTACCATGAAAAAACGCACTAACCGACGGCTGTTCAGCATGTTGTTCGGCGGGGTGCTGCTGGCGGCAACCCTGTTTCCCGTTCTGCCGCTTCAGGCGACTGAGGCGCCTGCCACAGCGCAGGTCAGCAAACCGCTGACGATTATCGATCTTTCAGAACTGCAGATTGTCAGGCCGCTGCCGGGCAGAGGTTCGCTGACTCTATCGGTCGCGGTGCAGGGCGGGCAGAGCCTACGGCGCGGGTAGTTTCTGAATGGTGAACCGCTGGTGACGCAGGGCGCCGCAACTCACCTGTCGCTGCCGCTCGACAGGCCAGGTGAATACAAGCTGGTGGTCATGGATGAAGAGGGGCAACTGGCCCCGGTTACTTTTCGCCGCGACTGACGGTTTTTTGCGCTAAATCATAACTTTGGCCGCTCTGCCTCGACTCAGATCAAGAATTTTCACCAAATTAGGGATCTCTGGTAGGCAACGCCGGACTCAGCCCCTATAATCGGCGCCGTTTCTTAACCGGGGCGGATGTCACCGGTTTCTTCAGAACGTCAAGACAGAGGTCATCATGGCAATCGAACGTACTTTTTCTATCATCAAGCCAAACGCCGTCGCTAAAAACGTGATTGGTGCTATCTACAACCGTTTTGAAAGCGCAGGCTTCAAAATCGTTGGCGCAAAAATGCTGCAGCTGAGCAAAGAGCAGGCTGAAGGCTTTTACGCTGAGCACCAGGGCAAGCCATTCTTCGATGGCCTGGTTGAATTCATGACCTCTGGCCCGGTTGTTGTTTCCGTGCTGGAAGGTGAAAATGCCGTTCAGCGTCACCGCGACCTGATGGGCGCTACTAACCCGGCAAACGCACTGGCTGGCACCCTGCGTGCTGACTACGCTGACAGCTTCACCGAAAACGCGACCCACGGTTCAGATTCTGTTGAATCCGCAGCCCGCGAAATCGCCTACTTCTTCGGCGAAAACGAAATCTGCCCACGTACCCGTTAATCGCCTGGCGATAAAGGTTACAGCGGCTTTACAAAAATCTGCCTGGGGGAGGTGACTCCCGCCTGTTATCAGGCCGCAGATGTTGTACAATATTGCGCCTTCATTGACTCCGCTTAATGAAGGCGCAATTTTTTCACCTATCCCTGAACAGCGCCATAACGTGTAACAACGAGGCCAGAGAATATTATGTCCGAACAGATTGTGACGCCCGCGTCCGCATCCCCTATTGTCGTTTCCCCGAAAAGCCAGAAAATCAACCTGCTCGATCTTAACCGTCAGCAGATGCGCGAATTCTTCCAGTCGCTGGGCGAAAAGCCGTTCCGCGCTGACCAGGTCATGAAGTGGATCTATCACTACTGCTGCGATGATTTCGAGCAGATGACCGACATCAACAAAAAGCTGCGTAACCGGCTGATGGAACTGACGGAAATCCGCGCACCAGAGGTGGCAGAAGAGATGCGCTCCACAGACGGCACGATTAAATGGGCGATTCGCGTGGGCGATCAGCTGGTGGAAACGGTCTATATCCCGGAAGGGGACCGCGCCACGCTCTGCGTCTCTTCGCAGGTAGGATGCGCACTGGAGTGTAAATTCTGTTCGACCGCACAGCAGGGCTTTAACCGTAACCTGCGGGTGTCAGAAATTATTGGTCAGGTGTGGCGTGCGGCGAAGATTGTCGGCGCAGCGAAAATCACCGGCCAGCGTCCTATTACCAACGTCGTGATGATGGGCATGGGCGAGCCGTTGCTCAACCTCAACAACGTGGTGCCAGCGATGGAAATCATGCTGGATGACTTCGGCTTTGGTCTGTCGAAGCGTCGTGTGACCCTCTCCACGTCAGGCGTGGTGCCAGCCCTGGATAAACTGGGCGATATGATCGATGTCGCGCTGGCGATCTCCCTGCATGCGCCTAATGACAAACTGCGTGACGATATCGTACCAATCAACAAAAAGTACAATATCGAAACCTTCCTGGCGGCGGTAAAGCGCTACATCGGCAAATCTAACGCCAACCAGGGGCGCGTGACGATCGAGTATGTACTGCTGGATCATGTCAACGACAGCACAGACGATGCGCATGAGCTTGCCGCATTACTGAAAGAAACACCCTGTAAGATTAACCTGATCCCCTGGAACCCCTTCCCGGGCGCACCTTATGGGCGTAGCTCCAACAGCCGTATCGACCGTTTCTCCAAGGTCCTGATGGACTATGGTTTCACCACCATCGTCCGCAAAACCCGTGGCGACGACATTGATGCGGCCTGCGGTCAGTTAGCCGGAGAGGTCATCGACCGTACCAAGCGGACGATGCGGAAAAAGATGGCGGGTGAAGCCATCTCTGTGAAGGCGCTCTAGAAGCGCGACCACAGACGTTTCCTGAAGGGATGACACGTGGCAGGCTGCTGCCTGTCAACGTCAACCGAAAGGAAGCGATTATGCGTAATGGATTACTGCTGGCGCTGTTAGTTGTAAGCGGGTGTGTCAGTCAGCCTCATCAACCTGGCGCTGCCGAGGTGCGTCTGCAACTCGGCATGCATTATCTGGCGGCAGGGGACTACGCTGCCGCAGAGCGAAATTTTGCGCGTGCGCAGGCCGCCGCACCTGAGGATTACCGGGTCTCACTTGCGCTGGCACGACTGGCGCAGATGCAGGGTAATCAGTCAGCGGCGCAGACACACTTTATACTGGCACAGCAGCAGGCGCCGGATAATGGTTTCGTCGCTAACAATTACGGTGCGTTTCTCTGCGCTTTAAGGCAGTATGACGAAGCGCATCAACAGTTTAGTCGGGCAAATGCAGCACAGCAGTCTGACGCACGTAATGACGCGCTTGAACTGGCAGGATATTGTTATCTGCAGGCTGGCGATACGCGTGCGGCCCGCAGGACGCTACGGCTGGCCATCGGGGCAGACCGTCGCAAAGCGGACGCGCTGCTGGCAGAAGCTGAAAAGCAGATGGCCGATAACCATTTGACAGCCGTGCAGATTTTGCTCGATGTTTACCAGCACTCACTGCCCGAAACGGCACAAAGTCTGGCGTTACACTTACGTTTCGCCGCGCAACAGGGAGATGCCGCTGACGTTTTACGTTATGGCGACCGGTTAGCGCGACGTTTTCCGCAATCGATACAGTACCAGCGTTATTTAGCTAATGAATACTGAAGCCACTCAAGAAAACTCTGCATTACACTCTACAGGCGAACGCCTGCGTCTGGCCCGTGAGCAGATGGGGCTGACGCAGCAGAATGTTGCTGAACGCCTGTGCCTGAAACTGACCACCGTGCGTGACATCGAGGAAGATAAATCGCCTGTCGATCTCGCCTCGACGTTTTTGCGCGGTTACATCCGCTCCTATGCGCGTCTGGTGCACATTCCTGAAGAGGAACTGCTGCCGATGATGGCGAAACAGACGCCGGTCCGGGCAGCAAAAATTGCGCCGATGCAAAGTTTCTCTCTTGGCAAGCGCCGCAAGAAACGTGATGGCTGGCTGATGATTTTCACCTGGCTGGTGCTGTTTGTTGTCGTGGGGCTGACCGGTGCCTGGTGGTGGCAGAATCACAAGGCGTCGCAGGATGATCTGGTGTCGGTGACTGACCAGAACGGCAGCGGAGATAACAGCCAGTCTATTCCGTTGGGTGAAACCAGCGGTGACAGCGCGGCACCGGCTGCGCCTGACGAAACCGCCAGCGAAAACAGCACGGCCAGCACCCCTGCCACTGCGGCACCGGCGGCCAGCGCCAGCAATAGCACCGCTGCCACCCAGCCGGATGCAGCCAGCACCACCGTCGTGTCGCCGAGCCAGGCGCCAGCAGAGAACACGGCTGCGGCGCCTGCTGCGACCAGCAGCACCGGTACCGCCTCTCAGATGCCTGTAGGCGCGGCTGCGGTCAGTGAACCTGCGGCTGACCCGAATGCGGTTGTTATGACCTTCACGGCTGACTGCTGGCTGGAAGTGAGCGATGCCACAGGCAAAAAACTGTTCAGCGGCACGCAGCGCAGTGGTGGTAAACTCAGCCTGGCGGGAACACCTCCGTATCGTCTGAAAATTGGCGCGCCATCGGCGGTTCAGGTGCAATATCAGAATCAGCCCGTTGATTTGAGTCGTTTTATCCGTAATAACCAGGTTGCTCGCCTGACATTGGGTGCGCAATAACAGCGTATCCTGTACCGGGCAATTGTGGAGAAGAAATCTATGCATAACGAAGCACCCATTATCCGTCGTAAATCTAAACGCATTTACGTCGGCAAGGTGCCGGTCGGTGACGGCGCCCCAATCGCTGTTCAGTCGATGACCAACACCCGCACCACGGATGTGGAAGCGACGGTAAATCAGATCAAAGCTCTTGAGCGCGTCGGTGTCGACATCGTGCGTGTCTCGGTGCCGACCATGGATGCCGCAGAAGCATTCAGGCTGATCAAGCAACAGGTAAACGTTCCGCTGGTTGCCGATATTCATTTTGACTACCGCATCGCGTTAAAAGTGGCCGAGTATGGCGTCGACTGTCTGCGCATCAATCCCGGTAATATCGGGAATAATGAGCGTATCCGCTCGGTCGTTGACTGCGCACGCGACAAAAATATTCCTATCCGGATTGGTGTTAACGCCGGTTCGCTGGAAAAAGATCTGCAGGAAAAGTATGGCGAACCGACGCCGCAGGCGTTGCTGGAATCTGCCATGCGCCACGTCGATCATCTTGACCGCCTCAACTTCGACCAGTTTAAAGTCAGCGTGAAAGCGTCTGACGTCTTCCTGGCGGTCGAATCTTATCGCCTGCTGGCGAAACAGATTGAGCAGCCGCTGCATCTTGGCATCACTGAAGCGGGTGGCGCGCGAGCGGGTGCGGTGAAATCTGCGATCGGACTGGGTCTGCTGCTTTCCGAAGGCATTGGCGATACGCTGCGTATCTCGCTGGCGGCCGATCCGGTGGAAGAGGTCAAAGTTGGCTTCGATATTCTGAAGTCACTGCGCATCCGCTCTCGCGGGATTAACTTCATCGCCTGTCCAACTTGTTCACGTCAGGAGTTCGACGTTATCGGCACGGTCAACGCGCTGGAGCAGCGTCTGGAAGATCTGATCACCCCGATGGATGTCTCTATCATTGGCTGTGTGGTCAATGGACCAGGCGAAGCGACGATCTCGACGCTGGGCGTGACCGGTGGCAGCAAGAAAAGCGGCTTCTACGAAGATGGCGTGCGTCAGCGCGACCGTCTCGACAATGACGATATGATCGACCAGCTGGAAGCGCGTATCCGTGCTAAAGCGTCGATGCTGGATGCCAGCCGCCGTATTGATGTGCAGCATCTGGAAAAATAATGGCGTGCGCGGCCTGCGTACGTGACTTTTTTGACTGAACCTGTGCGGTTTCATCCTCATAAGGTATGATGCCGGACAGGTTTTTTTGCATTAAGAGATTTTAACGTGGCGAAGAATATTCAGGCGATTCGCGGGATGAACGACTACCTGCCTGCGGATACGGCCTTCTGGCAACGGATTGAAGGCGTGCTCAAGCAGACGCTGGCGAGCTACGGTTACAGCGAAATTCGCTTACCGCTGGTGGAGCAAACCCCACTGTTTAAACGCGCCATCGGTGAAGTCACCGATGTGGTTGAAAAAGAGATGTACACCTTTGAGGACCGCAACGGCGAAAGCCTGACGCTGCGTCCGGAAGGCACCGCAGGCTGTGTGCGCGCCGGTATTGAACACGGCTTACTCTATAACCAGGAGCAGCGTCTCTGGTACATGGGGCCAATGTTCCGCTATGAGCGTCCGCAGAAAGGCCGTTATCGCCAGTTCTACCAGATCGGCGTGGAAGTCTTTGGTCTGCAGGGACCGGATATCGATGCCGAGCTGATTATGCTGAATGCCCGCTGGTGGAAAGCCCTTGGGATCGCCGATCACGTTCGTCTGGAACTAAACTCTATCGGCTCGCTGGAAGCCCGTGCAAATTACCGTGATGCGCTGGTCGCGTTTCTTGAACAGCACAAAGCGTCGCTGGATGAGGATTGCAAACGCCGCATGTACAGCAATCCGATGCGCGTGCTCGACAGCAAGAATCCGGAGATTCAGCAGCTACTGAACAACGCCCCTCAGCTGGGCGACTACCTGGATGACGAATCCCGTGAACACTTCAGCGGCTTGTGTGCCCTGCTGGATGATGCCGGTATCGGCTACACCGTCAATCAGCGTCTGGTACGCGGACTGGACTACTACAATCGCACCGTGATTGAGTGGGTTACCGACAGCCTGGGGTCTCAGGGCACGGTCTGCGGCGGCGGTCGCTACGATGGACTGGTTGAACAGCTCGGCGGTCGCGCCACCCCAGCCGTTGGTTTCGCCATGGGAATGGAGCGTCTGGTGCTGCTGGTTCAGGCTGTTAACCCTGAATTTGAACCGACGAGCAATGTGGATGTCTATGTAATCGCTTCCGGTCAGGGCGTGCAGTCTGCTGCGATGCAGCTGGCTGAGAAATTGCGCGACGAAGCGCCGGAACTGCGGCTGATGACAAACTTCGGCGGCGGCAACTTCAAGAAACAGTTTGCCCGTGCTGACAAGTGGGGCGCACGCATCGCGCTGGTATTAGGCGAGGATGAAGTCAAGGCGGGTCAGGTCGTGATTAAAGATCTGCGCCGTGGCGAGCAGCAAACGCGGGATCAGGCAGAGGCTGCTGCGGTATTACGTACACTGTTACAGTCAGCGTGATACAGCATCAACCATAGAAAGGAGAAGGATTGCGTGGAAGTGTATAGCAATGAAAACGAGCAGACCGAAGCGCTGCGCAACTTTTTTGCCAACAATGGTAAAGCGTTAGCCATTGGCGTGGTAATCGGCATTGCTGCGCTGGGGGGCTGGCGTTACTGGAGCAGTCATCAGGACGATACGGCGAAGACAGTCTCCGCAGAGTATCAGCAGCTCACCACCGCCATGCAGGCGGGCAAACCTGAGACGCTGGAAGCGGTTAACCGCTTTGCCAGCGAAAACAGCAATACTTACGGTGCGCTGGCTGCGATGGACCTGGCGAAACAGTATGTTGATGCCGGTCAGCTTGATAAGGCTGCAGCGCTGCTGCAAAACGGACTGAAAGATACTAAAGATGCCAATCTGCAGGCGGTGATCAACCTGCGCCTGGCACGCATTCAACTGCAACAGAATCAGGCGGACGCGGCGCTTAAGACCCTTGACGGTGTGAAGGGTGATGGCTGGACAGCCATTGTGGCCGATATCCGCGGCGAAGCGCTGCTGACCAAAGGCGACAAGCAGGGCGCGCGCGATGCCTGGAGTAAAGGGGTGGAATCTGACGCCTCTCCGGCACTGAAGCAAATGATGCAGATGAAGATGAATAACTTAAGCTAAGCCAGTCAAGAGAGAGCGCATGGAATTACGTAAATACCTGCTGCCGGGACTGATTTCAGTCACTTTGCTCAGCGGTTGTTCGCTGTTTAGCGGCGAAGAAGATGTAGTGAAAATGGCCCCGTTGCCTCAGGTGGAAAACCAGTTTACGCCACAGAAAGTGTGGAGCACCTCGGTAGGCGATGGCGTCGGTGATTTCTACTCAAACCTGCATCCTGCCTGGCAGGACAGCACGGTTTACGCTGCTGACCGCTTTGGTATTGTCAAAGCGCTGGATGCCGCAGACGGTAAAGAAAAATGGAAAGTCGATCTCTCTGAGAAAACCGGCTTCTTCTCGAAAAATCGCTCCGCGCTGTTATCGGGCGGCCTGACGGCGGATGGCGATCGCGTCTATGTCGGCAGTGAACGCGGCCAGGTGTATGCTCTGAACAGCAGTGATGGCAGCCTAGCCTGGCAGACCAAAGTGGCCGGTGAAGCGATGTCGCGTCCGGTCGTCAGCGATGGTCTGGTGCTGATTCATACCAGCAACGGTATGCTGCAGGGTCTTGACCAGAGCAGCGGCGTCGTGAAGTGGAGTGTCAACCTGGATATGCCTGCGTTGTCTCTGCGCGGTGAGTCTGCCCCTGCGGTCGCATTTGGTGGCGCCATCGTCGGTGGCGACAACGGACGCGTCAGCGCGGTCGTGATGAATCAGGGTCAGTTAATCTGGCAGCAGCGTATTTCCCAGGTGAGCGGCGCTACGGAGATCGACCGTCTGAATGATGTTGACACCACGCCAGTCATTGTCAACGGCGTGGTTTATGCGCTGGCTTACAATGGCAACCTGACGGCGCTGGATCTGCGTTCCGGCCAGATTTTGTGGAAGCGCGAAATTGGCGGCGTGAAAGATCTTATCGTCGATGCGGGCCGCATTTATCTGGTCGATCAGGATGACCGTGTGATCGCCCTGAACGCTGATGGCGGCGTGGCGATCTGGCGTCAGAGCGATCTGCTGCATCGCAACCTGACCTCACCGGTGCTCTACAACGGCTATCTGGTGGTCGGCGACAGCGAAGGCTATCTGCACTGGCTGAACACCACCGATGGTCGGTTCGTCGCGCAGCAGAAACTGGACAGCTCAGGCTTCCAGACCGAGCCGGTGGTCGCCAGCGATAAGCTGCTGATCCAGTCGAAAGACGGTGAGGTTTATGCGATTACCCGCTAACGGGTAAACGTCCGGCAGGTAAAATCCTCCGTTCCGACGGCTCCTGATTTCATCAGGGGCCGTTTCGTTTTTAGTCAGGCATGGTATTCTTTGCGCCTTAAGCCTGAACTTGACGGCCAGAGCCGTTATAATCACGCCATTCGGGCGATTCATTTTCAATTGAGGCATTTTGTTATGGTACCTGTGGTCGCGCTGGTTGGGCGTCCCAATGTGGGAAAATCTACGCTATTTAACCGCTTAACCCGCACACGTGATGCGCTGGTAGCGGATTTTCCTGGACTGACTCGCGATCGCAAATATGGTCGCGCCGAAGTGGAAGGGCGCGAATTTATTGTTATTGATACCGGCGGTATCGACGGCACTGAAGAGGGTGTCGAAACGCGGATGGCCGAGCAGTCACTGCTGGCGATTGAAGAAGCGGACGTCGTACTGTTTATGGTCGACGCGCGTGCCGGCATGATGGCGGCCGATCAGCAAATCGCGAAACATCTCCGTTCCCGTCAGAAAGCGACCTTCCTGGTGGCGAACAAAACGGATGGACTGGATCCGGATCAGGCGGTGATCGACTTCTACTCCCTGGGTCTGGGCGAAATCCATGCGATTGCCGCGTCCCACGGTCGTGGCGTCACCAGCCTGATTGAAACGGCGCTGCTGCCGTGGATGGAAAAGGTTGAAGAGGTCGAACTCACGGAAGAAGAAGAGAACCAGGCTTACTGGGCGGCGCTGGACGCTGAAGAGTCGGCGGAACAGCAGGCTGCAGAGGAAGAAGAGAATTTTGATCCGACTGGCCTGCCGATTAAACTGGCGATTGTCGGCCGTCCAAACGTAGGTAAGTCAACGCTTACTAACCGTATCCTCGGTGAAGACCGCGTTGTGGTTTATGACATGCCGGGCACCACCCGTGACAGCATCTATATTCCGATGGAGCGCGACGAACGTGAATACGTTCTGATCGACACCGCAGGCGTGCGTAAGCGTGCCAAAATCTCGGACACCGTTGAGAAATTCTCGGTCATTAAGACGCTGCAGGCGATCGAAGATGCCAACGTAGTCATGCTGGTCATCGACGCCCACGCCGGTATTTCCGATCAGGACCTTTCGCTGCTGGGCTTTATCCTCAACAGTGGTCGTTCGCTGGTGATTGTGGTCAACAAATGGGATGGCCTGTCGCAGGAAGTGCGTGACGAAGTCAAAGAGACACTGGACTTCCGTCTGGGCTTTATCGATTTCGCACGTATCCACTTTATCTCTGCGCTGCACGGCAGCGGTGTGGGTAATCTGTTCGAGTCCATTACCGAAGCCTATGACTGCTCGACCCGTCGCGTAAACACCTCGCTGCTGACCCGTATCATGAACATGGCAGCAGATGACCATCAGCCACCCCTGGTGCGCGGCCGTCGCGTAAAGCTGAAGTATGCGCATGCCGGCGGCTATAACCCGCCTATCGTCGTGATTCACGGTAATCAGGTTAAGGATCTGCCGGATTCTTATAAACGCTACCTGATGAACTACTTCCGTAAATCACTGAACGTGATGGGCACGCCTATCCGTATCCAGTTCAAAGAGGGTGAAAACCCTTATGAAGGCAAGCGTAACCTGCTGACACCGACTCAACAGCGTAAGCGTAAGCGTCTCATGGCGCACATGAAAAAGAACAAGCGTTAAACGGAGAGGGCCAGCAGGCCCTCTTTTTTTTGCCTGAAATCGGCTACCGGAGGCGTGGCAGATGTGAGCATTGTGAAACCTGCCAGTAACCGCTGTCGCCCCGCGACGGCGAATTGTTCTGTCCTTGCTGTGGAGCCCATTTTCCCGCACAGCCCTGCTGCCCGACGTGCCACGCTCCCCTTGAGGTAAGCAGAGCCTGCGGCGCAATGGACGCTTTCTGCCGCAACAGACATGGCCTGAACTCCCGCTCTCGCCTGCGTTTCCGCTTACCGGCTTGCTGAACCCGCTGTCCACCCTCTGCGGCAGCAGGATGAATCCCCGCTTATTTTGTAGCAAAAATGCTATTGCATCGTAACAAATGGGTTGTACATGTTCACTCTGTAATGTACCAGGTGGTACAATCCTGCCGCGTCGTGGGAGAGGCAGCGCAATTTATGCTCTTCCGGCCCCCAGAAACTCACGGACGCGGGTCTGTTTATATTCGATTTGAAACCGAGCGATGCTCTGTGCCGCGTTAATCGCGTGGCGGAGTCCGGATGCGTCCTGTCTGGCCGCTCTGTTTATTCAGGAGAGTAAGTGTTATGGCTGAAACATCCTCCCGCTCCGGAAAGGGGCTGGGAATTGCATCCGTACTGCTCGGGCTGGTGCTGCTTGCCACCGGTCTGTTTTTTGCCATCGGCGGCGGTAAGCTGGTCGCCCTTGGTGGCAGCGGATACTTTTTAATTGCGGGTATCGTCACGGTCCTCTCCGCAATTCAGTTCTTCCGGCGCAAATCGTCGGCAGTGGTTCTGTTCCTGCTGGTCTTCCTCGGCACCCTGATCTGGTCCCTGTTTGACGCGGGTCTGGCGTTCTGGCCGCTGGTCTCCCGTCTGATGGTGCCTGCCGGACTGATGCTGCTGGCCTTCCTGATCTGGCCTTCGCTGCGTAAGCACGAAGGTAAGCCCTCACTGGCAAAACCCGCTTACCTCTTCTCTGGGCTGCTGGCGGCTGGCATGGTGGCGACGCTGGTGCAGATGTTCCAGCCGCATCCGACCGTGGCAGCCACAGGCCAAGAGCTGCCGCTGATCCCCGTGGATAAGGCTAAACAGCAGAAAGACTGGGATAACTACGGCAATAACCCTGAGGGCAGCCGCTTTGTCGCGCTGGATCAGATCACCCGCGACAACGTGAAAGATCTGCAGGTGGCCTGGACCTTCCGCACCGGCGATACTCCGATCAGCCCGACCGGTAACGGCGCAGAAGACCAGCAGACCCCTCTGCAGGTCGGCAACACACTTTACCTCTGCACACCGCACAACAACGTCATCGCCGTGGAAGCCAACACCGGTAAGCCGATCTGGAAACGCGAAATCAACGCACAGGCGGAAGTCTGGCCACGCTGCCGTGGTCTGGCCTATTTTGATGCGACTAAACCGCTGCAGCAGCCAGACAAGCCAGGCTCCACGCCGGTGCCTGCCGCTGTGCTGCCCGCCGGAGACAGCTGTCAGCGCCGTATCCTGATGAACACCATCGATGCGCGTCTGATTGCCATCAACGCAGATAACGGTGAGTTCTGTGAGAACTTCGGTAATCACGGCACGGTCGATCTCAAAGCGGGCCTGGGTCAGGCACCGGATCCGCAGTATCAGCTGACGTCCGCGCCAACCCTGGCGGGTACCACCGTGGTAGTCGGCGGTCGCGTTGCTGACAACGTACAGACCGATATGCCGGGTGGGGTGCTGCGTGGCTTCGACGTTATCACCGGTCAGATGCGCTGGGCGTTTGACCCGGGCAATACCGACCCGAATGCGATTCTGATGCCGGGGAAAGATTACACCCGCAGTACGCCGAACTCCTGGGCACCGATGTCTTATGACCCGGCAATGAACACCGTCTTTATCCCGATGGGCAGCTCGTCGGTTGACCTCTGGGGCGCGAATCGTACCGAACTGGATCACAAATATGGCGCGTCAATTCTGGCGCTGGATGCGACGACCGGCAAAGAGAAGTGGGTCTATCAGACGGTTCACAACGATCTGTGGGACTTTGACCTGCCGATGCAGCCCAGCCTGATTGATTTCCCGCAGAAAGATGGCAGCACCACGCCAGCGGTCGTCATTGGGGGGAAAACCGGCATGATCTTCGTGCTTGACCGTATGACCGGCAAGCCGCTGACCAAAGTCGAAGAACTGCCGATGCCGCAGGGCCAAATCCCGAACGAGCAGTACACCAAAACCCAGCCACACTCGACCGGCATGCCGCAGATTGGCAATCAGACGCTGAAAGAGTCTGATATGTGGGGCGCGACGCCGTTTGACCAGCTGGCGTGCCGCATTGGTTTTAAATCAATGCGCTACAACGGCCTGTTCACGGTGCCGGGCACCGACAAGTCTCTGAGCTTCCCGGGTTCACTGGGAGGAATGAACTGGGGCAGCATGTCGACAGATCCGAACAACCATCTGTTGTTCGTCAATGATATGCGTCTGGGCCTGTGGGTACAGATGATCCCGGCTGACACCAACAACATTTCACGTGGCAGCAACGGTGGTGAAGCGATCAACACCGGCATGGGCGCGGTTCCGCTGAAAGGTACGCCTTATGCCGTGAACAAAAACCGCTTTATGTCACCGCTGGGCATCCCCTGTCAGAAGCCGCCATTTGGTACGCTGTCAGCGATTGATATGAAAACTCAGAAAATCGTCTGGCAGGTTCCGGTCGGCACGGTGCAGGATACCGGTCCGTTTGGTATCAAGATGCGCATGAAAATGCCAATCGGTATGCCAACGCTGGGCGGTACGCTGGCCACCCAGGGTGGACTGGTGTTTATCGCCGGTACGCAGGATTACTATCTGCGCGCCTTTGATGCCTCAACCGGTAAAGAGGTGTGGAAAGCACGTCTGCCGGTCGGCAGCCAAGGCGGCCCGATGAGCTACGTCTCACCGAAAGATGGTAAGCAGTACATCCTGATCTCAGCGGGCGGCGCACGTCAGTCACCCGACCGCGGTGATTATGTGATTGCTTACGCGCTGCCAGACAGCAAGTAACCGCTGACAAGCAAAAGGGCCGACATTGTCGGCCCTTTTTTTATTTCCCGTCACGCCAGAGCGCCTGCAGTTCAGGTGGCGCCACCTGTTCCGGAATCAGCAGCACAATGGTGCCCGACTCCCGGCGGGTTGCATACTGAATCTGAATGCGAAAATAGCGCTGATCGCCGCTGCCCACCTGCGCGGCTTTCTCCTCCGGTTCACCCAGAGGCATGGCCTGCTCCAGCGCGTGACAAACCCGCTGCTTTTCAGGCGCAGGCAGCTCGCCCAGCATAAAGCGCCGCTCGGCGCGCAGCCCCGGAATAAAAGCCATGCCGCCTTCCCGTGCGACGACGACGGTAGCATCATCGGTAAGTTCGGGCAGGTCACTCATAGCACGCCAACCTCCTTCCACGCCTGTTCAATAGCTTTGCTGACCGACTGATTAAACCGTTTTTCGCCGTGCTGAACCGTGAAGCGGGCAAAGGTTTTGAAGTCCGCATCCTGCGGGAGTTCGTCGTCACACAGGGTGTCATACCAGGCGTAGCCCGCCTGTTCCCACGCATAGCCGCCCAGCGCCGTGGCCGCCAGATAGAACGCCCGGTTAGGAATGCCGGAATTGATATGCACGCCGCCATTATCCTCGCGCGTCTTCACATAGTGATCCATGTGCGCAGGCTGCGGGTCTTTGCCCAGCATCGGGTCATCATACGCCGTGCCCGGTTCAGACATCGAGCGCAGGCCACGTCCATTGATGCCTTTTGCCAGCAGACCTTCGCCGATGATCCAGTCTGCCTCATCAGCACGCTGCTTTTTACTGAACTGCTTCACCAGCGAGCCGAAGACATCCGACAGCGATTCATTCAGCGCACCCGCCTGCTCGAAGTAGATCAGCCCGGCTTCATTTTCCGTGACGCCGTGGGCCAGTTCATGTGCCACTACGTCGATCGCAATCGTGAAGCGATTGAAGATCTCGCCGTCACCATCACCAAAGACCATCTGCTGACCGTTCCAGAAGGCATTCTGATATTTCTCACCGTAGTGGATGGTGCCCAGCAGCTTCAGGCCCTGACCATCCAGTGAGTTACGCTGATAGGCCTGCCAGAAGAAATCATAGGTGACGCCCAGATAGTCCCAGGCTTCATCTGCCGCCACGTCGTCATTGCCCGGCTGGCCCTCCTGACGGATGAGCTTGCCCGGCAGGGTCTGCTGACGTTGTGCATCATAAATTTCACGATCCACCTGACCGCCGACGGCCGTTTTTGCCACCGTGGGTTTTTGCCAGTGTTCGGCCATCAGGTGCTGAACGTGTGTCAGGGTGCGGCGCGCCTGCTCCTGCTGGTGGCCGGAACCGTGAGCAATGATCTTACGAAGGATATAGGGAGGAATAACGCAGTAAGCCATGTGAGACTCCTTGGCATCAGGGATGGTCCGGAAAGTATAGACTCTGAGGCGGGATGGGCCTCATGATTGAGGCCAGCGTTAATCAGGGAAACAGGCAGGGCGGCAGAATCAGGCGAGGTTTTTGCGACGGCGTTTTTTTTCTGGCACTAACTGCGTGACCTGGCTTTCGACCCAGCCATCATCAAGACGGGTGCGCAGCAGGTCGCCGCTCTGAAGCTGTCCGGTATTTTTCACCACCTGACCGGCCGTGTCGGTGGTCACGCTGAACCCCCGCGCCAGCGTGGCCAGCGGACTGACGCCTTCCAGCTGAGCGACCCGCTGACCAAAGATCTGTTTACGGCTGTTCAGCTGTTTTTCCATGCTCTGCTGCAGGCGATAGTGCCAGCTCTGCAGCTGTTTCTGCGCCTCAAACAGACGCTGCTGCGGCTGCTGCGCACTGAGGCGATGGAGCAGGCGATCCTGCTGGCGCGTGGCGTGACGCAGACGGTTTTCCATCGCTTCACCCAGACGCTGCTGCAGGCGGAACAGAGCGGTCTGCTGGCGCGCCAGGCGCAGCTGAGGATGCTGCTGTTGCAGACGATGCTCAAGACGGCTATAGCGCCGCTGCTGGCGGGCCAGATAGTAATCCATCGCCATCTCCAGCCGCTGCTGTTGCGACTGCAACTGGCGCAGCAGCTCAACCTGATTCCGGCTGACCAGCTCGGCGGCGGCGGAGGGGGTCGGCGCACGCAGGTCCGCCACAAAGTCGGCAATGGTGACGTCAGTTTCATGGCCGACCGCGCTGACAACAGGAATGCAGCTGGCAAAGATAGCGCGCGCAACGCGTTCGTCGTTAAAGCTCCACAAATCTTCCAGCGACCCGCCACCGCGACCGACAATTAACACGTCGCATTCGTTGCGCAGGTTGGCGATTTCGATCGCCCGGACGATAGCCGCCGGGGCATCAACGCCCTGAACTACGGTGGGATAGATCACGACGGGCAGGGAGGGATCGCGGCGATGCAGCACGCGCAATACATCATGCAGCGCCGCACCGGTGGAGGAGGTGATCACCCCGACCTGACGCGCCGGGTCCGGCAGCGGTTGCTTGTGCTGCGGCTCAAACAGGCCTTCGGTTGCCAGCTTTGCCTTCAGCCGTTCAAACTCCTGCTGGAGCAGCCCTTCGCCCGCCGGATGCATGCTTTCGGCAATCAGCTGATAGTCGCCGCGAGGCTCATAGAGGGTAATGCTGGCGCGGACCAGCACCTGCTGACCATGCTGAGGCCGGAAGGTCACGCGCCGGTTGCTGTTGCGGAACATGGCACAGCGAACCTGCGCGCCATCATCCTTCAGCGTGAAGTACCAGTGACCGGATGCGGGCTGGCTGAAATTGGAGATCTCGGCGCTGATCCAGACCAGGCCCATCTCTTTCTCCAGCAGCTGACGCACTGTCGTATTGAGACGGCTGACGGTAAAAATATTGGCAATGGGTGGCAGCGACATGTGACGAAGATCAAATTCCAAATCAGGAGGTTAATTCACCGATACTACAGTCCTGCCAGAGCGGATCAAGACTTTTCCGCAAAAAATAGTGGAGGCAATCGATTACGGCCTGTATAATGCCGCGGCAATATTTTATCTAATCTCAATCACCCGAGGTGGAGTATTGCCATGTTAAGAATCGCTAAAGAAGCACTCACTTTTGACGACGTTCTGCTCGTTCCTGCTCACTCCACCGTCCTGCCAAACACGGCCGACCTCAGCACGCAGCTGACCAAAAATATCCGTTTAAATATTCCTATGCTCTCTGCTGCGATGGACACCGTGACCGAAGCGGGCCTGGCGATCGCGCTGGCACAGGAAGGCGGTCTGGGTTTCATCCATAAAAACATGTCGATTGAACGCCAGGCGGATGAAGTGCGCAAGGTGAAGAAGCACGAGAGCGGCGTCGTGACCGAACCGCAGACCGTTCTGCCGACCACGCCGCTGTCTGACGTCAAAGCGCTGACCGAGCGTAATGGTTTTGCGGGTTATCCGGTAGTGAACGGCGACAATGAACTGGTGGGTATCATCACCGGTCGTGACGTGCGCTTTGTCACCGACCTCTCTCAGCCTGTTTCTGCCGTCATGACCCCGAAAGATCGTCTGGTGACGGTGAAAGAGGGCGAAGCGCGCGACGTTGTCCTGCATAAAATGCATGAAAAACGCGTCGAGAAAGCGCTGGTGGTGGATGACAGCTTCCATCTGCTGGGCATGATCACCGTTAAAGACTTCCAGAAAGCTGAACGTAAACCTAACGCCTGTAAAGATGCGCAGGGGCGTCTGCGCGTCGGTGCCGCTGTGGGTGCCGGTGCCGGCAATGAAGAGCGCATTGATGCGCTGGTCGCGGCGGGCGTTGACGTGCTGCTGATTGACTCTTCTCACGGCCATTCCGAAGGCGTGCTGTCACGTATCCGCGAAACCCGCGCAAAGTACCCGGATCTGGAGATCGTCGGCGGTAACGTGGCGACCGGTGCGGGCGCACTGGCGCTGGTTGAAGCAGGCGTGAGCGCGGTTAAAGTGGGTATCGGCCCGGGCTCTATCTGTACGACCCGTATCGTGACTGGCGTGGGTGTACCGCAGATCACGGCCGTTTCTGACGCCGTCGCCGCGCTGGAAGGTACCGGGATTCCGATCATTGCCGATGGCGGTATCCGTTTCTCTGGTGATATCGCGAAAGCGATCGCCGCCGGTGCATCCTGTGTGATGGTCGGTTCGATGCTGGCAGGAACCGAAGAGTCGCCGGGTGAGATCGAACTCTATCAGGGTCGTGCATTCAAATCCTATCGTGGTATGGGTTCACTGGGCGCGATGTCCAAAGGCTCCTCTGACCGCTACTTCCAGACTGATAACGCCGCGGACAAACTGGTGCCGGAAGGCATCGAAGGCCGCGTAGCTTATAAAGGCCGTCTGAAAGAGATCGTCCATCAGCAGATGGGCGGGCTGCGTTCGTGCATGGGTCTGACCGGTTGCCCGACCATTAATGACCTGCGTACCAAAGCGGAATTTGTCCGCATCAGTGGCGCGGGCATCAACGAGAGCCACGTGCATGACGTGACCATCACCAAAGAGTCACCGAACTACCGCATGGGTTCATAATCCCGATTTCCCGCCCGGCTTTAGCCGGGCGCTTTTATTGTTCAAGTCACCGTTCTGGAAAACCCTCAATGACGACGGAAAATATCCATAAGCACCGCATTCTGATTCTCGATTTCGGCTCACAATACACGCAGCTGGTCGCACGCCGCGTGCGCGAACTTGGCGTCTATTGTGAACTCTGGGCATGGGATGTCACCGAAGAGCAGATCCGCGCGTTCAACCCAAGCGGCATCATCCTTTCCGGTGGCCCGGAAAGCACTACCGAACTGAACAGCCCGCGCGCGCCTGAATATGTGTTTAACGCGGGCGTGCCGGTACTGGGCGTCTGCTACGGTATGCAGACCATGGCGATGCAGCTGGGCGGTAAAGTGGCGGGTTCAACCGAACGTGAGTTTGGTTATGCGCAGGTGGAAGTTACCACGCCAAGCGCCCTGGTTCGCGATATCGAAGATGCGATCAGCGCGGCCGGTAAACCGCTGCTGGATGTCTGGATGAGCCACGGCGACAAAGTCACGGCTATCCCGGCGGACTTCGTGACCGTTGCCAGCACAGAAACCTGCCCATTTGCCATTATGGCCAACGAAGAGAAACGTTTTTACGGCGTGCAGTTCCACCCGGAAGTGACTCATACCCGCCAGGGTCTGCGGATGCTGGAGCGCTTCATCATCGACATCTGTGAATGTGAAGCCCTGTGGACGCCAGCCAAGATCATCGAAGATGCGGTTGAGCGCCTGCGTGAGCAGGTTGGCAACGACAAAGTGATCCTCGGTCTGTCAGGCGGTGTGGACTCCTCCGTGACGGCGATGCTGCTGCATCGTGCGATTGGCGACCGTCTGACCTGCGTGTTTGTGGACAATGGCCTGCTGCGCCTGAACGAAGCACAGCAGGTAATGGATATGTTCGGTGACCACTTTGGCCTGAACATCATCCATGTCCCGGCCGAAATGCGCTTCCTGGATGCGCTGGCGGGCATCGACGATCCGGAAGCGAAGCGTAAAACCATCGGCCGCGTCTTTGTGGAAGTATTTGACGAAGAAGCGCTGAAGCTGCAGGACGTGAAGTGGCTGGCGCAGGGCACCATCTATCCTGACGTGATTGAGTCGGCGGCATCGGCTACCGGTAAAGCGCACGTCATTAAATCGCACCACAATGTCGGCGGCCTGCCGAAAGAGATGAAGATGGGCCTGGTTGAGCCGCTGAAAGAGCTGTTCAAAGACGAAGTGCGTAAGATTGGTCTGGAGCTGGGCCTGCCGTACGACATGCTGTTCCGCCATCCGTTCCCGGGTCCGGGTCTGGGCGTGCGCGTGCTGGGCGAAGTGAAAAAAGAGTATTGCGACCTGCTGCGTCGTGCCGATGCTATCTTCATCGAAGAGCTGCACAAAGCGGATCTTTACAACAAAGTCAGCCAGGCATTCACCGTCTTCCTGCCGGTTCGTTCGGTCGGTGTAATGGGCGATGGCCGCAAATATGACTGGGTTGTCTCGCTGCGTGCGGTGGAAACCATCGACTTTATGACCGCACACTGGGCGCACCTGCCGTATGAGTTCCTGGGCCGCGTCTCTAACCGCATCATCAACGAAGTCGACGGTATTTCCCGCGTCGTCTACGACATCAGCGGTAAGCCACCAGCAACGATTGAGTGGGAATGATCCCCCGCCGGCTGGTTAACGCCTGACCCTTCTGAAGCCCGCTGACCCGCGGGCTTTTTTACCAGCTTAACTTCCCGCAACGCCTGTTTTAACCTTTCAGCACATCCATACGTATCGCTGGCGATTTTCTGTTCACTTTGCCGGGAATTACGCTATTCTCCATGCTGTAAAAGCCTGTACCTGCCCCCTATTGTGTCCTGCTTTTATCCGCCGCTTCGATAACGTTTATTCTAAAGCCGCTTACTGAAATGCCTGCTGATCGGGCACGTCGTGATCCTAACGCCATCAGGAATGTTGTCATGCTCTCACTGAAAGTATTCAGCCTGTTTTTTGTTGCCGTCCTGCTGCTGTCACTCGGAGCCAGCATCGCGCAGGCGACGCGTCACGGCGAAACCGCAGAGCGGGGCGGCTGGGCGACGGCCCGCCGCGATTCGGCTGGCATTGCGCCCGATCCGCGCGCGCTATACAGCCTGGCTGTCGTACAGGTCTACGCGGCACCGACTTATGGCTGGAAAGGGCGGGTAGCGGTGCACCCCTGGATCATCTTCAAGCGTGCCGGTGAAACGCGCTACACGCGCTATGAAGTGATCAGCTGGGGCAGCGGCGATAAAGTCCGCCGCAATTCTAATCTGCCGGATGGCTACTGGTATGGCGCTAAACCCAGGCTGCTGGTGGATCACCGTGGGCCGGAAGCACAGGCGATGATTCCGCAGATTGAAGCCGCGATTCAATCTTATCCGTGGCCGACCACGTACCGCGCCTGGCCAGGGCCGAACAGCAATACTTTCCTGGCGCATATTGGCCGGGAAGTACCCGCCCTGAAGCTTGATCTGCCTGCGAACGCGCTGGGTAAAGATTACCGGCCGCTGTGGCGTCCGGTCGGTCTGCCGCCCTCCGGGCGCGGCGTGCAGGTATCGATTCTGGGTGTGGCGGGCGTGACGCTGGGCGCGGAAGAGGGGTTTGAGGTGAATCTTCTGGGGCTGAATATGGGACTCGATTTTATGCCATTCCGGCTGCGGCTGCCGTTTATTGGCGGTCTGGGCAATGATAATCTTCAGCAAAACAAACCCTGACAGTCAGGCCCCGACAGGGGCCATTTCATGTCAGCAGACGCCAAAATCACCCTCTTCGTGATAGAGGTTGACGCTCTCTGCGTTAACTTCTATCTCCTTCTTCGTCGCATCATCCACCCGTGCACACCACAGGGTGTCACCTTCGACCCGGAGCACCTGCATTTTAGGGCCGCCGGTTTTCGACTGAACAAAATCCTCTGCTTTAAACATTCTGCCTCCGCTGTTTGCTGTTGATGACGCCAGATGAAGCGTGCCGCTGACGATTTTTTGCGTACCGTTTTCCAGTTTATATCCTGGCAGTTTTACTGTGAGAAAAAGTCTGCGCATGCTGAGAACAAGAAAATATTTTTGCTGGTTGTCAGTTGACAACCAAATGATTCAGGCTCAGAATAGGGAAAAAATATGGCAAGGAAGCGGCACCCCAACAAAGAGATTGAAACGGCATTGCGCTACGCCGAATCACATGGCTGGCTGGTGGTCACCAGCGGTCATCACGCATGGGGAAAAATGTACTGCCCGAAAAATCTGCTGACGTGCCGATGCGGGGAATTTTGTCTGACCTGTATCTGGAGCACACCCAGAAACGCACATCAGCATGCCTGCGCACTGCGGCGCGTGGTCGATAATTGTCACTATCTGAAGTCCTGATGCAGCATAAGGAGAGATCCATGGAATATTGTTTTACACTGCGGTTCAGCCTGCCAGAAGGGCATGCCCCGGCAGATGCAATGCTGGAAACGCTGGCTGAAGCAGGCTGTGATGATGCGCTGATAGGCCTGGGGATGCCGGGCAGAATCGCCCTGGAATTTACCCGGGAAGCGGACTCGGCAACGGCGGCGCTGATTCAGGCGGAAGAGGATGTGCAGCGTGCCATTCCGGGTGCCACCCTGGTGGAGGCTGCGCCCGATTTTGTCGGCTTAACAGATGTGGCTGAGATTGTCGGTATGACCCGGCAGAATATGCGGAAGCTGATGCTCAGCCATCGTCCACCGTTTCCGCTGCCGGTGCATGACGGCAAAACCGCCATCTGGCATCTGTCGGATGTGCTGGAGTGGCTGAGCCAGCGCGGAGACTATGCGCTGCCTGCTGCCACCTGTGAGCTGGCCCAGGTCACACGGCAGCGTAATCTCAACGGGTCGCTGCAACGCTACGGCATACAGTCCTGATTAGTGCGGCAGCAGGAAGAGCGTCGCCAGCCCCAGGAAGATAAAGAAGCCGCCGGTATCGGTCAGTGCGGTGATCAGGACGCTGGAGCCCACCGCCGGATCGCGCTTCATTTTGGTCATGACCAGCGGCACCAGGACGCCCATTAGTGCGGCCAGCAGCAGATTCAGCGCCATCGCCAGCATCATCACGCCGCCAAGCGCCATATTGTCATACATCAGCCAGGTAATGGCACCCATGATGCCGCCCCAGAACAGGCCGTTGATCAGCGCAACGCCGAGTTCACGGACAATCAGAAACGAGAAGTTACCCGGTTCAACCTGATGTAAGGCCAGCGCCCGCACAATCATGGTTATCGTCTGGTTGCCGGTATTGCCGCCGATACCGGCGACGATGGGCATCAGTGTCGCCAGAGCCACAATCTGGGAAATGGTGCCTTCAAACAGGCCGATAACCCGGGAGGCAATAAAGGCGGTGCAGAGGTTGATAGCCAGCCAGGCCCAGCGTTTGCGCACCGATTTGCGTACCGGCGCGAACACGTCCTCTTCCTGACTGATCCCGCCCATTTTACGGATGTTGCTTTCGTTTTCGGCATTCACCAGGTCGATGATGTCTTCAATGGTGACACGGCCAATCAGTTTGCCCTTTGCATCAGTGACGGCGGCCGAGATCAGGTTATAACGTTCAAAGGCGCTGGCCGCATCTTCGGCTTTGTCATTGAGCTGAAAGGTGGTTGGCCGCGGGTTCATCACGTCGCTGACCCGTGTGGTGGGTTTATTCAGCAGGATATCGGTCAGCATCAGCTCGCCCAGCAGCTGATTCTGTTTATTGGTGATAAAGAGTTTATCGGTACCGCCGGGCATGCTTTTGCGCTTGCGCAGAAAACGCTGCACGGTCGCCAGCGTGACATCATCGCGCACCGTCAGGATATTGAAATCCATGACGCGGCCGACGCGGTCACGGTCAAGCTGCACCATGCTCAGCATACGGGCACGCAGTGCAGGCTCAACGGTCGCCAGCAGGCGTCCGGTCAGGTCGCGAGGCAGATAACGCGCCAGCCAGACCTGATCGTCGATATCCAGCGGCTGGATGGCGCGCAGGATGTCACGGTCGCTCATCTCTTCGGTAAGGCTGGCCCAGACCGTTTCAGAGGCTTCCACCAGCACATGGCCGCGCCGTTCATTCGGCACCAGCCGCCACAGCGCCTGACGCTCCTCTTCGGGCAAGGCTTCGAGAATATCCGCGAGGTCGGCGGCGTGCAGTTGCAGAATGTCCTGTTCCAGCGCATCGCGCCGGACCGCATTTTCACGTTGCTGCTCAGGGCTGAGATCGCCGGATTTCTCCAGAAGCGCATCAACCAGATCGTGCTCGTTGAGCAGCAGCGTCAGAATGCGATGACGTATTTCACTTAAACGTTGAGAATGAGAGGCAGACACAATTGATCCCTTTAGTCTGAAAGCACCAGCACGAAGTGTAGCGTTTCGCCTGAAAAAGGGATGCAAAAAAGCGTCCGGTTGTCTGGATTATGTTCAGGTTTCAGGCGAAAAAATCACGATTCGTTAGCGCGTGTCACCTGTTGTGATAGCAACCGGCTCGGGGATCGTTTTCTGTTGCTGATGATGCTCGAAGGCAGCAGGCAGGATAAAAATCAGGCGACTAAAAAGAATGATAAAACTGATCAGCAACACAATACGGGTCATGGTGCCGGTTTTCTGACGTCTTCGGGGAGAAATAGCGCTGTTCACGCGGGGTGGTTCCTGTAATGACCCATGCAGGGCGACTGCAATATTTAGTCACAGTCGCCTGATGAAATCAATCGCTGTAGAAAAAAACAGCAGATAAAGATCAGTAGCTCGCCTTCTGCGCCAGCAGCGTAGCGAAACGGCAGGTAATGCGGTTGCCGTTTTCGTCGGTGCGATGCAGCTGACCGGGATGCTCGTTGTACTTCACGATATGCCAGTTGCGGTAGTAGTGGCTGAGCTCACCTGACTTAAACGCAAAGGCGAAATCTGACGGGCAGGGCAAATCCGGCGTGTTCATCGCTGCAACAATCAGGTTGTAGCCGTTTCTGACGGTGCAGGCCTGCATATCGGCAATCAGCTGAGGAATGGTCTGCGGCTGCAGAAACATCATCACCACGGTCGACAGCACGAAGTCGAAGCCGCCATTGAAGCGCGTATTATTCAGGTCACGCTGCTCGGTATGAATGCCGCTCAGCGCCTCCCGCTCAATAATGGCCTGCAGGCGCGCCAGGCTCTGCGGGTTGTGATCCCACGCTGTGACGTCAAAACCGTGCTGATTCAGAAACAGTGTATTGCGGCCCACGCCGCAGCCCAGGTCAAGTGCCTTGCCGACGGTCAGCTTAGGCAGCGCCGCCACCACTTCAGAGTGGGGCGGCGTCAGGCCATAGGTTTCGGCGAAATAGTTATCGCCTGAAATCGGTGCGGTTGGTTGTGTCATCGTCTTCAGTTCAGTGAAAAGGGCGCCAGGCGCCCGGGTGATCAGGCTTCTTCTTCAAGGATCAGTTTCCATCCCGTGACGTCATTCCAGTAAACCTGCTCACGTTCAAGGTCGAGCTGGACCAGGTTGTTCTGACTGAAATAGCCAGCCGGGAAAACCAGCGTCCAGTGGCCGTCATCACATTTCAGGGTTAAGGAGTCGGGACGGGTAGTGGCCTGGCGCTGGTTATTCAGCAGCGTACCCAGGCGCAGCAGGAAAATCAGCGGCACAAACTGCTTTTTCTTAAACAGCGTGACGCGCGGCAGCTCATCGAGTTTCACCGCTTTACGGTGGAATCTGACCAGCGCCGCCAGCAGCATCTGCTGATCCTGATTGAAGCCTGGCAGGTTGGTATTTTGCAGGATATAGGCCGAGTGGCGCTGCAGAGCGCTGTGATTGATGGTCAGGCCCACCTCATGCAGCATCGCCGCCCATTTCAGCAGGGCAGCCAGCTGCGGGTTCGCCAGTTTCGGGTTCTGCTCGCGCCACTGCAGATAGAGCTGCTCGGTGGTTTCCAGCACCCGACGCGCCTGATCGCTGTCGATAGCGTAATGGTTCGCCAGGCTCTGCGCAGTCCGGCTGCGAATATCCTGATGACGGAAACGGCCTTCCATCTCATACAGCACGCCTTCACGCAGCGCGCCGTCGGAGAGGCGCAGCTCGCGAATTGCCAGCGCATCAAACACACCACACAGAATCGCCAGCCCCGGTACAAACACGCCTTTGCGCTCTTCCGAGAGGCCCGGCAGACTCAGGGCCGCAAAAGATTTGTGCTTCATTACCTCGTCATAGAGCTTGTCGAGACGCTCGGGCGTAATCAGCTTCTCTTTCTCATCCATCGCCTGCAGCACTTCGCAGGCGGCTTTGATGGTTCCGGAGGCGCCCAGCGCGTACTGCCAGCCGTGAAGACGATATTGCCAGGCCAGGGTTTCCAGCTTCTGCGCTGCCGCTAAACGGGCGCGGCGGAAGTTTTCGCGGCTGATTTCGCCTTTCGGAAAGTAGACCTGAGCGAAACTGACGCAACCCATACGACGGCTCTCGACCAGCTGCGGTTCAAAATCCTCGCCAATCACCAGTTCGGTGGAGCCACCGCCGATATCGATCACCAGCTTGCGGCCTTTCTCCGGCTGCGTGTGCTCCACGCCCATAAAGATCAGACGCGCCTCTTCATGGCCTGAAATCACCTCGATAGGGTAGGGGATCACCTCGGCAGCCCGCTGCAGGAAGGTTTCGGCGTTGACCGCTTCACGTAGCGTATGAGTACCGACGATCGTCACGTTGCTGGGACTGAACCCCTGCAAACGCTCGGCGAACAGGGCCAGGCAGGCCAGCCCGCGCTCCATCGCCTCCTCGCTGAGGTTGTGTTGCGCATCCAGGCCATCAGCCAGGTGAACGCGCTGCTTAAGGCGACCCAGTACCTGCATCGCACCATCGACAACCCGCGCAATCACCATGTGGAAACTGTTCGAGCCCAGGTCAATCGCCGCAAACTCCTGGGGTTTTGGCGTACTTTTATGAGAAATTGGCATAGGATTTATTCAGGTTGTTCCAGGGTCTTGATGTAATCATAAATCGCCAGCTGCGAGCGCACTTTACGACGATTGCCGCGCTGGACGTAGTGATTACTCAGCTCTTTATCGACGACGCGGGCTTTCACCGTATCACTCAACTGAATGGCAATGATGTCGAGTATGCGCTGTCGGATGCGGGGATCGAGGATCGCCACGGCCACTTCGATGCGGTAATCGATATTACGCGTCATCCAGTCAGCGGAGGAGAGGAACACCTTTTTATCGCCACCATTCTCAAAAATATAGACGCGATCATGTTCCAGATAACGGTCAACGATACTGATGACGCGAATATTTTCACTGATCCCGGGCAGGTCAGGTATTAGCGAGCACATTCCGCGCACCAGGAGGTTTACCTTCACTCCTACGCTGGAGGCTGTATAAAGCCGATCAACCAGCCCTTTGTCCACCAGATTGTTGATTTTCAGAGTAATGCCGCTGGGCTTATTCTGCTGGGCGTTGGCGATTTCGGTGTCGATGAGTTCATACAGCATCCGCCGCGAGTTCTGCGGTGACACCATCAGGTGATCGAAGGTCACAGGCCGATAGGGGTTCTCGATAAAGTTGAAGACCCGGCGCACCTCATTGGTAATACGCGCGTCTGCCGTCAGCAGGGAGTAATCTGTGTAGAGTCGCGCGGTTTTCTCGTTGAAGTTGCCGGTGCCGATATGCGCATAGCGCACAATCTCTTCGCCCTCGCGGCGCGAGATCAGGAACAGCTTGGCGTGGATCTTCAGGCCTGGCGCAGAGAAAATAACGTGGACGCCGGCTTCTGTCAGGCGCTTGGCCCAGTAGATATTGGCCTCTTCATCAAAGCGCGCCTGCAGCTCTACGACCACCGTCACCTTTTTGCCGTTATAGGCGGCATGGATCATCGCATCCATGATGCGCGAATGTTTCGCGACACGGTAAATGTTGATTTTGATCGCCAGCACGCTGGGGTCAAACGACGCCTGACGCAGCAGCTCCAGCACATGCTCAAACGTGTGATAGGGATAGTAGAGCAGCACGTCGCGGTTGCGAATCGCATCAAAGCCGTTGCGGAAGCCATCAAAGCCAATGTGACGGATCTGCGGCAGCGGGCGGTTAATCAGGTTGTTTTTGCCGACGTTCGGGAAGCCGATAAAGTCTTTGAAGTTGTGGTAGCGGCCGCCCGGCAGTATGGAGTCAAAATTCGAGATGGAGAGCTTGTGGCACAGCAGCTCAACCATCGCTTCCGGCATGTCGCGCTGATAGACGAAGCGCACCGGCTCTGCGGTCAGACGTTGCTTGAGGCTGGAGGACATCAGCTCCAGCAGGCTCGACTCCATCTCCGTCACCAGATCGTACTCCGCGTCACGTGTCATTTTCATCGAATAGGCGTTGAGCGCGTCGTAATCATAAAAGCCTTTAAAAATATCATCCAGGCAGTAACGCAAAATGTTATCCAGCAGGATCATCGGCTTGCGGCGGCGCGGCGGCTCTGCCGGCAGGTTAATAAAGCGCGGCACCTTATCGGACGGGATCTCCAGCAGCGCATAGCGGATGTCGTCACCGCGAATAATCTCTACCGCCAGATAGGTGTAATCGTCTTTAAGAAATTCGGTCAGGTCGGTTTCATGGGTGATCAGAATCGGCGAGATATGCTGACGCAACTCATGCTTGAAATAGTGGCGCAGCCACGCCTGCTGGTTAAGGGAGAGCTGACGTTCGTTGATCAGGAAGATCTGATTACGCGCCATCTCCAGCAGCAGCTCATTGTAGAGCGCATCAAATTCCTGATCGGACTTCATTACCCGCTGCTGGATTTTCTTAAACAGATGGCGTGGCGTACTGGCAGAACCCTGCTCTTCACCAATCAGGATCCGGCGTTTCAGATCGGCAAACCGCACTTTATAGAATTCGTCGAGATTGTTGGAGTAGATGCCCAGAAAGCGCATCCGCTCAATCAGTGGATTGCTTTTGTCCGCGGCTTCCTGCAAAACGCGTTCATTAAAAGATAACCAGCTTAATTCTTTTTCAATATAAAGCTTTACCTGACCCATTCTCACTCCATTTAGCGGTTGCAGGACTGAAGATCCAGTATCCATCAACATTATGGCGAGAGTATGGCAGCGTTGTCCAACGCCAGCAGTTGTCTTATCAATCGGCTACGGGCAACATAGCGGCTTATTTTGGCCCTGTTACCGGAACCGCATGAGCGTAAACCACATTCCTGTCCAATTCAGCGATCGTAAGCGTCGTGCCGTTGATCGGCTGACGCGGCGGCTGATCACCTGCTGTGGTGTGGCGATCCTGCTGTTGATGCTGCTGCTGTTTTGCTGGCTGATTGGCGTGGTACTTCCACTGTTCAGTGCGCCAGGCGTGCAGATGATGCCCGGTCAGCAGCTCTGGGATCGGACGCCCGCTGTCGCGACAGGGAATCTGGGCCGGGTCGGCTGGCGTATCAGCAGCCAGGGCGCCGCCCGGTTTATTCCGCTGGATGGTCAGCCTGCTGAACCGGCGCTGGCGCTGACGCCGCCGCCCGATGACGTGGTGCGGAGCAGTGATGAACAGACGCTGCTGCTGAACATGCAGGGGGCGCTGACGCTGATGCAGCCCACCGCTGACGGGCAGTGGCATTTTCCACTGGGCGACAAACCCTTTCATCTGCCCGGAGGCAGAGTGACGAAGATGGCGCTGGCGACGCGCCATGCCGGTCAGTGGCGCATTGCGGCGCTCACGGCAGCCGGGCTGCGGGTGCTGACGCTCGGCACCGATCGCCAGGCCTCCGTGTTCTCACTGCCGCAGGATCGGCTGGATCGGCTGGCTCTCTCGCCGACAGGCGATCTGCTCTACACCACGGAGGGCAGCCTGCTGCGGGTCTGGCAACTGGATGACGATCGGGCTCACCTGCGCGAAACCCACACGCTGGCGCATCCCCCGCAAAGCCTGCATCTGCTGGTGGGCGGCAGAACGCTGCTGATTCAGGATCGCACTGGCGTCACACAGTGGTTCGCTATTGCCGGTGAGCAGGGGCCGCGCCTGCAGCGTATCCGGACGTTTGCCGACAGCCAGAGCGATGACGGAACGCTACTGGTGACAGAATCACAACGGCGGGTGTTTGCGACGATCAGCAAACAGGGGCTGCTACGCCTCTTTGCCAGCAAGCAGACCGGGCCGATTCTGCAGCGTCAGCTGGCGCCTGGCGTTGTGCAGGCGCAATTTTCACCTCAGGGTGACTCGCTTCTGATTGAGCGGGCGGGAAGCTGGCAGCTCCTGCGGCTCGATAATCCCTGGCCGGACGTCACCTGGCGCAGTTTCTGGCAAAAAATCTGGTATGAAAATTACCCTGGCCCGGAGTGGGTCTGGCAGTCCACCGCGGCGGGCGACAGCTATCAGGCTAAGTTCAGCCTGATGCCGATGGTGACAGGAACCTTAAAGGCGGCCAGCCTGGCGCTGCTGTTTGCCACCCCGCTGGCGCTGGCCGCCGCGATGTACACCGCATGGTTTATGTCGCCCGGATTACGGCGCTGGGTTAAACCGGCCATTGAGATGATGGGCGCGCTGCCGAGCGTGGTCGTGGGGCTGATTGCCGGGATCTGGCTCGCACCGCATATCGGACAGGCGCTGGTGGGCGTGCTGCTGCTGCCGCTGACGCTGGCGGGCACGTTACTGCTGTGCGGCGTGCTCAGCGCACGCTTACCGTCGCGCTGGCGGCAGCCGGGCCGGGAGGTGCTGATTCTGCTGCCGCTGTTATTGTTGATCACGCTGCTGACGCTGTGGCTGCCTGTGCTGTTTATTCCGGATGCGGGTGACTGGCTGCCCCATTATGAGCAGCGCAATCTGCTGGTTGCGGCGCTGGCGATGGGCTTTGCGCTGGTGCCCCTGATTTTTACACTTTCCGAAGATGCTCTGTTCAGCGTACCGGCCGCCCTGGGGCAGGGATCGCTGGCGCTGGGGGCCACACCGTGGCAGACCCTGACCCGCGTCGTCCTGCCTGGTGCCTCGGCCGGTATCTTTGCCGCGCTGATGATCGGGCTGGGGCGGGCCGTGGGCGAAACCATGATTCTGCTGATGGCCACCGGTAACACGCCGCAGAGTGAGGGTGGGCTGTTCAGTGGCCTGCGCGCGCTGTCGGCAAATATCGCCATTGAGATGCCCGAAGCGGTGGCGGGCAGCGCCCATTATCGCGTGCTGTTTCTCAGCGCCCTGATGCTGCTGATCTTTACGCTGGTGATCAATACTGTTGCCGAACTGATTCGTCAGCGGCTGCGTCAGCGTTACAGTCAGCAGGAGGAGCAGGCATGAAGGCGATGCGACAGAACGACCGCTGGCGCTGGTTAACCGCCGGGGCCGTTACGGTCTGCCTGCTGGCCTTTACGCTGCTCATCGGGCTGCTGGCCTGGCAGGGTGTTCGGGCTTTCTGGCCGCAGCGCGTGGATCTCTATACGTTCAGTCAGCCGGAAGGCGGCGAGACACGCCTGCTGGGCGAAACCCTGGAGCATCAGCGCCATTTTCCGGCACCGGCAGATGAACAGGGCAACAGCGGTGGACAGGTGCATCGCTACCTGGTGAAAACCGGTAACCGCGACTGGGATGCGCCTGACTTTCGGGTCATCTACAGCCGTACCGCAGCGCAGGTCAGCCAGCCAGCGGAGATTGTGGTGCTGCAGCGGCGCAGCCACGGCCTGGCCTATGGCTGGTTTGTCGGCCTGCGGGAAGATAATGAAGAGTTAACCGCGCGGCATCCCGATGCGCTGTTGCACCAGCGGCTGAGGCAGGTACAGATGCTGGTACGGCAGGCGAATCAGATTCGCCGGGTCGATATGGCGCGCCTCAACAACCAGCGTGAAGAGCTCGATGAGCAGGCGGCCCGAAACCGTGCTGCCGGACGCTTCGATCTGCAGGCCGAATCGGAATATCAGGCCAATCAGGCCGCCCTGCAGCGCCGCTTTAATCAGCTGAGCGAAACGCTGGCGGCCCTGCAACTGCAGAGTCAGCGCGATCTGCTTATTCTGCGTGACGTTCAGGGCACCGAACATGCGATTCCGCTGACCGAAATCGTCGATAGCTGGCAGCCAAACGCCATGACGCTGAGCGGCAAAATGGTGCATTTTCTGCATCAGCTATGGCGTTTTGTCAGCGACACACCCGCCGAAGGCGAAAGTGAATCCGGGGCGTTTCCAGCGATCTTTGGCACTGTGCTGATGGTGCTGCTGATGTCGGTGGTGGTGATGCCGCTGGGCGTCGTCGCCGCCATCTGGCTGCATGAATATGCCGGACGTCATGCGCTGACGCGACTGGTGCGCATTGCGGTGGTCAATCTGGCGGGCGTCCCCTCCATCGTCTATGGCGTCTTTGGTCTGGGATTCTTTGTCTGGCTGGCGGGCGGCACCATTGATCGACTGTTCTTCGCCAGTGCGCTGCCAAACCCCACATTTGGTACGCCCGGCTTGCTCTGGGCGTCGCTGACGCTGGCCCTGCTGACGCTGCCTGTGGTGATTGTGGCGACCGAAGAGGGGCTATCCCGCATTCCCAACAGCCTGCGTCAGGGATCGCTGGCGCTGGGGGCTACCCAGGCGGAAACGCTGTGGAATGTGGTCCTGCCCATGGCGGTGCCCGCCATGCTGACCGGGCTGATTCTGGCCGTCGCGCGGGCCGCCGGGGAAACCGCGCCGCTGATGCTGGTGGGCGTGGTCAAGATGGTGCCGGAGCTGCCGGTGGACGCAGTATTTCCTTATCTGCATCTGGACCGCAAGTTTATGCATCTGGGCTTCCAGATTTACGATCTGGCGTTTCAGAGTCCGAATATTGAAGCTGACCGGCCGCTGGTCTTTGCGACCGCGCTGCTGCTGGTGCTGATTATTCTCTCACTGAATCTGCTGGCGATGGGTCTGCGTCACCGTCTGCGTGAACGCTATCGTCTTATGACTCAATAACAGGCTATGACTATGACGTCCGACACGGATATCGCGCTGACCGTTAACCAGCTATCGCTGTGGTATGGCGAGCGCCAGGCGCTGCAGGGTATTTCGCTGCAGGTGCCAAAAAACAGGATCACTGCGCTGATTGGTCCTTCTGGCTGTGGCAAGTCTACGCTGCTGCGCTGCTTTAACCGCATGAACGATGTGATCGATCACTGCCGGGTCGAGGGCGACGTGCTGCTGGGATCGCAGTCGATCCTGCGTCCTGAGCAGGATCTCTCGGCGCTGCGGCGGCGGGTCGGCATGGTGTTTCAGCGGCCCAATCCCTTTCCGAAATCGATTTATGAAAACGTGATCTACGGGCTGCGTCTGCAGGGCGTGCGCGATCGGCGGGTGCTGAACGAAGCCTGCGAACGGGCGCTGCGGGCGGCGGCGCTCTGGAGTGAGGTGAAAGATCAGCTGTCGCAGAATGCGCTGACGCTCTCGACCGGACAGCAGCAGCGTCTGGTCATCGCCCGCGCTATCGCGATTGAGCCGGAAGTGTTGCTGCTGGATGAACCGACCTCCGCGCTGGACCCCATCTCCACGCTGGTAATCGAAGAGCTGATGACCACGCTCAGGCAGCATTTCACGCTGGTACTGGTGACGCACAACATGCAGCAGGCGTCGCGCGTCTCCGATTACACCGCGTTTATGCATCAGGGCACGTTAGTGGAGTTTGACGAAACCGATCGCATCTTTACCGCGCCGAAACAGCGCCGGACCGAAGATTATATTACGGGGCGCTACGGCTGAGCCAGCATCGGGAAAGGGGCGACCTGAGGACGATCACACCGGCTCAGGGGGCCTGTGTCCTGCGTAAAGACGCAAAAGAGGCCCTCCATGACGGGCTCAACGCGGACGATTACGCACCTCATCCCTGAGGTGCGCCCGCTACCGGGCCATCGCTTCACATTTGTCAGCCGTCTGTGGGAAACGCCTGACGGCTTCCAGTACATCAGTCGTTAGCATAGCCCTGCGGCGGCAGCGGTTCGCCATCCAGCCAGGCTTTACCGTCGTGCATTGTCAGCCGGCCCTCAACAAACCAGCCGATCACCAGCGGATAGATGGCATGCTCCTGATGCTGAACCCGCTCCGTGATCTCCGCCTCCGTGTCGCCGGGAAAAACCGGGACTTTCGCCTGCAGGATCACCGGGCCACCATCCAGCTCATCCGTGACAAAATGCACGGAGGTGCCATGTTCGCTGTCGCCATTCTCCAGCGCCTGACGGTGCGTATGCAGGCCCGGGTATTTCGGCAGCAGAGAAGGGTGGATATTCAGCAGGCGATTGTGAAAGTGGGCGACAAAAGCGGGGCTGAGAATCCGCATATAGCCGGCCAGCACAATCAGATTGGGCGCGTACGCCTCGATCTCCGCAATGAGCTGGCGGTCGAAGGCTTCACGATCAGCGAAGTCGCTGGCGGCAAGCGCATGGGCGGGCACGCCCGCCTCCTGCGCCCGCGTCAGGCCATAAGCCGCGGCACGGTTGCTGAACACGGCAGCCACGCTGCCGTGAATCCGCCCGCTGGCGCAGGCGTCAAGGATGGACTGAAGGTTACTTCCGTTGCCGGAAATCAGTACAACCAGCTTTTTCATCCGTTAATAACCACACGCTCTTCAGCATCGGAGGCTTTGATCACGCCCAGCTTCCAGGCTTTCTCGCCCGCTGCCTGCATCAGCGCAATCGCCTTATCCGCGTCGGCCGGGCTCAGGGCGATGACCATGCCGACACCACAGTTAAAGGTGCGATACATCTCGAAACGGCTGACGTTGCCCGCCTGCTGCAGCCAGCTGAAGACGGCCGGCCACTGCCAGCTTTTCTCGTCGATGACCGCCTGGGTGTTGTCAGGCAGTACGCGCGGAATATTTTCCCAGAAGCCGCCGCCGGTCAGGTGCGCAATCGCGTGTACATCGACCTGCTCAATCAGGCTCAGGATGTTCTTCACATAGATGCGGGTCGGTTCCAGAAGATGGTCAGCCAGCGGTTTGCCTTCCAGCTGTTCAGACAGCGGATCGGTGTTGCTGACTTCCAGAATTTTGCGTACCAGCGAGTAGCCGTTGGAGTGCGGGCCGCTGGAACCGAGGGCGATCAGCACGTCGCCATCCTGCACCTTGCTGCCATCAATGATCTCTGACTTTTCCACCACGCCGACACAGAACCCGGCCACGTCATAATCTTCGCCGTGATACATGCCCGGCATCTCGGCGGTTTCACCGCCCACCAGCGCACAACCTGACTGCAGACACCCTTCAGCGATACCAGTGATCACCGCAGAGGCCGTTTCCACATCCAGTTTCCCGGTGGCGTAATAGTCGAGGAAGAAGAGCGGCTCGGCGCCCTGAACCACCAGATCGTTGACGCACATCGCGACCAGGTCAACGCCGATGGCATCGTGACGTTTGAGATCCATCGCCAGACGCAGCTTGGTGCCCACGCCATCGGTGCCGGAAACCAGCACGGGCTCACGGTATTTCTGCGGCAGCGCGCAAAGCGCACCAAAACCGCCCAGTCCACCCATCACTTCCGGGCGACGCGTCTTTTTCACTACGCCTTTAATACGGTCAACCAGAGCGTTACCAGCATCAATATCAACACCGGCGTCTTTGTAACTGAGAGAGGTTTTGTCGGTCACTGCGAGGTCCCCACGCGAGTTGCGGTTGGTGGTTTAAAATAAAGCGCGGCAATTCTATCAGTGCAGGCAAACGTTTGCGAGTCCGGGATTGCGCATCGGCCGAATTTCATCAATCCTCTGTTTGTCCCTGTAAAAGCCGCGGTATTGCGCAAGGAGAGGTGGCGCGCCGTCCAAAAGGCGGTATAATCCCGCGATTTTTTTAGCTCAACTCATTCCGGGAGAACACCAATGAAGATCGTGGAAGTCAGACACCCGCTGGTCAAACATAAACTGGGCCTGATGCGTGAGCATGATATCAGTACAAAGCGTTTTCGCGAGCTGGCGTCTGAAGTGGGCAGCCTGCTGACCTACGAAGCGACCGCCGATCTGGAAACAGAGCGCGTAACCATTGAGGGCTGGAACGGCCCGGTAGAGATCGACCAGATCAAAGGCAAAAAAATCACGGTGGTGCCGATTCTGCGTGCCGGTCTTGGCATGATGGAAGGGGTGCTGGAGCACGTTCCCAGCGCCCGTATCAGCGTGGTGGGCGTCTACCGCGACGAAGAGACGCTGGAGCCGGTGCCTTACTTCCAGAAGCTGGTGTCTAACATCGAAGAGCGGCTGGCACTGGTCGTCGATCCGATGCTGGCTACCGGTGGCTCTATGATCGCCACCATCGATCTCCTGAAGAAAGCGGGCTGCTCCAGCATCAAAGTGCTGGTACTGGTTGCTGCACCGGAAGGGATCGCGGCGCTGGAGAAAGCGCATCCGGACGTTGAGCTCTACACCGCGTCAGTGGATCAGGGGCTGAACGAAAAGGGTTATATCATTCCCGGACTCGGCGATGCCGGGGACAAAATTTTCGGAACCAAATAAATCGCATAGCCGACCAGAGAGTCGGCTTTTTTTTGGCAAAAAAACGTTCCCGCAACGGGTCGGGTTTGCCGTAAGGCTGACCGGCGCGTCTGCTGCTGTAGCAGCGGCGCGGACCTGCGGGAGAGATAACCTAAGGGGATAAATGATGACTCGTCGCGCCATTGGCGTCAGTGAACGACCGCCGTTACTGCAAACCATTCCGCTCAGCCTGCAACACCTGTTCGCCATGTTTGGCGCCACCGTGCTGGTGCCGATTCTGTTTCATATCAACCCGGCCACCGTGCTGCTGTTCAACGGGGTAGGCACACTGATTTATCTCTTTATCTGTAAAGGCAAAATTCCCGCCTATCTGGGGTCGAGTTTTGCGTTTATCTCGCCGGTGCTGCTGTTACTGCCGCTGGGCTATGAGGTGGCGCTGGGCGGATTTATCCTGTGCGGTGTGCTGTTCTGCATTGTGGCGCTGATCGTTAAACGTGCCGGGACCGGCTGGCTCGACGTCATGTTCCCGCCCGCAGCGATGGGGGCGATTGTCGCCGTCATCGGTCTGGAGCTGGCGGGCGTGGCCGCTAACATGGCGGGCCTGCTGCCCGCTGAAGGCAGTGCGCCTGACAGTAAAACGGTGCTGATTTCGCTGGTAACGCTGGCGGTGACGGTATTCGGTTCAGTGCTGTTCCGCGGTTTCCTGGCAATCATCCCGATTCTGGTTGGGGTAGTCGTGGGGTATCTGCTCTCCGCATTTATGGGCATCGTGGACTGGAGCGGCGTCGCGCGCGCGCCGTGGTTTGCCCTGCCAACGTTCTACACGCCACGCTTTGAGTGGGTGGCGATGCTGACGATTCTGCCTGCGGCGCTGGTGGTCATTGCCGAGCATATCGGTCATCTGGTAGTGACCGCGAACATCGTGAAGAAAGATCTGATCCGCGACCCGGGTCTGCATCGTTCGATGTTTGCCAACGGCTTATCGACAGTGATCTCCGGCTTCTTCGGTTCCACGCCGAACACCACCTACGGAGAAAACATCGGCGTGATGGCGATTACCCGTGTCTACAGTACCTGGGTTATCGGCGGTGCGGCGGTTCTGGCGATTCTGCTCTCCTGCGTCGGCAAACTGGCGGCGGTGATTCAGGCGATTCCGGTGCCGGTCATGGGCGGTGTGTCGCTGCTGCTGTATGGCGTGATTGGCGCATCCGGTATCCGCGTGCTGATCGAATCTAAAGTTGATTACAACAAGGCGCAGAACCTGATCCTCACCTCGGTGATCCTGATCATCGGCGTCAGCGGCGCGAAGGTGCATATCGGCGCGGCAGAGCTGAAAGGCATGGCGCTGGCGACGATCGTGGGTGTTGGCCTGGCGCTGATCTTCCGTGTGATCTCGTGGCTCAGACCGGAAGAAGTGGTGCTGGACGCTGACGAATCGCGCGAACCGTGATCCCGGCCTGAGTCACGGGATCGGGGCAGGGACGCCCCATTCATCTCTTTCTGAAAACTGTGTTAGACTTCCCCCGATTTTTTGCTTGTTCTCTTGCTGAGGTGCTTCTGAACACGCCGGCACAATTGTCATTGCCACTCTATTTACCAGACGACGAAACCTTCTCCAGCTTCTGGCCGGGGGAAAACCCGTCGCTGATTGCCGCACTGAAAGGCGCTCTTAACCAGCAACACGGCAGCTATCTCTACTTCTGGTCACGCGAAGGAGGAGGGCGAAGCCATCTGCTGCACGCCGCCTGCGCGGAAATGTCAGCGCGCAACGAGGCGGTCGGCTATGTGCCGCTCGATAAACGCACCTGGTTTGTGCCGGAAGTGCTGGAAGGGATGGAGCAGCTTTCACTGGTCTGCATTGATAACATTGAATGCATTGCCGGTGAGCCGGAGTGGGAAATGGCGATCTTCGATCTTTATAACCGTATTCTGGAAACCGGCAACACACGGCTGTTAATCACCGGCGATCGACCACCGCGTCAGCTTAATCTGCAACTGCCCGACCTCGCATCCCGGCTGGACTGGGGGCAGATCTATCGCCTGCAGCCGCTTTCCGACGAAGACAAACTCCAGGCACTTCAGCTGCGTGCCGGACTCCGCGGTTTTGAACTGCCGGAAGATGTGGGCCGCTTCCTGCTGAAGCGGCTGGATCGTGAAATGCGCACCCTGTTCGATACGCTGGATCGGCTCGATCGCGCCTCTATCAGCGCCCAGCGTAAACTTACCATTCCGTTCGTGAAAGAGACGCTCGGCCTTTAAAGAATGTCGAGCACCGCTTCCGGCGGGCGACCGATTCGCGCCCTGTCGCCCCTGATCACAATGGGTCTTTCAATCAGCACCGGATTGCTCACCAGCGCATCCAGCAGCGCACTTTCGCTTTTGCCACTGAGCGCCAGCTCGCGATAGAGCGCCTCTTTAGTCCGCATCAACTCCCGGGCACTCTGCATCCCCAGCTTCTGCAACAGGATTTGCAGCGTTTCGCGATCGGGCGGCGTCTGCAGATAGAGCACGACCTCCGGCTCAATCCCGCGAGCGGTCAGCAGCGCCAGCGTTTCGCGGCTCTTGCTGCAGCGCGGGTTGTGATAAATCGTCACCATCCTGACTCTCCTTATAGGGCAGTGGATTTCACCCTTTCTGATACTGTTTAAAGCGCTGCTGTAACTGGCGCAACTGGTCGATACGGGCGTCGTAGCGCGCCTGCTTCAGGCTGCCGAGCGGCACCTGGGCGCTGGCGCTGCTGAGGGTCGTGATGGCCTGGTCGAGCTGGCCATTCAGCGCCAGGCTCTCCGCGCGTGCAGAGAGCTCTTCATCGTTCAGCCCCTGCCCGGCAGACGCCTGAGCCAGCAGATCCCAGCCGTTGGGATCATCTTTGTTGGCCCAGGTGTAGCGATTCAGAATCCGGCTGGCGCTCGCGTACTGCTTCGCTTCAACATAGGCATTGGCAAGGTTGAGCTGGATGACCGGGCTGTTTTTTGCTCCGCTGGCGGCGCTCAGCAGCGCGATGGCCTGCTGTGGCTGATTCAGGCCGATGTCGATGTCCGACATGATATCCAGGAACCAGACATTGCCGGGCTGTTTCGCCAGTAACGGCGTCATGATGCGTTTCGCATCGGCAAAGCTTTTCGCCTGAAGAAACTGTATGGCTTTGCCATATTGCGATGCCATCTGCTCACGGGCGTTGCCGCCCGCATACTGGCTCAGCAGCTCGTCGGTGAGCTGATTGCGCCCTGTCGGGTACATCCCCAGCGCACGCACTTTTGCCAGATAGAAATCTTCCGTCGACTGCACCACCACGGGCCGCATCTGGTTCGCCCGGTTACGGGCATCCGCCAGACGGCTGTCAGGCAGCGGGTGCGTCAGCAGGATTTCAGGCGGCTTCGAGGAGAAGCGACTCTGATCGGCCAGTTTCTGCAGGAAATTCGGCATCGCCTGCGGATCAAATCCGGCACGCTGCAGAACCTGAATCCCGATACGGTCGGCCTCCTGCTCATTGCCCTGGGTAAAGCTGATGATGCCCTGCTGCGTACCCGCCAGGGTGCCGGTCAGGGCGGCCATCCCTGCCTGCGGGCTGGCCATTGCCAGCAGAATCGATCCCAGTGCGCCAACCCAGGTCAGCGGCGCATTGCGTTTCTGATCTTCCATTGCGCGTGCCAGATGGCGCTGGGTAACGTGTGAAATTTCATGCGCCATCACCGATGCGAGCTGGCTTTCATTCTCGGTAAAACGGAACAGCGCCGAGTGCAGCACCACGTTGCCCCCGAAGAAGGCAAAGGCGTTGAGCTCATCGTTCTGAATCAGGAAAAAGTGGAAGGGCGTTTTCACGGCGTCGGCATGTGAGACCAGGCGCTGGCCCAGCTGATTGATGTACTGATTCAGCAGCGGATCGTTAATCAGCGGGGCACTGGCGCGCAGCTGGCGTACATAGAAGTCGCCCATCTGCAGCTCCTGATTGATCGACAGCGTTGAACCGGCCGTGGTGCCGATATCAGGCAGCGAATCGCTGACATCGGCGTAAGCCGGTGACAACGTCGTGGAAATAAGGGCTGGAAGGAGCGCGGCGATCAGCGTTTTCTTTAAGCGGTTCAACATGCCTTAATCCTGTAGAGAGGCTCTGAGAGTGGACAGATGCGCAGCGGGAACGTTCCCTTTTTCGCCAGGCACAGCGGTCCGGCCCTATCTTAACCAGAGCACTAAAAGAAAGAAACGGCGTTTTCTGTCGGCTGCCTGGCGTAAATTCTGCAAGATCGTGGATTTTGGCGAAAAAAATTGAACATCCTGGAAACCTAAACGGTAGTTAAACGACACCATCCCCAAAAGGATTACCGCGTGAGAAAGAGGGAATAGGACGCGTTATTCAATGGATCCCGTTATGCTTCGACGTAATAAAGACGATTCTGCTGTCGGTTAATTAAAAAGATAACCACTCTTTGTTTAAAGTTATGTAAATTTGCTCAAAAAAATTGAAAATGGCACGTTTTTTTCCAGGTCTACTCTGAAAAAGTTGCCGAAAAGATACCCTGGCATTCCTGTTTAACATCAAAAAATTAAATCGTGAGTGACGTCGCCGGACGAGTAATTCAGCTAAGCATGGCTGCGTTTTATTCATTAGCAGAGAGAGCGCGTCAGAAAAATAAGTAAATTATCAGCGCCATTTTTTAAAAGAACGCGTTTCCCGCTGCATGAAACTTTTCGATTAAGTCTGCCTGTGAATCATTTTAGGCAGTTATCACTGCTGTGATGGTCTGAATTTACCCAGGCGAGAATTATACCGGTGCTGTGATATAGATAGCCGACCTGATTCAGTCCTGAATCTGCCAGCCATTATTTGATTTGCCGGAGAGAAGTAATATGCGTTCAGTGGTTTCATACGCGTTAATCGCCATTATTGGCGGCGTCGTTGGCGCGGCTGTCACTCAGAGTGGCGTTATTTATGACAAAGTCTCACGCCATTTTGCAACCGAGCCTCAGGAAGCCGAAGGATTCTGGAGCACACCCGCCATTGAAGGGTATGGCAAAATTCATTATGAGCCTGACGCCGCGTTTAAACCGGTCGCGGGCCTCAGCAATAAAATCGTTTTCCAGATCACCCGCAGCGACGGCGCCATGACCGCCCCCAATCTGGGACTGGAGCGCGTGGCGCGCGTGGTGAATCTCTATATCGCCTCGGGTGTGCCAGCGGATCAGCTGAAGTTTGTGGTTTCAGTCACCGGTGATGCGACCCCGGCCATGCTGGACAACGCCCATTTCAGACAGTTTTATGGCATCGACAATCCAAACCTGAAGCTGATTAATGAGCTGAATCAGGCGGGTGTGAAAGTATCAGTCTGCGATCAGTCTGTGGCCTTCCATCACTACCCCAATAACTGGATTGATAAATCGGTCATCCATGCGCTTTCCAGTCCGACTACCGTATCAACCCTGCAGAATCAGGGTTACGCGTGGCTGGCAATGTAATGAATATTTTATATAACCGGGAGAAGAGTGAATGCGTCCAGCAGCATTAGTTGTTATGGCGGCCGTGGCCGGATTTATTGGTGGCAACGTTTTACAGGTGCCAGCGTTATTTGAAAAAGTCAGTGGCAAAGTGGCCGATAATAAAACTGAGCCCGCTGATTTCTGGAGTACGCCAGCAATTGAGGGGTATGGAAAAATACACTATGTGGATACCCCCGCATTTAAACCCGGCACTACCGCAGGCCTGAGTAATAAGATTGTTTTCCAGATCAACCATAATGACGGGGATATCCGCAAGCCGAATCTGGGGCTGGAGCGCGTGGCTCGCGTCACCAACCTCTATTATGCGGCGGGTGTGCCACTCGACCAGCTGAAGTTTGTGGTTTCAATCAATGGCGATGCGGTCTCTTCGGCTCTGAATAATGCACAGTTCAGTAAAGCCTACGGGGTTGATAACCCGAACCTGAAGCTGATTAGCGAACTGAAAAAAGCGGGCGTTCAGGTCACTATCTGCGACCAGTCCGTGGCGTTTCATCAGCTCGAGCGCAACTGGATCGATCCAATGGTCACACACACCATCTCCAGCGGCACCACCGTGGCGACGCTGGAAAACAGTGGCTACGCTTTCCTGATGCTGTAAGCGCCTGACAGCGGCGTCACGGCCGCTGTCATCTGCTGGTTTCCCGGACCATTCACTCTCTGGCAACGCTCTCCTGCACAATCCTGCCTTTTCCTGGCGGTTTCAGCCCGCGCAGCCTGCTGCCGTCGGTTGTTAATGACGGGCGCAAGTCGGACAGCCCGGAGTCTTCCCCGTTCATCTTTGTGCGCTGAAGCAGTGGCATAAAAGGATTCAGGGCCAGGCTAATCTGCAGGCTGTGCGGTAAAATTTGTCTTAATGCTGCTTAAAAGAGGTGACACCGTGTAAACTTAAGTCCGGACCTCAGGGCTTCTGACACAGTAAAACAATCAGGCATTCAGGACATGACACTCTTCTTCAGGGCGGCGACGCCATGCTAAAGCTCTTTCGGCTTAAAGCCGATTTGCGCAATCTGATCGCCCTGCTGGTGATTGCCAGCATCGTCATCACGCTGACCAACACCCTCTACGCCACCTGGCGCGTACAGCGGCAGGTGCTGATTGATACCACGCTCGAGGCTAACCGGGCCTATGCTGCCAAGCTGGCCTCAACCAGCGAAATTTTCTTTCAGCTGGCGCAGTCTCAGCTCCACTACAGCGCCAGTCAACTGAGTCGTGACTTTAACAATGAAACGTTGCTGAAGAGCGAGGTTAACCGCCTGCGTGAACAGACCACCAGTTTCAACTCGGTGGCGGTGGTGGATGCGCAGGGGATGGTCAAAGCCATCTCCCCGGAATCACTGACGCTGCAGGGGATGCATCTTACCAGCGACGCCTCGCGGGAAGCACTGACTCTGCGGCAGCCGATCATCAGTAAGCCGACACTTTCTGCTGCCAATAACCTGCTGGTGTTTGTCTCCTGGCCTGTCTGGAGTGGGGAAGGTGACTATCTTGGCTATGTTGGCGGCACGATCTATCTGAAGAAAAAAAGCATCCTGAACACGCTGCTGGGAGAGCAGTTCTATCGGGATGGCACCACGGTTTATGTGCTCGACAGCAATAATGAGGTGCTCTATCACCAGAATCGTCAGCTGATTGGCAAAATTATGCCCGCTATCGTCAGCCCGCATGATGAGCAGACCAATGGTTCGCTGATACTCAGCGGCTCAGGGGAATCCATGCAGCTGGCCGGGTTTGCGGTGGTGCCGACTACGGGCTGGACGGTAGTGGCGCTCAAGCCGATCAATGCCACGCTGAATCCGCTCTCGGGCCTGTTAATGAAAGTGCTGAAGAATTCGGTCCCCTTAGCACTGGTGACGCTGCTGGTTGCCGTGTTGCTGGCGCGGCTGATTGCCCGTCCGCTTTTCCAGCTAGCCCGTAAAGCCAGTCAGATGGATGCGCAGGGGGTGTCAAAAGAGATTGGTGGCATCACCGCGTGGTATTTCGAGGCTGCGCAGGTTAAGCGGGCTCTGCTTACCGGCATTGGTCTGGTGCAGGATAAGATTGGTCGCCTCAACTCAGAAGTGCAGACTGACCCGCTGACCCGGTTGCTGAATCGCCGGGGTCTGAACGCGGTGCTGGAGTATTACCGCACGCTGCGTCAGCCCTTTGCGGTGCTGGCGCTGGACATCGATCATTTCAAAAGCGTTAACGACAGCTGGGGCCATGACGTAGGCGATCGGGTCATTCAGCAGGTGGCGAGCACACTGCGCGCCAGCGCCCGTCACTCTGATGTGGTATGCCGCAATGGCGGAGAGGAGTTTCTGATGCTGCTGCCGGGCACGTCACTGGAGGAGGCGCAGGTCATCGCCGAACGTGTGCGGCTGGGCATCGCCGAAGCATGGCTCACCGATGTCGGCAGGATCACCCTTTCTATTGGCGTGGCGGCCTGGAACGGGTCGACGGAGGGCGGGCTGGAAGGCAGCTTAAAACAGGCAGATGCAGCGCTTTATCAGGCGAAAAATGCCGGACGAAACTGCGTCATTGTCGCAGCATCCTGAAGGCAGCATAAAAACAGCGAAGGGCAGGCAGGGCACAGCAGCCACGCTGCTGTGCCCCTGAACATCAGGCTGACTTAACGTACTCCAGCACCATGTCGTGATGATTTGAGGTTTTAAAGTTATCAAAGACTTTTTCAACCTTGCCCTCAGCATCAACCAGGAAGCTGATGCGATGAATACCGTCATAGGTTTTCCCCATAAACGTTTTTTCACCCCAGACGCCAAACGCCTGGCAGACTTCATGGTTTTCATCTGAGAGTAGGGTAAAGTTCAGCAGCTCTTTTTCAGCAAAGCGTGACAGTTTTTCTGGTTTGTCAGTGCTGATACCCAGCACTTCCACGCCCGCTTTTTTCAACTCATCCATATTGTCACGCAGACCGCACGCCTGCACGGTGCAGCCCGGTGTCATCGCCTTCGGGTAGAAGTAAACCAGAACGCGCTGTCCCTGGAAGTCGGTCAGATTCACGTGTTCGCCATCCTGATCGGGCAGGCTAAATGCGGGTGCGGTATCTCCGGCTTTCAGTGGATTCATCACATCTCTCCATTTTTTATTCAGGCTGTGGGTAATACACTATCCGGCCAGAAACGGCCAGAGGCTAAATAACCTTTGCGGCGTATTTCACCACATAGCCGCGCGCCTGGCCGCCAGTAAAGTGGAGAAACAATGCCGGTTTACAGACCAAAGCTTAGCGTACCGGGCTGACAGATTCGCTGCTGTCGGCATCTGACGCGCTATAGAAGCGCAGTGACCCCTGAGCATTCAGTTCCTGACATAGCGCATTAAAGGCCTGCTCAAACGTCGTGCCACGGGTTCGCGTCGGGCTATGGGCTGTCATTTGAATATAGAGCGTCGGCGGCAAATCGTGTTGCGCGGGCGTAATGCGCGACACCAGCTCCGCCACATTCATCTGATGTTTGTCGATCAAATCGGTAAAGCGTTCGATAGTATGCGGCGAATCAGCGACCTCAACCTGAATAAACGCGGTGTCAGGCATGGGTGGTCGCAGCCGGGCATTGGTGCGCTTCATCACGATCAGCAGCTCCAGCTCTGCGCCTTTCAGCGGCAGCGTCGACTCAATCAGCGTAATGGCGTTCCAGCTACCTGACAGCAGCATAATAAAGGTGAACTCATCCCCAAGCATGGCAAGACGGCTATCTTCGATATTGCAACCGCAGCTGCTGACGTGTCGGGTAATGGTATTGACGATACCCGGCCGGTCAACACCGAGTGCGGTGATGACCAGATGATGGGGCTGAGATGGCGACAAAATGGCTTTTCCTCTGCTTTCGCTAATAACCATAAGGTAAACATAAAAAAAACTGCTGACAAGCGCGGGAATAGCGTGGCTGGCTTGCTTTTCCCTAAGTGTAAAACGTACCATGAAGCACTTGTTTGTCGAGGGGATCGCCAATGTTTACGGGAAGTATTGTTGCACTCGTTACGCCAATGGATGACAGCGGTAATGTCTGCCGGTCGAGTCTGAAAAAACTGATTGATTATCATGTCGCCAGCGGCACCGCGGCGATCGTTTCCGTGGGCACCACAGGCGAATCCGCTACCCTTAGCCATGAAGAACATGGTGATGTGGTGATGCTGACCCTGGAGCTGGCCGATGGCCGTATTCCGGTGATTGCCGGTACCGGCGCCAACGCCACCGCGGAAGGCATCTCTCTGACGAAGCGTTTTGAAAATTCTGGTGTGGTAGGCTGTCTGACCGTCACGCCTTATTATAACCGTCCGACCCAGGAAGGGTTGTTCCAGCATTTTAAAGCCATCGCGAACAGCACCAGCCTGCCGCAGATGCTCTACAACGTGCCTTCACGCACCGGTTGTGACATGCTGCCGGAAACCGTCGCCCGTCTGGCTGAAATCAAAAATATTATCGGAATCAAAGAGGCCACCGGGAACTTATCACGGGTTAGCCAGATCCAAGAGCTGGTTGATGACGATTTCATTCTGGTCAGTGGCGATGACGCTACTGCTCTGGACTTTATGCAACTGGGCGGTAAAGGCGTCATTTCGGTGACGGCTAACGTGGCAGCACGTGAAATGGCTGAACTGTGTCAACTCGCACAGCAGGGCAATTTCGTCGAGGCCCGCCGCCTGAATCAGCGTCTGATGCACCTGCACCAGATGCTTTTCTGTGAACCCAATCCTATCCCGGTGAAATGGGCTGCGAAACAGCTAGGATTAATCGCTAACGACACGCTGCGTCTGCCAATGACGCCACTGACTGCAGCCGGCCAGCCGAAAGTGGAGCAGGCGCTGGTGAAAGCGGGTTTGCGATAATTTAGGGAGTTTGAATGAATTACTCAGTAAAGCGGTCAACAGTAGCCACAGTAGTGGGGCTTTCTACTCTGATGCTGTTGTCGGCCTGTTCCAGCGATCAGCGTTATAAGCGCCAGGTCAGCGGCGACGAATCTTATCTTGAAGCCACCCAGTTGAGCGAACTTAAAGCGCCTGCCGGAATGATCCTGCCGGTTCAGCGCGGTGACTACGACGTGCCGCGCACCACCAGCCAGGCGCCAGTCGGCAAACAGCTTGACATTCGTCCGCCCGCCCAGCCGCTGGCGCTGATGAACGGCACCCGCGCGCAGTTCAGCAACAACAGCGGCGCCCTGATGATCGAAAACAGCCGGGGTTCAGTCTGGCCTCAGCTCGTTAACGTGGTGCAGTCTTATAAGTTCCCTATCGCTTCACGTAATGACGCCGGCCAGCAGCTGACGACCGACTGGGTGCAGTGGAACCGCGCCGATGAAGACCAGCAGTACCGGGGTCGTTACCAGATCAGCGTGCAGTCGCAGAGCTATCAGCAGCAGGTTATCGTGCGTCTGCTGGAACTGCAGCAGGCGGGTAAAACCATTACGTCGCCAGTGCAGATCCAGCGTTACACCGCGCAGATGCTGAACGATCTCAGTACCGGTATGGATAAGATCGAAACGGCCAGCGAAAACGCAGCGTCCGGCCGCGTGACCGGATCGATTGATGTGCAGAGTGGCGCGGATGATACCGGTCTGCCGATGCTCATCCTGCGCACACCGTACAACGTGGCCTGGCAGCGTCTGCCGGACGCCATGAAGCGTGTCGGGATGGAGGTTACGGATACCACCCGCTCAACCGGCAGCCTGAAAGTGACCTACAAGTCACTGAGCAGCAGCGACTGGGATGCGATTGGCGCGAAAGATCCGGAATTGCCAAATGGCGATTACAAGGTGCAGGTCGGCGATCTCGACAACCGCACCAGTCTGCAATTCATCGACCCGAAAGGGCATGTGCTGACTCAGTCGCAGAACGACGCGCTGGTGGCCGTGTTCCAGGCGGCGCTGAACAAATAAAGTTGCCTCAGGCCGGAGATTCTCCGGCCTTTTTTTTTTGTTTTTGGCATAATAGCGCGCGGCGAAGTAAACGATTGCGTCAAGGCAATCGCCGCAGCGGCACTGGCCGCTGACCACCCGTTATTTCAAGTCTGGAGTGAACAAGATGCAAAAGCGAGCTGAGTTGTATCGCGGTAAAGCGAAAACCGTATACAGCACCGATAACCCGGATCTGCTGATACTCGAATTCCGCAACGATACGTCAGCAGGTGATGGCGCCCGAATCGAGCAGTTTGATCGCAAAGGAATGGTTAACAACAAATTTAACCACTTCATCATGACCAGATTGCAGGAAGCGGGGATCCCGACCCAGATGGAAGCGCTGCTGTCGGATACCGAAGCACTGGTGAAGAAACTGGAGATGGTACCCGTAGAGTGCGTGGTGCGTAATCGTGCTGCAGGCTCGCTGGTAAAACGTCTGGGCGTGGAAGAGGGAATGGTGCTCAATCCGCCGCTGTTTGATCTTTTCCTGAAGGATGATGCAAAGCATGACCCGATGATCAACGAATCCTACTGCGAAACCTTTGGCTGGGTCAGCAAACAGAATCTGGCGCGTATGCAGGAGCTGACTTTTAAAGCCAACGATGTGCTGAGCAAACTGTTCGACGACGCAGGGCTGATTCTGGTCGACTTCAAGCTGGAGTTTGGTCTGTTCAACGGCGAAGTGACGCTGGGCGATGAGTTTTCGCCAGACGGTGCGCGCCTGTGGGACAAAGAGACGCTCGACAAAATGGACAAAGACCGTTTCCGTCAGAGCCTCGGCGGCGTGGTGGAAGCCTATGAAGCGGTCGCGCAGCGACTGGGTGTCACACTCGACTGAGTCTGCTGCCCACAACAGCAAAAGGAGAGCCCCGGCTCTCCTTTTTTCATTTTGGCGTAAAGCTGGTGATTGCGTCATCACACAACTAAAATCATGCCATCTGAAAATGTCTGAGGGAATACAGCATGCGCTGGCAAGGGCGTCGCGAAAGCGACAATGTAGAGGACCGTCGTAGTCAATCGTCCGGTTTTGGAGGCGGAGGCCGCCAGATTCGTCTGCCGCGCGGCAAAGGCGGCATTGTGCTGCTGATTGTGGTTGCCGTGGCCGGTTATTACGGTTACGACCTGACCGCGCTGCTGACGGGCGGCGACGTGGCACCGGGCAGCCAGCAGCAGCAGACGCGCAGCGTCAGTGCTAATGATGAAGAGGCCGCAAAATTCACCAAAGTGATCCTGGCGACGACCGAAGATACCTGGGACAAACTGTTCCAGCAGATGAACAAACAGTATGTCGCCCCCAAACTGGTGATGTACCGTGGCGCAACCCGCACCGGCTGCGGCACCGGACAGTCGGTGATGGGGCCGTTCTACTGTCCTGCCGATCAGACCGTCTATATCGACCTCTCCTTCTATGACGAGATGAAAACCAAACTCGGCGCGGGCGGCGACTTTGCGCAGGGCTATGTCATCGCGCATGAAGTAGGCCATCATGTTCAGAAGCTGCTGGGTATTGAACCGAAAGTGCGTGAGATGCAGCAGGGCGCCAGTCAGAAACAGGTCAATCAGCTCTCTGTGAAGATGGAGCTGCAGGCAGACTGCTTTGCCGGTGTCTGGGGACACTACATGCAGCAGCAAAACATCCTTGAGGCGGGCGATCTGCAGGAAGCACTGAATGCCGCCGAGGCAATTGGCGATGACCGTCTGCAGCAGAAAGGCCAGGGCCGCGTCGTGCCGGACAGCTTTACGCACGGTACTTCAGAGCAGCGCTACACCTGGTTTAAGCGTGGATTTGACGGGGGCAATCCGGGGCAGTGCGACACCTTCGCCAGCAACTGATGTCTCTGCAGCAGCTGACGCAGGAGATGGAACAGGCCGGTGTACGCCGTCTGGCGGTGATCAGCGGCGACCCGGCCTGGTGTTTATCACAGGCGACAGCGTGGCGTAACACGCTCGCGGGGGACTGGCTGACCGTCAGCCCGGCACCGCTGTTTGCGGACCAGGCTGACGCGCTGGCTCTGCAGGTGCAGCCTGCGGCAGTTCGTACGCTGCTCGGGCGTGAGTTTCGTCATGCCCTGTTTGACGCCCGCCACGGCTTTCACGCCGAGGCGTTCGCGGCGCTGGCCGGTACGCTTACCGCCGGCAGCTGGCTCCTGCTCATGGTGCCGCCCTGGGATCGCTGGGCGCAGCAGCCCGATGCCGACAGCCTGCGCTGGGCAGATGTCGCCGACCCCATCGTCACGCCACATTTTGTCCACCATCTGCAACAGCGCATCACGGCGGACGACCAGGTCCTGCTGGCGCGTCAGCATCAGCCCTGCCGTTTTCCGCCCCAATCCGCCTGGCCGCAATGGCACTGTCAGGCGCCGCAGCAGCAGCAGGCGATACTCGACCAGCTGATGGCGCTGCCGTCGGGTGTGGCGGTGCTGACCGCTGCCCGGGGCCGCGGTAAATCGGCGCTGGCGGGCATGCTGGCGCGCCAGGCGGGTGCCTGTCTGGTTACGGCGCCCGCCAGAGCCTCCACAACGGTACTGGCTGCCTTTGCCGCGGAGGCGTTTCACTTTATGGCGCCGGATGCACTGCTGGCGCTGGAGACGCCACCCGCGGCGGCGTGGCTGATTGTGGATGAGGCCGCGGCCATCCCGGCACCGCTGCTGCAGGCGCTGGTAAGCCGCTATCCCCGCACGCTGCTGACGACTACCGTTCAGGGCTACGAAGGCAGCGGGCGCGGCTTTATCCTGAAATTCTGCGCCGGTCTTGAGAACGTGCACTATTTCACGCTAAATGAGCCGCTCCGCTGGTCGCGTGCCGACCCGCTGGAGCAGTGGCTGAACCAGGCGCTGCTGTTTGAGGATGCGGCGGTGACTGAACCAGCATCCGCCGCGCCGGTTACGCCGCAGCGGGTCGCGCAGGATGATTTCAGTGCGCTGGATGCCGCTTACCGTCTGCTCACCAGCGCACACTATCGCACTTCGCCGCTGGATCTGCGTCGCCTGCTGGATGCGCCCGGTATGCAGCTGTGGCGCGCTGGCACGCTGTCAGCCCTGCAGGGCGCGCTCTGGCTGGTGGAGGAGGGCGGGCTTGAACCGGATCTGGCACAGGCCGTCTGGGCAGGCACCCGGCGACCCCGGGGTAATCTGGTGGCGCAGTCGCTGGCGGCGCACGCGGGACTGGCGGAGGCAGCGACCCTGCGGTCGCTGCGGATCAGCCGCATTGCCGTGGCGGCGGAGAGCCGTCGTCAGGGCATTGGTCAGCAGCTTGTTGCGGCCGCCGCCAGTGCCGCGACCAGGCATGACTATCTTTCCGTCAGCTTCGGCTACACTCATTCACTCTGGGCCTTCTGGCGCGCCTGTGGTTTTACACTGGTGCGGATAGGCACCCAGCGCGAAGCCAGCAGCGGCTGCTATGCCGCAATGGCGATACGGCCCTGTTCGGCGGCAGGCGAGGCGTTGCAGCGTCGCGCAGCCGCGCAACTGGCGCGCGACTGGCCACGGATGCGGCACATTATTGATCTGGAACTGGCGCTGGAAGCGGTCGCTGACGAGGGCCTGACCACCCAGGATATTCAGCTGGCCGCTGGATTTGCCTGGGCGCAGCGGCCACTGGAAGCGAGCCTGCCGGTACTGCAGCGCCTGGTTGAGGCCGTTGTCGTGCCCGACCCGCTGCTGGCGGCGGCGGTAAAAACCCCTGACGCGCTCAGCCCGCTGGCTCAACAGGCGGGCCTCAGCGGACGCAAAGCGCTGATCGCCGCGCTGCGCCAGCGGGCCGCAGCCGGACTCCATGCCCTGGGCGTGACGGCGGATCGACTCTGCCTGCCGTTGAAATAATTCGACCATCGGGTTCAAATAATCGCCCTGTCATTTTGCGTTAGGCAGCGTAGAGTGGCTTCAGGAGGTCAACATGACACTGAAATATGTAATCGTTCAACAGCCTGCTATCACCGCTCAGCTTTTTCTGCTCTACCACGGGGTCGGCGATAATCCTGATTCAATGGGTGAAATCGGCAGCTGGTTTGCCAGGATCTTCCCGGACGCGCTGGTGGTCTCCGTCGGCTCGCCGGGCGCCGGGCGTCAGTGGTTTGGCGAAACGGACCTGCACGATCAGACTATCCAGCAGCGGGTGGATGCGGCGATGCCGCAATTTATGGAGTCGGTGCGTCACTGGCAGAAAAAGAGTGGCGTGCGGCCGGAGGCGACAGCCTTAATCGGCTTTTCGCAGGGCGGCAGTATGGTGCTTGAAGGGGTCAAGGCGCACGCCGACCTGGCGAGCCGTGCGGTGATCTTTAACGGGCGGTTCATTACGCTGCCGGAAAAGGCCAGCACCCGCATCACCATCCATCTGATTCATGGTGATTATGATGAGCAGATCCCGCTTTATCATGCACAGCAGGCGGAGCAGCGCTTGATCGCCCGCGGTGGCGACGTGACGCTGGATATCGTCGACGATCTGGAACACGCTATTGACCATCGCAGCATGGAGCTGGCGCTTAACCATCTGCGTTATACGGTGCCGAAACGCTACTTTGATGAAGCGCTGAGCGGCGCAAAACCTGGCGACGATGACGTGATCGCGATGATGTAAAAAAAGCCCCTGCATGGCAGGGGCTTCTTGTTTTACTTCTTCTTCGGCCAGTCGTCTTCATCATCCCACTTATCGTTGAAATCACGATGCGGCGGCAGATCCGGTTTATTCTCCATAAACTTTTTGTGATCGATGCGTTTCAGATCTTTATAGACGTTCATCAGCACGCCAACCATCAGCAGGATCACCAGGATCCACCAGTAATCTTTAATAAATTCCATCTGCTGCTCCTTAAAACCGCCATCAGGCGATCAGTTGTTCCATGATGCGTTGGTACATCCGGCTCAGCATCTGCAGGTCGGAGGCTTTCACACACTCATTGATTTTATGAATGGTGGCATTCACCGGCCCCAGTTCCACTACCTGCGCACCCATCCGGGCGATAAAGCGGCCATCAGAGGTGCCGCCCGTGGTCAGCAGCTGCGGCTTTATTTCATTATAGTGCGCGACGGCTCTCACGACGGCATCAACCAGCTTGCCGCGTGCGGTCAGGAAAGGCTGACCGGAGAGTTTCCACTCGATGGTGTAACGCAGCTGGTGACGATCCAGCAGCGCTTCCACCCGCTGACGGATCAGTTCATCAGTCAGTTCAGTGCTGAAGCGGAAGTTAAACTGCACAAACAGCTCGCCGGGGATCACATTGTTGCTGCCGGTGCCCGCCTGCACGTTGGCAATCTGCATGCTGGTCGCCGGGAAGAACTCGTTCCCCTGATCCCACTCGGTCGCCACCAGCTCATTCAGCGCAGGCATCGCGCGATGCACCGGGTTATCCGCCAGATGTGGGTAGGCGACGTGACCCTGCACACCGTGAATGGTCAGGTTGGCGGTGATGGAACCGCGGCGGCCATTCTTGACTACATCACCGACGACTTCAGTGCTGGAGGGTTCACCGACCAGGCAGTAATCGAGCCGTTCCCGGCGCGCCATCAGCCGTTCCACGACCTTCACCGTACCGTTGGCCCCGCTGGCCTCTTCATCCGAGGTGATCATAAAGGCGAGGCGTCCTCTGTGATGCGGACGCGCCGCCACAAAGCGTTCGGCCGCGACGACCATTGCCGCCAGCGACCCTTTCATATCGGCAGCGCCACGGCCAAACAGCATGCCATCGCGGATGGTGGGTTCAAACGGTGGATTGATCCAGCGGCTGGCATCACCTGGCGGCACCACATCGGTGTGGCCGGCAAATGCCAGCGTTTCCCCTTCACCCCGGGTAGCCCAGAAGTTCAGGGTGTCGTCGATATTCATGGTTTCTATCTTAAAACCAATGGCTTCAAGACGGGCGATCAGCAGAGCCTGACAGCCGGCATCATCGGGGCTGAGAGAGGGGCGACGAATAAGCTGCTGCGTCAGCTCAATGACCGGGCAAAACATATTATGACTTCTCCTGAATAGCATTCTGATAGGTGGCTTCGCTAAAACCGGCGAGCAGGGTGCCATCCGGAGTGCGCAACAGGGGGCGCTTGATCATGGCAGGATGGGCCAGCATCAGCGTACGGGCGCTGCTGGCGTCGGTGACGGCTTCACGCTCAGCCTCAGGCAGTTTGCGCCAAGTCGTGCCGCGGGTGTTGAGCAGCGCCTGATAGCCCAGCGCTTCAATAAATTCCTGCAGCAGGGCTTCGCTCAGCCCATCGGCACGATAGTCGTGAAAGTGATAGTCGATACCCGCCGCCGTTAAAAAACGCCGGGCTTTTTTAATGGTGTCGCAATTTTTAATTCCGAACATCACCCACTGCGTGCACATCGCCTGATCCTTATTGTCATGTAAAGCATTAAGCTGAAAAAAGCAGCCAGTGCGCGAGTTTAGCATAGTGTGATCCGTTGCGGCATCTATGCGGGCGCGGCAAATGAGCCAAAATAAACCCGCAGACATACGGCGTCGTTCTGCGGGTAAACGCTATCAATTTCATTCGCAATCATTTCACAGCTCATCATTGCTGTATTAAGAATTTCGCTATGTTGAAAAAATCGTCTACCGCTGAGCTTAAAAAAAATAACTTCAGTTACCTCATAAGGTTGCTGAAATGTGCGTCAGCTTACAAAATCAGCAACATTCATGTTTTCTGACCCGCTGCCGATAACATTAACAGGTGTAACCGTATTCACCTGATTAAAAAAAGGGCGTAACATAGCCATCACAATAAGAGAGGGCATGATGATTGACACCGAAATGGGAACCTGGAAAGAATTTATCGAAGCGATGTTACGTAATAAGTAACACGCTCTGAAAAAAGCAGGACCATCCCGCTTGCTGGAATTCTTACCACACACAGAAATAAGGCGGTCACTGATCTCAGTGGCCGCTTTTTTTTAGGCACTAATCGTGCCCTTTCTCTTTCAGCGGGAAACGACGGCGGACCAGCACAAAGAACAGTGGCACAAAAAAGATCGCCAGCAGGGTGGCAGAGATCATTCCGCCCATCACGCCGGTTCCCACGGCATGCTGACTGCCGGAGCCTGCACCGCTGCTGATGGCCATCGGCAGCACCCCGAAGATAAAGGCCAGCGAGGTCATCAGAATCGGCCGCAGACGCTGACGCGACGCCTCCAGGGTCGATTCCACCAGCTCACGGCCTTTGCTGTTAATCTCGTTGGCAAATTCCACAATCAGAATGGCATTTTTGGCCGACAGGCCTACGACGGTCAGCAGGCCCACCTGGAAGTAAACATCGTTTTCCAGACCGCGCATCCAGGTGGCAAGCAGTGCGCCGACCACCCCCAGCGGCACGACCAGCATGACGGAGAAGGGGATGGACCAGCTCTCATACAGTGCGGCCAGGCAGAGGAACACCACCAGCAGTGAAATGGCATAAAGCGCCGGCGCCTGGGAGCCGGAGAGCCGCTCCTGATAGGAGGCACCGGTCCACTGGAACCCGACGCCCAGCGGCAGAGCGTTCACCAGCTTTTCCATCTCATCCATCGCCGTGCCGCTGCTGACGCCGCTGGCCGCTTCGCCGACAATCTCCAGTGAGGAGTAGCCGTTATAGCGTTCAAGACGCGGTGAACCGGTCTCCCAGCGGCTGGTGGCGAAGGCGGAGAAGGGCACCATGCCGCCGCTGCTGTTGCGCACGTACCATTTGTTGATGTCATCCGGCAGCATGCGAAATTCAGCGGCGGCCTGCACATAGACCTTCTTCACCCGGCCACGATCCAGGAAGTCGTTGACGTAACTGGAGCCCCAGGCGGTGGTCAGGGTGTCGTTAATGGTATCCAGCGACACACCCAGCGCCTGGGCTTTACGCGCATCCACATCGATCTGCAGCTGCGGACTGTCATCAAGGCCATTGTGGCGCACCCGCGACAGCGCCCTGTCGTTACCGGCCATCTCCAGCAGCCGGTCGCGCATCGCCATCAGCTGAGTGTGTCCGATACCCGCATGATCCTGCAGTTGCAGATCAAAGCCGGAGCTGCTGCCCATGCCGGTGATAGCGGGCGGGCTGCTGGCAATCACCCGCGCCTCGGTAATTTTCTGAAACGCCCGGGTCGCGCGTTCAATAATCGCGAAAGAGGTGCGATCGGCGCCAGGCCGCGCTTCCCAGTCTTTTAGCCGCACAAACAGACGCGCCACGTTCTGTCCATTCCCACCCGGACCGGCGCCGATGGTGGCGAAGACCGACAGCACGTTCGCTTTCTCTCTGGTCAGGTAGTAGTTCTCGACCTTTGCCACCACGCTGGAGGTCTGCTCAAGCGTGGCGCCTGCCGGAAGCTGAACCTGTGTCAGGAAGACGCCACGATCCTCCAGCGGCAAAAATGAGGTGGGCAGACGCAGAAACAGAAAAGCCATCAGGCCGATAAGGGCGAGATAGAGCAGCAGCCAGCGACCGCCCCGGCGCAGCAGCGCCGCCACACCGCGCTCATAGCGGTCTGCATTGCGATTGAAGTGACGGTTAAACCAGCCGAAGAAGCCGCGCCGCGCATGCGGCTCGCCCTGGGCGACCGGTTTCAGCAGTGTGGCACATAGCGCCGGCGTCAGGATCATCGCCACCAGCACAGAGAGCACCATCGCCGAGACGATGGTAATGGAGAACTGGCGATAGATAGCCCCGACGGTGCCGCCGAAAAACGCCATCGGCACAAACACCGCAGAGAGCACCAGCGCGATACCGACCAGCGCGCCCTGAATCTGGCCCATCGATTTTCGTGTGGCGGCGCGGGGCGAAAGTCCCTCTTCCTGCATGAGACGTTCCACGTTTTCCACCACCACGATGGCGTCATCCACCAGCAGCCCGATCGCCAGCACCATGGCAAACATGGTCAGGGTATTGATGCTGAACCCGCAGGCGTAGAGCACGCTGAAGGTGCCGAACAGCACCACCGGCACGGCGATTGTCGGGATCAGGGTGGCGCGGAAGTTCTGCATAAACAGATACATCACGCCGAACACCAGCACGATTGCCTCCAGCAGCGTCTTCACCACGTCTGTAATGGATGCCTTAACGAATGGCGAGGTTTCATAGGCAATTTTTGCTTCCAGCCCGTGCGGGAAATAGTGCGATAACTCCTCGATGCGCGCCCGCACCAGCTTGTCGGTGTTCATTTCGTTAGCGCCGGACGCGAGCTTCACGCCCAGACCGGAGGCGGGCTGACCGTTGTAGCGGCTCAGATAGTCATACTTCTCGGCGCCCAGCGCCACGCTGGCGACATCTCCCAGCGTCACCACGGAACCGTCGGGATTGTTTTTGAGGGTAATCGCCCGGAACTGCTCGGGGGTCTGCAGCATCGACTGAGCGTTGACCGTGGCGTTCAGCGCCTGCTTCTCCACCGACGGCAGGCCACCGACCTGACCCACGGCCACCTGACTGTTCTGCGACTGTATGGCGCTGACCACATCACTGGTGGTCAGCGCGTAGGCGATCAGTTTGTTGGGATCGAGCCAGATGCGCATCGCATACTGCGAGCCGTAAGCGTCCACCTGGCCAACGCCGTCGATGCGGCTCAGCGGATCCTGGATATTACTGGCCACATAGTCTGAAATATCCTGCTTATCCATGCTGCCGTCCGTGGAGACAAAAGCCACCATCAGAATGTTGCTGTCGCCGGTTTTATTGACCGTGACGCCCTGTGACTGCACCGCCTGCGGCAGTTTACGCAGCGCCGACTGCAGCTGATTCTGCACCTGCTGACGGGCTTCATCAGGATTCGTGCCGGCACGGAAGGTGAGAGTGATTTGCGCCTGGCCAGTGTTGCTGCTGTTCGACGACATATACATCAGGTTATCGATGCCGGTCATGTTCTGCTCAATCACCTGAGTAACCGTATTTTCCAGCGTCTGGGCTGACGCGCCTGGATAGTTAGCGGTGATCCGCACGTTGGGCGGCGCCAGGTCGGGATACTGTTCCACAGGCAGCGACATGATCGACAGCAGCCCGCACAGGCAGAGCAGAATCGCCAGCACCCAGGCAAAGATGGGGCGGTCGATAAAGAAATTCGACATTAAATCGACACTCCTCAGTACTTATTGTCATCGGTCAGCCCCACCAGCCACGGGCGCACTGGCAGACAATCGCATGGTCTTTGCCACGATTCATCTCCGCCATTTACTCTACGTGCGGCGGCGGGGGAAATCGTGGAGAAATTGAGGAGAAAATGTAAATTCGTTGGCTATTTGCGGCTTTCCAGCCACATCACCGTGGCCGCCACCCGTGAGCGGACATCCAGCTTGCGCAGCAGGTTGCGGATATGCACTTTGACGGTCTCTTCTGAGATATGCAGATTGGCGGCAATCTCCTTGTTTGACAGGCCGCGCGCCACCTCCTGCAGAACATCCTGCTCACGTTCGGTGAGCTGACGCAGTGGATCGGTGCTGTGCGGGCGTTGGGCCAGATAGCTGGCGACGCTTTCGCTGAAGACCTTTTCACCACGCGAAGCCTGAAGGATATGTTCCAGCAAAATATCGGGCTCGCAATCTTTAAGCAGATAGCCATCGGCCCCGGCATCCACCATGGCAAAAATATCGCTGCGTGCGTCGGAAACCGTCAGCACCAGAATGCGTGAATGAATGCCATCGTGACGCAGCGCCTTCAGCGTATCCAGACCGGACATGCCTTTCATGTTCAGATCGAGCAGAATAAGGTCGGGCTCCTGACGGCGCGCCTCTGCCAGCGCCTCGGTGCCATTGCTGGCTTCAGCGATGACCGTTAATCGGGGCGCCAGCGTCAGCAGCTGACGCACACCGCGGCGCATCAGCGGATGGTCATCCACAATCATCAGGGTCAAAGCAGGCTGTTGCATAGTTTCTCCTTTTATCGGTTTCAGACACTGGCGGCCCTCCGCCTGTTCGGTTCCGCAACCTCGGCTGCCAGAAACCCGTGGATTGTTTTAATAAAACTTGCGCTGACGCGTTATTCCAGTGCGCGTGCAGGCTGTGCTGGAAAGCGCAGCCTGACCTGGGTACCGCACTCCAGGGCAACGATGGTCAGCTCGCCCCCGAGCCGCTCGGCGCGTTCCGTCATAATCGTCAGTCCGTAGTGGCCGGGTGGTTCATCTGTGCTGTCGATACCAATGCCGTCATCTGTAATCGTCAGTAAGTGCTCACCATTTTCACTATGCTGATACTCCACCCGGATACGCTTTGCGCTGGCGTGCCGGATGGCATTCAGCAACGCCTCACGGGCAATCTGCAGAACATGCACCTGCTGCTGGGCTGCCAGGCTCCGGAGGCCATGCTGATGGCGGAATGTGATTACTGCGGCGCTTTTCTCCTGCAGCGAAGCGATCATCGCCTCCATCGCCGCGACCAGATCTGCCTGTTCGATGGTGAGGCGGAAGGTGGTCAGCAGCTCACGCAGCTGGCGACAGGCGTCGGCCAGCGCCTGGTCGAAATCCGCAATAATGGTGTGCGCAGCGCAATCCTCTTTATTCACTGTGCGGCGCAGCAGCGTCAGCTGGATGCGTAAAAAGGAGAGGGACTGCGCCAGCGAATCATGTAACTCACGGGCGATCGTGGTGCGCTCTTCAATCAGCAGCATCTGCTGGTACTGCTGTTGTGTCTGCCAAATCCAGAGTGTTCTTCCCAGCATTCCCGCCAGGCTGCGCATCAGCGCGTCCGACGGAGAGCGGTCGGCGATCTGCCAGCGCAGTTCGCCAGGCGGGTGCCCGGCCTGCTGTAACGGCAAGGCATACCACTGGCCGGGAAACTGTTCATCACCGGCGCAGAAGGAAAACGGCGGGCTGTCGATCCGGATAGCCGTCAGCTTCTCGCGCTTCAGCACTGTGGTTAACACTGCTTCAAACAGCGCCGGATGCAGCGGGCTGGCGGTCAGCCTCTGCGAGCTTTCATAAAGCAGCGACAGGGTGCGATTGGCCTCAGTCAGCTCTTCCGTTTTGGTGCGTACCGTGCTTTCCAGCAGCTGATAGTGCGAGTGCAGACGTGCCGCCATGCCGCTAAAGGCGTGAGAGAGCACCCGCAGTTCATTCTGCTGCTCGACCTGCAGCGGCGGAAACGCAAAATTGCCGCTCTCAACATAGCGGCTGGCCGTAACCAGCGCATTCAGCGGGCGCACCACCTGCTGGCGGGTAAAACGAATCGTCATCAGTGCCAGCGCCACAATCGCAATCACCCCCGCCAGGCTGCTGGCGGCTACCAGATGCATCTTCAGTTCGGTATAGCGTTGCAGGCCCAGTACAAAGCGGTCGATTTCACTGACGTAGATCGGGATCTGCTGCTCGTAATCCATGATGTTGCCCTGCTGTAACTGTTTCTGCAGCACGGGCCACGCGGCGCGCAGTCGCTGATAGCGAATGCTTACTTCACGGGGCACCCAGGGGTGATCCAGTTTCTGCAGCACTGGCGCATCCAGCGTCTGCTGATAGCGCACCAGATGGTCAGGCAGGTTCTGCGGCTGACGGCTGGCATCCCAGGCCATGCGATAGCTTTGCATACGCAGGGAGCCCGCCAGATTGATTGCCTCAGCATCACGCTGGCTGCTGAGCAGTGTGATGAGTGCCAGGCCGGTCGTCAGCAGCGACAGCAGAACAATGGCGATGAGCGCCTGAGCGATGCTTTGAGTTACGGAACGTTTAACAATCACATGAATAGCCCTGTTTGAAGTGCGGGAATTATAAGAGTGCCGTCACGTCACGCCAATGATCCATGCCCTGTTTATCGCACAGGGCGTTACACATCGCATATAAAATGACCGCAACTGACAGTTCCCAGGAATGGCTGCGGTTCAGTGGTTAAAAAAAGAACAGTTTTACATCAGTCTGATGTTGCTTTTCATTGCAGCGCCAATAATTTCTCCAGTCATTACTGAGTACCCGACTCCCCGAATGCAGATTAAGGAGCATCCAATGAAAAAACTGACTGTTGCACTGGCGGGCGCACTCCTGGCTGCCACCTCATTTGGTACATTTGCTGCTGCGCCGGTCGATCCTTCTCAGGCGCAGAACATGCAGAGCATCGGCAGCGTATCCGTATCCGGCGTTCGTGGCTCGCTGGATGATGCCAGCCGCCAGTTGTCGCAAAAAGCGGAAGAGATGGGCGCCAGCCACTACCGTGTCATCGGTGTCGATAATCCCGGCGACTCCAGCCTCTGGAGCGGCACCGCAGAGGTTTACCGCTAAGTCCGCCTTCCTGTTTCCATCCCTGTAGCGTTTACCGGCCTGAATTGGCCGGTTTTTTTGTTTTTGTGCATCAGGATGGATTCTTACAAATCAGCCTGTGCATCCGCCCGGTATATTTTGCTTCGTTCTTGCAGAACGGGTAGGATTCATCGCCGTAAATTCCCGCGTTACCTGGCCCTCACTCACAGGCCAACGCACAGAGGAAATCACCTCATTTCACAGGGCATTACGCCTGCGCTGGGGTGGCAACGACTGATGGTTCGGACAAACAGGAATGCTATGAAATCTAAAAAGAAAACCCCAAGCGAGATGCGCGCTGCGAAACGACGCTGGCTCAACTCTCATGATGCCGGTTACCAGAAAGCGATGGGTAACCGTCATGTACAGATGATTGCGATCGGCGGTGCCATCGGTACCGGTTTGTTCCTGGGCGCAGGTGGCCGTTTACAGGCTGCCGGCCCTGCATTAGCCATTATCTATCTGGTCTGTGGCATTTTCTCCTTCTTTATTCTGCGCGCGCTGGGCGAACTGGTGTTACACCGTCCGAGCAGTGGCAGCTTCGTGTCTTATGCCCGTGAGTTCCTGGGTGAGAAGGCCTCCTACGTGGCGGGCTGGATGTATTTCGTCAACTGGGCAATGACCGGCATCGTCGACATCACTGCGGTGGCGCTCTACATGCACTACTGGGGCGCGTTTGGCGATGTGCCACAGTGGGTCTTTGCGCTGGGGGCGCTGGCAATTGTGGGCACCATGAACATGATCGGCGTGAAGTGGTTCGCCGAGATGGAGTTCTGGTTCGCGCTGATCAAAGTGCTGGCGATTGTGGTATTCCTGGTGGTGGGCGTCGTATTCCTGGGCACCGGCAAACCACTGGATGGTAACAGCACCGGCTTCCATCTGATCACTGATAATGGCGGTCTGTTCCCTCACGGCTTGCTGCCTGCGCTGGTTCTGATCCAGGGCGTGGTGTTCGCTTTTGCCTCTATCGAGCTGGTGGGCACGGCTGCAGGGGAGTGTAAAGACCCCGAAACCATGCTGCCGAAGGCGATCAACAGCGTAATCTGGCGTATCGGCCTGTTCTATGTGGGTTCAGTTGTTCTGCTGGTGCTGCTGCTGCCGTGGAACGCCTACCAGGCGGGTCAGAGTCCGTTCGTGACCTTCTTCTCAAAGCTTGGCGTGCCTTACATCGGCAGCATCATGAACATCGTGGTGCTGAGCGCGGCGCTCTCCAGCCTTAACTCAGGCCTCTATTCAACCGGACGTATCCTGCGCTCCATGTCGATGGGCGGTTCTGCGCCGAAATTCATGTCAAAGATGAACGGTCAGCAGGTGCCTTACGCGGGTATTCTGGTCACCATCTGCGTCTACGTGATCGGTGTGGTGCTGAACTACTACGTGCCTTCTCAGGTGTTTGAGATCGTCCTGAACATCGCTTCGCTGGGCATCATCTCTTCATGGGCCTTTATCGTGGTCTGCCAGCTGCGTCTGCGCAAAGCGATCAAAGAGGGCAAGGCGGACGATGTCAGCTTCAAGCTACCGGGCGCGCCGTTTACCTCATGGCTGACGCTGTTGTTCCTGTTCAGCGTGCTGGTACTGATGGCGTTTGACTATCCGAACGGCACCTATACCATCGCCTCCATTCCGCTGATTGCCGTCGTACTGGTGCTGGGATGGTTCGGTGTGCGTAAACGGGTGAACGCGATTGCCGCGACAGAACACGATCATCACGAAGAGGATGCGAAGCCTGCGCAGCTGGCTGACGACATCTCACGCTGATCGGCCCTGCCGTAATCAGGTCAGCCCTCGGGCTGGCCTTTTTTATGGCCGTAATTCGCCACGCTATAGACGAAAATAGGATAGTTTTCCCGCCTGCCACCCCCTATGATGAAAGGCTCCCTTTATGCGGTAGCGGAGTCATCGTGTCGTTTAAGATCAACATCATCAAAGACAAACTCCTGTCTGAAAACTGGTTTGTGCTGCGCAACTACACCTACGACATTACCGACCGACGGGGGGAACCGATCCGCCATAAGCGTGAGGTTTACGATCGCGGAAACGGGGCGACCATTCTGCTCTATAACCGTGAAAAGAACAGCGTGGTACTGACGCGCCAGTTCCGCATCGCCACCTATGTTAACGGAAACGACAGCGGCATGCTGATCGAAGCCTGTGCCGGTCTGCTGGACGATGACTCTCCGGAAGATTGCATCCGCAAAGAGGCGATCGAAGAAACCGGTTATGCGGTGGGCGAGGTGGAGAAGCTCTATGCCTGCTACATGTCGCCGGGCGGCGTGACGGAGCTGATCCACTTTTTTGCTGCCGAATATCACGAATCGCTGCGCGAGAATGCAGGCGGGGGCGTCGACGATGAGGCGATAGAGGTGCTGGAGCTGCGTTTTCCTGACGCGCTGGCGATGGTCGCTGATGGCCGTATCTGCGATGGCAAAACGGTCATGCTGTTACAGCATGCGCTGATCGCGGGCTGGCTGACGCCCTGACTGGGCCGGTGATTGTGCAGAGCAGGGCGGAAACAGAACCTAATCCTGTTATGCACGCTTTTTAAGCAGTTAACTGCGCTTTTTGCACCGGTTCACAGATTGCGAACTTTGCCAGGCCCATTGATGCGCTATCCTCTTCTCTCTGACTATTCGGAGATCGATTTTCTTGATGTCGTACTGGATGAAATCGCTGTGGCTGTTGCCGTCTTTGTGGGTTGCCTCTGTTCAGGCGGAACCACTGCAAAAGTCATTCAACGACTGGCAAATCACCTGTAACAACGAAGCCTTTTGCGTGGCGCGTAATATCCCTGGCGATAAAGGGCTGGTGATGACGATTTCGCGTCATGCGGGCGTTAACGATCGCCCGTTACTGCGAATCGACTATGGCAGCGCCTACAGTGGCGCCTTGCCCGGCGGTCCGCTCAGGGATAACCTGCTGCTCGATCAGCGCCGCCTGCAACCTGACCTCAAACACTGGACGGTCGAACCTCACCATCTTGCGACCAGTAATGCCATCGCCATTGATGAATTTTTTGATCTGGTGATGGAGGCGAAAGCCCTGCAGCTCACCTACGACCCTGATGCACTCATCTCACTGCGGGGCATGAAAGCGGCTCTGCTGCTGATGGATGATACGCAGGGGCGGGTCAATAGCATGAGTGCCTGGATCAGGCGTGGCGAACGCGCCAGCTGGGACGTTCCGCCGCCGCCTGCACTACCGCCTCTGCCACCTGCCGTGATGCCGCCAGCAGCACTGACGCGCGAGGAAACCAGCGGATTAATCGATTACGGAACCTGGCGTGTGAATACTGATGCCTGCTCACTGGACCCGCTGCGCCGCGAAGTCAGCGTGGCTCCGCTGACCGACCAGCGCGCGCTGCTGCTGGTCAGCTGTGAGAGAGGGGCCTATAACGTGATCGATCTGGCGTTTGAAGTGACGCGCAGCCCGCCTTATGTGGCGCGTGGCATCACGCTGACCCTGCCGTTTACGCCCCCGGGCACCAGTGACCGGCAGCTGGAGCTGATAAACGCAGACTATGATGCGGCCAGCGGCCAGCTTTACACGTTTGGTAAAGGACGGGGACTGGGAGATTGCGGCACTGCCACACGCTGGCAGTTCGATGGCACCCGCTTTGTATTAGCGGAGTACGCGGAAGAGTCCACCTGTGACGCCTGGCACAGCAGTGACGACTGGCCAACCCTGTGGGTCAGCCAGTCTGATGGCAGTGTTCAGCAGCGTTAGCGGATCGCCTGCACCATCATTGGTGAGCCGGACTGGTTGCCGACCAGTTCGGCCAGCATATTATTCACACCGTCGCTCATTGGCGTAAAGCGGGTCAGCGGCGAGCGGGTCACTACCACAAAGACGCCCACGTTATGCTGCGGCACCATCGCCATATAGGTGATGAATCCGCCGCCACCGCCGGTTTTCTGAATAATGCCAGGGCGGCCGTTTTTGGGGCCCATATAGACCCAGCCCATACCCAGCGCATCCGCTTTGCCTGGCACATCCATACCTTCCACTTTATTCAGCTGGTCGCGACGATAAATCAGCGTCTGCAGCCGGTCAATCTGCGGGGTACGGTGGTTAACTGAAGAGTTTAAAAACTGCTGCATCCAGCGGCCCATATCATCCGGCGTAGAGTACACACCGCCGCTGCCAATCGCCGCCAGAGTGTTGTTACAGGGGCTGGCGCCTTTTTCCGCCACCATCAGGCGACCACACTGCTCTGGCGACGGCGTGAAGGTCGTATCTTTCATGCCGAGCGGGCGGGTGATCAGCTGCTGAAGCAGGGCAGGATAGGGCGTGCCGCTGGCGCGTGCCAGGGCGTCGCCCAGCAGATCGTAGCCCAGGTTAGAATAGGCGGCACTGCTGCCCGGGGCCGCTTTGAGATTCGCATGTGACAGCCAGCTCCAGCGTTCGCTGCGTGTCGGCCAGACAAACACCGGCCGCTGCGCTTTGCCGCCAGGCTGCTCACGTGGCAGTCCGCTGGTATGGGTCGACAGGTTAATCAGGCGAATTGGCTGACCATTCCAGGCGGGAACGCGGGTGCCGGAAGGCGCATATTTGCTCAGAGGATCGTCAAGGCGAATCTGCCCGCGCTCTGCCAGCTTCACCATCACTTCGCTGGTCATCAGCTTACTCAGTGAGGCGATGCGAATCAGCGAGTCTTTTTGTGGGCGGACGTTGTTGCCGGGACGGGTTTCACCAAAGCTGGCAAAGACCCGCTGATTGCCATCAATCGCCACCAGCGCCATGCCGGTTGCACCACTGCCATAAAAGATATGCTCGGCATAGCGATCGACAATCTGTGAAGCCAGCAGCGGATCGGGCGCGACCTGCGCCATGCTTTTCAGGGGAAGCAGTGAAACCATCAGGACCAGTAAATAGGAAGTGCGCATGTTCAACGGAGGTGGCTTCGCTCTAAAATTCAGTGAAAATCTGCCTTAAGCTGGCGGGGACAGACCCGGTCAGCAGGGTATTATTCCAGCCAGATAGCTGCAGGAACAGACGCACAGCCGTGCAGAGGCAGCATTAAACAGGAACTCTATAGTAATCAGTTTGCGCAGGGCGTGAAGAGGGAAAGAGAGTTTTTTTTTCTGTTGCGGGCAATAAGCGAAAAGGGCCCCTCCCGCGTTGACGGGAAGGGCCAGCGCATTATGCAGGTTTCAGTAAGGCTTCTGCATGGCTGACGATGTTTTCTACCGTGAAGCCAAACTCCGCGAAGAGATCGCCTGCTGGCGCGGATTCGCCGAAGGTGGTCATGCCGACAATCGCGCCCTCAAGGCCGACATACTTGAACCAGTAATCGGCAATGCCCGCTTCGACCGCCACACGCGCTTTCACACCAGAAGGCAGAACGGATTCGCGGTAGGCGGCATCCTGCGCATCAAACAGGTCGGTTGACGGCAGTGACACGACACGGACCTTGTGACCACCCGAGGTGAGCTTCTCTGCCGCGCCCAGGGTGATCTCCACCTCTGAACCGGTGGCGATCAGAATCACGTCTGGCGTACCCTCGCAATCCTTCAGCACATAGCCGCCGCGTTTGATGTTATCGATCTGCTCCGGGGTGCGTTCCGGCTGCAGCAGATTCTGACGGGAGAGGATCAGCGCGGTCGGACCATGATGGCGTTCGATTGCCGCTTTCCACGCTACCGCCGTTTCCACCTGATCGCACGGACGCCAGACGCTCATGTTCGGCGTCAGGCGCAGGCTGGCGATCTGCTCTACCGGCTGGTGGGTCGGGCCATCTTCGCCCAGACCGATGGAGTCATGGGTGTAGACCAGGATCTGGCGGGCTTTCATCAGCGCCGCCATACGCGCGGCGTTACGCGCATATTCCACGAACATCAGGAAGGTCGCGGTGTACGGAACAAAGCCGCCATGATGCGCGATGCCGTTACCAATCGCCGTCATCCCGAATTCACGGACGCCGTAGTGGATATAGTTACCGGCCGGGTCCTCTTTGATCGATTTAGAGCCTGACCAGATGGTGAGGTTACTCGGCGCAAGGTCAGCGGAACCACCCAGGAATTCTGGCAGTAATTTACCGTAGGCTTCCAGTGAGTTCTGCGAGGCTTTACGGCTGGCAATTTTTTGCGGGTTAGCCTGCAGTTCCTGAATGAAGCGGGTTGCTTCCGTTTCCCAGGTCGAAGGCATCTCGCCATTCATGCGGCGTTCATACTCTTTCGCCAGCTCAGGATGGGCCGCTTTATAGGCCGCAAATTTTTCATTCCAGGCTTTTTCGCGCTCGGCCCCGGCGGCTTTGGCATCCCACTGCTGATAGATCTCAGCCGGAATCTCAAACGCCGGGTAGTTCCAGCCGAGCTGTTTACGGGTCAGGGCGACTTCGGCCTCACCCAGCGCCGCGCCATGTGACTCCTCTTTACCGGCCTTGTTTGGTGAACCGAAGCCGATAATGGTGCGGCAGATAATCAGCGACGGCTTATCGGTCACGCTCTGCGCTTCCTGGATTGCCGCACGGATAGCATCGGCGTCATGACCATCGATGTCGCCAATCACATGCCAGTTGTAGGACTCGAAGCGTTTGTGGGTGTCATCGGTAAACCAGCCTTCCGTTTCACCGTCGATAGAAATACCGTTGTGATCGTAGAAGCCGATCAGCTTGCCCAGACCCAGGGTGCCAGCCAGTGAGCAGACCTCGTGTGAAATCCCCTCCATCAGACAGCCGTCACCCATAAACACGTAGGTGTGGTGGTCGACGATCTCATGATCCGGACGGTTAAACTGCGCCGCCAGGGTGCGTTCAGCAATCGCTAAACCGACGGCGTTAGCCAGCCCCTGGCCCAGCGGACCGGTGGTGGTTTCTACGCCTGGTGTGTAGCCGATCTCCGGGTGGCCCGGCGTTTTGGAGTGCAGCTGACGGAAATTTTTCAGCTCTTCAATCGGCAGGTCGTAACCGCTCAGGTGCAGCAGGCTGTAGAGCAGCATAGAGCCGTGGCCGTTGGAGAGGATAAAGCGGTCGCGATCAAGCCAGGCGGGATTGGTCGGGTTGTGCTGGAGGAAGTCGCGCCATAGCACTTCGGCGATGTCGGCCATGCCCATCGGGGCACCGGGGTGGCCTGAGTTTGCCTTCTGTACCGCATCCATACTGAGTGCACGGATCGCGTTTGCCAGTTCTCTGCGTGAGGACATAAAGTTCTCCCTTATTAAGCATCAGGGCGGGAAAGTCCCGCCCGACTAAAATCAAGACTACAGGCGTGCGGCAAGCACATCTTCCAGCTTCTGCTGGTCAACGGCGAACTGACGGATGCCGTCAGAGAGTTTTTCCACTGCCATCGGATCCTGGTTATGTTCCCAGCGGAACTCTGCTTCGGAGAGCGGTGACGGCTGATGGAAGCCTTCGGTAGAGGGTTCCAGTTTGCGCTCCAGCGGCGCATCGCTGTTCTGCAGCTCTTCCAGCAGGTTAGGCGAGAGGGTCAGGCGGTCGCAGCCGGCCAGCGCCACAATCTGCTCCACTTTACGGAAGCTGGCGCCCATGATGATGGTGCTGTAACGGTGCTTTTTGTAGTAATCATAGATGCGACGCACGGATTTCACGCCCGGATCTTCATCCGCCACGTAGGGTTCCATCGGCTTACGCGAGTTATACCAGTCGTAGATGCGGCCCACGAACGGGGAGATCAGGTAGACGCCCGCTTCGGCACAGGCACGCGCCTGGGCAAAGGAGAAGAGCAGCGTCAGATTACACTGGATACCGTTCTTCTCCAGCTCTTCCGCCGCGCGGATGCCTTCCCAGGTGGAGGCCAGCTTGATCAGCACGCGGGAGCGGTCGATGCCGTGCTCCTCATACATCCGGATCAGTTTTTCTGCTTTGGTCACACACATGCCACGATCGAAGGAGAGGCGCGCATCCACTTCGGTCGAAACACGGCCCGGTATGCTTTTCAGGATCTCCATACCAAGGTTGATCGCCACTTTGTCGCTGGCATTGATGATCTGCGTCTCTTTGCTGCCGCCCTGCTTTTTCGCGTACTCAATCGCGTCGTCCATCAGGTGCTTATACCCTTCCAGGCCGGACGCTTTCAGAATGAGTGACGGGTTAGTAGTGGCATCTTCGGGGTGATAATGACGAATCGATTCGATATCACCACTGTCAGCCACCACGGTGGTGAACTGTTTTAGGGCTTCTAACTGGTTCATTTCTAAACTCCTTGAAAAGAAAAGTGACAGCGAACAGGGAGCACCTCAGGCCTCGCAGCCGGTCTGTGGCGGATTCTGCTACCGGTAACGTGAACCCATAACATTGCAACAGCGCCTTTCTGATGAAAATGCGGTTTCTCTGATTGTTGCGCTGCGGGGCGGTGCGAAGAAGCCGTCATGCGATGTAAACCGTGAGTGCGCCATACTCCATCCTTAAGCATAGCAGTCAGGACAAATGACGCAGGCAACACTGTAGCAATCCGTGCCCCGTAATTCGGAGGATGTAAAAGGGGAGAGCGGTAAGCGCAGCGCGGGGGCAGACCCGCACTGCGGCGGCGGAGACAGTCAGAGGGGCAGGTTGAGCCAGTTTTTCACCGGCAGGAAATCGCGATAGAGGGCAGCCTCTGGCGAGCCCGCTTCGGGCTGATAATCATATTCCCAGCGCACCAGCGGCGGCATCGACATCAGGATCGACTCTGTGCGGCCGCCGGTCTGCAGACCAAACAGCGTGCCACGATCCCAGACCAGATTGAACTCGACATAGCGGCCACGTCGATAGAGCTGGAACTGGCGCTCGCGTTCGCCAAACGGGTGATTTTTACGGCGCGCCACAATCGGCCGGTAGGCATCGATAAAGCCACGGCCCACCGCCTGCATAAAGCTGAAGCTCTGCTCAAAGTCAGGCGTATTGAGATCGTCAAAAAACAGGCCGCCGATGCCGCGCTGTTCATCCCGGTGCTTCAGGTAGAAATAGTCGTCGCACCACTTTTTATAGCGCGGATAGACATCCTCGCCAAACGGCTGGCAGAGGTCAGCGGCCGTCTGATGCCAGTGCAGCGCATCTTCTTCAAATCCATAGAACGGCGTCAGGTCAAAGCCGCCGCCAAACCACCATACCGGATCGGCGCCTGGTTTCTCGGCGATAAAAAAGCGCACGTTGGCGTGGCTGGTAGGCACGTAGGGGTTATTCGGGTGGATGACCAGTGACACGCCCATCGCTTCAAAGCTGCGACCCGCCAGTTCGGGACGGTGTGCCGTCGCCGAGGCGGGCATCTGATCGCCATGCACATGGGAGAAGTTTACGCCCGCCTGTTCAAACACGGCACCGTTGCGCAGGACACGGCTCTGGCCGCCGCCGCCGCCGGGACGCTGCCAGCTATCTTCGGCAAACTGTGCGCCGCTATCTTCAGCCGCCAGCTGGTTACAAATCTCATCCTGCAGGGCGAGCAGGAACGCTTTTACGCGGGAAATATCAGCCATCTTTTCGCTTATCGTCGGTTTAGTCTGAGCGGATTATACGCCAAACCGCGCCGCTTGCATGAGTGCGGCGCGAGGCAGCGTGCAAACCGGCCCGCCGCATCAGGCGTTGCGCCGGTCAAACTCATCAAAGTAATTCACGATGCCGCTGGCAATCGCAGAGGCGATTTTCTGGCGAAACGCGGTGGTGCCGAGCAGTTGCTCTTCACGCGGATTGGTAATAAAGGAGGTTTCGACCAGCACTGACGGAATAGACGGTGACTTCAGCACCGCAAAGGCCGCCTGCTCCGTATGCTGGCTGTGGAGATGATGCACCGGACGGATCTGATCCAGTACGTGCTTGCCCAGCGTCAGGCTGTTCCTGATGGTGTCGGTCTGCACCAGATCGAACAGAATCTGCTGCAGATAGTGATCCTGCTGCTGCGCTTTCACGCCGCCCACTTTGTCCGCGTCGTTCTCGCGCTGGGAGAGATAGCGCGCCATCGAGCTGCTGGCTCCGCGGTTAGAGAGCGCAAACACGGAGGCGCCGCTGGCCTCGGGACTGGTAAACCCATCGGCGTGGATAGACATAAACAGATGCGCGCCATGCTGATGAGCGATCTCCACACGCTGATAGAGCGGAATAAAGTGGTCGCTGTCGCGGGTCAGACGCACTTCGATACGCGGATGACTCTGAAGCTGACGCTTCACGTTACCGGCAATCTCCAGCACGATGTGTTTCTCTTCCGAGCCCTCTTCGCCAACGGCACCCGAATCGATGCCGCCATGACCGGGATCGATCATCACGATGCGTTTACCATTTTTTGACGGGGAGGCCGGGCGCGGATGACGCGGGCGCTCTGAAAGAGCCGACTGCTCTCTGGCCTGAACCGCACGTGGCGATAAAATGGCCAGAGCCAGCCCGGAAAGCAGTAACTGACGACGGTGAATCAAACGTTTAAGCAGATGCATGTGCGGGTCCGGTAACAAAAATCCTGCCGGTGTTATAGCCTAAGGCTCCGCTGCCTGCGATCACAGAACCATTTCAGGGCATTACTTTGTATTGCAGGCCGCAAACAGAAAATTTGCGCTTTTTTATTTGCCGCCCGTCAGACCAGGGTTGCGTGTAGCAGAGAATGCGTGATAATCAGCAAATTGTGCTTATTTACAGGTAAAGAAGATGGAAATCCGCGCCTTCCGCCAGGAAGATTTTGAAGAAGTGATCACCCTGTGGGAACGTTGCGATTTGTTACGGCCATGGAACGATCCGGAGCTGGATATCGAACGCAAGATGCAGCATGACCCCGATCTCTTCCTGGTCGCGGAAGTGGGCGGGGTGGTCGTGGGTACGCTGATGGGCGGTTACGATGGTCATCGCGGTGCGGCTTATTATCTGGCCGTGCATCCTGACTATCAGGGACGTGGTTTTGCCAATGCCCTGATGAACCGCCTGGAGAAAAAGCTGATTGCACGCGGCTGTCCGAAACTGCACCTGATGATTCGTGAAGAGAACGATCAGGTGGTGGCGTTCTATGAGAAGCTCGATTATGAACCGGTGGATGCGCTGCTGTTTGGCAAACGTCTGATCGAAGATCGTGAGTACTAAACCGTCGCCGCGCTACCTGCCGGACGAATATGACGCCAGAGGGCAGCTACGGCTGCCGTTTCTTTTCTGGCTGATCCTGTTGCTTCAGGCGCGGACGTGGCTGCTGCTGGTGATGGCCGGCGCGTCGCGCCAGCAGGGCAACGATCTGCTGGTGCTCTTCTATCCGGATCGTCAGGCGTTCTGGACAGGTCTGGCGCTGGGCTTACCGGCGCTGGCGGGCATGCTGCTGACCGGCTATCGCCTGCGCCTGCCGCGACTCTGGCAGCACTGGCGCAGCGTGCTCTCGCTGTCGCTGCTGATGAACCTGATCTGGCAGGCGATGCAGTTTGTTCAGGGCGACCTGCTGAATTCGCCGCTGCCGCTGATGCTGACGCTGTTCGACCTGCTGGCGCTGCTCTGGCTGCATTTCAGCCAGCGCTGCCGCGACTGCTTTCTGCCCGAACAGCATCTTAATTAAACTTTTTGGCGCTTTGCGACTCCAATCAGTTCCGCCTTTCCGGCCTCGTATTCACAGGAGTTTTCATGAAAGCTGTTCGTTCCACGTTACTGCTCGCCGCTGTGGTGTTAAGCGGCTGTGCCAGTTCGGGTTCCGGCGCAGACAGCAGCCAGCAGGTAAGCTGGTGGAATCCGCTCAGTTATCACTGGTCCTCGGCGCTGCCGTGGAACTGGTTCGGTGTCTCACTAACTGCCACTGAACAGGGTGTGGGCGGCCTGACAGCCTCGACCGCCATGAAAGAGGACGCGATCAGTGCCGGGCTGAATGGCGACTATACCCTTCGTCAGGGGATGCGCAGCCAGAATGGCCAGGTGGTCTCTTTCTGGCAGGCGCTCAGTGACGGCAAGGTGAAGCTGGTGATTGAGGGGCAGTCGCAGGTCGAGCGTATTGAGGTGATGGACAGCGCGATTGTCAGCCACGATGGCAGTAAAGTGGGTGACGCCTTCAGCGAGAAGTTCACGAAAGCCTTTAACAACTGCACCCTGGCCAGCGGCGCGGATGCACGTGACGTGGCCTGTCGTGCGCCTGGCAGTCAGCATTTGACCTATCTCTATCACGGCAACTGGCATGGACCAGAGGGATTGATGCCATCTGACGATACGCTGAAAAGCTGGAAAATCAGCAAAATCATCTGGCAGCGTTAAGTGCCTGCCTGTCAGCGAGCCGCCCGCGCGGCGGCCGCTGACGCCTCCCCCGATTCTGTTCCGCACACCTCTTATCACCGCCATCGGCTTTTGCTGAATTCAGCATAAACTCTGCCGCCGTCTTATGCTTTTTTCGACTTTGAAATCATCAAACGATATATAAAACCGTTACTCGTTTTCGCTGAGTTATAAATAAACTGATGCTTCAGCGGGCGAGATCCGCATCAAACTTTTTCAGGGTGCCAAATGACATTACAAGCGATGAATAAAGTCGTGAGCGGTATCGCGTTGTCGCTGAGCCTGGCTGGCGCAGTCAACGCCACTGAACTTCTTAACAGCTCTTACGATGTGTCACGGGAGCTGTTTGTTGCCCTGAATGCCCCCTTCGTTAAACAGTGGGACGCCGCGCATCCGGCAGATCCGCTGACCATTAAGATGTCGCACGCCGGTTCATCGAAACAGGCGCTGGCGATTCTGCAGGGACTGCGCGCGGATGTGGTGACCTATAACCAGGTCACGGATGTGCAGGTGCTGCACGATAAAGGCAACCTGATCGCCGCAGACTGGAAAAGCCGTCTGCCGAACAACAGTTCGCCTTTCTACTCCACCATGGCGTTTCTGGTGCGCAAAGGCAATCCAAAACAGATTCACGACTGGTCTGATTTAATCCGCAGCGATGTGAAGCTAATTTTCCCTAACCCGAAAACCTCTGGCAATGGCCGCTATACCTATCTGGCCGCCTGGGGCGCAGCGGATAAAGCGGACGGGGGCGACCAGGCTAAGACCCGGGCCTTTATGGCGCAGTTTCTGAAAAATGTGGAAGTGTTCGACACCGGCGGCCGCGGCGCGACCACCACTTTTGCCGAGCGCGGGTTGGGCGACGTGCTGATTAGCTTCGAGTCGGAAGTGAATAACATTCGCAACCAGTACGGCAAAGATGAGTATGAAGTCATCGTGCCGAAAACCGATATTCTGGCGGAGTTTCCGGTTGCCTGGGTGGACAAAAATGTCGCCCTCAACAACACCACAGCGGCCGCCACTGCCTATCTGAACTACCTCTACACGCCAGAAGCGCAGAATATCATCACCGGTTATTACTATCGCGTAAATAACCCTCAGCTGATGTCGGCGCAGAAAGATCGTTTTCCGCAGACCACGCTGTTCCGGGTAGAAGAGGCGTTTGGCGGCTGGGATAAGGTGATGAAGACTCATTTCGCCAGTGGTGGCGAGCTTGACCAGCTCTTAGCGGCGGGGCGCGAATGATGTTTGCAGCCAGCCATAAACGCGTTCTGCCTGGTTTTGGGCTCAGCCTCGGCACCAGCCTGCTCTTTACCTGCCTGATTCTGCTGCTGCCGATCAGTGCAGTCATCATGCAGCTGTCTCAGATGACGCTGCAGCAGTACTGGGATGTGGTGACCAATCCGCAGCTGGTGGCAGCCTATAAAGTAACGCTGCTTTCGGCCGGCGTCGCCTCCCTGTTTAATGCCGTTTTCGGCATGCTGATGGCGTGGATCCTGACCCGTTATCGCTTCCCGGGACGCGCGCTGCTGGATGGCCTGATGGATCTGCCGTTTGCTCTGCCGACCGCCGTGGCGGGTCTGACGCTGGCCGGACTCTTCTCTGTCAGCGGCTGGTACGGACAGTGGTTTGCCCATTTCGACATCAAAATCTCCTACACCTGGATTGGTATCGCCATTGCGATGGCTTTTACCAGCATTCCGTTTGTGGTGCGTACCGTTCAGCCAGTGCTGGAGGAGTTAGGCCCGGAGTATGAAGAGGCGGCCGAAACCTTGGGCGCTACGCCGTGGCAGAGCTTCCGCCGCGTCGTGCTGCCGGAAGTGGCCCCGGCGCTGCTGGCAGGCACGGCGCTCTCGTTTACCCGCAGCCTGGGGGAATTCGGTGCCGTCATCTTTATCGCGGGCAACATTGCCTGGAAAACGGAAGTAACGTCACTGATGATTTTTGTCCGTCTGCAGGAGTTCGACTATCCGGCGGCCAGCGCCATCGCGTCGGTTATTCTGATGGCCTCACTGATTCTATTGTTTGCGATTAACACATTACAGAGCCGCTTTGGCCGTCGTCTGGGAGGCCACTGATGGCTGAGGTTTCGCAACTTAATCACGCGGCGCGTCAGCCGGTGAACTGGGCCAAATGGCTGCTGATTAGCATCGGGGCGCTGGTTTCGATTCTGCTGCTGGTCGTGCCGATGATCTCTATCTTCTGGGAAGCACTGAATCAGGGGCTGATCGCGGCCCTCAGCAATCTTTCTGACCCGGACATGTTGCATGCGATCTGGCTGACGGTAATGGTGGCGCTGATCACTGTACCGGTTAACCTGGTATTTGGCACGCTGCTGGCCTGGCTGGTTACGCGCTTTACCTTCCTGGGGCGCCAGCTGCTGCTGACCCTGTTTGATATTCCTTTTGCAGTGTCGCCAGTGGTGGCGGGGCTGATGTATCTGCTGTTCTGGGGCGTTAATGGGCCGGCGGGCGGCTGGCTGGATGCCCATAACATTCAGATTATGTTTTCCTGGCCGGGCATGGTGCTGGCGACCGTGTTTGTGACCTGTCCGTTTGTGGTGCGCGAACTGGTACCGGTAATGCTGAGTCAGGGCAGCCATGAAGATGAAGCGGCGGTGCTGCTGGGCGCTTCCGGCTGGCAGATGTTCCGGCGCGTAACGCTGCCGAACATTCGCTGGGCGCTGCTGTACGGCATTGTGCTGACCAATGCCCGTGCGATTGGTGAATTTGGTGCGGTCTCAGTGGTTTCGGGATCGATTCGCGGTGAAACCTATACTTTGCCGCTTCAGGTTGAATTATTGCATCAGGACTACAACACGGTGGGCGCCTTTACCGCGGCCGCGCTGCTGACCCTGATGGCAATTGTGACGCTGTTTCTAAAAAGCATCCTGCAGTGGCGCTTAGAGCAGCAGCACAAACGTCTGCAACAGGAGGGAAATCATGAGCATTGAGATTAACAAGATCAACAAATCCTTTGGTCGCACCTCGGTGCTGAACGATATCTCTCTGGATATTGCCTCGGGTGAAATGGTGGCGCTGCTTGGCCCATCAGGCTCGGGTAAAACCACGCTGCTGCGCATCATTGCCGGGCTGGAGCATCAGAACAGCGGTCAGATCCGTTTTCATGGCACTGATGTCAGCCGCCTGCATGCGCGCGATCGTCAGGTCGGGTTTGTTTTCCAGCACTATGCACTGTTCCGCCACATGACCGTCTTCGACAACATCGCCTTTGGTCTGACCGTCCTGCCACGCCGTGAACGTCCTTCTGCGGCGGAGATCAGACAGCGTGTTACCCGTCTGCTGGAGATGGTGCAGCTGGGCCATCTGGCGAACCGCTTTCCGGCTCAGCTCTCGGGCGGTCAGAAACAGCGTGTGGCGCTGGCGCGAGCGTTAGCCGTTGAGCCGCAAATCCTGCTGCTGGATGAACCTTTCGGTGCGCTGGATGCACAGGTGCGAAAAGAGCTGCGCCGCTGGCTGCGTGAGCTGCATGAAGAGCTGAAATTTACCAGTGTATTTGTGACCCACGATCAGGAAGAGGCGATGGAAGTCGCCGATCGCGTGGTGGTGATGAGTCAGGGTAATATCGAACAGGCTGGCACGCCAGACGATGTGTGGCGTGAACCGGCGACCCGCTTTGTGCTGGAGTTCCTGGGGGAAGTGAATCGCTTTGATGGCGAGATCCAGGGATCGCAGTTCCACGTCGGCGCGCACCACTGGCCGCTGGGCTACACCTCTGCCCATCAGGGTGCGGTTGAGCTGTTCCTGCGTCCGTGGGAGATCGACGTGTCGCGACGCAGCAGCCTGGAAACGCCTCTGCCGGTTCAGGTACTGGAAGTCAGCCCGCGCGGTCATTTCTGGCAGCTGGTGGTTCAGCCTGTTGGCTGGCAGAGCGAACCCTTCTCGCTGGTGTTTGAAGGTGAGCAGACGGCCCCGATTCGCGGTGAGCGTCTGTTTGTGGGGTTACAGCAGGCACGCCTCTATAAGGGCGACAAGCCGCTGCGCGCAGTTGCCTTTGCGCAGAGCGCCTGATATTTTCACATCAACAGCGGGCGGGAGTGTCACTCCCGCCTTTTTTTCGCCTCTCGTTTGTAACAGGCCAGGAACCACACCGTGACGACTCTTGAAAACACCATCGGCAATACGCCGCTGATTAAACTGCAGCGCCTGACGCCCGCCAACGGCAGTGAAGTCTGGCTGAAGCTGGAGGGGAATAACCCGGCCGGTTCGGTGAAAGATCGTGCGGCCTGGTCGATGATCCATCAGGCGGAACGGCGCGGAGAGATTTCACCGGGCGATCAGCTGATCGAAGCTACCAGTGGCAACACCGGTATCGCGCTGGCGATGATCGCGGCCATGAAAGGGTACCGTCTGCGTCTGCTGATGCCGGACAACATGAGTCAGGAGCGGCAGGATGCCATGCGGGCCTATGGTGCGGAGCTGATTCTGGTGCCCCGGGAGCAGGGTATGGAAGGCGCCCGCGATCTGGCCCAGGCGATGGCTGCACGCGGTGAAGGCCGGGTACTGGACCAGTTCAACAATCCCGACAATCCGCTGGGTCACTATCAGACCACCGGCCCGGAGCTCTGGCAGCAGTCGAACCAGCGCATGACCCATTTTGTCTCCAGCATGGGTACCACTGGCACGATCACCGGCGTCGGACGCTACCTCAAAGAGCAGAACAGCGGCGTGCAGGTAATCGGTCTGCAGCCCAGCGAAGGCAGCAGCATTCCGGGCATCCGCCGCTGGCCGCTGGCCTATCTGCCGGGAATCTACCGACCCGATCTGGTGGATGACGTGATGGACATGACGCAGAAAGAAGCGGAAGAGACGATGCGGGAGCTGGCACGGCGCGAAGGGATTTTCTGCGGCGTCAGTTCGGGCGGCGCGGTCGCGGGGGCATTGCGTATTGCACAGACCAATCCTGGCAGCGTGGTGGTGGCGATCGCCTGCGATCGTGGCGATCGTTATCTCTCAACCGGGCTCTATCATCAGTAACCCTGACTGAGACGGCATCAGACCTGTGTGCGTTTACCGCCCACAGGTTTTTTTTTCGCCAGAATTGCCCGCTACGGGGATAATGAATCTGTAAGGATCGCGTAAATCAGGCTGCGTGAACGTCAGCGACAGGACAAAATAGCGCCAGTTCTGCTGAGAGATAACCATGAAAATTTTGCTTGTTGATGATGATGTTGAATTAGGCACGATGTTAAGCCAGTACCTGATTGCAGAAGGGTTCGACGCCCAGCTGGTTCTCACCGGCAGCGCCGGAATAGAGGGGGCGCTTTCGGGCGCTTACACCGCCCTGATTCTGGATATCATGCTGCCTGATATGAGCGGTATTGACGTGTTGCGCCAGGTGCGCCAGAAAAGCCGCATACCGGTGATTATGCTGACTGCCAGGGGCGACAATATCGATCGGGTAATCGGTCTGGAGATGGGCGCGGATGATTATATGCCTAAGCCCTGTTATCCGCGCGAACTGGTGGCGCGTCTGCGTGCGGTATTACGCCGTTTCGAGGAGCAGCCACCGCTGCCCGAGTCGAAAGAGCCGCTGCGCTGGAGCGAGCTTTCGCTCAATCCGGCTACCCGCGTGAGTGAATGGCAGGGCAGGCCGTTTGACCTGACCGCCTCGGAATTTAACCTGCTCGACCTGCTGCTGCGCGCGCCGGACAGAGTGGTTTCAAAAGATGAGCTCTCAGAGAAGGGGCTGGGCCGCCCGCGTGAAGCCTATGATCGCAGTGTCGATGTGCATATCAGCAACATCCGTCAGAAGCTCAGTGCGCTGACCGCAGACAGTATTAACATTGAAACCGTCCGCAGTATCGGCTATCGCATACGATGAGGCAGAACTACCGGGGACGCATGTTCTGGAAGATCTTCATCGGCTTCTGGATCGTGTTTGTCATTATGAGCCAGCTGATCTGGCTTGGCTTTACGCTGTCAGGTAAACGGCATGATCCGCCGGAAATCGTCGCGATTCGGCGCATCGTCGATTTGCAGATGACCTCTGCCGCGTCAGTGCTGGAGCGCAGCGGGCCTGAGGCGCTGACGGCGATGCTGTCGGACTGGAGCGAAGGCGACCGGCAGTTTTTCCACGTCACCCAACTGGCACAGCCTCCGTCCGCTGAGAATCGCGTGAATCAGGCTATCCACGGGCGCTTCCCTGAAGAGGTGGTACGCTGGGTGCAGGGCGCCGATGGCAAATCCTATCAGCTGCGCTACGACCTGGATGGCATTCGCAAAGACAGCACCATGACCCGGATGCCGCGCCGGTTTCTCAACATTCCTGAACCGATGTTTATTTTTGCCGGTTCAGTGGGGCTGCTCTTTAGCCTGCTGCTGGCCTGGAATCTTACGCGTCCCCTGCGTCAGCTGCGGGAAGGCTTTTCCCGGGTCGCGGAAGGGGATTTACGCGTCCGGCTTTTTCCAGTCATGCGCAGGCGCCGCGACGAACTCTCTACCGTTGCTGAAGCTTTTGATGCCATGGTTGAGCGGCTGGATACCCTGGTACGCGCCCGTGAAGAGCTGCTGCATGATATCTCGCATGAGCTGCGTTCACCGCTGGCCCGGCTGCAACTGGCCACCGGACTGGCGCGCCAGACACCCGAAAATGTTAACAGTTCGCTTGATCGCATTGATGAAGAGGCGCGCAGGCTGGATAAAATGATCGGTGAGCTGCTGACACTGTCACGGGCCGAATATGAAAGCATTCCGGATGAGCAATATGTCGATCTGACCGGTCTGCTGCAGGCCGTGATCGCCGATGTCCGCTATGAAGCGCAGGTGCCTGGCGTGCAGGTAGCCCTTCAGGTTGACGGTCGGGTAGATTACACCGTCCGTGGTAATGCGGAGCTGATACGGCGCGCGACAGAGAATGTGCTACGCAACGCGTTGCGCTTTTCTCCGCCGGGGCAACAGATTGAGGTATATCTGCGAACGGAACAGCAGTGGCTGGTGATTCAGGTGCGCGATCAGGGACCGGGCGTTGATGAGGAGAAACTCTCCAGCATCTTTGACCCGTTTGTGCGGGTTAACTCGTCGCTGATGGGAAAGGGGTATGGTCTGGGGCTGGCTATCGTGCGCAAAGTGATACTGGCACATCATGGTGAAGTTGAGGCCCGGAATCGGCCAGAAGGGGGACTGGAGCTCACACTGCGTCTGCCACGCTGGCGGCCCTGAGAGAGCACAGCAGAAACAATAACGGCACCCGAAGGTGCCGTTATGTTACAGATAAACGCTTACTTTCTGATGCGAATCACCGGAGTTTCACCCACGGTCACCTGGCCAGACAGCTTAATCAGTTCCTTGATTTCATCCATGTTGGAGATGACAACCGGCGTCAGGGTTGATTTTGCTTTCTCTTCCAGCAGTGGCAAATCGAACTCGATAACCACATCGCCTTTTTTGACCTTCTGGCCTTCTTCAGCGATACGCTTGAAGCCTTCGCCTTTCAGTTCAACGGTATCGATACCGAAGTGTACGAACAGCTCAATGCCGTTGTCAGATTCAATCGAAAAAGCATGATTGGTTTCAAAAATCTTACCGATAGTCCCATCAACAGGCGCAACCATTTTGTTGCCGCTGGGCTTGATGGCAATACCGTCGCCCACGATTTTTTCTGCAAACACCACATCTGGTACGTCTTCAATATTCACGATTTCGCCTGACAGAGGCGCTACGATATCAATAGTCCCAGCGCTATCCGTTTTTTCGCCAAAAAGTTTAGAAAACAAACCCATGATCTTCTCCTAAGCAGTAATTTGGGGCCAGCATCATGCAGATTAGCAGAGCGTTTTTTCCTTAATGAATTTGTTAACCAGATTCATTAAATCTTCCGCTGTCGGTTGAGCCAGGGCCTGCTCTGCCAATGCCTTCGCATCTTCAAAGTTAGTATTACGAATGATTTTCTTGATGCCAGGGATAGAAATGGCACTCATGCTGAACTCGTCCAGCCCCATTCCCAGTAACAGTAGTGTAGCACGTTCATCACCTGCCAGCTCACCACACATGCCGGTCCATTTACCTTCAGCGTGAGATGCATCAATGACTTGCTTAATTAAGTTAAGCACAGACGGCGTCATTGGATTGTACAGGTGTGAGATCAAATCATTACCACGATCGACCGCCAGAGTATACTGCGTCAGATCGTTTGTGCCGATACTGAAGAAGTCGACTTCCTTCGCCAGATGATGCGCGATTACAGCCGAAGCTGGCGTTTCCACCATAATACCGACTTCAATGCTTTCATCAAAAGCTTTGCCTTCTTCACGCAACTGCGCTTTCAGCAATTCCAGCTCTGCTTTCAGGCTGCGGACTTCTTCAACTGAGATAATCATCGGGAACATGATGCGCAGTTTACCGAAAGAGGAGGCGCGCAGGATGGCGCGCAGCTGCGCATGCAGAATCTCTTTGCGGTCCATGGCGATACGGATTGCGCGCCAGCCGAGGAACGGGTTCTCTTCTTTCGGCAGGTTCATGTAGGGCAGATCTTTGTCACCGCCAATATCCATGGTACGCACGATGACGGCCTGTGAGCCCATCGCTTCAGCAACGGCTTTATACGCCTGGAACTGCTCTTCTTCGCTTGGCAGCGAGTCGCGGTCCATAAACAGGAATTCGGTGCGGTAGAGGCCCACACCTTCTGCGCCATTGCGTTCAGCACCAGCGATATCGCGCACGGTACCGATGTTGGCGCAGACTTCAACCTGATGGCCATCCAGCGTGACGGCTGGCAGATCCTTCAGCTTGGCTAACTCATGTTTTTCCGACAGATACTGGTTCTGTACGGCTTTCAGCTCTTCCTGAATCGCTTCAGAAGGATTGACGTGAATCGTGTTGTTGACGCCGTCCAGAATCAGGAAGTCACCGTTTTTGATTGCGGTGGTGACGTTGCCGGTACCAACAATCGCCGGAATCTCCAGCGAACGCGCCATGATAGAGGTGTGTGAAGTACGGCCACCCAGATCGGTAATAAAGCCCAGCACCTTTTTCAGGTTCAGCTGTGCGGTTTCTGACGGCGTTAAGTCTTTGGCCACCAGAATGGATTCTTCCTGAATCGCGCTCAGGTCAACGATGTGCAGACCGAGGATATTTTGCAGCAGACGCTTACCAATGTCGCGAACATCAGCCGCACGCTCTTTCAGGTATTCGTCATCTAACTCTTCCAGGGCTTTCGCCTGGCCATCAATGACCGAGTAGACAGCGGCATCGGCAGACGCGTGATCTTTTTTGATCAGGTCGATGATTTCCTGCTCCAGCTCTTCATCTTCCAGCAACATGATGTGGCCTTCGAAGATCGCTGCTTTCTCTTCACCCAGGGTTTCACCCGCTTTGACGCGAATCGCTTCCAGTTGTGTGGCCGCTTTACTACGACCATCAAGGAAGCGCTGAACTTCCTGATCAACCTGGTCATCAGAAATTTTCTTGCGGTTGATGACGATCTCGTCTTCTTTCAGCAGCAGTGCTTTGCCGAAAGCGATACCTGGTGATGCTAAAATGCCTGAAATCATAACGCTACCTTTTAATCACGATGGCTGATGGGACTCTTTGCGGTGCCATTGTCGCGGGACACGTACTCTACGAAAGCAATAACGCGGACAGGTTGTCCGCGATCAAGATGTTTGCACTCAATGGCGCAGAGGAGTCGATTTGCTGGAGAGCTGAGCGGAGATTACTCCAGTTCAGCCATCAGTTTGACCAGATGCTCAACGGCCTTCTGCTCATCTTCACCTTCTGCAGACAGTGTCACAACGGTGCCCTGAGTCAGACCCAGAGTCTGCAGTTTGAACAGGCTTTTCGCACTGGCTGATTTACCGTTAGAGGTCACAGTAATTTCTGACTGGAAAGCTTTGGCTTCTTTAACGAATTGCGCCGCTGGGCGAGTGTGCAGGCCGTTTGGTGCAGTAATGGTAACTTCTTGCTGGAACATTCTATTTCCCCAACGTTATCAGAATGAGTTTTATGGATCTAAAGTCTAGCCTGGAGCCTCTACTTTAGCCTGTGTCGGTGCGCGGGTATAGCATCCTGCTGACCAAAGACGCCTCTGCGTCAATACGACAATCCGTTGCGTCTCAAAACCGATTCTACACGTCACCGGTTAATTATGCCGTGATTCGCCGTTTCACTGAATCCGTAAATCGATTCAGCTTGATCCACTTCAAAGGCGGATTAATTTCAGGCATCGAAATAATTGGCAGTCTAAATACCAGAGCGGCATCACTGAAATCAATCTGCCGGGTGATGAAAGTGAGATCTGCGCCACAAAAAAGCACCCGTGCGGGTGCTTTTTTACTCATTTTAAGACTTTCGCCGCGACTAAGGCTGCAGCTCTTTTTCGGTGAAAAGATCGGCAAACAGCGCGGTGCTCAGGTAGCGTTCACCGGAAGAGGGGAGGATAACGACGATATTTTTATTGGCGAACGTCTCATCTTCCTGCAGCTTCAGCGCAGCGGCTACGGCAGCGCCGGATGAGATACCCGCCAGGATACCTTCCTCTTCCATTAACCGGCGCGCCGTGCTGATCGCCTCTTCGTTGGTAATCGCCACGACGCGATCCACCAGGTTCAGCTCGAGGTTACCCGGAATAAAGCCTGCGCCGATGCCCTGAATCTTGTGCGGGCCCGGTTTAATCTCATCACCCGCCATCGCCTGGGCAATCACCGGAGAGTCGGTTGGTTCGACCGCAACGGTAATCAGATCTTTTTTACCTTTGGTGTTTTTAATATAACGACTCACGCCAGTCAGCGTGCCGCCGGTGCCGACACCGGCGATAAAGACATCGACTTCGCCATCGGTGTCTTCCCAGATTTCCGGACCCGTGGTTTTTTCATGAATTTCCGGGTTAGCCGGGTTACTGAACTGCTGTAGCAGGACATATCTGTCCGGATCGCTGGCCACAATCTCTTCCGCTTTGCCGATAGCGCCTTTCATGCCTTTAGCACCTTCGGTCAGCACCAGCGTCGCGCCCAATGCTTTCAGCAGCTTGCGCCGCTCCACTGACATGGTTTCCGGCATGGTCAGCGTCAGTTTATAGCCACGTGCGGCCGCCACATAGGCCAGAGCGATACCCGTGTTACCGCTGGTCGGCTCTACCAGTTCAACTCCGGGTTTCAGAATACCGCGTTTTTCTGCGTCCCAAATCATATTGGCACCGATACGGCATTTAACGCTGAAGCTCGGGTTACGGGATTCAACTTTCGCAAGAATGCGGCCGTTACCGATGCGGTTCAGTCGAACCAATGGCGTATGACCAATTGTCAAAGAGTTGTCTTCATAGATCTTACTCATAGCCTGCCCTTAACTGTATGAATTATTGGGAACCCTATGAGCATACCTGTTCTGCCTGGGTGCGGAAGGAAAGAAATCGTATATCTATATGTCACCCGGCAATAAGCCTCTCTGAAAAGAGCATAAGGCGTAGTGCTGGTTTTAGCGCACATCACTGCGGGCCAGTTGCGACCGATAACGATCGACCCACATGGCTGTCGCACCACAGACTGCGACCGGCATGATGACCAGGTTCAGTACCGGGATCATGGTGAACAGGCTGGTCAGCGCGCCAAACTGCATGTTGGCCGTTTTGTGCTGACGCAGGGCGTTACGCATCTGCCGGAACGGGACTTTATGGTTGTCGAACGGATAGTCGCAATACTGGATAGAGAGCATCCAGGCGCTGAACAGGAACCAGAGCACAGGCGCAATGGTCTGACCAAAGCCGGGAATAAAGTAGAGCAGCAGCAGACCCAGCGCGCGGGGCAGGTAGTAACCCAGCTTCTGGAGTTCCCGCTTCATAATGCGCGGAACATCTTTGACCATTGCTGCCCAGCCACTGTCAGGCAGCGGCTTGCCGGTCAGACGCCCTTCAAGTTGCTCTGCCAGCAGGCCGCAGAATGGGGCGGCGATCAGATTGGCCAGCGTCGAAAAGAAGTAACTGAACACCAGCACAATGGCAATGACGGACAGCGGCCATAACAGATAACTCAGCCATTGCAGCCAGTCGGGAATATGCGCCATCAGGCGCGGGATCCAGTCGCCCAGCCGATAGAACAGCCAGACGAAAGCACCGCCCAGCATAATGATGTTGATCAGCAGTGGCATCACGACAAAGCGCCGAAGGCCAGGCAGACGCACCAGTTTCCAGCCCTGGTTAAAGTAGTGCATGCCATTAAAATCTGAGACGGAATTCTCACGGGCCATAAAGCCATTTCTCCTGAAGGTGTGAAGGCGCGCTCACTATAACCTGGCTTTTTCGCCAGACCAGATGCCGTTTGGGTAAAAAAACAGCGAAAAAGCGTGGGTTATCTATCTTATTTGTCAGAAAATAGTGCACAGACTTGCACTTGTGTAGCAGGGCAAATACAGTTAGAGGATAAAGTTTGCCGCGGTGGCAAGGTATTGGAACAACAGAGAATACAATGATGCAGGATTTGCGTCTGATATTAATCGTTGTTGGCGCGATCGCCATTATAGCGCTCCTTCTTCACGGACTGTGGACCAGCCGTAAAGAGCGTTCGTCAGTGTTTCGCGATCGCCCGCACAAACGTCTGAAACAACGTGATGACCTTGATGAGCAGGACCTGACCGACGACGAAGATGACGGCGTCGGCGAGGTTCGTGTGCGTTCTGAGCGCAGCGTACATCAGGAACCCCGTTTCGATGAGATTCGTGAGCCTCAGCCAGAAGCGCCGCGTAAGCAGGCGCCTGCCGAGCCTGTGCGTCAGCCTGCGCCACGTCCCGCACCGCAGCCTGAGCCTGAGAGCGACCCGCTTTTCAGTTCAGCACCGCAGCCTGCTCCGCAGCCGCGCCCTGAACCGGCTCGCCAGCAGCCTGAACCGGCTCGTCAGCAGCCTGCGCCGGCTTTTGTCGCGCCGCCTGTGCAGGCCGATCCGCTGCTGGACCTCGATCCGCTGGAACCGGTACAACCTGCACCGCCGTTCCAGGCAGAACCTGAGCCGCAGCCTGCGCAGCCCGAACCGGCTCCGGCGCCCGCACCGAAAGCTGCAGCAGAAAAACCCAAAGAAGCCGTGCTGGTTCTGCATGTTGCTGCTCACTCCGGTGGTGAACTGAACGGTGAAGCATTGCTGCAGGGTATTCTGCAGGCAGGCTTCCAGTTTGGCGAAATGAACATTTTCCATCGCCATCTTAGTCCGGCAGGCAGCGGGCCCGTGCTGTTCAGCCTGGCTAATATGGTGAAACCTGGCTCGTTCAATCCCGATCTGATGACCGACTTCAGCACCCCGGGCATCTCTATCTTTATGATGGTGCCCTCTTATGGCGATGCGAATCAGAACTTTAAACTGATGTTGCAGTCGGCACAGCGTATTGCTGATGATGTCGGTGGCGTTGTGCTGGATGATGAGCGTCGTATGATGACGCCGCAGAAGCTGGAAACCTACAAAGCGCGAATCCGCGATGTGGTTGGCGTCTGAGAACTGTGCTAATCACATTCTGAACTGTTAAAACAAACCCCCGCCTGTCGGGGGTTTTTTATCTGATGGGGCTTTATGAAATCCGTTCAGGATCACATCACCGAACTGCGCACCACGTTGCGCCATCACGAATATCTCTATCACGTTATGGATGCGCCGGAAGTACCGGATGCTGAATATGATCGGCTGATGCGCGAACTGCGCCAGCTGGAAGAGGATCACCCTGAGCTGATTACGCCGGACTCGCCCACCCAGCGCGTCGGGGCGGCACCGCTGACGGTATTTGAACAGGTGCGTCATGAGGTGCCGATGCTGTCGCTGGACAATGCCTTTGATGAAGCCACGTTTATGGCCTTTAACAAGCGCGTACAGGATCGGCTGAAAAGCAGCGATGACCTGACCTACTGCTGTGAACTCAAGCTTGATGGCGCAGCGGTTAGCCTGATGTATGAAAATGGCCTGCTGGTTCGTGCCGCGACGCGCGGCGACGGCACCACCGGTGAGAATATCACCGCCAATGTCCGCACCATCCGTGCGATTCCGCTGCGGCTGAAAGGTGACAATATTCCTGCCCGGCTGGAAGTACGCGGTGAAGTCTTTATGACGCAGCGCGGCTTTGAAAAGCTGAATGAAGAAGCGCGCCGCACCGACGGCAAAGTCTTTGCGAATCCACGTAATGCAGCAGCGGGTTCTCTGCGTCAGCTGGATCCGCGCATCACTGCCAGACGTCCGCTGACCTTTTTCTGCTACGGTTTTGGCCTGCTCGAAGGCGGTGAAATGCCGCACAGCCACATGGGGCGTCTGCAACAGTTCAAAGCCTGGGGCCTGCCGGTCAGCGATCGTATTAAGCTGGTGCATAACGCGGAAGAAGCCCTGGCGTTCTACCGCGATATTGAGCAACAGCGGCCGACGCTCGGATTCGACATCGACGGCGTAGTGATCAAGGTCGATTCCCAGGCGCTGCAGGAGCAGCTGGGCTTTGTGGCGCGCGCCCCGCGCTGGGCGATTGCGTTTAAATTCCCGGCACAGGAGCAGCTGACCTGGGTGCGGGATGTTGAGTTCCAGGTCGGGCGCACGGGGGCGATTACGCCTGTCGCGCGTCTTGAGCCGGTGCAGGTGGCGGGCGTGATTGTCAGCAATGCAACGCTGCATAATGCGGACGAGATAGAACGCCTGGACTTGCGTATCGGCGACCGGGTAGTCGTTCGCCGTGCAGGGGATGTGATCCCGCAGGTGGTCAACGTCGTCACCGCTGAGCGCCCTGAAGAGACGCGGGAAGTGGTCTTTCCCACTCATTGTCCGGTCTGCGGCTCCGAAGTGGAGCGGGTCGAAGGCGAGTCGGTTGCGCGCTGCACCGGCGGGCTGATCTGCGGTGCTCAGCGTAAAGAGGCGCTGAAGCATTTTGTCTCACGGCGGGCGCTGGACGTGGATGGCATGGGCGATAAGATTATCGATCAGCTGGTTGAGAAAGAGTATGTCAGCACGCCAGCCGATCTGTTCCGGCTTACGGCGGGCAAGCTGACCGGGCTGGATCGCATGGGGCCAAAATCGGCGCAGAATGTGGTCGACGCGCTGGAAAAAGCGAAATCAACCACCTTAGCGCGTTTCCTCTATGCACTGGGGATCCGCGAAGTCGGTGAAGCCACCGCAGCAAACCTGGCTAACCATTTTGGCGAGTTGCAGAAGGTGATGGATGCCGATCTGGATGCGCTGATCGCGGTGCAGGATGTTGGCAAAGTCGTCGCAACTCACGTGCGCAACTTTATGGAAGAGGAGAGCAACCGCGAGGTTATCCGCCAGCTGACGGAAGAGATCGGCGTGCACTGGCCGCAGGTGGTGGTGGTGAAAGCTGAAGAGATAGACAGTCCGTTCGCCGGTAAAACCATCGTGCTGACCGGCTCACTGTCGCAGATGAACCGCGATGATGCCAAAGCGCAGCTGATCGCGCTGGGCGCTAAAGTCAGCGGCAGCGTGTCGAAGAAAACCGATCTGCTGATCGCCGGTGAAGCCGCCGGGTCAAAGCTCGCGAAAGCGCAGGAGCTGGGCATTGAGGTGATTGATGAAGCCGAAATGATTCGTTTGCTGGGTGCCTGAGATGGATGAGCATCAGCTGGCGGCGATAGCCAATACGCCAATGCCGTTTGGCAAATATAAAGGGCAGATGCTGATTGATCTGCCGGAACCTTATCTGCTCTGGTTCGCCCGCAGTGGCGACTTTCCATCCGGTCAGCTGGGCGATCTGAGGCAGCTGACGCTGGTCATCAAAACAGAGGGTCTGGAGGGGTTAGTCAGGCCGCTCCAGACCCGCAGCTAACCGCGCCCGCGCAGGCGGGCACGGTTATTTCTGTGACTCCATCACGGACGCTTTCATCTGCAGCGCCTGCTGTTTCTCATTGCTCTTCTTATAGCGTCCGGCAATAAATGAGCAGACCATCAGCTGCACCTGATGGAAAATCATCAGTGGCAAGACAATCATCCCCACCGTACTGGCCGGGAACAGGATGTTGGCCATTGGCACACCGTTCGCCAGACTCTTTTTCGAACCACAAAACAGCACGACGATCTCATCGGCGCGTTTAAAGCGGAACAGGCGTGACGCCAGCAGATTGATAATCAGTACGGCGGCGAGCAGCAGGAGGGAACCTGCAATGATCCACATCAGCGTTGTCAGCCCCACGCGATGCCAGATGCCATTGACCACCGCTTCACTGAAAGCAGAGTAAACCACCAGCAGGATTGAGGTCTGGTCGGTTTTACCAATCAGGCTGCGATGTTTCTCAACCCAGCCACCAATCCAGCGACGTGAGAGGTGTCCCAGCATGAATGGCACCATCAGCTGCAGCATAATCTTACCAATCTGTTCCAGGCCATCGCTGGGCGCGCTGCTGTGAATATCCATTACCAGATTGACCAGTAGCGGCGAAATAAAGACACCCAGCAGGCTGGATGCCGAGGCGCTGCAGACAGCGGCCGCAACATTACCGCCAGCCATTGAGGTAAACGCGATAGCGGACTGGACCGTGGCGGGCAGAATGCAGAGATAGATAAAGCCGGTATAAATTTCCGGGCCGACATCCACCGGATGCCACCACACCAGCAGCAGGCCCAGCGCCGGGAAGATGACGAACGTACTGCACATGATCCAGAGATGCAGCTGCCAGTGGCTGCTGCCCGCGATGATCTTTTCCCGTGACAGCTTGGCGCCATGCATAAAGAACAGCAGCGCGATGGCAGCCGTTGCAAGATAGCTGAAGATATCAACATAGATCCCTTTTGCGGGCAAAAAAGTGGCCAGCAGCACGGTAATGATGAGTTTTACCATCATCGGGTCGAGCTTTAAAAAACGCATTGTTAAATTCCGGTAAATTTTTCAATAGCGCGATTGTGCGCGAAATGTTTTTAGAAATAAAATTGATTTATTGAATTAATCTATGAGAAGAATCGATGAATTATACTTTCCGGCAGCTTCGTACCTTCATCGCCGTTGCGCATTACGGGGGATTCAGCCAGGCGGGGCAGGCGATAGGTCTGAGTCAGTCGGCGGTCAGTCACAGCATTAAAGAGCTGGAGGCAGAAACCGGCGTGCGGTTACTGGATCGCACCACCCGTGAAGTGATGCTGACTGAAGCCGGTAAACAGCTGGCATCACGCATGGAGCGGCTGCTGGAAGAAATTCACACAACGCTGCTGGATATCCGCAGTTTTGGTGAGCAGCGCAGCGGCACGGTCAGAGTCGCGGCAAGCCAGACCATTTCGGCCCATCTGATGCCCCAGTGTCTGGCCGCGAGCCAGCACCACTTTCCTGATATCAAAGTTATCCTGCACGATCGTGCCCAGCACTGGGTGCTGCAGAGTGTACGTAACGCGGAAGTGGATTTCGGGATCGTCATCGGTCCGCTCAGCGACACCGATTTCGACAGTATTGCGATTCTGGATGAGCCTTTCCTGCTGTTATGCCGTGAAGATGATCCGCTGGCGCAGGTGGAAAGGGCGACGTGGTCGATGCTGGAAGGGCGGACGATGGTGCTGCAGGATTACGCCTCTGGCAGCCGGGTGCTGATTGATGCGGCGATGCAGAAGCAGAATGTCAGAGCCGAAGTCGTACAGGAGATTGGTCATCCCGCGACACTGTTTCCCATGGTTGAAGTGGGAATTGGCATCAGTATTCTGCCCGCGCTGGCGTTGCCTTTGCCCGCCGATCGTGCATTAACAGTGCGGCGCATTTATCCGGAAATTAACCGTAGCCTGACGCTGATAAAACGCAAAAATCGCTCGCTGACGCCTGCTGCTGAAGCTATCTGGCAGGAAGTGCGCCAGCAGGCGGCGCTGCTGGCGCAACAACGTGTGGCCAGGCCTGCATTTTAGAATCAGATATAAACGTTCACCTGATTAGCATCGGTTGGACGGTTAATACCATCTGCCTTTTTCTCACTGACTGGCATCATGTCACCCTTCGGCTGATCCTGTTCGGCCTGGGTCTGTTCCAGCTGCGCAATCTGTGCCTGAATCATGGTGATTTGTGACTGATACATCTGCTGCATTTCTGCTTTCTGTTCGTCAGTCAGCTCTTTATTGTCCGCCAGCTCTTTAACCTGCGTTAAGACGTTCTGAATCTGCTTATTCAGCGCAGAGATTTGTGAGGCGATACTGCCGCCACCGTTGTCACCGCCACTGACAGCACTGCTTAAAATTCCGGAAATTGAAGACATCATTTTCTCCCTGTAAGTCGTCACCTGGGTTATCGGCACGCAGCGGAACGACTTGAGTGTCTAGGGCGTTAAGATCGGGTAAATGTGGTCGTGGTATCAGAATGAAAAAAGCGCCTTAAAGGCGCTTTTTTCTGAATGGGTGGGGCGTGCAGGATAGCCATCGGCCCGATGGGCCTTGCCCTGCGGGTGAGGCTGTCGCCTCAGCCTGAATCGCAGGCGATTCAGTCGGACCTGCTGCAGGTTCTCATCCTGCCCGGTTATCTCCGTGCTTCAGAAACGAAAAAAGCGCCTTAAAGGCGCTTTTTTCTGAATGGGTGGGTCGTGCAGGATAGCCATCGGCCCGATGGGCCTTGCCCTGCGGGTGAGGCTGTCGCC
>NZ_DAMCTB010000009.1:197832-197939 GCF_032114055.1 Pantoea sp.
TTATCTCCGTGCTTCAGAAACGAAAAAAGCGCCTTAAAGGCGCTTTTTTCTGAATTGGTGGGTCGTGCAGGATTCGAACCTGCGACCAATTGATTAAAAGTCAACTG
>NZ_DAMCTB010000010.1:0-161675 GCF_032114055.1 Pantoea sp.
AATTGCCCGGCCCGTCAGGCGAACGAAACCCGCTCAGCGTAAAACCACTGCAGGCCTCCGTGCCCGATCCACGCAGTGAATGCACCAGCCTGCCAGGTAAACGAAACCGCCTCAACCCCGTTCGCGCAGCGAGCCCCCTGTAGCGCCCCCGTTACCCGATAGTCATCAGGCTGGCATTGCCGCCCGCTGCCGCGGTATTCACACTCAGCGAACGCTCGATCAACAGACGCTCCAGCAGCAGATTCGTCTCGCCGCGGGCAAAGCCCTGCACCGACACAATCGCCCCGTCACGCGCTGCGATCTGTTCACACAGCGCGCGCAGCTGATCGGCATCGCCGTGGTAGATAACCGCATCAAACTCTGCCGTTAACGGATCACGCGCCAGTTTAATCCGCGCTTTTACCGCATCCGGCAGCGAGGTCAGTAAGGCGCGATGCAGTTCATCATCCTGCCACAGGGCTTTACTGCCGACGCTGGTGACTGCGGCCAGCTGGATCAGCGCATCCTGTTCGTTGTCCGCCAGACAGAGTACGCGATCGCGAGGCAACAGCGAGAAGGTGTTTCGCTCGCCGGTCGGGCCAGGCAGGAGCCGCACGACGCCCGCCTGGGCCAGTTCGCCATAGTGCTGGCACAGTTCAGCCAGAGCAGGCTTCTCTTTCGCCCAGTTACTCAGCGCCTGATGCGGTGCCAGCAGAGACGTGCGCAGCGAACTGTCTGCCGGGCGCTCGGCATCCTGACGATCAAAGGTCCGGCGCAGAGCACTATCCGGACGATTGGCCAGCAGGCGATAGAGATAGAGCGGGCCACCGGCTTTCGGGCCCGTGCCAGACAGGCCTTCGCCGCCAAACGGCTGCACGCCGACCACGGCACCCACCATGTTACGGTTGACGTAGAGGTTGCCGACCTGAGCATTCGCCGTCACCTGCGCGATGGTTTCATCAATGCGGGTATGAACACCCAGGGTCAGACCGTAGCCAGACGCATTAATCTGATCGATCACCTGCGGCAGTGCGGTGCGGCTGAAGCGCACGACGTGCAGCACCGGACCAAAGATCTCTTTATCCAGATCGCTGACCTGATTCAGCTCAATCAGGGTCGGTTTGATGAAGGTGCCGCTGTTCCACTCTTTGCTGTCCTGCGGATTTTCCTGCACCGCCTGATAAACGGTAAAGCCTTTGTTGCGCATCGCCTGAATATGGCGCTCGATATTAGCTTTCGCTTCGGCATCGATCACCGGGCCGATGTCAGTTGAGAAACGCTCCGGATTACCCATGCGGCACTCGGCCATCGCGCCGCGCAGCATCTTCAGGGTATGGTCAGCCACATCCTCCTGAATACAGAGCAGACGCAGGGCAGAGCAGCGCTGTCCGGCGCTGTCGAAGGCGGAGGCGACGATATCGACTACCACCTGTTCGGTGAGGGCGGAAGAGTCGACGATCATGGCATTCATGCCGCCGGTTTCGGCAATCAGCGGCGTCGGGCGACCCTGAGGATCAAGACGGCCGGCCAGATTGCGTTGCAGCAGCGTCGCGACCGCCGTTGAACCGGTAAACATCACGCCGCGCACCCGCTCGTCGCCGGTCAACTGCGCACCCACGGTTTCACCCTGGCCCGGCAGCAGTTGCAGCACGCCGGCTGGCACGCCTGCATCCAGCAGAATCTGAACCGCCTGGGCGGCAATCAGCGGCGTCTGCTCGGCCGGTTTAGCCAGCACGCTGTTGCCCGCAGCCAGTGCAGCGGCAATCTGGCCGGTGAAGATTGCCAGTGGGAAGTTCCAGGGGCTGATGCAGACCACCGGTCCCAGCGGACGATGCGTTTCATTGTCAAAATCGTCACGCACCATACCGGCGTAGTAATAGAGGAAATCTACCGCTTCGCGTACTTCGGCGATGGCGTTGTTGTAGGTTTTACCCGCTTCACGCACCAGGATGCCGATCAGTTGCTGCATCTGACCTTCCATGATCTGAGCAGCACGTTCCAGAATGGCGGCACGCTCCTGCGGTGGTGTGGCAAACCAGATAGGTCCGTTGTTTACGGCGGCTTCCAGCGCCACGGAAACCTCCTGTTCTGTCGCTTCGCGCACCTGACCGACGCAGTCGTTAGGCGCGGCCGGGTTCAGAATGTCGCGTAATTCGCCAGCCCCGGCTTCGCCCTCGATCATGGGTTCAGCCAGGCAGGGCTGTGCGGCACTGCTCAGCAGGGCGCTGGAGAGCGAAGCGAGGCGATGTTCATTGGCCATATCCAGCCCCGCGGAGTTGACGCGGTTTTCACCATAGAGTTCGCGCGGCAGCGGGATTTTCGGATGTGGCAGGCCAATAGCTCCTTCGCTGACGCCCAGTTTTTCAACGGCGCTGACCGGATCGGCGACCAGCTCATCGATCGGCAGCGACGTATCGGCAATACGGTTGACGAAGGAGGTGTTTGCGCCATTCTCCAGCAGGCGGCGAACCAGATAGGCCAGCAGGGTTTCATGGGTGCCGACCGGTGCATAGATACGGCAAGGGCGATTCAGTTTGCCATCCGCCACTTTGCCGACCACCTGCTCGTAAAGGGGCTCACCCATGCCGTGCAGACACTGGAACTCATACTGACCCGGATAGTAGTTATTGCCCGCCAGCTGATAAATTGCCGCCAGAGTGTGAGCATTATGCGTAGCGAACTGCGGATAAATCAGGCTCGGCACAGAGAGCAGCTTACGGGCACAGGCCAGGTAAGAGATGTCGGTATAAACTTTACGGGTGTAAACCGGATAGCCCTCCAGGCCTTCCATCTGCGCACGTTTAATTTCGCTGTCCCAGTAAGCACCTTTCACCAGACGAATCATCAGACGACGACGGCTGCGTTGCGCCAGATCGATGAGTTCATCAATCACAAACGGGCAGCGTTTCATGTAAGCCTGGATCACGAAACCGATACCGTTCCAGCCTTCCAGCTCCGGTTCGAAACAGAGTTTCTCCAGCATATCCAGTGACAGCTCAAGACGGTCGGCCTCTTCGGCATCGATGTTGATACCAATATCATAAGAGCGGGCCAGCAGCGTCAGCGATTTCAGAATCGGGTAGAGCTCTTCCATAACGCGCTCATACTGTGCGCGGCTATAGCGGGGATGCAGGGCGGAAAGCTTGATGGAGATGCCGGGGCCTTCATAAATCCCGCGGCCATTTGAGGCTTTACCAATCGCATGGATCGCCTGCTGATAAGAGAGCAGGTAGGCTTTGGCATCACCTGCCGTCAGCGCCGCTTCGCCCAGCATGTCATAGGAGTAGCGGAAGCCTTTCTCTTCGAGCTTACGCGCATTCGCCAGGGCTTCGGCAATGGTTTCACCAGTGACGAACTGCTCGCCCATCAGGCGCATCGCCATATCCACGCCTTTACGGATCAGCGGTTCGCCACCTTTACCGATAATACGATTCAGTGAGCTTGAGAGGTTCGACTCGTTGTGAGTCGACACCAGACGGCCGGTAAACAGCAGGCCCCAGGTCGCTGCGTTGACAAACAGCGACGGGCTGCGGCCCAGATGTGACTGCCAGTTGCCATTGCTGATCTTGTCACGGATTAACGCATCACGCGTGGGCTTATCCGGAATACGCAACAGCGCTTCGGCCAGGCACATCAGCGCCACACCCTCGTGGGAAGAGAGAGAGAACTCCTGCAGCAGGCTTTGCACCATTCCGGCGCGTCCGGTTGCACCTTTCTGGTGCCGCAGCCTGTCGGCAAGCTGGTGGGCCAGCTGATGCGTTTTCTCCGCCAGTGCGGCCGGTAAACGCGCCTGTTCCAGCAGCATAGGAACCGCATCGGTTTCCGGGCGACGCCACGCAGCGGTGACGGCGGAGCGGGTCACAGACTGAGGTAAAATCTGCTCTGCGAAGTCGAGAAACGGCTGGTGCATCTCCTCGGGCTGAATGTCTTCAGCCTCAGCGACTGCCTGGGCAGAAAGCGGGATCTCCGGCAGGCTGTCGCCGGTCTCCAGCTGGCCCAGATAGGTAAAGATCGCCTGTTTGATCAGCCAGTGTGGCGTGCGATCAATACGCTGCGCAGCCAGTTTGATGCGCTCACGTGTTGCGTCATCCAGTTTAACACCCATGGTGGTTGTACCCATGACTCCAGAGCTCCTTAAATAGTGGTTCGGTACGGCGTTGGCTGCACTATCACTTAAGTTGCAACTTTGTGCAACCGTGTTAAATGTGAGCCAGTTAACACCCTTTTAACGTCGTCATTTGTTAAATCCTGCAAGGCGGCATGAATCTTGCTGCAAAATCCTCGCCAGGTTTGCAGGCCCGTTAAAAGGCGGGTTCACGGCAGGTAATACTCAGGTACAACCAGATAACTGTGAGCGAGTGCAACCTATGAGCACATTTTGACAACTGGTTAGTGAAAACACTGTAACGCCTGTGTTAAATCCATTGTGCGCGCTCCGGCTTTCCGGCAGGATACCGCGCCGCTGGGAAATGAGTGACCCCCTGACACAGAAAATCGGCTCGTGCTGCCCCGTTCCGGCAGGCGGGTGGCTGACGATTTCTCTGGGATTTCAAATAATAAGTGGAGAGACAGATGAGTGTAAGTACACCAATGCTGGTGACCTTTATAGTTTACATACTCGGGATGGTGTTAATTGGTTTTGCAGCTTACCGCTCAACCAAAAACTTTGACGATTACATCCTCGGTGGCCGCAGTCTGGGTAGTGTGGTCACGGCACTCTCTGCCGGTGCATCAGACATGAGCGGCTGGCTCCTGATGGGATTGCCCGGTGCTATCTTTATCTCCGGTATTTCGGAAAGCTGGATTGCGATTGGTCTGACAATCGGCGCCTGGCTGAACTGGAAAATTGTGGCGGGTCGCCTGCGGGTACAGACCGAACATCACAACAATGCGTTGACCCTGCCGGACTTCTTCACCAGCCGCTTTGAGGATCACAGCAAAATTCTGCGGGTCATCTCTGCCATCGTGATTCTGGTGTTTTTCACCATCTACTGTGCGTCGGGTGTGGTCGCTGGTGCCCGTCTGTTTGAAAGCACTTTTGGCATGAGTTATGAAACCGCTCTGTGGGCCGGTGCAGCCGCAACCATTCTCTATACGCTGATTGGCGGCTTCCTGGCCGTGAGCTGGACCGACACCGTGCAGGCCGGCCTGATGTTTTTTGCGCTGATTCTGACGCCGGTCTTTGTGATCATCGCGGTCGGTGGCTGGTCAGATTCTATGGCAGTCATTCAGGCGAAGAGCCTGGAAAATCTCGATATGCTGAAGGGGCTGAACTTCGTGGCGGTGATCTCGCTGCTGGGCTGGGGCCTGGGCTACTTCGGCCAGCCGCATATTCTGGCGCGCTTTATGGCGGCGGATTCGCATCGCTCCATCCGGACGGCGCGTCGCATCGGCATGGCGTGGATGGTGCTCTGCCTGGCCGGTGCTGTGTCGGTCGGCTTCTTCGGTATCGCCTACTTTCAGGACAATCCGGCACTGGCGGCGGGTGTAAACGCCAATGCCGAGCGGATCTTTATTGAGCTGGCGCGTATCCTCTTTAACCCGTGGATTGCCGGTATCCTGCTCTCTGCTATTCTGGCGGCCGTGATGTCCACTCTGAGCTGTCAGCTGCTGGTCTGCTCCAGCGCCCTGACCGAAGATCTCTACAAAGGCTTCCTGCGTAAAAAGGCAAGCCAGAAAGAGCTGGTGTGGGTCGGGCGTCTGATGGTACTGCTGGTGGCGCTGATTGCGATTGCGCTGGCCTCCAATCCGGAAAACCGTGTTCTGGGTCTGGTGAGCTACGCGTGGGCAGGTTTTGGTGCCGCCTTTGGTCCGGTCGTGCTCTTCGGGGTCTGCTGGAAGCGTATGAACCGCAATGGTGCGCTGGCCGGGATGATTGTCGGTGCCGTGACCGTACTGGTGTGGAAGCAGTATGGCTGGCTGGGACTGTATGAAATCATCCCGGGCTTCATTTTCGCCAGCATCGCGATTGTGCTTTTCAGCCTGATGGGACGTGAGCCTTCCGCAGCCGCGCAGCAGCGTTTTTCCGCGGCGGAAGCGGAATATCTGGCCAAATAAGCCAGGCGGCTATCGCTCAGGCCCGCCCCGTAAGGGACGGGCCTTTTTGTTACAAAGATAAACCACCTGAGAATGAAATTATCTCCACCGGCAACTTGTTTTTTTCGCAGCGATAATGATAATCGGTATCGTTTACACTTTACCTGATTTTACGGTTGATTGACGCTGCTTAACATTCAAGAGGCTGGCAATGTTTGTTCCCTTTCTCATCATGCTGCGTGAAGGCATCGAAGCCGCGCTGATTGTCAGCCTTATCGCCAGCTACCTCAAACGTACCCAGCGCACACAATGGTTTCCTGCCATGTGGGCTGGCGTCTTTATCGCCGCCGCCCTCTGTCTGGGCCTGGGGCTGTTCATCAATGCCACTACCGGCGAATTCCCGCAAAAACAGCAGGAGCTGTTTGAAGGCATCGTGGCGCTGATTGCGGTGGTCATCCTGACCTCAATGGTCTTCTGGATGCGCAAAGTGGCGCGCAACATCCGCGTCGAGCTGGAGCAGGCGGTCGACCAGGCGCTGCAACGTTCAGGCCGTGGCGGGATGGCACTGGTGCTGATGGTGTTCCTGGCTGTCGCGCGTGAAGGGCTGGAGTCGGTGTTCTTCCTGCTGGCCGCCTTTACGCAGGATGTGGGCTATGCGCCGCCGCTCGGCGCTGTCCTGGGTCTGGCGACGGCAGTGGTGCTGGGCATGCTGCTTTACTGGGGCGGTATTCGTCTGAACATGGCGCATTTTTTCCGCTGGACCAGCGTTTTCATTCTGTTTGTTGCGGCCGGTCTGGCGGCGGGGGCGATTCGGGCTTTTCATGAAGCGGGGCTGTGGAACCACTATCAGTCGGTGGCTTTTGATCTCAGTAATACCTTATCCACCCATTCGCTGTTTGGCACCCTGCTGGAAGGTGTACTGGGTTATCAGGAGGCGCCCAGCGTCAGTGAAGTGACGCTCTATTTCTTTTACCTGATTCCGGCACTGATTCTGTTTTTCATGCCTGCGCGGCCTGCTGCGTCGGCCACTGTGTAATACACCATTTAACGGGCGCACCTTGTGTCCGCAACGTGATAGGGAAAGAGAGATGACAATGCATTTCCGTCGCAAAGCACTGCTGCTTCCGCTGCTGGCGATCTCCGCAACGGCTACCGCAGCGGTTCCTCAGGTTACCGTCAGCGTCAATGACAAACAGTGTGAGCCGATGAACCTGACGGTCAAGGCCGGTAAGACCCAGTTTCTGATCAAGAACAACAGCCAGAAAGCGCTGGAGTGGGAGATCCTGAAAGGGGTGCTGGTGGTCGAAGAGCGTGAAAACATCGCGCCAGGCTTCAGTCAGAAGCTGACCGCCACGCTGGAGCCGGGCGAATATGAGATGACCTGCGGTCTGCTGAGCAACCCCAAAGGTAAGCTGATCGTCGAAGCGGGTGAGGGGGCGGTAAAAGGCACGCCATCGGCGCGTTTGCAACTCGAAGGCCCGATCACTGCCTATAAGGCGTATGTCACCGAACAGGTCAGCCAGCTGGTGAGCAGCACGCAGGCTTTTACCGATGCTGTCAAAGCGGGTGACATTGAAAAAGCCAAAGCGCTGTTTGCCCCGACCCGCCAGTACTATGAGCGTATTGAGCCGATTGCTGAACTCTTCTCTGACCTCGACGGCAGCATTGATGCCCGCGAGGATGATTATGAGAAAAAAGCTGAGGATCCTAAATTTACCGGTTTCCACCGTCTGGAGAAGGCGCTGTTCGGCGATAACAGCACGCAGGGCATGGCAGGCTATGCGGATCAGCTCAATAAAGATGTCAAAGATCTGCAGGTGCGCATCAGCGAACTCGCCTTCCCGCCAGCCAAAGTGGTAGGTGGCGCAGCGGGCCTGATTGAAGAGGTCGCTTCCAGCAAAATATCCGGCGAGGAAGATCGCTACAGCCGCACTGACCTGTGGGATTTCCAGGCGAACATCGACGGCGCGCAGAAGATTGTGGCGCTGCTGCGTCCGCTGGTCAGTAAAGAGAACCCGGCATTGCTGGCGAAGGTGGATGCCAACTTCAAGAAGGTGGATGCGATCCTGAGCAAATATCGTACGGATACCGGCTTCGAATCTTACGAGAAACTGACCAGCGCCGACCGTAATGCGCTGAAAGGGCCGATCACCGCGCTGGCGGAAGATCTTTCTTTACTTCGTGGCACGCTGGGTCTGGATTAATCATGAGTCGCAAGGAAGATGACGCGCAGCCTGCGCGTCGTCGTTTATTAAAAGGTCTGGGTCTGCTGGGCGGTGCAGCAGCCCTGGGCGGTGGCTGTCCGTTCCACGCTGCCCGCGCGGAAAGTTTTTCGCCAGGCACCGTGACACCCCAGGCGCGGCAGCAGCGTCAGCCGTTTTATGGTCAGCATCAGGCGGGTATCACGACGCCACAGCAGGCCTCAATGATGCTGGTGGCGTTTGATCTGCTCAGCAGCGAGAAATCGGATCTGGTGCGTCTGTTCCGTCTGCTGACCCAGCGCATCGCCTTTCTGACCCAGGGCGGACCGGCACCGGTGGTAACAAATCCGCAGCTGCCACCTATGGATTCCGGCATTCTGGGGCCGACGATCGCGCCGGATAACCTGACGATAACCGTTTCAGTTGGTCATGCCCTGTTTGACGACCGTTTCGGGCTGGCTCCACACAAACCGGCAAAACTGCAGCCGATGACACGCTTTCCCAATGACTCGCTCGATGCCAGTCAGTGTCATGGCGATCTGCTGTTGCAGATCTGTGCAAATACCCAGGATACGGTGATTCATGCTCTGCGTGACATCATTAAACACACGCCTGATTTGCTCGGCGTACGCTGGCGGCGCGAAGGTTTTATCTCTGAGCATGCTGCGCGTAGTCAGGGACAGGAAACCCCGATCAACCTGCTGGGATTCAAAGATGGCACGGCCAATCCGGATACCCGCGATCCGGCACTAATGAATCAGCTGCTCTGGGTAACAGCCGACCAGCAGGAACCCGCCTGGACGCGCAACGGCAGCTATCAGGTGGTGCGGCTCATCCGCTTCCATGTGGAAATGTGGGACCGTACGCCCCTGGGTGAGCAGCAGACTATCTTCGGACGGGAGAAGCTGAGCGGTGCGCCGCTGGGGATGAGGCATGAACATGACGTACCGGATTATACCCGCGACCCGGATGGTGAGGTGATTGCACTGGATGCCCACATCCGGCTCGCCAATCCCCGGACCGCAGAGACAGCCAGCAGTCTGATGCTGCGCCGGGGTTACAGTTACTCGGCTGGGGTTTCCGCCGCCGGGCAACTGGATATGGGCCTGCTGTTTGTCTGTTATCAGCACGATCTGGAGCGCGGTTTCCTCACCGTACAGCGGCGTCTGAATGGTGAGACGCTGGAAGAATATATCCGGCCTTTTGGCGGCGGTTACTTTTTTGCGCTGCCTGGCGTTCCTGACACCAGCCATTATTTGGGACAGTCACTGCTGGAGGCCTGATTAAAATTTAATCGCAATGGGCGCACCCTATACGGGCCGCCCATGATTACCTGCCAATGCGCATCAGACGGTGAGTTTTTGCTGAGATTTGGCGGGTTTTCGGAAAATGCGAAATAATCTAACCTTCTGTAATTAATGGTTTTTACATCTATTCCTAAAAGAAATGTTTACCCGCAATTAGCAATTCCTTTGCCAGCAGATAAAATTAGAGTTGCAAAGGCCCAACAAAATGGTGCACTTTATTAAACAGGCGTAATCGGATGTGTTGATGTATCACACTGGAGTTCGCGCATGGGTCGATTCTTTTCTGGAAAGTCATTACTGTTAAATAAATTGCGCCTGAACGCGAGGGCAATTTCGCCTCGTTATCTCTCCCTTTCTTTAACCCTTTCTTTTGTTTTGCAACCTGTGTTATCCGGTGTTCAGCGACGCCTGTGCGCGGCTGTATACCCCTTATCCTGTCCTGTCATGGCTCTGAAGGAAGCCAACTGAAACCTCTAAAGCGTTCACGTAATCGCAACGGGCTACGCGCCTGACGCGGGAAATGAAACCAACTGAAAGGTGCCACTATGGGAAGACAGAAAGCAGTGATCAAAGCGCGTCGTGAAGCAAGAAGAGTGCTTCGCAGTGACTCCCGGAGTCACCGTCAGCGTGAAGAAGAGTCGGTCACTTCGCTGGTGCACATGAGCGGACTGGACGCAATTGGCATGGCGCGCGATACGCGCGACCGTCTGCCGATTGAGGCCCGCAATGACGCTCAGGCTCACTATCTTAATGCCATAGAAACCAAGCAGCTGATCTTCGCAACCGGTGAAGCCGGATGCGGTAAAACCTGGATCAGCGCCGCGAAAGCGGCTGAGGCCCTGATTCATAAGGATATCGACAGGATTATCGTTACGCGCCCGGTACTTCAGGCAGATGAGGATTTGGGCTTCCTGCCCGGTGATATTTCTGAGAAATTCGCCCCTTATTTCCGTCCGGTCTATGACATTCTGGTTAAACGTCTTGGCGCATCATTTATGCAATATTGTCTGCGTCCGGAAATTGCTAAGGTCGAGATTGCGCCTTTCGCCTATATGCGAGGCCGCACTTTTGAAAATGCCGTGGTGATCCTGGATGAGGCGCAGAACGTGACCGCCGCGCAGATGAAAATGTTCCTGACCCGACTGGGCGAAAACGTCACGGTCATTGTTAACGGCGATATTACCCAGTGCGACTTGCCCGCCGGGGTGCCTTCTGGTCTCGCAGACGCGCTGGCGCGTTTTGAAGAGGATGAGATGGTTGGCATTGTCCGCTTTGGCAAAGAGGATTGTGTGCGTTCTGCGCTGTGTCAGCGTACCCTGCATGCATATAGTTAGCGTTTGATTGAGTAAGATGTGTAGCGACCAAACCCGGCTCCGGCCGGGTTTTTTTATTACTGAATGCTGAAAGCCTTCACGGACAGAAGCGTCAAAACAGCAGGCTGCCCGCTGTCAGTCATTAATAAAACAACGGTCATTTGCCGGGCTATTTACGCATTGCGGATGTGTGATCTGCCAGGCGTGATGACGTCGTGCGCCTCTGATGTCACGAATATCCTCCTGCTTCCTTTTTGTACGTCTTCGCTCAGCGATATCCGTCAATCAGAGAATAGCGACTGCCGCACGGGTAGCGGGGGAAACCGGCAGGTCGATGCGATCACAGATCTGCACGTTACCTGACCAGAATTAGGTGAACTGACTCTCACATTCTCATGAAACCGGTTGCATAGCTCCTGTGCCAGGTTACGGTGAAACCGGTTGCATGGCTATTGTTCCGGATTACTGCAGAGGCAGTCTCACCTTAAGGTGGGACGCAATGACTGAATAAATAAGGAAAATTGCATGGCTGTTATCAGGGATTACAACAGGTTAGCAAGTGACATTCTCCGGGAAGTCGGCGGGGAAGAGAATATCGTGAGTTTTACCCGCTGTGCCACTCGCCTGAGGCTGGTGCTGAACCAGACCCCGGCTGAGGCGAAGCAGAAGGTGCAGAGTCTGCCAGGGGTGATTGCAGTGGTAGAGAGCGGCGGACAGTTTCAGGTGGTTATCGGCACGCATGTCGCCGACCTGTTTAATGCGATGTCGGGTCTTGTGAAAGAGACAGCGGCTTCTGCCAGTCAGACGAAGAAGACACGCAGGCTGGATGCCGTGATCGCCACCATGTCGGCTGTCTTCGCCCCGATTGTTTATATTCTTGCGGCGGCCGGGATCCTGCAGGGAGTGCTGATCGTTGTCACTCTGATCGATGCTGACATTAAAACGACAGGCACCTTTGCGGTGCTCAATTTTATGTCCTGGACGCCGTTTGCCTTTCTGCCGGTCTTTATCGCCATGACGGCAGCCCGGCATTTCAAATGTAATCCGTTCATTGCTGTACTCTGCTGCTGTGCATTGATCAGTCCGGACTGGGCATCGCTGGCCGGACGGATTGCAGGCGGAGAGAGTATAAATTTCCTGTTCTTTCCTCTCTCTAAAACGGTTTATACCTCATCGGTTCTGCCGCCGCTATTTCTGGTGTGGGCACTCTCCTGGCTTGAACGCCGGGTAGAGAAGTGGATACCGGATGTGGTCAGCCCGCTCTTTACGCCCCTGATCTGCTTTGTGATTATCGTGCCGCTGACGCTGATTGTCATCGGACCCATTACTACCTGGGCCGCAATGGGGGTAGCGGGGGGATATAATGCCCTGTTCCAGGCGGCACCTCCGGTTGCGGCAGCGGTGATTGGTGGCGTATGGCAGATTATCGTTATCTTTGGGGTTCACTGGGGCATTACGCCCGTCATTATGGCGAATTTCGACACTCAGGGTTATGACTCTTTTCAGGCTTACCAGACGATCGCGGTGATCGGTCAGATGGCTGCTGTGTTTGGCGTGTTCCTGAAAACCCGTAATACCCAGTTAAAAGCGACCTCCATGTCGGCCGGCATTACGGCTATTTTCGGTATCACCGAACCCGCTATTTATGGCGTGACGCTGCGTTTTAAAAAGCCCTTTATCTGTGGCTGCATCGGCGGTGCGATTGGGGCGGTTGTTGCCAGCCTGTTCGGCAGTCTCTATTACGCTTATGCGGCATTGCCAGGCCTGTTTACACTGGTCAATGCTATCAGTCCGGCGGCGCCGATGTCGTTTATCGGGGAGCTGGTGGGGGCAGGGACTACGATTGTGCTGACTATCCTGATGGTGCAGTTTGTGGGTTTTGACGATCCCGTCAATGAAGAAGCCACGTCGTCGCCAGACGGCAAAACGCAGACGACATCGGCACCTGGCCTGGCCCGGAGCATGGATATTCTCAGCCCGTTAAAAGGCAACGTTGTTGCGCTTGAAGGCGTGGCCGATGAAACCTTTGCCGGAAAATTCCTTGGCGACGGCGTCGCGATTAAGCCTGAAGAGGGTAAGGTGGTGGCGCCCTGCAAGGCGACGGTCGTGACATTACTTCCCTCACATCATGCCATTGGATTAGTCTGTGAGAATGGCGCAGAGTTACTGATCCACGTTGGCTTAAATACTGTTGAGTTGCAGGGAGAACATTTTCGTCCGTTAGTGAAAGAGGGCGATGTGGTCAGAGCGGGCACGCCACTGCTTGAGTTTGATCAAATCAGTATTGAACATAAAGGTTATGACCTGACGACACCGGTTCTGGTCGTCAACAGTGAGGATTTTACGTTAACGAAGTATCCGTCGCAGGGCGCTGTCAGCACCGGCGTGCCCCTGATGTCGCTGGCATAAGGGAATGTGAACAGGCTCAGGCGCGGCGTGTCGGCCTGCAACGGCTGCGCTTTCCGCCCGGGTCTGTTTTCATTGGTTCAGAGGGATCGGGCATGGGTCATCCAATCACTGGAGTTTAAACATGGTAACCATACTGGATGTCGCCAGACGGGCCCGCGTCTCCAAAGCAACCGTATCTCGCGCACTGAGCGGTAAAGTCTTTGTGCGGGAAGAGGTGAAGGCCAGAATCTTACAGGCGGTGGCGGAAACCGGCTATCGGCCCAACCGGCTGGCGCGCAATCTGTCGAATAATACCACCCATTCAATCGGGCTGGTCATTACCAACGGGCTTTATAACGGCCCGTTCTTTTCAGGCCTGGTTTATCAGGCGGCAACGCTCAGCGAAAAACAGAACCGTCAGCTGGTGCTGGCGGACGGTAAACATAGTGCTCAGGACGAGCGTAATGCGATTGGACTGCTCCTCGAACTTCGCTGCGAAGCTATCATGATCTATCCCAAATATCTTTCAGTCAGCGAACTGGATGAGATCATTGATGAAAATCAGACGCCGATAGTGGTGATAAACCGCGAACTTGTCAGAAACCGGCATCGCTGCGTGTTCACGGATCACCGGCGCAGTAGTGAGGAGATGATGGCGCATCTGCTGGCTCAGGGGCATACCCGGATTGCCTTTGTCATGGGTAACACCGGTTCGCCGACCGGTGAGCAGCGTTTAGCGGGCTACCGACATGCGCTGCAGGAGGCGGGGATCAGCCTGGATCCGCGGCTGATAGTGCAGGGCGCCTGGAGCACTGAGAGCGGTTACCAGGCGGGATGTGAGCTGCTGGCACGTAATGTTCCGTTTACCTGTGTACTGGCCGCCAATGACGATATGGCCATTGGTCTGGCAAAAGCCTTTCAGGAGGCCGGGAAACGCGTGCCGGAAGCGATCTCGCTTGCCGGATTTGATGATGCGGTCATCGGAAAATATTACACACCCTCTTTAACGACCGTGCATGTTCCTGTCGATGAGATGATCCGCGATGCGATGGAAATAGTATTACGGCCTGAGGAGAGAACGTTGTTTTCGCATCGGGGAACGCTGGTGAGGCGGGATTCAGTCGCCCGGTGTGCTGAGGTCGGCTAATAGATGTGGCGGTGAGAGGGGGATGGATTCGCTTCGCTCACCCTGCGGGCAGCGTCGCATGCGCCGCTGTCCAGCGCGCTGCGCGCGCTGTCGAACCCCGGCGGGGCTTCTCACCCCCTCTCTGCTGTGCAATATGCAAAAAAAAAGCCTGAACTTTCGTTCAGGCTCTTCTTCAGAATGTGGCGGTGAGAGGGGGATTCGAACCCCCGATACGTTGCCGTATACACACTTTCCAGGCGTGCTCCTTCAGCCACTCGGACACCTCACCACATTTACTTCGCTGACCGCGCTGGGTCAACGGGGCGCTACTATAGGGAGTCGGCCGAAAACGGTCAAGCACTATTTTTTTCTTTTGATCTATTCGCTTAAGCTCTGTACGAATCGATCTGCCCAACCCTGAAACCGGCAATTTACCGCCCTATATCTGCCGGCATTTTCAGCGTTATGGAGAATATAAACAGAAAAAGGGCGACACGCCGGCGCGACGGCCAGTCCGATGTCACCCTGATAAATCAGCTTTTCACACGGTCAGCAAAACTTTTGCGCAACTTCTGCAGTTTGGGCGGTATCACCGCCATGCAATAGCCATTGCGCTGACCGGCACCTTCCCAGTAGTCCTGGTGATAGGCTTCCGCAGGATACCACTCTTTCAGCGGCTCGATGGTGGTCACTACCGGCACCTCATGGTCCGCCTGGGCGCGGGCAATGGCCGCCCGTGCTTCCGCTTCCTGTTCGGCATTGGCCGGGAAAATCGCCGAGCGATACTGTGTGCCGATGTCGTTACCCTGACGGTTAAGCTGCGTCGGATCATGCGTAACGAAGCTGATATCCAGCAGATCGCCGAAGCTCACTTTCTCCGGATCAAAGCCAATGCGAATGGCTTCTGCATGGCCGGTGGCCCCGCTACAGACCTGCTCATAGGTGGGATTAGGCCGGGCGCCGCCGGTATAACCACTTTCCACCGACTCAACGCCAATCACATCCTTAAATACTGCTTCGGTGCACCAGAAACAGCCACCTGCGATCACTGCATATTCGATTGCCATAATAATTTACTCCTGTCAGGTCGAAAGAGTTGAATGGGGATGGAGTGCGGAGCTTTCAACTACAACAGCATCTCAGGTTTAAAATCGCCGCTCTTATCCAGCATCTTATCCCCCATCACGCTGAACCGGCCTTCGCCGGTGTAGTGCAGGGTAGCGGGATACTCCGGCTGTTCAGCGACATGCGCTTTCACGATTTCAAAAATAAACAGGTTATAGCGGGCCACCATCGCATCGTCATAAAGCTGACATTCGAAGCTGGCAAAACACTCGGCAATCATCGATGCCCCCACCACCTGGGCTGGTTCCGGCGTCAGATTAAAGGCGCTGAATTTATCGAGCTGATCGCCGTGGCTGTTGCCGATGGCGACCACTTCATCAATCAGCGAAGCGGAGGGGAGGTTCAGGACACACTGACCGCTGTGGCGGATCAGCTCATGGCTGTGATTCATGCCGGCGATCATACAGCCGACGAGGGAGGGCGAAAACTCCAGCACGGTGTGCCAGCCGAGGGTCATGATGTCGTGTTGATCCTGATACTGCGAACTGAGCAGCAGCACCGGACCAGGTTCCAGATATTTACGGGCTTTACTGACCGGAAAAGCATATTTGTGCATGCGCGGGTTCATGGCGTAACTCCGTTAACGGAATGTCGCCATTAAGTGTAGAGCACGCGGCGGAGGCAGCAGGCGGGATTAGGGGCTATCTGCAGGACAGAGGGCGATGCTTCAGGATTTTACGCGGCAGTATCACGAGCTTAAGGTTTCCTTAATATGCAGTCGCGATACTCTCTTCTCCAACTGAGGAGGATGCGATGAAAACGGTTTCTGCTGACCTGCCTGTAACAACCCCGCGCCCGGCAAGCGAATATGCTGCATTGCTGATTGCTGCAGTAACGGTCATTCTGTTTCTCTCGGCCTGGTTCAGCGCTTAAAACTTTACCACTGCCCGACAGCCGCTTTGATCGCGACGGTTCTCTAAGAAAAACTGAAACCGGTGTAACTGGACGATGCGGCTGACGATGCTCAGCCCGAGTCCGATCCCGCCATAGCGGCTATCCATCCGGATAAAGGCTTTACTCAGTTCGCCACTTTTACTCTCATCAATGCCCGGTCCCTGATCTTCCACCACCATCATCAGCTGCGGTGAAGCAAGCAGATGCACACTGATCGTGCTCTTCTCCGGGCTGTAGCGATGGGCATTTTCCACCAGATTTCGCAGCAGCATCTTCAGCAGCGTTGCATCACCGCGCACAAACTGCTCATGGGGCAGATCGAGCAGCAGCGTCTGCTGATGCGCTTCCAGCATGATACTCAGCTCCGCCTCCATCGGCAGAATCACATCTTCAATCAGCCCCACGTTCTGATAGGTGCCGGAGGTAAAAGACTGACCGGCACGCGCCAGACTCAGCAGCTGCGACACGCTGTGAGTCATCTGATCCAGCCGCTGAACCAGCGGCTGAACTTTGACATCGCTGTGACGTTCGATTAACTCCAGATGCAGGCGCAGTCCCGCAAGCGGGGTGCGCAACTCGTGCGCCACATCGGCGGTAAAGAGCCGCTCACGCTCCAGGCTGCTGTTCAGGCGCGCTACCAGCTGATTGATCGCCTGTGTAACCGCATCGATCTCATGCACCTGACTATGACAGGCAACCGGGTCGAGATTCTCTTCGCTACGGCTTTCCAGCTCTCGCTGAAGACGATAGAGCGGCCGGGTAATCCATTTCACCGCCTGATAGCAGAGCAGCAACGTCAGGGTAATCATCACCAGACTCGGCACCGCCAGACTGGCCACGGCTTCGCGGACTTCGCGCGCAACGTTGCGGTCCATATTGCGCTTCTGCAGATGCGCTTCCACCAGAAACTGAATCTGCTCTTTACTCTCGTGCCAGAGCCAGACCACGCTGATCACCTGAAAAACCAGCAGGATCAGACCGATGGCCAGGATAAGGCGAAAGCGCATACTGCGGTGATCGAAACGTCTTATCATGTTGCCTCACGAAGGCCATCCTGCGTGACAAGCGCATAACCAAAGCCGCGCACAGTGCGGATGGCGCTTTTGCCAATTTTGTCGCGCAGATTATGAATATGCACTTCCAGGGTATTGGTCGAGGGTTCAGTTTCCCAGTTGTAGATATCCTGATAGAGGATTTCGCGGTGTACCGGATTGCCGGCTTTAAGCATCAGCCGCGACAGGATTGCGAACTCCTTGGGCGTCAGATCCAGCAGCACGTCGCTGAGCGAGATCTGACGATGCGTCATATCCAGCGCCAGCGCGCCCACTCTCACCTGGGTGTCACCCTGATTGACGTTACGGCGGATCAGGGCACGGATCCGTGCCAGTAGCTCGTCCAGTGAAAACGGCTTGATCAGATAGTCGTCAGCGCCTGCATCAAGTCCGGCGATGCGCTCGCTGATGGTGTCACGGGCGGTCAGAATCAGCACCGGCGTCATCTTCTTCTGTCGCCGCAGACGGATCAAAAAATGAAGTCCATCTTCGTCCGGCAGTCCCAGATCCAGCACCACCAGACTGTAGAGACCGCTGGCAAAGTGCGCCTCAGCATCGCGTACCCGCGTCACGCCGTCGCAGACATAGCCTTCACCTTCCAGCGCCAGCATCAGCCCCTGCAGCAGCAGGGCGTCATCTTCAACAATCAGTATCTTCATTAGGGTTGGCTCCGGCACGACGTCAAAATATCATCCGCAGGCACATATTCATGGGTTGCGGTGCCGGTTAATCCCAGCAGGGTGGAGAACAGATTATCCTGAGAGAAATCATCTGTCGCGGCCAGTTTATTCAGGCAACTGCGGTTAACCGCGAAGCGTTGCTGATAATCTTCTGACAGCCAGAGCAGCAACGGAACATGTTTCTGCGTATCCGGTGCGATGGCATAGGGCAGGCCATGCAGATAGGCACCATTTTCGCCCAGTGATTCCCCATGATCAGAAAGATAGACGAGGCTGGTGGTAAAGCGGTCCTGGTGCGCACGCAGGATGCCAATAGCCTTATCAACAATGTGATCCACATTTAATATCGTGTTGTCATAGGTGTTAATCAGCTGCTGTTGCGAGCAGTCCTGGATCTGATTAGTGTCACAGGTCGGGGCAAACTGACGCAGCTGCGGCGGATAGCGATGGCTGTAGGTCGGCCCATGGCTGCCAATGGTATGCAGAACGATCACCGCATTGCCTTTAAGCTGGCTGATGTAGGCATCCAGGCCATGGAATAGGACGTCGTCATAACATTCGCCATCGATACACATGCCGGGCAGGTTCAGGCTGGTCATATCCTGATGCGGAACCCGATCGCAGGCGCCTTTACAACCGCCATCATTTTCATTCCACAATACGCTGATCCCGGCGCGCTGAATGACATCCAGCAGCCCCTCCTGATGCGCGGCCAGCACATCATCATAGTGGGCGCGCGGCATATTGGAAAACATGCAGGGCACCGACACCGCAGTCGCCGTGCCGCAGGAGGTGGTGTGCGGGAAGTAGATCACATCATCTTTCGCCAGCAGGGGATTGGTCAGTCGCTCATAACCCCCCAGCGAGAAGTTCTGTGCGCGGGAGGTTTCACCCAGCACCAGAATGGTGAGCTGAGGTTTACCTGTACGGTGGCCGGGCAGCAGATGGGCATCTTCACCGATGCGCACCAGCGGTACGTTCTCCAGCTCCTGATGCTTATACCAGGAGAGTGTGGCGGCGATGCTGTTTGACGGACTCAGCGCCTTAACCAGTTCACGGTTGTTGCGGAACAGCGACGCGTAATCTTTATAGAAAAGCAGGGCGACCAGCACGATCAGCGCGGCCGAGAGGATCACGCTGAGCAGTCGTGTCAGCACACCGCGCCACTGCTGCCGCTTTACCCGTGGCCAGAACATCAGAAGCGCCATCAGCACACCGGAGGTCAGCAGCGTAAAAATCAGTTGCGGCGTAATCAGCGCAAAGGTTTCTGAGGCGGTCGTATCCATCATGTTGGTGATCATCGAGCGATCAATCACGATGTGATAGGTCTGTATGAAAAATTGCGCCGAGGCGGAAACCAGAATAAACAGCGCGGCCAGCAGACGATCGAGCCAGAGAAACGACGCCAGGGTAAGTACGATATTGATGACGCTGAAGGCAACCAGCGGCATTGATAAAAAAACCAGTGTGGTATGAAGGCTATCCAGCGGCATCACCGCCAGCACCTGCCGGTAGTAGGCAATGTTCAGAAAAACCGCGATGTAGATCGCAGCGAGTATCAGCAAGCTGAGGCGGCTAATCAGCGGCCTTTTAAGGGTAAACGCCATGTGAGCAGAAACCAGAATAATAAAAGTGTCATGAGAGTGCGCTTTCAATATTAGGAATACCTTAAGACGCTTAAGGTTTGATTGCGGCCTGATCTCAACCACACCGCACAGGCCAGAATCCAGCTACGGGCGGATTCTGACTCTCTCCATTTTCTCAAAAGGCGCACGCTGACGAGCACTTTTCTGCTTATTTAACCGCAGCGGCTGGCATGAAAACTGCATATTTCTGGCATAACCCCTATTAACGACTACACTTAATGCGAAGATGTTCTCAGATAGCCAGTATTGTCAGCAACGCGTTTGCACGTTTGAGGAGAGTGACCTATCGAATCACCCTGTTTTACCCCTCAATCACCGCCTTTCAGAATTTCCCGCTTGCTGACCTGACTGCGTCAGGACATTCTTTTTTTAACTCAATGATTTATTCAAAAGATTTCAGGAGAAGTGACGTGAATCAGGTGGCAGACCCCCATGCCAGTTACCCGACATTAACGAATGGACAGTACGCCTTCTTTTTTGATGTCGATGGAACGCTGGCAGCAATCCAGTCCCGTCCCGAAGCAGTCTTTATTCCTGAGCAGGTTATCGCCCAACTTCAGCAGCTCTCTGCCCACTCGCAGGGCGCACTTGCGCTGGTTTCTGGCAGACCCATTGAACAACTTGATGCGCTGGCCGCGCCCTGGAAGGGCCCGGCGGCGGGCGTACACGGTGCTGAACGCCGTGACGCAGAAGGGCACCTGCAGCGCATCAGCCTGCCGTCTGAGGTCGAGCAGGCGCTCAGGACTGAACTGCAGGATGCGATGGCCGCCTGGCCGGGCACCCAGCTGGAAGTTAAAGGCATGGCCTTTGCCCTTCACTATCGCCAGGCGATGCAGCACGAGCAGGATGTGCTGCGTCTGGCCGAACAGTCTGTAAGGCGTTTTCCAGGGCTGGCGCTCCAGCCGGGAAAATGTGTGGTAGAGATCAAACCACAAGGTATCGATAAAGGCGCTGCCATCCGCGACTTTATGCAGCAGCCCCCGTTTGCCGGACGCACGCCGGTATTTATCGGCGACGATCTGACAGACGAGAAGGGTTTTGCCGCCGTAAACGCAGCGCAGGGCATCTCCATAAAAGTGGGTGAGGGGGCTACTCAGGCCAACTACCGGCTTGAAGATGTGAATGCGGTTTACGGCTGGCTGGAAAAAACATTATTACTATCAGAACAAGACAACGTCGGTAAGGAGTTTAGGTTATGAGTCGTTTAGTGGTTGTATCTAACCGTGTCGCCATGCCAGATGGGTCTAAAACCAGCGCAGGCGGCCTGGCCGTCGGCATTCTCGATGCACTGAAAAGTACCGGTGGGTTGTGGTTTGGCTGGAACGGTGAAATCAGTGAGTTTACAGGCGAAGAAGAGGAAGGGGTCAGAGTTCAGGAACATGAAGGCATCGAATATGCCTCATTCCCGCTGAGCCAGAACGACTACGATCTCTATTATTGCCAGTTTTCCAATACGGTTATCTGGCCTGCTTTCCATTATCGTCTTGATCTGGTGCAGTTCCAGCGTGAAGCCTGGGAAGGTTATTGCGACGTTAATGATGCGGTGGCGCAGCGTTTAAAACCGCTGATTAAGCCTGACGACATTGTCTGGATCCACGATTATCACTTTTTACCGTTCGCGGCAGCACTCCGTCGCGCAGGCATCAATAACCGTATCGGATTCTTCCTGCATATTCCTTTCCCCACGCCGGAAATATTCAACGCGCTGCCGCCGCATAAAGAGCTGCTCGAAATGCTGTGCGAGTATGACCTGCTGGGCTTCCAGACGGAATCAGATCGCGTGGCATTCCTCGACAGCGTCAGCCAGCTGACGCAGTTGCAGAACAAAGGCGATAAAAAACATCGTGCCTTTGGCAATACCTTTATGACTGAGGTCTATCCGATTGGGATCGAGCCAGACAGTATTAAAGAGATGGCCGAAGGACCGCTACCGCCAAAAATGGCCGCGATGAAGAAAGAGCTGGGCGATGCGCGCAATATTATCGCCTGCGAACGTCTCGATTATTCTAAAGGTCTGCCAGAACGTTTCCTCGCCTATGAAGCCCTGCTGGAAAACTTCCCGCAGCACCGAGGCAAAATCCGCTACTCGCAGATTGCACCGACGTCACGTGGTGATGTGCAGGCCTACCAGGATATCCGTCATCAGCTGGAAACCGAGGCAGGGCGCATTAATGGTAAGTACGGTACGCTGGGCTGGACTCCGCTCTACTACCTGAACCAGCATTTCGATCGGCGCCTGCTAATGAAGATCTTCCGCCTGACTGATGTGGGTCTGGTTACACCGCTGCGTGATGGCATGAACCTGGTGGCGAAGGAGTATGTTGCGGCGCAGGACCCGGACGATCCGGGTGTGCTGGTGCTGTCGCGCTTTGCCGGCGCGGCCAACGAGCTGACGTCAGCGTTAATCGTCAATCCTTATGACCGCGATGAGGTAGCCGCTGCGCTGGATAAAGCGATTACCATGCCGCGCACGGAAAGAATCTCCCGCTACAACGATATGATGGCGGTTCTGCGCAGGAACGACATCACAGCCTGGCGTGAGAACTTCCTGAAAGATCTGGAACGCATCGATCCGCGCAGCGTGGACCACAACACGGTAAACAAAGTCGCGACCTTCCCGAAACTCGCCTGACCCTACTGACAACGGCAGCGGTATCTCTGCGTACCGCTGCCGTTTTACCTTTCCCTCTCCGACGCTCCCATTTGCGCTGCATTGTCATCAGCACACCCTTTTCTGCGCGCGTAATCCGCTACCAGCGTGTGGCCCAATTTATGCAAGGCGCTGTACAGCTCCCCATCAGCCTGCGGCAGGTCACTTTCTTTAGCTTTTTTACTCAAGTTTTGCTACGGGCTGCCGATAGAGACAGAGGCAAAGCATAACCTGTTGTTAATTCATTCGTCTTTCTTATATAAACTCTTGTTACATCAGGTGCTGGAGTCCTGATGCTTTGCCAAAACGGGTTACATAATGTTGTCAGAAACCCATCACACTGCCGCCTGAAACTTACGCTTTCATTACTCACCCCCTGCGATACTCCCCTTAAGTAACTAATTTAGCAGCAAATACTCACCACCTTAAACAGCATAAAATGCTGGAAACCCATCACCAGGTGGTTCTAAATAGGGTGATAAAACGATTAACTTCCGATATCCCTTCACGCCTGTTCAAAGCGTCGAATAACGCTGCAATTACCCCCTATTAAGCCTTTCTCAGGACAAATTGGACTTAAAATCACATATTTTTGTTCAAAATTTGACCAGAAGGTAAGCGATGGTAAAGGGTTGCTGAAGAAATTTGCCTTAAAAGTGTGATCTGCGTCACACTTTATCTAAAATTTCATCTGGCTGTCGTTGTATGTCGAAATCAGACGATATAGATTTGCGTTGTTTTCGGATTAGTCCTAAAAAACGTAAGAAGACATCACGGAAGGTGTCCCGAACCCGAAAATAAAATGGCATGGTTTTTTGACCTTCGGTGGGTCTGAAACCCACAGAAAACAGAAGGCAGAAAGCATGGCATTACAGATATCTGAAGGTTTCTTTGCCATCTTTTGATTTAACAAACAGCAGCTCGAACCGCAGAAACTTTCTGCGATACAGTTACGTCTCATCTCTCAGGATGGAAAATAAATGGGCACCTCTGAAGTACTGAAACATATTTACGATCTCAACTTGTCTTATTTACTGCTCGCGCAGCGTTTAATTAACCAGGATAAAGCTTCTGCAATGTTTCGCCTCGGCATTGACGAGAAAATGGCAAATGCATTATCTGAATTAACATTGCCTGAGATGGTAAAAATGGCGGAAACCAATCAACTGGTTTGTCAGTTCCGTTTTACCGACAGCACAGCGATTAATCGTCTGACACAGGAATCCCGCGTGGATGATTTACAGCAAATCCACACCGGTATTTTATTATCAAGCGGTTTACTGCGTAATGCGTCTAAAGATGATCTGCCTGCTAAAAAGAGAGCAATGTCATGAGTGAAAAAAGTATTGTTCAGGAAGCCCGTGATATTCAACTGGCAATGGAACTGATCACCTTAGGTGCGCGCTTACAGATGTTAGAGAGCGAAACCCAGCTGAGCCGTGGCCGGTTGATCAAGCTCTATAAAGAACTGCGTGGCAGTCCGCCACCGAAGGGCATGCTGCCGTTTTCGACAGACTGGTTTATGACCTGGGAGCAGAATATTCACGCCTCGATCTTCTGTAACGCCTGGAAGTTTTTGCTGAAAACGGGTCTGTGCAGCGGCGTCGATGCCGTGATCAAAGCCTACCGGTTATATCTTGAACAATGTCCGCAATCGGACGAGGGCCCGCTGTTGGCGCTGACCCGCGCCTGGACCCTGGTCCGATTCGTTGAAAGTGGCATGCTGGAGCTGGCGGATTGCAAGTGCTGCAATGGCAGCTTTATTAACCATGCGCATCAGCCCGTTGGCAGCTTCACCTGCAGCCTGTGCCAGCCGCCATCACGTGCCGTAAAAAGACGTAAACTTTCTGCAGAACCTGCCGATATGTTTCCACAACTGCTGGATGAACAGGTTAAACACGCCGTTTAAGTTTGTTCGCAATGTGGAAGTCATCCAGCAGCGGTTAAGACCGCTGCTTTTTTTTTGCTTGCGGTTCAGGAATTACAGCTGCTGCGCTGGCGTCACTTCCACCAACACGTTTCGGACGTAAGGAATTTTTGTGCTGATAATTATAGGTTACCTGGTTGTTTTAGGCTCCGTGTTAGGCGGATACGCACTGGTAGGTGGCCATCTGGGCGCGCTTTATCAGCCGGCTGAATTATTAATGATCGGAGGTGCCGGGGCCGGTGCTTTTTTAGTCGGCAACAACGGCAAGTCGATTAAAAAAACGCTGAAGGCGCTGCCTTTATTATTTCGCGGATCAAAATACAATAAAGCGGTTTATATGGATTTGATGGCGCTGCTTTATCGCCTGATGGCGAAGTCGCGTCAACAGGGGATGCTGTCGCTCGAGCGTGATATTGAAGATCCCAGTCAGAGCGAAATTTTTGCTAATTATCCCCGTATTCTTGCCGATAAACAGTTAGTCGATTTTATCACTGACTATTTGCGCCTGATGGTGAGCGGCAACATGAACGCCTTTGAAATCGAAGCGTTGATGGATGAAGAGATTGAGACCTACGAACACGAGTGTGACGTACCAGCGCAAAGTATTGCTGCAGTGGGTGATGGCCTGCCCGCTTTCGGTATCGTAGCTGCGGTAATGGGTGTGGTCCATGCGCTGGCCTCAGCTGACCGCCCGGCGGCGGAACTGGGGGCGCTGGTGGCCCATGCGATGGTAGGAACCTTCCTGGGGATCCTGCTGGCTTACGGGTTTATCTCACCGCTGTCGTCGGTGTTGCGCCAGAAGTGTGCGGAAACCACCAAGATGATGCAGTGCATCAAGGTGACCCTGCTGTCGAGCCTCAACGGATACGCGCCACAGATTGCTGTTGAATTTGGTCGTAAAACGCTTTACTCCGCTGAGCGTCCATCGTTCAGCGAACTGGAAGAGCATGTGCGTAACGCCAAGAATCCGGCTAAACAAACTTCGGACGAGACTTCATGAAACACGGCAATCGCCCAATTGTGCTGATTAAAAAGCGCAAACATAAAGGCCATGAAGGCAGCCACGGATCGTGGAAGATTGCCTACGCCGACTTTATGACGGCGATGATGGCCTTTTTTATGGTGATGTGGCTGCTGTCGATCGCCAACCCGCAGGAGCTGGTGCAGATCGCTGAGTATTTCAAAACGCCGCTGAAGGTGGCTCTGACCGGTGGGGCGCGCAGCAGTGACAGCGATAGCCCTATTCCCGGCGGCGGTGACGATCCGACGAAGAAAGATGGCGAAGTGAAGAAAGCTGTCGATATGGATGCCCAGAAACGGCAGCTGGATGAGATCCGCCTTAACCGGCTGCGTGAAAAGCTGGACCAGTTGATTGAAGCCGATCCGCGCCTGAAAGCGCTGCGCCCGCATCTGATTATTAACATGGTGGAAGAGGGGCTGCGTATTCAGATTATCGACAGCCAGAACCGGCCCATGTTTAAAACCGGCCGGGCCGAGGTTGAGCCCTACATGCGCGACATTCTGCGCGCAATAGCGCCGATTCTGAATGCTATTCCTAACCGCATCAGTCTGGCCGGACATACCGATGATTTCCAGTATGCCAGCGGCGACAAAGGCTACAGCAACTGGGAGCTGTCGGCCGATCGTGCCAACGCCTCCCGCCGCGAACTGGTGTTGGGCGGCCTGGATAGCGGCAAAGTTTTGCGGGTGTTAGGCATGGCCGACACGATGCGCCTGAAAAATCGCGGCGGGGATGATGCAGTAAACCGTCGCATCAGCCTGCTGGTGTTGAACCATGACACCGAAGCAGCAATAGAAAAAGAAAACGCAGAAAGTGATGCCGTCCAGATCAGCGATCCGGCGGCACTTGAACAGATTCGCGCACCGCTGGCAACATCAGGCAGCGCGGTGAATACAGCAGCCCCCTCACAACCGAGGTGATTCCCGTGAGTATGGACATCAGCGATTTTTACCAGACGTTTTTTGATGAAGCCGATGAGCTATTAGCGGATATGGAACAACACCTGCTGGGTCTTGACCCGCAGGAGCCAGATTCTGAGCAGCTTAACGCCATCTTCCGTGCCGCTCACTCCATCAAAGGTGGGGCCGGAACCTTTGGTTTTACGGTATTACAGGAAACGACTCATATCCTGGAAAACATTCTGGATGGTGCTCGTCGCGGCGAGATGCAGCTCAGCACCGACATCATCAACCTGTTTTTGGAAACCAAAGATATTATGCAGGAACAGCTCGATGCTTATAAAACCGCGCAGGAGCCTAACGCGGAGAGCTTCAAATATATCTGTGAAGCATTGCGCCAGCTGGCGCTCGAGGCGAAAGGCCTGCCGGTTGACGAGCCAGCGCCTGTCGCGGCTGCCAGCCATGCACCAGTGAGCGCAGACGCGGCCAGCACAGGCGGCCTGCGTGTCCGGCTGATCGATCTCAAAGAAAAAGAGGTCGATCTGATGCTGGAGGAGATGGGCAATCTTGGCACGCTGACCGACGTGAAGAAGGGCACCAGCACGCTGGATGTCTGCATTGACGGCGTGGGTAAAGATGACATCGTGGCAGTGCTCTGCTTCGTTATCGACGAAGCGCAGATCCATTTCCCTGATGCAGACGATGCCGCAGCTGCCCCGGCGGCGCAGGCCGCTGCGCCACAGGTTGAAGAGGTTCACACCGCCAGCGTCACCGAACTGCCAGTGGCAGCGGTGAAGCGGGAGAGCAAGCGCGCGGCGGCGCCAGCCAAGTCGAGCGAATCGACCAGTATCCGCGTAGCGGTCGAGAAGGTCGATCAGCTGATTAACCTGGTGGGCGAACTGGTGATTACCCAGTCAATGCTCGCCCAGCGTTCCGGCGAGCTCGATCCGGTGGCGCACGGCGACCTGCTGAACAGCATGGGTCAGCTGGAGCGTAACGCCCGCGATCTGCAGGAATCGGTCATGTCCATTCGTATGATGCCGATGGAATATGTCTTCAGCCGCTTCCCGCGTCTGGTGCGCGATCTTGCCAGTAAACTGGGTAAAGAAGTCGAACTGACACTGCTGGGCAGCTCAACCGAACTCGATAAGAGTCTGATTGAGCGCATTATTGACCCATTAACGCACCTGGTGCGAAACAGCCTCGACCACGGTATTGAAACCCCGGAAAAACGTCTGGCAACCGGTAAAACGGCCACGGGTAACCTGACGCTGTCGGCGGAACATCAGGGCGGAAACATCTGCATTGAAGTTTCGGACGATGGTGCGGGCCTTAACCGTGAACGTATTCTGGCTAAAGCCCTCTCTTCCGGTCTGCCGGTTCACGAAAACATGAGCGATGAAGAAGTCGGCATGCTGATCTTCGCGCCTGGCTTCTCTACTGCTGAGCAGGTGACGGATGTGTCAGGACGCGGCGTCGGCATGGACGTCGTGAAACGAAACATTCAGGAGATGGGCGGTCACGTCGAAATCGCTTCGAAGCAGGGCAAAGGCACCACTATCCGCATCCTGCTGCCGCTGACGCTGGCGATCCTGGATGGCATGTCCGTCCGCGTGGCCGACGAAGTCTTTATTCTGCCGCTGAATGCGGTGATGGAATCGCTGCAACCGCGCGCCGAAGAGCTGAAACCGCTGGCCGGTGGCGAGTGCGTGCTGGAAGTGCGCGGCGAATATCTGCCGCTGGTCGAGCTGTGGAACGTCTTTGATGTGCAGGGCGCGAAAACCGAGGCCACGCAGGGCATCGTAGTGATCCTGCAGAGCGCGGGCAAGCGTTACGCGCTGCTGGTGGACCAGCTGATTGGTCAGCATCAGGTGGTGGTGAAGAACCTGGAAAGTAACTATCGCAAGGTGCCGGGCATCTCCGCAGCAACCATTCTGGGCGATGGTAGCGTGGCGCTGATTGTTGATGTTTCAGCACTGCAGTCACTTAACCGTGAAAAACGTGTGGCCGGCGCTGCCGCCTGATTGATAACGAAAGGGTAAATATTATGAATGGAATGGCAACCGTGACAAAAATCGCTGGCGAAACTGTCGGTCAGGAGTTTCTGGTCTTCACGCTCGGCGACGAAGAGTACGGCATCGATATCCTCAAGGTTCAGGAAATCCGCGGCTACGATCAGGTGACGCGCATCGCGAATACCCCTGATTTCATCCGTGGCGTCACCAACCTGCGCGGCGTGATTGTGCCGATTATCGACCTGCGCGTGAAGTTTGCGCAGCCCGATGTGGAGTACAACGAAAACACCGTGGTTATCGTACTGAATCTGGAAAACCGAGTGGTCGGTATCGTGGTTGACGGCGTGTCAGATGTTCTGTCACTGACCCAGGATCAGATCCGTCCTTCACCTGAGTTCGCCGTCACCATGTCCACCGAGTACCTGACCGGTCTGGGTGCGCTGGGTGAACGTATGCTGATTCTGGTTGACATCGAGAAGCTGCTCAACAGCGACGAGATGGCGCTGGTGGATAACCTGCGCACCGCATAATCACCGCATCACGGGCCGGTTACAACCGGCCCGTGATCGTTTCCTCCCGCAAGAAACCCTTTTAAATCATCACTTGCGCACGAATTGCGCCTAATTTCCTGCCTGCGGCTGCCGATAAACTCAAAGCCACCTTTAATCACCTACTTTTTTCAGGGTTAATCATGTTAACGAAAATTCGCGTTGTCACCAGCCTGTTTATGGTGCTGCTGGTCTTTGGGCTGCTTCAGGCCATCTCCGGTTCTGTTTTCTACTCGGCGTTAAGTCACGACAAGGAGAGTTTTGCTGTGTCGCAGCTGGCGACGCAAAATACCCAGTCGCTCAACGATGCCTATATGAGCCTTAACCAGAGTCGGGTACTGCTGACCCGTATTCAGCTGCGTTTTGCCACCAGCAAACTGGAAGGGAAAACAGCAGACGTTGCCGGTCTGTTCGATGAGAGCAAAACTTTCCTGCGGGCGGCTGATGGCTTCTACAAAGCGTTTAAATCCACGCCGGATACGCCGGGATTAGATCCGCAGCTCAACAGTCAGCTTGAGCAGCGTTATAGCGACTACGCTGCCGCGCTAAACAGCATGCAGGGCGCATTGCAGGCCAGCGATCTGGCGGCCGCCGGAAAAATCCCGGTCGCGCCCAGCCAGAGTGCTTTCCTGACGCTTTACCGCGAATGGCGTGCTGACCAGAATCGGCTGGCGACACTGGGTGTGCAAAAGAACAGCGAAGCTTACAGCCGTATGATGTGGACGCTGGCCTTTATCATGGGCGCGGTGCTCGCGGTCATCGTGCTCTGCTGGGTAGGACTACGCCGAATCGTGCTGACGCCGCTGAACAGCAGTATCAATCACATTCAGCACATCGCCCAGGGGGATCTGACCCAGCCGATTGAGGTGACGGGGCGCAACGAGATGACACAACTTGCAGCCAGCCTGCTTGATATGCAGCAATCCCTGGTGCGGACCGTCACCCAGGTGCGCGAAGGGTCGGATGCAATTTTCACTGGCGCCAGTGAGATCGCTGCCGGTAATAACGACCTGTCTGCCCGGACGGAACAGCAGGCAGCCTCGCTGGAGCAGACCGCTGCCAGCATGGAGCAGCTCACCGCGACGGTAAAACAGAATGCTGAAAACGCCCGTCAGGCGTCAAAACTGGCGCTCAGCGCATCGGAAACGGCGGAGAAAGGCGGCAGCGTGGTCGATGGCGTGGTGAAAACCATGAGCGACATCGCGGGCAGTTCGAAAAAGATTGCCGATATCACCAGCGTCATTGATGGCATCGCTTTTCAGACCAATATCCTGGCGCTGAACGCCGCGGTAGAAGCCGCGCGCGCGGGAGAGCAGGGGCGGGGCTTTGCGGTGGTTGCAGGCGAGGTGCGAAACCTGGCGCAGCGCAGCGCCCAGGCAGCCAAAGAGATCAAGGGGCTGATCGATGACTCCGTTAACCGGGTTAATATCGGTTCTCAGCTGGTCGGCACGGCGGGCGAAACCATGAGCGACATCGTCAATGCGGTTACGCGCGTCACCGATATCATGGGGGAAATCGCCTCGGCATCGGATGAGCAGAGCCGCGGTATCGATCAGGTTGGTCAGGCCGTTACCGAGATGGACCGCGTAACCCAGCAGAACGCCTCGCTGGTGGAAGAGTCCGCCACGGCTGCCGCCTCGCTGGAAGATCAGGCCAGCCGGTTAAGCCAGTCCGTTTCCCTGTTCAGAATAAAACGTGGCGCCGTGCAGCAGAGCCTGACGAAACATCTGCCCATCGCGGCACCGGCCACGTTGGCACAGACCCCGCGCAATGCACTGACCGCGCCGGTCAGTGACACGCACTGGGAAACCTTCTGATAGCACGCTGCGCATCCTGCGGGATGCGCAGTTTTGCCGGAAATCATGCGACTCAAAGCCAGACTGAGCGGCGTATGTTAATAAAAATAATTACAAAAGCCACTTCCTTCCAGAACGCGCTGAAAAACGTTAACAAATTCTCCGAACGCGCCGATATAGCCGCAACACCGTAATTAACCTCCAGGGGAAAGTGATGTTAAAAAAAATAAAAGTGGTGACCAGCCTGATCGCGGTACTGGTTATCTTTGGCGCGCTCCAGTTAGTCTCTGGCAGCCTTTTCTGGTCAGCTCTCAATAAAGACAAAACGGCCTTTGCGCTGTCACAGGTTTCTAATCGCAATGTCACTGAGATGACCGACGCCTATATCTCGTTAAACAACAGCCGTACCACGCTGAACCGCGCCATGCTGCGCTTACAGACCAGCATGGCATCACAAATGAATGGCGGTCAGCTTGATGAACTGATTGCCAAAGCACAGAAACAGCTCGCGGAAGCCGAACGCCACTTCAAGATCTACTACCACCTGCCGACCACGCCGGGCCTGGATGAAGCGCTCGGCGACAAGCTGGAAGCCAACTACGCCAGCTATGAGAATGGCCTGAAGGCGATGGTGAAAAGTCTGCAGGCGCACGATCTGGAAGGGATGTTCAGAGAGAACATCGAACAGAAGCAGGTCGCCATGCAGGGTACGTATGATGAGTGGCGCGCGCGCCAGACTGCGCTGTCCGATCAGGGCATGGCGCAGAACCAGAGAGCCTTTACGCAGATGATGTGGCTGCTGGCCGCCATTGGCGTGGTTGTGCTGGCGGTGATCGTCACCTGCTGGTTTGGTCTGCGTCAGGTGCTGATTCAGCCGCTGCAGCAGCTACTGGTGCAGATTCGTACCATCGCGTCCGGCGATTTGACTCAGCCAATCACGGTAGAAGGACGTAATGAGATGAGCCAGCTCGCCGCCGGGATCCATGAGATGCAGCAGTCGCTGGTGATGACCGTCAGTAATGTGCGTGATGGCTCAGATGCCATCTTCACGGGAGCCACTGAAATTGCCGCGGGTAACAATGACCTCTCTGCCCGCACCGAAGAACAGGCCGCTTCACTGGAGCAGACCGCCGCCAGCATGGAGCAGCTCACTGCCACGGTGAAGCAGAATGCCGATAACGCCCGTCAGGCGTCACAGCTGGCGCTGACCGCCTCTGAAACCGCGCAGCAGGGCGGCAAAGTGGTGGATGGCGTGGTCACAACGATGAAAGAGATTGCAGGCAGTTCTAAGAAGATTGCTGACATCATCAGCGTGATTGATGGCATCGCTTTCCAGACCAATATCCTGGCGCTGAACGCGGCGGTTGAAGCAGCCCGTGCCGGTGAACAGGGGCGGGGTTTTGCCGTGGTCGCTGGTGAAGTACGCAGCCTGGCGCAGCGCAGTGCCCAGGCGGCCAAAGAGATTAAGGGGCTGATTGAAGACTCTGTCTCTCGTGTCAACAGCGGCTCACTGCAGGTGGAAAGCGCCGGTAGCACCATGGATGCGATCGTGGATGCCGTGACCCGCGTCACTGACATCATGGGCGAGATCGCCTCCGCGTCCGATGAGCAGAGCCGTGGTATTGAGCAGGTCGGGCAGGCTGTCACCGAGATGGACAGGGTGACGCAGCAGAACGCCTCACTGGTAGAGGAGTCGGCCGCCGCGGCCGCCGCGCTGGAGCAGCAGGCCAGCGCACTGACCCAGGCCGTGTCCGTCTTCAGAATTTCCCGCGCCTGATTTCCCCCCCTTGATGACAGCGGCGGCGTTAAGCCGTCGCTATGCATAAAGTTCCCCTCCTCGTCGCCGATAAATAAACACGAATCGCCAACCAATGAGGTGTTTATGTTCAGTCGAGTACGTGTTGTTTCCGGCCTGCTGTGTGTGCTGGCGCTCTTTGCGCTGCTGCAGCTCTTTTCCGGTGGGATGTTTTTTAAAACGGTGAGTTCAGATAAAGACAATTTTGCTTATAACCAGCAGTTGAACACCCTGCAACAGGCGATGGGGACTTCCTGGGTTTCGCTGGTTCAGGCACGTAACACGCTGAACCGCGCGGGTATTCGTTTTCTGCAGGATGCGCAGATGTCAGGTTCGGGCGCCAGCGTTAAAGAGCTGGTGGCACTGGCAGGCGAAGAGCTGAAACAGGCAGAAGTAAATTATCAGATCTTTAACGACAACCTGTCAGAGCAGGGCAAAACTGCCGAAAACGTTCTGGCGTTGCAGGCGAACTATAAGGCCTATCACGATGCGCTGGCGGAGCTGATGGTTTTCTTTACCACCGGCAACTTCAAAGGGTTTGTGGATCAGCCAACCCAGAGCTATCAGGACAAGTTTCAGAAAGATTACAGCGCCTGGCTGGATCACAACAAAGAACTGGCTCAGCAGGGTGTGGAAGCTAATCAGCAGGCTTACAGCCGTTCCATCACTATCGTTATCGCCACGCTGGCCGTTACGCTGCTGATGATTATTCTGGTCTGGAACATGATGCGCTCGGTGTTAATTCGCCCACTACGTCAGAGTATTGAGCACATTCAGCACATCGCGCGTGGCGATCTGACCCAGCCCATTGAAATTACTGTCCGTAATGAAATCGGCGATCTGTTGACGTCGTTACAGCACATGCAGCAGGAGCTGGTGAGCACCGTTCGCACCGTGCGTGACAGCTCGGATGCCATCTATACCGGCGCCAGCGAAATCTCCATCGGCAACAACGATCTCTCTTCCCGCACCGAGCAACAGGCTGCTTCGCTGGAGGAGACGGCAGCCAGCATGGAGCAGCTGACCGCAACCGTGAAGCAGAATGCTGAAAACGCCCGCCAGGCGTCGAAGCTGGCACTGACCGCCTCCGAAACGGCACAGCAGGGCGGCAAAGTGGTGGATGGTGTGGTGACCACGATGAAAGAGATTGCCGGCAGTTCCAAAAAAATCGCCGATATCACCAGCGTCATCGACGGCATTGCCTTCCAGACCAACATTCTGGCGCTGAATGCGGCGGTGGAAGCCGCGCGTGCTGGTGAGCAGGGACGTGGGTTTGCGGTTGTTGCAGGTGAAGTACGCAGCCTGGCGCAGCGCAGCGCGCAGGCCGCCAAAGAGATCAAGGGGCTGATTGAAGATTCAGTCAGTCGCGTGAATACCGGATCGGTGCTGGTAGAGAGCGCCGGTGACACCATGAGCAACATCGTCAGCGCGGTCACCCGCGTGACCGACATCATGGGCGAAATTGCCTCCGCCTCAGATGAGCAGAGCCGCGGTATCGACCAGGTGGGCCTGGCCGTCACCGAGATGGATCGCGTGACGCAGCAGAACGCCTCACTGGTGGAAGAGTCCGCAGCTGCCGCTGCCGCGCTCGAAGATCAGGCAAGTCAGCTCAAACAGGCGGTATCAGTGTTCAATATTGGTAAAGAATTTGTCGTTCAGGCCGTTAACAAGACAACGGCGATAAAAACGCGCCAGTCAGATGCACCGTTAGCCGTTGATCGTTCTTCTGCGGCACGCAGCGACGACAACTGGGAAACCTTTTAATCGCCCGTCGCCCGGCTGCCGTTGAGCCGCCGGGCATCGCAGCAAACAGTTACTTTATTCAGTTCGGGCCAGGTGCAGAGATGAAGAAATCGACGGTATTAGATCAAAATGAGACGACAACGCTGCTGTCGCAGATGGTGCAGCGTTTACCGCTCTCCGATACGCATTTTCGTCGTATCAGTCAGCTGATCTATCAGCGTGCCGGTATCGTACTGGCAGACCACAAGCGTGAGATGGTTTACAACCGTCTGGTTCGTCGCCTGCGTACGCTGAATATCGACGACTTTGGTCGCTATCTGGCGCTGCTGGAGTCCGATCCTAACAGCGCCGAATGGCAGGCTTTTATCAACGCCCTGACTACTAACCTGACCGCGTTCTTTCGCGAAGCGCATCACTTTCCGATTCTGGCGGAGCATGCACGCAAGCGCCAGGGCAACTACAGCGTCTGGAGCACCGCAGCATCAACCGGCGAGGAGCCTTACTCCATCGCCATGACGCTGGCGGAAACGCTGGGCACCGGACCGGGCAAGTTCCAGATTCATGCCAGCGATATCGACACCCAGGTGCTGGAAAAAGCGGTGGCGGGTGTCTATCGCCAGGAGGAGCTGCGCACGCTTTCTCCGGCGCAGATGCAGCGTTTCTTCCTGCGCGGCACGGGTCCACATGCGGGCATGGTACGGGCGCGTCCCGAGCTGGCCAATCTGGTCACCTACGCGCAGCTTAACCTGCTGGCGAACGACTGGTCGCTGCCGGGGCCCTTTGACGCCATTTTCTGTCGCAATGTGATGATCTATTTCGATAAAGAGACGCAGGAAAAGATTCTGCGTCGGTTTGTCCCTCTGCTGAAGCCCGGCGGCATCCTGTTCGCCGGACACTCTGAAAACTTCAGTCAGATCAGTAAAGAATTCTGGCTGCGTGGACAAACCGTCTATGGACTGACGAAGGAAAGATGATGAGTAAAATCACCGTGATGTGCGTGGATGACTCTGCGCTGATGCGGCAGTTGATGACCGAAATCATCAACAGCCATCCGGATATGGAGATGGTCGCGACAGCGCCCGATCCGCTGGTCGCCCGCGATTTGATCAAGCAGTTTAATCCGCAGGTGCTGACGCTGGATGTGGAAATGCCGCGCATGGATGGCCTCGATTTCCTGGAAAAACTGATGCGGTTACGGCCGATGCCTGTGGTGATGGTCTCATCGCTGACCGGCAAAGGCTCTGAAATTACCCTGCGGGCACTGGAACTGGGCGCGGTCGATTTCGTCACCAAGCCGCAGCTGGGGATCCGCGAAGGGATGCTGGCCTACAGCCAGATGATTGGCGACAAAATTCGCGCGGCGGCCCGTGCCCGTGTGCACAACCGGGCTGCAATGCCGGTGCCTGCGTCGCTGAAGGCCGGGCCACTGCTGAGTAGCGAGAAGCTGATTGCGATTGGCTCCTCTACCGGCGGAACTGAGGCAATTCGCCACGTGCTGCAGCCGTTACCGGCCACCAGCCCGGCGCTGCTGATTACGCAGCATATGCCGCCAGGCTTTACCCGCTCCTTTGCCGAGCGTCTGAACAAGCTCTGTCAGATCACGGTAAAAGAGGCCGAAGATGGCGAACGTATTCTGCCGGGTCACGCCTACATCGCGCCAGGCGCGATGCACATGGAGCTGGGCCGCAGCGGTGCCAACTATGTCGTGAAACTGAATGAAGGGCCACCGGTTAACCGGCACAAACCTTCTGTGGATGTGCTGTTTAAATCGGTGGCGACAAACGCTGGCCGGAATGCGGTGGGGGTGATCCTCACTGGCATGGGTAATGACGGGGCGGCCGGAATGCTGGAAATGCATCGGGCAGGTGCCTGGACCATTGCTCAGAATGAAGCCAGCTGTGTGGTATTTGGCATGCCGCGTGAGGCTATTGCCACGGGCGGCGTAAGCGAAGTCGTAGATTTAAGCAACATCAGCCAGCACATGCTGGCGAAAATTAGCGCCGGACAGGCATTGCGTATTTAACAGGCCCGTCCTGCCGGGCGAGACAACTCAGGAGTAGATATGGCTGATAAAAACATGCGCTTTTTGGTAGTAGACGACTTCAATACGATGCGTCGTATTGTACGTAACCTGCTGAAAGAGCTGGGCTTCAATAACGTAGAAGAAGCGGAAGATGGTGTGGATGCCCTCGGCAAACTCAAAGCGGGTGGTTTCGACTTCGTAATTTCCGACTGGAACATGCCAAACATGGATGGCCTGCAGCTGCTGCAGACCATTCGTGCCGACGCGGCGATGAGTTCACTGCCGGTGTTGATGGTCACTGCGGAAGCGAAGAAAGAGAATATCATCGCCGCCGCCCAGGCGGGAGCCAGCGGCTATGTCGTGAAACCCTTCACGGCAGCTACCCTGGAAGAGAAGCTGGGTAAAATTTTCGAAAAACTGGGCATGTAAGGAGATGTGATGAGCGACCTTCCGAAACCAACTATGGATGCCTCGGCACACGACATCATTACCCGCATTGGTTCTCTGACGCGTATGCTGCGCGACAGTCTGCGTGAGCTGGGACTGGATAAAGCCATTGCCGATGCGGCTGAAGCCATTCCTGATGCCCGCGATCGCCTGGACTATGTTGTGCAGATGACCGCACAGGCTGCTGACCGTGCACTGAACTGTGTTGAAGCAGCACAACCTCATCAGGATAAAATGGAAGCCGGGGCAACCCAGCTGAAAAAACGCTGGGATGAGTGGTTTGAGAACCCAATCGAGCTGAGCGATGCGCGGGAGTTGGTGACGGATACGCGCGCATTCCTCACCGACGTTCCCGAGCACACCTCGTTTACCAACAAGCAACTGCTGGCCATCATGATGGCGCAGGATTTCCAGGACCTTACCGGCCAGGTTATCAAGCGCATGATGGATGTGATCCAGGAAATTGAGCGCCAGCTGTTGATGGTGCTGCTGGAGAACATGCCAGAAGTCAGCGCAGAGAAGCGTCAGGAGGGCACCAGCCTGCTGAACGGTCCGCAAATCCACGCCGATGCACCGGGCGTGGTCGCGAACCAGGATCAGGTTGATGACCTGCTGGATAGCTTAGGATTTTAATCCCCCGATCGCCCGCCCGCAGGCGGGCGATCGGGCTCTGGTTAAGCAAAAAAGGGTCGCCTTCAGAGCGGCCCCTTTTCCCATTGTCAGACTCATCCCCGAAAGAACGCCTGTTTTTCCCATCTTATCTCCGCTTTAACTGAAGCCAGATTTGGCATCCTATGCTCAGAATTCCTGCCAACCGAGGTTTGTCGTGGCTGAAGAAAGCGACGAGGACAAAACAGAATCGCCCACGGCTCACCGACTTGAGAAAGCGCGTGAAGAGGGCCAGATTCCGCGTTCGCGCGAACTGACATCTTTGCTGATGCTGCTGGCTGGCATCATGATCCTGTGGATTGGTGGCAGCATGATGGCGCACCGACTGGCGGCGATGGTGTCAACCGGCCTGCGCTTCGATCACGGCATGGTCAGGGATGACAAAATTATCGTCGGCCACATCGGCAACCTCATCACCCAGGCGCTGATGGCGCTGCTGCCGTTGATGGGCGGCCTGGTGCTGGTTGCCATCGCTGCGCCTATGCTGCTCGGCGGCATTGTGTTCAGCGGTAAATCAATCAAATTCGACCTGAAGAAACTCAGTCCGATGGCAGGTTTCAAGCGGATGTTCGCCGCGCAGGCCTGGACCGAACTCTTTAAAGGCATCCTGAAAACGATCTTAGTGGGTGCGGTGGGTTGGTGGTACATCTGGAGCCACTGGCCTGAGATGCTGCGGCTGATCAGTGAATCGCCGGTCACGGCCCTGATTCATGGCATGGAGATGATTGCGGTCTGCTGTTCGCTGGTCATGCTGGGGCTAATTCCGATGGTGGGCTATGACGTCTTCTGGCAGCTCTACAGCCACGTCAAGAAGCTGAAGATGTCCATGCAGGAGATCCGCGACGAGCATAAACAGCAGGAGGGTGACCCGCATGTGAAAGGGCGTATCCGCCAGCAGATGCGCGCCGCCGCCCGACGTCGCATGATGGCCGACGTGCCGAAGGCCGACGTCATTGTGACGAACCCGACGCACTACTCGGTGGCCCTGCAGTACAACGAGAAGAAGATGAGTGCGCCGAAGGTTATCGCCAAAGGCGCGGGCGAAATCGCCCTGAGAATTCGTGAACTGGGTGCCGAACACCGCATTCCGGTTCTGGAAGCACCGCCGCTGGCGCGTGCGCTGTACCGTCACACTGAGATTGGTCAGCACATTCCCGGCGCGCTCTATGCGGCCGTGGCCGAAGTGCTGGCCTGGGTCTGGCAGTCGCGTCGCTGGAAGCGCGAAGGCGGCCTGATCCCAGCCAAACCAAAAAATCTGCCGGTGCCGGCAGAGATGGACTTTGCAGGAGAGAGCAAAAACGATGGCTAATAACCTGGCCGCTAAACTACGTTTACCGGGCAACCTGAAAGAGATGCAGTGGCAGGTGATGGCCGGACCGGTGCTGATCATGATGATTCTGTCGATGATGGTTCTGCCATTGCCGCCGTTCATCCTCGATCTGCTGTTCACCTTCAATATTGCGTTGTCGATTATGGTCCTGCTGGTGGCGATGTTCACCCAGCGAACCCTGGAGTTTGCGGCGTTCCCGACCATTCTGCTGTTCTCAACCCTGCTGCGCCTGGCGCTGAACGTGGCCTCCACTCGTATCATCCTGATGGAAGGGCATACCGGTGCGGCGGCGGCGGGTCAGGTGGTTGAAGCGTTTGGCCACTTCCTGGTGGGCGGAAACTTCGCCATCGGTATTGTGGTGTTTATCATCCTGATCATCATCAACTTCATGGTCATTACCAAGGGTGCTGGTCGTATCGCCGAAGTGGGCGCGCGCTTTGTACTGGACGGGATGCCCGGGAAACAGATGGCGATCGACGCCGACCTCAACGCCGGCCTGATCGGTGAGGATGAGGCCAAGCGCCGCCGTTCCGAAGTCACCCAGGAAGCGGACTTCTACGGTTCGATGGATGGTGCCAGTAAGTTCGTGCGCGGTGATGCTATCGCCGGGATCATGATCATGGTGATCAACGTCATCGGCGGCCTGCTGGTGGGCGTGGTTCAGCACGGGATGGATGCGGGGCATGCGGCCGAGACCTATACGCTGCTGACCATCGGTGATGGCCTGGTGGCACAGATCCCGGCGCTGGTTATCTCTACCGCAGCCGGTGTCATCGTGACGCGCGTCGCCACCGATCAGGATGTCGGTGAGCAGATGGTTACCCAGCTGTTTAAAGATCCGCGGGTCCTGATGCTCAGCGCCGGCGTCATCGGCCTGCTGGGCCTGGTGCCTGGCATGCCCAACCTGGTCTTCCTGCTGTTTACCGCCGCCCTGCTGGGGCTGGCCTGGTGGCTGCGTGGCCGCGAAATGCAGCCGAAGAAGAAACCGGAAGTGGCAGGCGGCATCACCAAAATGCCGGAAACGCCCGCCACGACGGAAGCCTCCTGGACCGATGTGCAGCTGGAGGATACGCTGGGCATGGAAGTGGGTTATCGCCTGATTCCGATGGTCGATCATCAGCAAAACGGCGAACTGCTGGGCCGTATTCGCAGCATCCGTAAGAAAGTGGCGCAGGATGTCGGTTTCCTGCCGCCGGTGGTGCATATCCGCGACAACATGGAGCTGCCACCCGCACGCTATCGCATCCTGATGAAAGGCGTGGAGATTGGGAGTGGTGATGCCTATCCGGGCCGCTGGATGGCGATTAACCCAGGTACGGCAGCGGGTTCGCTGCCGGGCGAAGCGACAGTCGATCCCGCCTTTGGACTGGCGGCGGTCTGGATAGACAGCGCGCTGAAAGAGCAGGCGCAGATTCAGGGCTTTACCGTGGTTGAGGCGAGTACCGTCGTGGCAACGCACCTTAATCATCTGATTGGGCAGTACGCCAGCGAGCTGTTTGGCCGTCAGGAAGCGCAGCAGCTGCTGGATCGGGTGACACAGGAGATGCCGAAGCTGACGGAAGATCTGGTGCCAGGCGTGATTACACTGACCACGCTGCACAAGGTATTACAGAATCTGCTGGTAGAGCGGGTGTCGATTCGCGATATGCGTACCATTATTGAGACGCTGGCAGAGCATGCGCCAGTGCAGAGCGATCCCCAGGAGCTGACCAGCGTGGTACGTGTGGCACTGGGACGGGCGATTACGCAGCAGTGGTTCCCGGGCAATGACGAGGTACAGGTTATCGGTCTGGATTCCACGCTGGAACGTCTGCTGCTTCAGGCGTTGCAGGGCGGCGGTGGACTGGAGCCGGGCCTGGCCGATCGGCTGTTGAGTCAGGCTCAGGCGGCCCTGCAGCGTCAGGAGATGCTGGGTGCGCCGCCGGTCCTGCTGGTCAATCATCCGCTGCGTGCGCTGCTGGCGCGCTTCCTGCGCCGCAATCTGCCCCAGCTGGTGGTGCTCTCTAACCTGGAGCTGAGCGACAACCGCCAGATCCGCATGACGGCAACAATCGGAGGCAAATAATGCGCGGGCTGATAATGTGTCTGATGTTGCTGCCCCTGCTGGCGCAGGCGGGCGGTGGGGCCTGGAACGCCAGCGCCAACGGCCCGCCGCTGGCGAATCGCGGCAGCTGGCAGCGGTCGCAGCCGCTGATCCCGCCTGCGGATATTGCGGGTGAAGTCAGCGTCATCAGCTGGCGTTACCAGCTAAGCAGACCGGCCCCCGCCGGGCTGGAAGTGCGGCTGTGCGGTGAGCAACGCTGCGCGACACTGGAGGGGGCCAGCGGCGTCACGCGCGGTCTGGCTCATCTGAACGCCCGTGAAACCCTGCACATGGTGTTTGGCTTTGCAGGCAGCGGGGCGCTGCCACCCGGATTACGGGTGGTCAGCAGCGAAGTGATGGTGAATTACGAGTAGCGGCCGGGCGGGAGCCGGCATGGCTATGGCTTCCGCGATTTTGTTGCCGCTGTAAGCTGGAAGGCGTGACGCTGCAGTGGCAGCGCCCGCTTAATGCCGGCTCGTCATCCTGATAACGTTCTGCATTCTGCGATCGGTTCTGTTCCGGGTGACTTCTCAACGCTGTTAACCGCCTGCCGTTCATTTCCCCTCACTGCGCGTTTTCCCACTGAATCTGCTCTTCCTGTCACACGATCCTCAATCGCCACCAATCTGTGCGCAGTTTTCCCTCAGGCGTTGACGCCTTTCATTCCTTCTTCTGAGTAGCGACCGCCTTTAATCTCCACCTGCTGATGAAGCGTGTTCAGCAACCGGATATCGTCCGCGTCCAGCATCAGATCGGCGGCTTTCGCGTTCTCGGTAAGATAGGCCAGCTGTTTTGTGCCCGGGATGGGCACAATCTTTTCATACTGCGCCAGCAGCCAGGCGAGCGCGATCTGTCCGGTGGTTGCGTGATATTTTTCCGCCAGCGGCGTCATCACCTTCAGCAGTCGCAGATTGTGATCGAGATTCTCCTGACGGAAACGGTCATTATTTTTACGGAAATCACCCTCGGCAAAATCGCTGTTTTGGCGGTATTTACCGGTCAGAAAACCCCGGCCCAGCGGCGAGTAGGGCACCAGGCCGATGCCGAGTTGCCTCACCATCGGCAGGATCTCCGCTTCGATATCACGCGTCCAGAGCGAATATTCTGTCTGCAGAGCCGCCAGTGGATGGACGCTATGCGCCCGCGCAAGCGTCGGGGCCGACGCTTCGCACAGTCCGATACGGGCAATTTTCCCCTCCTGCACCAGACGGCTGAGGCACTGCATGCTCTCCTCAATCGGTGTCGCCGGGCTGATGCGATGCAGATAGAAAAGATCGATACGTTCGACACCCAGCCGTTTCAGGGAAGCCTCGCAGCAGCGAATAATATAGTCGGGCTGATTATTGATGGTGCGGGCATACGCCTCCTCTGCCTGACGTTCGATACCGCATTTGGTGGCGATGCTGAAGTTCAGCCGCTCAGCCGGGCTCAGGCCCGCCAGAAACTGCCCGATCAGCTGCTCATTGTGACCACGGCCATAGAGATCGGCGCTGTCGATAAAGGTGATACCCTGGTCGTGCAGCTGGTTCAGCAGTTGCAATGACTGACGGTCATCGGTCTGACCATAAAATTCGCTGAGCCCCATCGCGCCATAGCCGATGGCGCTGACAGCCAGATCCTGACCTAACGTGCGCTTTTTCATTGTTTCTCCTCGTAAGTGAGAAGCGATTGTTTCATTCCAGACAAGCGCAATGAATTGCTCTTTGCGTTATACCAAAAAGGTATCACCAGATACAGAGTGGGATAAATAGGGTAACGGGCGGCTTTCCCCACGACACCAGGCGGCGGGGAGGATCAGGGAGAGAGGTGCTGAAGGGCCGTGAGGACAGCCGTATTCTTTTCATCGGCACGAATGACAGCGTAGAGATCAATCGCCAGTGAGTCAGCGGCCCCGGCGGTGAGCGGACGGTAACAGAGCCCCGCCTGATTAAAGGTACAGGTTGACTGCGGCAGCAGGGCAAATCCTCTGCCGCGGGCGATGTGCGACAACATCAGTAGCGAGTCATCCGGCTCTCTTATTCGTTTCAGCGTCAGGTTCAGCGTGGAAAAGTAGCGCTCACATTTGTCATAAAACGGCGGATTGGCGCTGCGTGAAAACCAGAACAGGGGCAGGTCAGCCAGCATAGCCAGTGAAACCTGCGTCTGCTGGCTGGCTGCGTGCGTGGCGGGTATCGCTGCCAGCAGCGGCTCACGGCAGAGCCACACGTACCGCAGGTCACGGGTTTCAGCTCCTTTCTCGCCGGTAATTACCAGATCCAGACTGTTCCGGGCCAGACTCTGCAGCAGCTGGACAGAGGTCTGGGTGGGCATCTCGATCTCATCGCGGGCATGAAGTGCTGCGAGCTGCTGACTGAGTGGTGCTATCCGTTCAATGTTCAGCGTCCGGGTCAGGCCGATACGTACGCGGGAAACCGCGGGCTGTGCAGCCTGTTTCAGCTCGATCAGCGCGCTCAGGATGGCTTCAGCTTTTGCCACCAGCGCCTGCCCCGCGCGGGTCAGCGTCACATCATGCGTATTGCGATCGAACAGCGTCTGCCCCAGCAGCGCTTCCAGACTCTGAATCTGTCGGGTCAGCGGCGGCTGCGTCATATTGAGCCGTTCTGCGGCACGGCGAAAATTAAGTTCGTGCGCGACCGCCAGAAAGCACTGCAGTTGCTTAATCGCAGGAAGGTGACTGCTGATAAGATGCATGGCGACAGACATCAGGTCATCCTGCGGCTGAATAGTGGAAGTGCAGAAAGGAGACAGGATCAAAAACGGAGAGGGCAGTCCTCTCCGTTTCAGCGATTACATACGCTCGACGGTGTCGATGCCCAGCGTATCCAGACCCTGCTTCAGCGTTTTTGCGGTCAGCGCGGCCAGCTGCAGTCGGCTCAGACGGATGGCGTCCGATTCGGCGCTGAGGATCGGGCAGTGCTCATAGAAGCCTGAGAACAGTCCGGCCAGATCGTAGAGGTAGGCACACATCACGTGTGGCGTTCCGTCGCGCGCCACCTGCATGATGATCTCTTCAAACTGGAGCAGACGCGTAGCAAGCTGCGCTTCACGCTCTTCACCAATCACGATCTCTGCATCCAGCGAATCGGCATCAATGCCTGCCTTGCGGAATACGGAGAGGACGCGGGTGTAGGCGTACTGCATGTAAGGCGCCGTGTTGCCTTCAAAGGCCAGCATATTGTCCCAGTCGAAGATGTAGTCCGTCGTGCGGCTTTTGGAGAGATCGGCATATTTCACCGCACTGATCCCGACCACTTCTGCCAGGGCTTTGACTTCCTCTTCGCTCATCTCCGGGTTCTTCTCACGCACCAGCGTGTAAGCGCGCTGCCAGGCTTCATCCAGCAGATCGGCGAGCTTGATGGTGCCGCCGCTACGGGTCTTAAACGGACGACCATCTTTGCCCAGCATCATGCCAAACGCGTGGTGCTCCAGCGGCACCGATTCCGGCACGTAGCCCGCTTTACGGACGATCGTCCAGGCCTGCACCAGATGCTGATGCTGACGGGAGTCGATGTAGTAGAGTACACGGTCGGCTTTCAGGGTTTCGTAACGGTATTTCGCACAGGCGATATCCGTGGTGGTGTAAAGGTAGCCGCCATCCTTTTTCTGAATGATGACGCCCATCGGTTCACCTTCTTTGTTCTGGAATTCATCCAGGAACACTACGGTAGCGCCTTCACTCTCCACCGCCAGGCCTTTCTGCTTCAGATCGGCGACGATGCCGGGCAGCATATCGTTGTAGAGGCTTTCACCCATCACATCGTTGCGCGTCAGGGTGACGTTCATGCGATCGTAGATTTTCTGGTTCTGACGCATGGTGATGTCGACCAGCTTCTTCCACATCTGACGGCAATATTCATCGCCGCCCTGCAGTTTCACAACGTAACCGCGTGCGCGCTCGGCGAATTCAGGATCTTCGTCATAGGTGCGTTTAGCTTCACGGTAGAAGCTTTCGAGATCGGCGAGCGCCAGCTCAGCGTGATCCTCATTCTGCTGCTTTTCCAGGAACGCAATCAGCATACCGAACTGCGTGCCCCAGTCACCGACGTGGTTGGCACGGATCACATTGTGACCCAGAAACTCCAGCGTGCGCACCGCCGCATCACCGATGATGGTGGAGCGGACGTGGCCAACGTGCATCTCTTTCGCCACGTTAGGCGCAGAGTAGTCAACCACGATGGTCTGTGGTTCAGCCAGCTGCACGCCCAGACGTGGCAGGGTCAGCGCTTCGCGGACCTGTTTTGCGAGCCAGGCGTGGTCAAGGAAGATATTGATGAAGCCCGGGCCGGCGATTTCAACTTTACTGGCGATACCGGTCAGATCGAGGTGCTGAATCACCGCTTCCGCTAACTGTCGTGGAGCCTGTCCCAGCTTTTTCGCTACGGCCATAATGCCGTTAGCCTGATAATCTCCAAACTGAACCCGTGCGGACTGACGAACCTGCGGTTCACAATCGGCGGGTGCGCCGGCTAAAACCATTGCCTGACTGACTTTTTCGGAAAGAAGTGCCTGAATATTCACCGCGTTACCTTCATGTGCTTTACAACGCCCTGCCTGCGAAGCCGGGCTGTCATCATCTTGCCTGAACCGAGCGCGTCACTGGAACAGTGAAACGGATACGGCAGACAAAACGGAAAAAAATGAGGGGAAAAGTATACGTGAAATGTCAGTGGGCGTCAGTAGTTGGATGAAGTGGGGAAACAGAGCTAAATAAGATGTTTCCCGGAGGCGTTAACGGCGTCGTAAGTGACGGCGAGGGTTCTTTACGCTTTTATCTTCTCGCACCTTCCAATGGCGGGAAATTGCAAATCCCATCAGTGCGATAAGGACAGCGACAACGATGAGCATAGACATAGAGCCATTCCTTTTGGTTGTGTTAGGTCAAATTTATAGGAAGGCGCTAAGGGCTGCAATTGTTTCAGCTTCAAATAAGAGTTATCTTATTGTATCAAAGAAAGCTATATAAATCATTATCTTATACCACTTTCATCAAGCAACTCATGGCCCTAAACAGAAGATAAATCCGAAATGAAAGCTGTTATTATAAGGTTTTGCGTTAAATTTCCGGGCAAATAAGATGAATCTTATCATTTTACGTTGCTCAGCAGGCGGCGCACAATAAACCAGACAGATTATAAATGCTAAACAAATTATGAGGAATCGGGGTAGTGAAAAGATCTTTTCCGCCAGAATTGGATGATTTAAAGACAGATTTAGAACGTTTTGAAGAATCGTTGCTGAATTTTGCGCAGCGACTCGGTCTGCGCCTTAACGATCTTGAAATTGACCATATTGCTGTGCGTTGTCACCAGGAAACCACCGCGATGCGCTGGCAGCAAGGCCTGCAGCGGATTGGCCATCAATTTTCGGCAGCCACAATCAACGGACGGCAGATTTGCCTGTTTAAGCTGCATGATCCACTGCGGGTGGCCGAACGGGAGATCGATGTGGTTGAGCTGCCGTGGCCCGGTGAAAAACGGTATCGCCATGAGGGCTGGGAGCATATTGAGGTGGTGCTGCGCGGCGATCATCAGATGCTGGGTGTGCGTGCCATGGCGTTACTGTCAGACGATGCGCTGACGCAGCCGGGTATCTCTTTTAAAACCAGCTCACCGCAGGGCGAGAATGAGCGCCTGCCCAATCCGACCCTGGCGGTGACGGATGGGCAGACGACCATCAAGTTTCATCCGTGGCGACTGGAAGAGATTGTCGCCAGCGAACAGCCCTAAGTGCGGGCGGCCAGTGCGCGCTTCAGGCGCGCAACGGCCTCATCCAGCAGTGCCCGGGTGCAGCCAAAATTGAGACGGACAAACTGATCGTTACCAAACTCGCGTCCGGCCGTCAGGCCAAGTCCATATTTTTCAAAATAGAGCGCAGGACTGGCAACGTTCAGCGCGCTGGCGTCAATCCAGCCGAGATAGGTCGCCTCCGGTGAGGCGACGCTCAGGCCGTTCATCTTATTGACCTGCGACACCAGCCAGTCACGGTTGCTGCGCAGATAGGCATTCTGGGCTTTCAGCCAGGGCTCCCCCTCACGCCAGGCGGCAGTAGCGGCGGTCAGGGCAAGGATATCCACCTCCGGCACAATGCCGCGACGCAGTCGGTTAAAGCGGGCACGCAGTTCTGCGTTGGGGATGATGGCAACAGAGGCACCCAGACCGGCGATATTAAAGGTCTTTGAGGGTGACATCAGCGTGACGCTGCGCTGTGCCGCCTCTTCACTCAGTGAAGCAAAAGGAATGTGCTGAGCTCCCGGCTCCAGCAGCAGATCGCTGTGGATCTCGTCAGAGCAGACAATCAAATCATGCTTCTGCGCAAATTTCAGCTGGGCTTCGAGCTCTTCGCGGCGATAAACGGTCCCGCCCGGATTCTGCGGGTTGCAGAGCATCAACAGTCGCGCCTCTCTGGTCAGCGCCGCTTCTGCGCTGTCCAAATCAAGCACCCAGCGTCCCTGTTGCAGCGTCAGAGGCAGGTTGATCTGACCCCGTTCGGCCAGTCTGGCAGCACCGCGAAACGGCGGATAGATGGGCGTGGGCGCCACGGTCAGCTCATCGGGGGCGGTAAACGCCCGCACGGCCAGATTCAGCGCGCTGACCACACCCGGCAGCACCACAATCCATTCAGGATTAACGTGCCACTGATAGCGCGAGGCGAGCCACGACACCGCGCTGTCGATAAAGGCGACCGGCGTATCGCCATAGCCAAAAATCCCATGTGCGGCGCGGGTTTTAATTGCCTCAATCACACACTCAGGCGATCGGAAATCGGTATCGGCCACCCACAGCGGCAGAATGTCCTGGTCCGCATATTTGTTCCATTTAAGGCTATCGCTGTGACGACGGTCTATCCGTTGGTCGAAATTGAATGCCATAGTTAACTTTCCCGGTAAACTCATTCCAGCAGCCAGACTAACTGATGAATCTGCCCTGAACCAGAGTCATGTAAAGGAGAAGAGAATGACCACACTGGAAATTTGCTGCTATGGCGTGGATTGCGCCGTGATCGCACAACAGGCGGGGGCCGATCGGGTTGAACTCTGCGCCGCGCCGCGTGAAGGAGGACTGACCCCGTCGATGGGGACATTGCAGACTGCCCGACGGGATATTTCGATTCCGGTTCATCCCATTATCCGGCCCCGTGGCGGCGATTTCTGCTATACCGCTCGCGAATTCGAGACGATGAAATCGGACGTGGCGCTTGTTCGTGAACTCGGCTTTCCCGGTCTGGTTATCGGGATGCTGGATGAGGATGCTCACGTTAATCTGGGGCAGATGCGGCAGATTATGGCGCTGTGTGATGGCCTGGCCGTGACCTTCCACCGGGCGTTTGACCTCTGTCACAGTCCGAGGCGCGCGCTGGAGACACTCACGGATTTAGGGGTGACGCGTATTCTCACATCCGGTCAGCAGCAGAGTGCGGAAAACGGAATTGCACTGCTCAGGGAACTAAATCAGAGCAGCACGGGTCCTATTATTATGGCCGGTGCGGGCGTGCGCCTCAGCAACCTGCAAAAGTTTCTTGATATGGGCATCAACGAAGTCCACAGCTCGGCCAGTCGCCTGATGGCGTCGCCGATGCGCTACCGCAAAGCGGGCGTCTCCATGTGTTCAGAAGCCGAAACTGATGAGTTCAGCCGCTATTGTGTCGATGGCGACGTAGTGGAGGCAATGAAAAGCGTGATGCAGATGAGCTCCGTTCGGGTTGCCTGAACCACAACAGATTTTGCCGCGCAGCACGCCGATTATTGACGTGATGTTTGCAAGTACCAAACCCCAGTACGCTTGCTGGGGTTCTTTTTGTTCAGCGTCTGCTGTGATGGCTATTCACGCGCCCGCGCGCCTGTGTCAGAGCGATGATCATCCCATTTATTTCCGTTCCGCCCCGGCTGCCCTGAAAGCCGGAACGATCAGGCTTCGGATTGTCTGTTACCGGGCGCGGCGGACAAAAGTCTGCAGGTTTAACGGCGACCCGACGCCGCAGCGGTTACACTCAAAGCATCATCGCCCGGAGCTTACCCTATGAAACGGAATCTGATGGCTCTTCTGATCCTGACGCTGACACTCTCCTGCAGCAGCCATGCGGCGGCCGGTGGATGCAGCGTGGCTGCCGTAGCGAACAGCAATCAGCTGATTCTGCTGGGCGGTAATGCCAGAGGTGCGGTGAAGCAGGTGGTGGCCGGGGAATTTGGCAAAGATGTGAATTCACAAAAGCGGGTGCTGGGGCAGTTTGATGCCTGCGGCGAACTGACAGTAGCCGACGTCAGCTATGATAAAAGTGAACGCAACGTGACTCTTAGTATGGAGCAGCACATCACCCGCGTTCAGGGCGGCTGGGTCGCCGAGTATGCCTGGCTGGTTAAGGTGCTGAAGGCGGGAAAAGAGGAGGTAGTCGAAAACCGGCAGGGAACGATCAACTGGCAGAAGGGCGAGCACGGCAATATCACCAGCGCCTCTGATCGCTTTACTACCATGGGCAGGCGCGGCTTTACCGACACCACCTATCGCTATGATCGCCAGCTTCGGCTTGAAAAGAGCGTGGCCCGCGGCAGCGATCCGCTAAGCAACGGTGAGTTTTACTATCACTGGAATGCCCAAGGGCTGGTGACGCATACCACTTCTGCCCGCGGCAGCGACCGCTACAGTTATGATGCGCAATGGCGTGAAAAGCGTCTCGATACCCTGGAGAGCACGCCGCTCAGCACCATCCGCTCAGTTGATGAGTGTCAGTCCTGGGATGAGGTTGGCAACTGCACCCTGAGCTACCAGCATGAGACAGAAGTCTTCACGCGCGGTACCCTGGAACGCCATCTCAGTTCCGCTTATAAATATGAGTACTGGGATTCGAAGCCTGCGGCGGACGAGTAACAGGCGACCCGCCGATCGCCTGCTAAGGGTTATTTCACCGTGCGGCTGAAGGCATCCAGCGCCAGCAGCGCATTGGCGATATCCTCTGGCGCAAGATGAGGATTGAGGTTTTTCAGCGTATCGCCGTCGCTGTTTGCCAGGGATCCGATCTTCACCAGATTCTCCCAGCTTTCATTCTCCAGATGCATCTCTTTGAGCGTCGTCGGCATGTTGATCGCGCGATAGAAGCGAATATAGCGGGCAATCTCTTCATCCGGACGCTGCTCCAGCACCATCTGCGTCAGCGTGCCATAGGCCACTTTCTCGCCGTGGGTCAGATGATGGATCTCGCCATCAATCGCGGTAAACCCATTGTGAATCGCGTGAGCCCCAGCAAGGCCGCCGTTTTCAAAGCCCAGCCCGGAGAGCAGCGTATTTGCCTCGACCACCGCTTCCACGGCGGGCGTGACCCGCTTTTCGGTCACGGCGATATAGGCGCTGTAGCCCCACTTCAGCAGCGTCTCTTCACAGGTGCGGGCAATCGCCAGTCCGGCCAGGGTCGGATCGCCATTGACCATTGATTTGGCATGTGAACGCGCCACCGCCTGCGCTTCAACCCAGGTGGCCAGACCATCGGCAATGCCCGACGCAAAGAGGCGAGCCGGGGCGCTGGCGCAGACTGCCGTGTCCACCAGCACCAGGTCAGGATTTTTAGTGTAAAAGCGATAACTCTCGAAAACCCCGCTGTCGGAATAGATCACCGACAGGGCGCTACAGGGCGCATCGGTGGAGGCGATCGTCGGCACAATCGCCACCGGCTGTTTCAGCTCATCCGCTATCGCTTTCACGGTGTCCAGCGTTTTACCGCCGCCCAGCCCGACCACCACATTACAGCCCTGATCCTGCGCCAGTTTGCTGAGACGGGTAATTTCGTTACTGGAGGCTTCACCGTTAAACTGCTGCCAGCTGAAGCCGATACCAGCCGACTGCAGCGTCTGCTGCGTGCGTTCACCAATCAGTTTCCAGACGACGTCGTCCGCCACCAGAAACGCCTGATCGCCCAGTTCGGCCAGCCAGGTCCCCAGCTCATCCAGCACACCGGCGCCCTGCACATATTTTCGGGGTGACGAAAAAATAAATTTACTCATAACCACAACTCCATGACAGGAATGAATTAACCTGATCCAGCCTGGCACATTCTGGTCATTCTGGTGAGCAGGCCCCGGCACCCGGCCACCCGAACGGTTTCGCGGTGTGAACACCCCTGTAAGAAGCAATGGAGATGTGATGATGACCGCCACGCTGTTTTCTTTTCTGTTTGCGATAACCATCCTGACGCTGACCCCGGGCTTTGATACGGCGCTGGTTCTGCGCACCGCGCTGGCGCAGGGCTGGCAGCGTGCCTGGGTCACGGCCGCTGGCGTGACGCTGGGCTGTCTGCTCTGGGGGATTGCGGTAGGATTCGGGCTGGGCGCACTGCTGATGGCCTCAGAACTTGCCTATAACCTGCTGAAGTGGACTGGCGCAGGCTGGCTGCTCTATCTGGGGATCAGGTTACTGCTCCACCCGCGCCAGCAGCCAGTGGCGACGGCAGATGAGGTGCCGGTCAGGCCGCAGGGTTATCTGGCCTGCTTTTTGCGGGGATTAACGGGAAATCTGCTGAACCCGAAAGTGGGCGTCTTTTATGTCACCTTCCTGCCGCAGTTTATTCCGGCAGGCGCGTCTGTCGCGCTCTGGTGCAGCCTGATGGCGCTGGCGCACATGGTGCTGGGGCTGGTCTGGAATGCGGTGCTGATTGCGGGCAGCCACTATTTTGCGCGGCATCTGAGAAAGCCGTCGATCCTGAAGGTGATGGATCGCCTGACCGGCTGCGTGTTTATCGGCTTTGCGGCGAAACTGGCGTTGTCTCGCCGCTAAGCGCTTAAGGTTTGGTGGCGACCAGCACGGCGCGCAGGGGCGCAGGGTAGCCTTCAACCGTTTTGCCGGGATCGTCGGGATCGAGGAATTCCGCCAGCGACTCGCTGGTCATCCAGTCGGTACGGCGCTGCTCTTCTGTGGTGGTGCGGGCGAAATCGACGATGCGGACATCAACAAACCCACTCTTTTCCAGCCAGCTCTTCAGAGCGTCGGCAGAGGGGATAAAGAAGACGTTGCGCATCTGCGCATAACGCTCGCCCGGCACCAGCACCTGGTTGACATCCCCCTCAATGACCAGTGTCTCCAGCACCAGTTCGCCGCCGCTCACCAGCTGGTTTTTCAGCTGCAGCAGGTGATCCAGCGGGGAGCGGCGGTGATAGAGCACCCCCATCGAAAAGACGGTATCAAAGGCCTGCAGCGCGGGTAACTGCTCGATCCCCAGCGGCAGCATGTGCGCCCGGCGATCGTCATTCAGCAGCTTGCGTACCGCTTCGAACTGCACCAGAAACAGCTGCATCGGATCGATGCCGACCACCAGATGCGCGCCGGCACCAATCATCCGCCACATGTGATAGCCACTGCCGCAGCCCACATCCAGCACCGTCCGACCCGCCAGCGGGGAGATATGCGGAATCACGCGTTCCCACTTCCAGTCCGAGCGCCATTCAGTATTGATATGGGTGCCATAGAGGAAATAGGGGCCTTTACGCCACGGCATCAGGTTGCGCAGTAACTTTTCAATCCCCTGACGATGACGATCGCTGATGTCATCGCGATCGGCGGTCACGCTGTGCAACAGGTCGAGCTTTTGCGGCTCCAGCAGCGGCAGATATTCCAGCGACTTGTACCAGTCACGGAAGTGCCCATGCAGGTTTTCACGCTGCCACTCGCTGATTTGTGCCGGTAAAACTTCCAGCCACTTCGCCAGCGGACCCACGGCGATTTGCTGATAAAAACGGCCAAAGTCGATCATTTCAATGCCACCAGGGATCCAAAGTTAAAGCACTGGAACCAGAGTTCGGCGTGCGGGAAACCCGCCTGTTTCAGGCGGGCTTTATGGGTTTCAACGCTGTCCGTCAGCATCACGTTTTCCAGCATGCTGCGTTTCTGACTGATCTCCAGTTCGCTGTAACCGTTGGCGCGTTTGAAGTCGTGATGCATGTTGAACAGCAGTTCGCCGACGTCGGCATCTTCAAAACTGAATTTTTCTGACAGCACCAGCGCACCACCCGGTTTCAGGCCCTGCCAGATCTTCTGCAGTAGCGCCAGCCGGGCAGGCGGTTCCAGAAACTGGAGCGTGAAGTTCAGCACCACCAGCGAGGCATTTTCGATGGGAACATCGCGGATATCTGCTTCCAGCACGGTGACGGGCGTGTCAGCGCGAAAGGCATCCAGATGACGACGACAGCGCTCGACCATTGCCGGGGAGTTATCCACGGCAATAATCTGGCAACCCGGCACATGAATATTGCGGCGTACCGACAGGGTCGCCGCGCCCAGTGAACAGCCCAGGTCATAAACCTGGCTATCGGGGGTGACAAAACGTTCAGCCAGCATACCAATCATCGAAATGATGTTGGAGTAGCCTGGCACCGAGCGCTGAATCATGTCAGGAAAAACTTCAGCAACACGCTCGTCAAAGGTCCAGTCGCCCAGTTTTGCAATGGGCGCTGAAAAGAGTTGATCGCGGTCAGACATATCGAAAATCCGAAGAGACGACGGAAAGGGCGCTATTCTGGCAGAAAGTGGGGCAGGCTGCACCCCTTAACCCCGGCTGGCTTAATGCAGCGACAGAACCAGATCCCACGGCAGGTAGATCAGGTTAAAAATCACCATGCCGCACAGCGAAAACAGCGTCAGCATCATGCCATATTTACGGCCTGCCATCGCGCTGCTCCGCAGACCCCAGGCATGCAGCAGCCGGCTGATGAAGAAGAGCAGACCAGTGAGATGCACCATCCAGATATCGGCGCCATTCATCTCCATCATGACCAGCAGCAGCAGCGCCAGTGGAACGGTTTCGATGGCATTGCCGTGAATCCGAATCGCCATCTTCAGGTCGTGATAGCCGCCGTCGCCATAGGCCACATGATAGAAACGACGATAACGCACCACGTCCAGCGTGAATTTCATCACCAGTATTGCACCCAGTACTACATATAATGCGCTAATCATCGGGACTCCTGTCGCCTTTGGTAAAGGGGTTAGTCTAGCCAGCGGAGCAGGCGCTGTCCTGTTACGTTATCAAAACAGTGAGCTCTGTTGCGGCCAGTCTGGCCCGCTGCCAATGCCGGGGTCGATCTGCTGCAGCTGCGGCCAGAGAGCCTGAACCAGCGGAAAGACCTGCCCCATATCAGGCGTATGCAGAAACAGCATCACGTCGCCCTGCTGCTGCCACGCCATCAGCTTCTCGTGCCAGATCTGAAACAGCGGCACGCTCTCCTCCACGCTGTCGCTGCCGATAAACCGCACCATCGGTTGCGTTCCGGTGCGCAGGGCATGCGGCGGTACGCGAGGCTTCTGGGAACGGGCGACCAGCGCGGCCGGACTCTGTGAGGTGGAGGCGTGCACCGGACGGCTGTCGAGCATTACGCGGTTAACGCCGCGCGCCAGCAGACCCCGATTCAGTGCCCGCTCCGCGTCACCCTTGGCAAAGAACGCCGGATGGCGGACCTCGACGCCGTAATGAAAGCGGCGCGGCAGGCTATCCAGGAAATGCCAGAGCGCATCCAGCTCCGCCGGTGAGAAGCTGGCCGGCAGCTGCAGCCAGTACTGACCGATGCGGTCGGCCAGCGGCTCCATCAGCCGCAGGAAATCGGTCAGCAGATCGTCGCTGTGTTGCAGCGCCGCCTGATGGCTGATGGTGTTAGGAAATTTAAAGCAGAATCGAAACGCCTCATGGGTCATGTCGCGCCAGCGCATCACCGTCTCAGCATTCGGCAGCGCATAAAGCGTGGTATTTCCCTCCACACAGTGGAAATAACGGGCATAATCCGCCAGGCTCCCGATACCCCAGCGTTTCCAGTGTGAATGCTGCCACTGGGGCAGGCCAATACGAAGTGTCACGCGCGCTCCTGACGACAGGTTAAGATAGCCCATTATCCTTCAGCGTCGTGCCGAGGGGCAAATGCACACAGGAAATCGGCGCTTTGGCGTGGATCTGCTTATCCTGCCTGCCTTTTTCCATTATAATAGCCGCCATTTTTGCGACAGCATCACATAAGGCAACGCGGCTGGATGCTGTCAGCTGCAGCGGCGAAGTTAAAAGGATAGTGTTATGCGTACAGAATATTGCGGACAGCTCAATCTGTCTCATGTGGGTCAGCAAGTCACCCTTTGCGGCTGGGTAAACCGCCGCCGCGATCTGGGCAGTTTGATCTTTATCGATATGCGCGACCGCGAAGGTATCGTGCAGGTGTTTTTTGATCCCGATCGTGAGGACGCGTTTAAGCTGGCTTCTGAACTGCGTAACGAATTCTGTATCCAGATCACCGGTATTGTTCGTGCGCGTGACGAGAAGAATAAAAACAGCGACATGGCAACTGGCGAAGTGGAAGTGTTCGCCCAGGCGCTGACCATTATTAACCGCTCTGAGCCTCTGCCGCTGGACTCAAACCAGACCAACAGTGAAGAAGCGCGTCTGAAGTACCGCTATCTGGATCTGCGTCGTCCTGAAATGGTGACGCGTCTGAAAACCCGCGCAAAAATCACCAGCTTTGTCCGTCGTTTTATGGATGACGAAGGTTTCCTGGATATTGAAACCCCGATGCTGACTAAAGCGACCCCTGAGGGCGCGCGTGATTATCTGGTGCCGAGCCGGGTGCACAAAGGCAAATTCTACGCGCTCCCGCAGTCACCGCAGCTCTTTAAGCAGCTGCTGATGATGTCGGGTTTTGATCGCTACTATCAGATTGTTAAATGTTTCCGCGATGAAGATCTGCGCGCTGACCGTCAGCCAGAATTCACCCAGATCGACGTTGAAACCTCCTTCATGACCGCGCCTCAGGTGCGTGAAATCATGGAGCGTTTAATCCGCAACCTGTGGCAGGACGTGCAGGGCGTTGATCTCGGCGAGTTCCCGCAGATGACCTTTGCGGAAGCGATGCATCGCTACGGTTCCGATAAGCCGGATCTGCGTAACCCGATGGAGCTGGTGGACGTAGGCGACCTGCTGAAAAACGTGGAGTTCCAGGTCTTCTCCGGTCCGGCGAACGACGCCAAAGGCCGCGTAGCCGCGCTGCGTGTACCTGCCGGTGCGCAGCTGAGCCGCAAGCAGATTGATGAGTACGGCAAATTTGTCGAGATCTACGGCGCGAAAGGCCTCGCGTGGATGAAGGTCAATGTCCGTGCTGACGGCCTCGAAGGCGTACAGAGCCCGGTCGCCAAATTCCTGAATGCAGAGATTGTCGAAGGCATTCTGAGCCGCACCGGCGCGCAGGATGGCGACATCATCTTCTTCGGTGCCGACCGTGCCAAAGTCGTGGCTGACGCCCTGGGTGCGCTGCGCCTGAAAGTGGGCCGCGATCTCAGCATCACCGATGAAAACGCCTGGACACCGCTGTGGGTTATTGATTTCCCGATGTTCGAAGAGGACGAAGAGGGCGGTCTGGCGGCGATGCACCATCCGTTTACCGCACCGAAAGAGATGAGCGCCTCAGAGCTGGCCGCCGATCCGACCCGTGCCGTGGCGAATGCCTACGACATGGTCATCAACGGTTATGAAGTGGGTGGCGGTTCCGTGCGTATCCACAACGGCGAAATGCAGCAGACGGTCTTCAGCATTCTGGGCATTGAAGCGAACGAGCAGCGTGAGAAGTTTGGCTTCCTGCTGGATGCGCTGAAGTTCGGTACGCCTCCGCATGCAGGCCTGGCTTTTGGCCTGGATCGCCTGACCATGCTGCTGACCGGCACCGACAACATCCGTGACGTTATCGCCTTCCCGAAAACCACGGCAGCGGCCTGCATGATGACCGAAGCGCCAAGCGAAGCGAATCCCGCTTCTCTGCAGGAGCTGGGCATTCAGATCGTGAAAAAAGACAAGCCTGAGAATAAATAATGGGCTACAAACACCCGGTTTCAGTGCTGGTCGTGATTTCGGCGCGGGATACTGGCCGGATGTTAATGCTGCAGCGGCGTGACGATCCCTCGTTCTGGCAGTCGGTGACCGGCAGCCTGGAACCGGGAGAGACGCCGCTGGCGACCGCGTGTCGTGAAGTGAATGAAGAGGTCGGTATCGACGTCGTGGCTGAGCGGCTGGAGATAGAGGATTGTCAGCGTCAGATTGACTTTGAAATCTTCCCCCACTTCCGCCATCGCTACGCGCCGGATGTTACCCATAATCACGAGTACTGGTTTCGCCTGCAACTGCCGCAGGAGCGGGAGATTTCCCTGACCGAACACCTGGCGTTTCGCTGGCTGGCGGCGGCGGAGGCAGCAGCATTAACCCGATCATGGAGTAACCGCCAGGCAATTGAAGAATTTACCTGAATGCGTGTCACCGCCCGCTTTTACGGCGGCCGGTCGCGTAGATTTTATCAATATGGTGAGTTTTAACAGGACTGCACCAGACAATTAAACAGTCAGGCGTAATCGGTGCCGCGAGGTTGTCCGCCGCCAGCGTGAAGTCGTCAGCGCACGATTCACGAAGCTCGCCCCGCCAGGGACGCCCTCATCGGGCATACAGGCAGATCCTGTAAGAGCCGGGCCGGAGGCGCAGTCCGCAGCGCAGAGCGTCTGCACCCTGTAAAAGATCGGAGAAAAGAGAAATGGCTGGACACAGTAAGTGGGCAAACACCAAACACCGTAAGGCGGCACAGGACGCTAAGCGCGGCAAAATTTTCACCAAAATTATTCGTGAACTGGTGACGGCCGCTAAGCTGGGCGGCGGTGATCCGGGCTCTAACCCGCGTCTGCGTGCCGCGATGGATAAGGCACTGGCGAACAACATGACGCGTGACACCATGGATCGCGCTATCGCCCGCGGTGTGGGCGGCGAAGACAACGCCAACATGGAAACCATCATCTATGAAGGTTATGGTCCGGGCGGCTCCGCCATCATGATTGAATGCCTCAGTGACAACCGTAACCGTACTGTGGGCGAAGTGCGCCACGCCTTCACCAAAACCGGTGGCAACCTCGGCACAGATGGCTCAGTAGCCTATCTGTTTAACAAGAAGGGCGTAATCTCCTATGCACCGGGTCAGGATGAAGATGCGGTGATGGAAGCGGCGCTGGAAGCGGGTGCCGAAGATGTTGTCAGCTATGATGACGGCGCAATTGATGTTTTCACCGCCTGGGAAGAGATGGGCGCGGTGCGTGATGCGCTGGAAGCCGCAGGCCTGAAAGCCGATACCGCCGAAGTGTCGATGATCCCGACCACCAAAGCGGAAATGGATGCCGAGACAGCGCCAAAACTGCTGCGTCTGATCGACATGCTGGAAGATTGCGACGATGTGCAGGAGGTTTACCACAACGGTGAAATCTCAGACGAGGTGGCGGAAACGCTGTAATGGCGTCTGCTGTCATCACGTTAACCGGAGAGGCGTAATGTCGATTATCCTGGGTATCGATCCCGGCTCACGCATCACCGGTTATGGCGTTATCCGTCAGACCGGCCGCCAGCTCACCTATCTGGGCAGCGGCTGTATCCGCACTAATACCGCCGAGTTGCCCGCCAGACTGAAGCTGATCTACGCGGGCGTTTGCGAAATTATCACGCAGTTTTCGCCCGATTTCTTCGCCATTGAACAGGTGTTTATGGCGAAGAATGCCGACTCGGCGCTGAAGCTGGGCCAGGCGCGCGGGGCCGCTATTGTGGCCGCGGTGAATCACGATCTGCCGGTGTTTGAGTATGCCGCCCGTCAGGTTAAACAGACCGTGGTCGGCATCGGCAGTGCCGAAAAAAGCCAGGTGCAGCACATGGTGCGCACCCTGCTCAAGCTGCCTGCCAATCCGCAGGCGGATGCGGCCGATGCGCTGGCGATTGCCATCACGCACTGCCACGTCGCGCAGAATGCGGCGCGGATGAGCGACAGCAAGCTGGTGCTGACGCGTGGACGATTACGTTCGGGTTAGCGACACGCGCGTGGAGCAGACTCTCAGGCTGGATATTCATCCAGCCTTTTTTATGTTATAAAATCCGCCACATTCGTCAGTTAAGGAAGCATTCAGGTGATAGGTCGTTTACGGGGCAATATTCTGGAAAAGCAGCCGCCACTGGTGCTGCTTGAGGCACACGGCGTAGGCTATGAAATTCACATGCCCATGACCTGTTTTTATGAGCTGCCTGAACTTCAGCAGGAAGCGGTGATCTTCACCCACTTCGTGGTGCGTGAAGATGCTCAGCTGCTGTTTGGTTTCAACAGCAAGCAGGAGCGCGCGCTGTTTCGTGAATTAATCAAAGTTAATGGCGTCGGGCCGAAGCTGGCGCTGGCTATCCTCTCCGGTATGTCGGCGCAGCAGTTTGTCACGGCGGTGGAGAAAGAGGAGATCGCCTCACTGGTGAAACTGCCAGGCGTCGGTAAAAAGACTGCCGAGCGCCTGGTGGTAGAGATGAAGGACCGCTTCAAAGGGATGCACGGCGACCTGTTTGGCGGCGACTCCGCCTTTACTCTCACCACGCCGGGTCCGGAGCCGGAAACGAACGATGCCGAATCCGAAGCGGTTGCAGCGCTGGTATCCCTGGGTTATAAACCGCAGGAAGCGAGCCGTATGATCAGTAAAGTCGGCCGACCGGATGCGGATTGCGAAACGCTGATCCGTGAAGCACTTCGCGCCGCCATTTGAGGTAAGTCATGATTGAAGCCGACCGTCTGGTCTCTGCTGCCAGCGTTAACGAAGAAGAGTTAATCGACCGCGCAATACGCCCGAAACTGCTGAACGAATATGTCGGTCAGCCGCAGGTGCGCGAGCAGATGGAGATTTTCATCAAGGCGGCACAGCTGCGTGGCGATGCACTCGATCATCTGCTGATCTTTGGGCCGCCAGGGTTGGGAAAAACCACGCTGGCGAACATCGTGGCCAACGAGATGGGCGTGAATCTGCGCACCACCTCGGGCCCGGTACTGGAGAAGGCCGGCGATCTGGCCGCCATGCTGACCAACCTCGAACCGCATGACGTGCTGTTTATCGATGAAATTCACCGCCTCTCACCGGTGGTCGAAGAGGTGCTCTATCCGGCGATGGAAGATTATCAGCTGGACATCATGATTGGTGAAGGGCCTGCCGCGCGCTCGATTAAGCTCGATCTGCCGCCGTTTACCCTGATTGGCGCCACGACCCGCGCAGGCTCGCTGACGTCGCCGCTGCGCGACCGTTTTGGCATCGTCCAGCGGCTGGAGTTTTATCAGGTGAAGGATCTGCAGCACATCGTCGGGCGTAGCGCCGCCTGTCTCGGCCTGGCGCTGAGTGACGACGGGGCGCTGGAAATCGCCCGCCGTGCGCGCGGTACACCGCGTATCGCTAACCGCCTGCTGCGCCGGGTGCGTGACTTTGCCGAGGTGCGGGCCAACGGCGATCTCAGCGGGGAGGTCTCCTGCAGCGCGCTGGATATGCTCAACGTGGACAGTGAAGGGTTCGATTACATGGACCGTAAGCTGCTGCTGGCGATCATCGACAAGTTTATGGGCGGGCCGGTCGGGCTGGACAACCTCGCGGCGGCGATTGGTGAAGAGCGCGAAACCATCGAAGATGTGATTGAACCTTTCCTGATTCAGCAGGGATTCATTCAGCGCACGCCGCGTGGCCGTCTGGCCACGCAGCATGCTTACCGTCACTTCGGCATTACGCGCGAAGCGTAGTTACATGGCCGGTTTGCGCACCATGCTGATGATGAACAGGATGGCGGCGCAGAGCACCACGGAAGGGCCGGCAGGGGTGTCGTAAAAGGCGGAGAAGGTCAGCCCGCCGGTGACGGCAATCACGCCGATGATCACGGCGGTGGTCGCCATCCCTTCCGGTGAACGCACGAAACGGCGCGCGGTTGCGGCCGGGATAATCAGCAGTGAGGTGATAATCAGTGCGCCGACAAACTTCATCGCTACGCCGATGGTCAGCGCCGTGACCAGCATCAGGATCAGACGTGTACGCTGAATGTTCACGCCATCAACCTGCGCCAGTTCCGGACTGATGGTCATCGACAACAGGGAACGCCACTGCCACGCCATAACCAGCAGCACCACAATCACGCCGCCGCCCATCATCCAGAGATCGTCGGGCGTTATCGCCAGCAGATCGCCAAACAGATACGCCATCAGATCCACGCGGACATTCTTCATCAGGCTGACCACAACCAGACCCAGCGACAAGGCGCTGTGTGCCATGATCCCCAGCAGGGTATCGATAGCCAGATGCGGACGACGTTCCAGCCAGACCAGCCCCAGTGCCAGGCAGACGGTCACCAGAATCACCGCGTAGTAAGGATTTACGTTCAGCAGCAGGCCAAACGCCACCCCAAGCAGCGAGGCGTGCGCCAGCGTATCGCCAAAGTAGGACATCTTGCGCCAGACCACAAATGAACCCAGCGGACCGGCCGCCAGCGCCAGCATCACGCCGCCCATCCAGCCCGGTAATAACAACTCAATCATGATGAACCCTGTCCTTTGCGTAAAACGATACGTCCCTGAAGATCGTGACGGTGATTATGGTGGTGCCGATAGATCGCCAGCTCCTGCGCGCCTCGCGGGCCGAACATGGCGATGAATTCCGGATGCTGGGAAACCGCTTCTGGCGTGCCGGAACAGCAGATGTGATGGTTCAGGCACAGAACCTCGTCGGTTTTCGCCATCACCAGATGCAGATCGTGAGAAACCATCAGGACGCCACAGTTCAGCTCAACGCGCAGCTGATTGATCAGGTCGTAGAGCGCAACCTGACCGTTCACATCCACGCCCTGCGTCGGCTCATCCAGTACCAGCAGCTGGGGCTGATTCAGTAATGCGCGTGCCAGCAGTACACGCTGGGTTTCACCACCTGATAGTTTCTGCAGCGGTGAGTGGAGCAGATGGCCGGCCTGTACCCGCTTCAGGGCGGGCAGGATGTCCGCATTTTTGCTGCCCCGCGTCAGACGCATGAAACGTTCAACCGTCACCGGCAGGGTCGGATCAATGTGCAGTTTCTGAGGAACATAACCGACGCGCAGGCCGGGGAGGCGCTGAACCACACCGCTGCCCGGGGTAAGCAGGCCCAGCACAACGCGGACCAGCGTGGATTTTCCGGCACCATTGGGACCCAGCAGGGTAAGAATACGACCAGGCTGCAAGGCCAGGCTGACGCCGGATAACACATTACGCTGGTTAAATTTTATCGAAACATTTTCGAGTGTGACAAGTGAGGTCATAGTATTTACAGGTTGCACAGAATTTCGAATGTTATAATATCACATTACACTTCATGGTCACGATGGAATGACGCAATATGTTACATAATAAAAAGGGCGCAATTTTCGCCTTATCCGCTTTATCCGTTACCGCACTGTTAAGCCTTCCGGCACAGTCCGCTGTAGTAGCATCAATCAAACCGGTCGGCTTTATCGCCTCCGCCATTGCGGACGGGGTAACCCCGGTTGAAGTCCTGCTGCCGGACGGGGCGTCTGAGCATGACTACTCCCTGCGTCCCTCTGATGCAAAACGCTTAAAAAACGCAGACTTAGTCGTCTGGGTCGGGCCTGAAATGGAAGCGTTTATGGCCAAATCTGTGGCTGAACTTCCGGCGCAAAAAAATCTCGCCATGGCCAATATCGACGGCGTAAAACCACTATTGATTAGCGGTGGTGAAGATGAAGATGAGCACACAGCGGAAAAATCTGAAGATCATGAAGCCGAAGCTCACCATCATCATCATGGCGAGTTTAATATGCACCTGTGGTTGTCGCCAGAGATTGCGCGCAAGACCGCGGTTGCAATCCATGGAAAATTATTGGAACTTATGCCGCAAGACAAAGCCAAACTTGACGCCAACCTCCAGCAGTTTGAGGTAGCGTTGGCGGACACGGACAAACGCGTCAGCGCACAACTTGCTCCGGTTAAAAATAAAGGATATTTCGTTTTTCACGACGCTTACACGTACTTTGAAAAACACTACGGTCTTTCGCCCACCGGGCACTTTACCGTGAATCCTGAAATTCAACCGGGCGCTCAGCGTTTACACCAGATACGAACACAGTTGGTTGAGCAAAAGGCGGTCTGCGTCTTTGCTGAGCCACAATTCAGGCCAGCAGTCATCGATGCTGTAGCCCGCGGAACGCAGGTGCGCAAAGGCACGCTCGACCCGCTGGGCACAGATATCAGCTTAGCCAAAGACAGCTATGTGAAATTCCTCTCACACCTGTCGAGCCAGTATGAGAGCTGCCTGAATGGAGCATGAGGAATAGGTAAAAGTGCAGCAGATAGCCCGCTCTGTCGCCCTCGCATTTAACAATTTGCCGCGCCCCCACCGCGTTATGCTGGGTTCATTAACCGTTGTTACTCTGGCCGTCGCTGTCTGGCGGCCTTATGTTTACCATCCCACTGATGATGTGACACCGATTGTCAAAACCATCGACCTGGATAAAAACGAACTCCGAACGCTGCTGCCGGAAGCCAGTGAGCCGATTGATCAAAGCACACCGGAACCGGACGAAGAGTTGCCTGCAGATGATGTCGACACCGACGTGCCGGAGACCGCAGGCGTCCACGACTATACCGTCTCCTCGGGTGATACGCTCAGCAGTGCCCTGAATCAGTATGGCATCGACATTGGCGACATCAATGCGCTGGTAATGAGCGATCGCGATCTGCGTAATCTGCAGGTGGGGCAGCAACTGAGCTGGACGCTGGATGATAATGGCAGCCTGAAAACCCTGAGCTGGGAGATCTCCCGCCGCGAAACCCGCATTTATGAGCGCACCCCGAAAGGCGGCTTTGCAATGCATGCGGAGATGCAGAAGGGCGAATGGCGCAACAGCGTAATGCAGGGCGAGGTGCGCGGCAGTTTCGCGGCCAGCGCTCAGCGTGCCGGCTTGACCGGAGCCGAAACCAGTAGCGTCATCAAGGCGCTGCAGTGGCAGATGGATTTCCGCAAGCTGCGTGCGGGCGACCAGTTCAGCGTACTGATGTCACGTGAAATGCTGGATGGCAAGAGTGCGCAGAGCCAGTTGCTGGGTGTCCGCCTGCGCAGCGGTGGCAAAGACTACTACGCTTTTCGGGCTGAAGATGGCAAGTTCTACGATCGCAGCGGTTCCGGTCTGGCGCGCGGCTTTATGCGTTTCCCGACGGTGAAGCAGTATCGGGTGTCGTCGAACTTTAATCCGCGTCGTCTCAATCCGGTCACTGGTCGTATTGCGCCACATAAAGGTGTCGACTTTGCCCTGCCTATTGGCACGCCGGTACTGGCCGTGGGCGATGGCGAGATCGTTGTGGCGAAAAATGGCGGCGCCGCGGGTAACTACGTCGCGATTCGTCATGGCCGTCAGTATATGACACGCTACATGCACATGAAGAAAGTGCTGGTGAAGCCAGGCCAGAAGGTGAAGCGTGGCGACCGAATCGGTCTGTCAGGCAATACCGGACGTTCTACCGGGCCGCACCTGCATTTTGAAATCTGGATCAATAATCAGGCGGTGAATCCGTTAACAGCCAAACTTCCGCGTATGGAAGGTCTGACCGGCAAAGCGCGCAGCGATTATCTGGCGCAGGTGAAGACCTGGCTGCCTCAGCTTGGCCTGAAGTAAGCGTATTCGTCAGCCCATGCAAAAACCGACGGTTTTTCCGTCGGTTTTTGCTATCTGGCGCAGGACGATTGCAAATTTTCAGGTGGTCACTATCATTAGCCGGTCATTGCTTGAGGCGAGTGCATGGAAACCCGTAAAAAAAATAACATTGAATTTATTCCCGTTTTTGAACGTTCTTTTTTAAAACCACAATACTGGGGCAGCTGGCTGGCAATTGGCGCGCTGGCCGGGCTGGCGTATCTGCCGCCGAAAGTGCGCGATCCGCTACTGGGCCGTTTAGGCCGCTTTGCCGGCAAGCTGGCAAAAGGGGCACGTCGTCGTGCGCTGATTAACCTCTACTACTGCCTGCCGGAACTCAGCGAGGCGCAGCGCGCCACGGTGGTCGATGAGATGTTTGCGACCGCGCCGCAGGCGATGACCATGATGACCGAGCTGGTGCTGCGTGACCCGGCGCGCATTCGTGAGCGGGTTGAGTGGCATGGCCGTGAAATCATCGATCAGATGAAGGCTGAGCAGCAAAATGTCATTTTTCTGGTGCCACACGGCTGGGCGGTGGATATTCCTGCCATGCTGCTGGCGTCTGAAGGCCAGAAGATGGCGGCAATGTTCCACAATCAGAGTGACCCGCTGCTGGACTATGCCTGGAACACCGCCCGCCGTCGTTACGGTGGACGGATGCATGCCCGGAATGACGGCATTAAACCCTTTATCAGTTCGGTACGACAGGGCTACTGGGGCTACTATCTGCCTGACCAGGATCACGGCGCTGAGCACAGCGAGTTTGTTGATTTCTTCGCAACCTATAAAGCGACCCTGCCTGCGGTAGGGCGGCTGATGAAGGTGTGCCGCGCCCGCGTGATACCCCTATTTCCGGTCTATAACAGCGAAACACATAAACTTGAGATCTATGTCCGTCCGCCAATGGACGATCTGCTGGACGCCGACGATCGCCAGCTGGCTCGACGGATGAATGAGGAAGTGGAGGTACTGGTCCGTCCGCACCCGGAACAATACACCTGGATACTGAAGCTGCTCAAAACCCGTAAAGAGGGCGATATCGAACCCTATTCGCGTAAAGAGCTCTATCCACGCAAATAGCAGAAAGGCCGCGCAAGCGGCCTTTTTTATTGTCTTGCAACCCATGCCAGGCGTCATAAACGTCAGGCAGAGAAAACCGGGGCGGCAAGCGTCACGTGTCAGAGTGTCAGGCCTGTGATGCGTTGCCACAGGCCTGAATGCATCCTGCGAGCTGTTTTACAACGCCTTCAGCGTGCTGCGACGTTGACGCTCACGCATAAATAGCGTCACCAGCCCGAACCAGAGCACGCCACTGGTAAAGTTGATCAGGCTGAACCACAACATGCCGCCGCTGAAGTAACCACTCTTTGCCAGCTCAATCCCTGCCGCCAGGGTCATAATACTGATCATCCCCAGCATTGCCGCCACGCTGCCTTTACCTTCCTGGCTCGCATAGAGCGTCAGGCGATAAAGTCCGGCGTTGACCATGCCCGCGCCAAAGGCGTAGAGGCTCAGCCCGGCCGTCACCAGCAGCCAGGCGTGGCTGTTCAGCAGGCTCGCCACCAGCGCCAGGCTCAGGCCGATCAGAATCGGCCAGGCGGCGAAAATCACCGGCCGCTCAATCGGCACTCGGCCAGCCAGCTTACTCAGCGTCAGGTTGCCCGCAATCATCGCCATAAACACCGGCAGCTGCAGCAGGGCATACTGCATGCGGGACAGTCCCTCATCATGCATCAGGATGACCGGAGAGAGCGCCACCCAGGTCAGAATCGGAATAAACACCAGCCCGATGGCAAAGGAGCCTGACATCACCAGCCGGTCTTTCATCAGCCGGCCATAGTTGCGCGCCAGACTGGGCAGGGCGATTGAGTGACTGCGGTCGCCTGCGGTTTCCGGCATTACGCGCCACAGCACCACAAACGCGACCACGCTGCAGGCGGCAAACAGCCAGAACATGCTACGCCAGCTGCCGAGGGTGAGCCAGGCGGCACCGGCCAGCGGGCCAGCCAGCGGGGCCAGCAGCGCCACGTTAGCCATCAGCGCCATCATACGCACCGCCAGTGCTTCATCGAATGCCTCCTGAATCGCTGCGTAGCCGACCGCGCCGATAAAGCAGAGGCTGATACCCTGAATAAAGCGCAGGCTGACAAACTCTTCAATTGAGCTGACCCAGTGGGTCAGAATGCAGGCGACGGCAAAGAAGAGAATACCGGTGAGCATCACCGGGCGGCGGCCATATTTATCAGAGAGCGGGCCGAGCAGCCATTGCAGCACTACGCCGCCAATCAGATAAGCGGTCAGTGAGGTAGAGACCCATTCCGGGCCGACAGCGAATTCGCGGGTAACGATCAGCATGCCTGGCTGGATCATGTCATGCGCAATATAGGTGGCAAATTCGAACAGCACTAACGCCAGAGGAAAGAGTAAAATTCGGCCGGTAAGCTGGCTGATGGGGTGAAAACGGGCCATCTGGCCTCCTTGTCAGAAAAGAAAACGCGACTGCCAGGCAGTCGCGTTGTTGATTCTACACCGACAATGTTAATGCGGGCGCAATTAATCCACGCGCAGTACACGGGAAGTGTTGGTGGTGCCGGTTGCCCCCATGACATCGCCCTGGGTCACGATGACCAGATCACCGGAGACCAGAAAGCCTTTGTCACGCAGCAGGTTAACGGCATCGTGTGCCGCCGCGACGCCGTCGTTGTTGCTGTCGAAGAAGACCGGTGTCACACCCCGGTAAAGCGCAGTAAGGTTCAGCGTGCGTTCATGGCGTGACATGGCGAAAATCGGCAGGCCCGACGTGATACGTGAGGTCATCAGCGGCGTACGACCTGACTCGGTCATGGTGATAATCGCCGTCACGCCCTGCAGATGGTTCGCGGCGTACATCGAGGACATCGCGATGGCTTCTTCGATGTTGTCGAACTGCACATCCAGACGGTGCTTGGAGACGTTGACGCTGGGGATTTTCTCCGCGCCCAGACAGACCTTGGCCATCGCCGAGACGGTTTCAGCCGGATACTGACCTGCCGCCGTTTCAGCGGAAAGCATGACCGCATCCGTGCCATCCAGTACGGCGTTCGCCACGTCCATGACTTCGGCTCGGGTTGGCATCGGATTGGTAATCATCGACTCCATCATCTGCGTCGCGGTAATAATGGTACGGTTAAGCTGGCGGGCACGGCGGATCAACGCTTTCTGAATGCCGACCAGTTCCGGATCGCCAATCTCAACACCCAGGTCACCACGCGCCACCATCACGACATCTGACGCCAGAATGATGTCATCCATGGCTTCCTGAGTGGCGACCGCTTCAGCACGTTCCACTTTTGCGACCAGCTTCGCGTCACAACCCGCTTCGCGCGCCAGACGACGCGCCAGGTTCATATCTTCGCCACAGCGTGGGAAGGAGACAGCCAGATAGTCGACCTGAATCTTCGCCGCGGTGATGATGTCTGCCTTATCTTTTTCAGTCAGTGCTTCTGCAGACAGGCCACCGCCCAGTTTGTTAATGCCTTTGTTATTTGACAGCGGGCCACCTACGGTCACTTCCGTGAACACTTTCATCTGCTGAACTTCCAGCACTTTCAGCTGTACGCGGCCATCATCCAGCAGCAGGATATCGCCAGGCACGACATCTTCCGGCAGCCCTTTATAGTCGATACCAACGCGCTCTTTGTCGCCTTCGCCTTTACCCAGGCTGGCATCCAGCAGGAAACGGTCGCCGATATTCAGGAAAACTTTACCTTCCTTGAAGGTCGACACGCGGATTTTTGGGCCCTGCAGGTCGCCGAGGATGGCGACGTGGCGCCCCAGTTTTGCGGCGATCTCGCGCACTTTATCGGCACGTAACTGATGATCTTCTGGCGTGCCGTGAGAGAAGTTGAGTCGTACAACGTTGGCACCGGCGGCGATGATTTTTTCGAGGTTATTATCACGATCGGTAGCCGGGCCGAGGGTTGTAACGATTTTGGTTCTTCTGAGACGTCTTGACATCGAGGACTCCGTAAACATTTAAGCGTGCCCCGGTGGGAGGACACAACAGGGTTATCTATTCTATATGATCGATGAGTTGTGATACGACTCACATTGTAAATGTGATGTTAATTTTTTTGCTGATTATCCTCTTCCCGCGGTGTGAATTTTTCATAATGCGACGCTTTAAACATCATTTTCACGCATTGCAGGTTTTTCCTGAAGGGGCGCCCGTTCCAGGAGAACCCGTCGCCAGCACATCGATCATGGTTAACTACGCCAGGCGCAATACCCCGGCAGACAGACATCAGTATCACCCGGTACATCAGGCACTAAAGCGACAGCTTCATGAGCCAGGAGTGAATCAGGAAAAATGACGGCAACCCGGGTGGAACCGTTTACACGGGCCAGGCGAGCCAGTTCTACCATATTTTTTGTGCGCCCAGAATGTGAAATGAAAACAAAAACGTCACCGGCTCGACTATTTACCCAACTCATGCGCTGGATCACAATATCGTCCCGCCTGATGACCGGCAGATTAAACACAGCGTGCCAAAGGCGTTGTGCACGGCTAAGCCGGGGGTTACCGGGCTGAAGAAGGCGCATCTCCTGGCCTGCAGCAGCGCGAGCTGTTCAGCTGACCCTGACCAGATTGCAGACCGGTGAGGGGGGGCAAAGCCGTTGTGGCCGTCGTTCTCTGCATGGTTATCGTCATCGACCCTTGCTTCTGCCTCTCATCAGAGGCAACGCCAGCTCCCCCCTGACGGCAGAAAAGCGACGCCCGGGAATGTTTCTCTTCGGTTATCCCTGTTGCCGGTAAGGATGAACGGAACCGCTGCTGCATCAGCACCTGGCAAGCGCAACGGCGGACAAGCCGGCAGCCTCCTGATTTGCGATACTTTGTTTCATGCTGGCACGCCTGACACCCGCAGAAACAGAAAAAAAATCGCCATCCGCACGGGTCATCACACGCACCTGGCTTATCCGGTTCAGAGTTAATGCGGTTGACCTGGCGAGTCGGTTTACCTGGCGCAGGGAAAAAAGTAGAGTGTGCTCAGGAAAATAATAACCTGGACCCGGTGGCTGAGGATGCATCTCCACCGGACTATCCTGCAATGAGGAGAGGAAAATGGCGGTAACACAAACAGCCCAGGCATGCGATCTGGTGATTTTCGGTGCCAAAGGCGATCTTGCACGCCGTAAACTGTTGCCTTCACTGTATCAGTTAGAGAAAGCGGGTCAGATCCACGCTGAAACCCGCATCATTGGGGTGGGCCGTGCTGAGTGGGATAAAGCGGAATACACCAAAGTGGTACGCGAAGCACTGGAAACCTTCATGAAGGAGAAGATTGACGAAGCGCTGTGGGACAAACTCAGCAATCGTCTCGACTTCTGTAACCTCGATGTCAACGACACCACGCACTTCCCGAAACTGGGTAAAATGCTGGACCAGAAGAACCGCACCACCATTAACTATTTTGCGATGCCACCAAGCACCTTTGGCGCGATCTGTCAGGGGCTGGGCACCGCGAAGCTGAACGCGAAACCGGCGCGCGTGGTGATGGAAAAGCCGCTGGGCACCTCTCTGGAAACGTCGCAGGAGATCAACGACAGCGTTGGCGAATATTTTGACGAGAGCCAGGTGTTCCGTATCGACCACTATCTCGGCAAAGAGACCGTGCTGAACCTGCTGGCGCTGCGTTTTGCCAACTCAATCTTTGTTAACAACTGGGATAACCGCACCATCGACCACGTGCAGATCACCGTAGCCGAAGAGGTGGGAATCGAAGGCCGCTGGGGTTACTTCGATAAAGCGGGCCAGATGCGTGACATGATCCAGAACCACCTGCTGCAGATCCTGACCATGATCGCCATGTCGCCGCCATCCGATCTCAGCGCCGACAGCATCCGCGATGAGAAAGTCAAAGTCCTGCGCTCACTGCGCCGCATCGACCAGACCAACGTGCGCGAAAAAACCGTCCGGGGTCAATACACCGCAGGCTTCGTACAGGGTAAAAAGGTTCCGGGCTATCTGGAAGAAGAGGGGGCCAACAAGTCCAGCTCAACAGAAACCTTTGTCGCTATCCGGGTGGATATCGACAACTGGCGCTGGGCGGGTGTCCCGTTCTACCTGCGCACCGGTAAGCGTCTGCCGACGAAATGTTCTGAAGTCGTGGTCTATTTCAAAAACCCGGAGATGAACCTGTTTAAAGATTCTTACTCCGAGCTGCCGCAGAACAAGCTGACAATTCGTCTGCAGCCGGATGAAGGGGTCGACATCGAAATCCTGAATAAAGTGCCGGGTCTGGATCACAAACATAAGCTGCAGACGACCAAGCTGGACCTGAGCTACTCCGAAACCTTTAACCAGTCGCACCTAGCCGATGCCTACGAGCGTCTGCTGCTGGAGAGCATGCGTGGCATTCAGGCGCTGTTCGTCCGCCGTGATGAGGTTGAAGCTGCATGGACCTATGTGGATTCCATCATCAACGCCTGGGCCGCCGATGGCGACTCGTCCAAGCCCTATCAGGCCGGTACCTGGGGCCCGGTGGCCTCGGTCGCGATGATCACCCGCGATGGTCGTTCGTGGAACGAGTTTGAATAACGGATGTTACGAGAAAGCCCGCAATGCGGGCTTTTTTTTGGCCTGTGCCTGCCCGCCTGAGACAAAGGAAAATGAACTGCCGTTTCAAAATGGTAGCGGAGTGATAGACGCTCAGGAAGCGAATCATGTATGGTAGTGACGAAATTCACAGGGCAGGAGCGGATGCTCCATGATCGGGCCGCAATCCCGGTGTTATCCGACAAGGGGAATTGATGAAAAACTGGAAAATAAGTGCTGAACAGATTCTGACTACCGGACCCGTCGTGCCGGTCATCGTTGTCAATAAACTGGAGCATGCTGTGCCGATGGCGAAGGCGCTGGTGGCAGGTGGCGTGAAAGTGCTGGAAGTGACGCTGCGCACGCCTGTCGCGATGGAGGCCCTGCGCGCGATGATCAGAGAGGTGCCTGAGGCGATTGTCGGCGCGGGTACGGTGATTAATCCGCAACAGCTGCAGGAAGTCACCGAGGCTGGCGCGCAGTTTGTCATCAGCCCTGGCGTAACGGAATCCCTGCTGAAAGCGGCCGTCGAAGGACCTGTTCCGTTGATCCCGGGCATCAGCACCGTTTCGGAGTTAATGACCGGTATGGACTACGGTTTGCGCGAGTTTAAATTTTTCCCGGCGGAGGCCAATGGCGGGGTAAAGGCGCTGCAGGCGATTGGCGGACCCTTCCCGCAGGTGCGTTTCTGCCCGACCGGCGGCATCTCTCCCGCCAACTACCGCGACTATCTGGCGCTGAAGAGCGTACTCTGCATCGGCGGTTCCTGGCTGGTGCCCAACGACGCGCTGGAAGCGGGCGACTGGGATCGTATTACCCGCCTGGCCCGTGAAGCGGTAGAGGGCGCGAAGTAAGTCATTGCGGTGAGCGTCTGCTCACCGCCTGCGTATTATCCCTGAACGATGACGGCATTGGCGCTGGCAACCGCACGTGCAATCGCCTGAGTGGTGCTGTCACCGCTGGCCAGCGCGACGCCCAGACGCCGCTGCCCGCTGATCTCCGGCTTGCCGAACAGGCGCAGTTGCAGACCCGCACCCAGCGCCGCTTCGACATTCACAAACTGCACATTCTGGCTGGTCAGCTGCGGCAGGATCACGGCGGAAGCGGAGGGACCATACTGGCGGATCCCGCCAATCGGCAGGCCGAGAAAGGCCCGCACGTGCAGCGCAAACTCCGACAGATCCTGCGAAATCAGCGTGACCATCCCGGTGTCGTGAGGGCGCGGCGAGACTTCGCTGAAGACCACCTCATCCCCGCAGACAAACAGCTCAACGCCAAACAGACCATAGCCGCCGAGCGCCTTCACGACCTGTGCGGCCACATCCTGCGCCCGCTGCAGCGCCACATCGCTCATCTGCTGCGGCTGCCACGATTCGCGATAGTCCCCATCCTCCTGGCGATGACCAATCGGCGCACAGAAATGGATGCCATCAACGGCGCTGATAGTCAGCAGGGTGATCTCGAAATCAAAATTCACCACGCCTTCCACGATGACGCGGCCGGCACCGGCGCGGCCACCCTGTTGCGCATAGTCCCAGGCCTGATCAAGCTGGCTGGCATCGCGGATAAAGCTCTGGCCTTTACCGGATGAACTCATGACCGGCTTCACGATGCAGGGGAAGCCAATCTCTGCGGCGGCCTCATCAAAGCTTGCCTTGCTGTCGGCAAAGCGGTAGCGGGAGGTCGGCAGGGATAACTCTTCGGCGGCCAGACGACGAATGCCTTCGCGATTCATAGTCAGCCGGGCGGCGCGGGCAGTCGGCACGACACGCTGACCCTGCTGCTCAAGCTCCACCAGCATATCAGTGGCGATCGCCTCGATTTCCGGAACGACAAAGTCAGGCTGCTCTTCTGCGATCAGTGCGGCCAGGGCTGCACCATCCAGCATGTTAATCACATGGCTGCGATGTGCGACGTGCATCGCTGGCGCATCGGCATAACGATCCACCGCGATCACCTCCACACCCAGACGCTGACACTCCAGCGCCACCTCTTTTCCCAGTTCACCTGAACCCAATAACATCACGCGCGTCGCTGCCGGGCGCAGCGCGGTTCCGAGAGTTGTCATACATTCACCTAAGCAGTCAGAATTCGGCCGCAGTATAAACGAAAACGTTTGCGTTCTCATCTTTCCTCTCGGTTACGCGGCCGTTTGCCTTACTTTTCCCGCTCTGACGTTTCCTGACATCCGTTTCGCCAGGATAGCAGGCTGATACGGTAAAAGGAGTGAATGATGACTAACTGGTTGCAACAGATTCAGTCCGTGCTGGCGAAGAAGGGGGGTGAGGGTAAAGCAGGAGGCAGCTTAAGCGATATGCTCGCGCCTGGTGCACTGGGCGGTCTGGCCGGAATGCTGATCGCCAGTAAATCGTCGCGCAAGCTGCTGACGAAGTATGGCGGCAAAGCGCTGATCGTCGGCGGCGGTGCGGCGGCGGGCGCGGTGCTGTGGAGCAAATATAAACAGCGGGTCAGCGAAGCGCACCAGAATGAGCCTGACTTTGGTGTGACGCAGACGCCGGTAGACAAGCGCGCTGAACGCCTGGTGACGGCGCTGGTCTTTGCCGCCAAAAGTGACGGGCACATCGACGATCAGGAGCGTGCTGCTATTGAACAGAATATTCATCAGTCCGGCTACGGTCAGGATGCGGAGCAGCTGATCCAGAAGGCGATGAACCGCCCGCTTGATCCACAGTGGCTCGCCGCCGATGTCAGAAACGAGGAGGAGGCGCTGGAACTCTACTTCCTGAGTTGCGCGGCTATCGACATCGATCACTTTATGGAGCGCAGCTACCTCTCTGCGCTGGGCGACGCGCTAAAAATCCCGCAGGATGTCCGCGACGGCATTCAGCAGGATCTCAACGAAGAAAAAGCCCGGCTTCCCGCCGGTTAATCCCCGTGACACACCGCTGGCAGGGCAGGTTGCCCCCCGTCAGCGGAACCCTTTGAACCCATCTCTGGCTTCCGGCTGTTGAAGTGTTACGCTTAAAGATCATGACGTTCACGGAGAATGATGGATGAAAGCCCCCGTCGCAAAAAAAATTCCTCATGAGATGACGCTGCATGGCGAGACGCGCGTTGACAACTATTACTGGCTGCGCGATGACAAACGTGAAAACAGCGAAGTCCTTGATTATCTGCGCGCCGAGAATAACTACGGCAAAAAGATTATGGCATCGCAGCAGCCGCTGCAGGAGCGGGTGTTAAAAGAGATCATTGATCGGCTGCCGCCTGAAGATCACTCGGTGCCCTATGTAAAGAATGGCTACCGCTATCAGAGCCGTTATCAGAGCGGGAATGAATACCCGGCCTATTATCGCCAGCCTGCCGCGAGTGATGAGTCCGGGGAGTGGACTCTGCTGCTGGACGCCAACCAGCGCGCCTCGCATAGCGAGTTTTACACCATGGGCGCGCTGCATATCAGCCCGGACAACCGGTTGATGGCGCTGGCGGAAGACTTCCTGTCGCGACGCCAGTATGGCATCCGCTTCCGCAATCTTGAGAGCGGCAGCTGGTATCCTGAAGTGCTGAGCAACGCTTCATCCAGCTTCGCCTGGGGCAACGACTCGCGCACCCTTTACTATGTGCGTAAGCATCCGCAGACACTGCTCTCTTATCAGGTCTGGCGCCATGAACTGGGCACGCCGCAGTCAGATGATCAGCTGGTGTATGAAGAGCAGGATGACACCTACCATCTCAGCGTGCACAAGAGCACTTCCAAGCAGTTCATCATGATCGCGCTCTACAGTACCAATACCAGCGAAATTCAGCTGATCGACGCGAATTTTCCCGACGCGCAGCCGCATGTCTTTCTGCCGCGCCGCCGCGACCATGAATACAGCATCGACCATTATGATCATCAGTTTTATATTCGCTCTAACCGGGAAGGCAAAAACTTCGGCCTCTATCGCAGCCGTTATCTGGATGAGTCGCGCTGGGAGACGCTGATCCCGCCACGGGAATCGGTGGTGATGGAAGATTTTCAGCTGTTCCGCGACTGGCTGGTGGTCGAGGAGCGTCAGCGCGGCTTAACCAGCCTGCGGCAGATCAACTGGGCGACTGGCGAAACCAGCGGCATTGCCTTTGACGATCCGACCTACGTCACCTGGCTGGCCTATAACCCCTCACCGCGCACCAGCAAACTGCGTTATGGCTATTCATCCATGACGACGCCGACCACGCTGTTTGAGCTGGATATGGACACCGGCGAACGACGTATCCTGAAACAGAGTGCGGTGAAGGGCTTTAACGCAGACGATTACAGAAGCGAGCATCACTGGATCAAAGTCAGCGACGGCACCGAAGTTCCGGTGTCGCTGGTCTATCATCGTAAACATTATCAGCCGGGTCAGAACCCGATGCTGGTCTATGGCTACGGCGCTTACGGCAGCAGCATGGACGCCGATTTCAGCGTCAGCCGCCTGAGCCTGCTGGATCGCGGTTTTGTCTATGCGCTGATTCAGGTGCGTGGCGGTGGTGAGCTGGGACAGCAGTGGTATGACGGTGGCCGCCTGCTGAATAAAATGAACAGCTTCACCGATTTTACTGAGGTGACAAAGGCGCTGGTGGCGCGTGGCTTCGGCCACCCGGAACGGCTCTATGCGATGGGCGGCAGCGCGGGGGGCCTGTTAATGGGCGCGGTAATTAACCTTGCCCCGCAGCTGTTTCATGGTGTCGTGGCGCAGGTGCCGTTTGTGGATGTGGTGACAACAATGCTGGATGAGTCGATCCCGCTGACGACCGGCGAATATGACGAGTGGGGCAACCCCAACGATCCGGCGTACTACCGCTACATCCGTCAGTACAGCCCTTATGACAATGTGGAGGCAAAAGCCTATCCTCACCTGCTGGTCACCACCGGACTGCACGATTCGCAGGTACAGTACTGGGAGCCAGCTAAATGGGTGGCGAAGCTGAGGTCGCTGAAAACCGACAACAACCTGCTGCTGCTCTGCACGGATATGGATGCCGGACATGGCGGTAAGTCGGGACGCTACAAAGCCTACGAGGGAATTGCGATGGAATATACCTTCCTGCTGGGGCTGGCGCAGGGCTCGTTGCCGCCAGCCCAGGATTACTGAGGCTCGCTCAGGTATTTTCGCAGCGCCTGTCGCAATGGCGGGCGCAAATCGCTGACATTATCCAGTACCCACTTCAGGTAGCCCGGATCCTTACGGGCAATCACCGCAATGGTCTGGCCGCGATACTTGCCGAACGGCAGGATGTCGTCGCGCTGGGCTGCCGGCTGTGAACGGACGATCATTTCGGACGCGCTCCAGCCCGAGGTTTCCATGATGCGGATGAGCAGCGCGGCCGTGACATAGCAGTCATAAAGCGCGCGGTGGGCGTGCAGATCGGCAGGCGGCGTCACATCCAGCTTCAGTGAATGGCGAAGCGCCTGGTTGCCATACTTAATGCCCGGCCAGAGCTGACGCGCCAGCTGCATTGTACAGATCCATTCACCGAACATTTCCGGCAGCATCCGGCGGTCAAAGCTGGCATTATGCGCCACATAAAACGCACTACCGTAATAGCGCGGGATCGCCTCTTCGATGGTCGGTTTACCCGCCACCATCGCTTCGGTGATGCGATGGACTGCCATCGCCTGACGGCTGATGGGGCGGTCAGGCAGGATAAGATCGCTCATAGGATTAACTATCTGCCCGTGCACCACATCCACGGAGGCGACTTCGACCACGCCGCCCTGCAGACCGCAGGTTTCAGTATCGATAACGCGGAACATCATGATTTCATCTTCGGTTCATAAGGCAGGCGCGACAGGCTGAGTGACGCCTGGCGGTAGTGCATCAGACGCTGACGGAACCAGTCACGCAGTGCTTCGGGCTGTTCCTGCACGACCATTTCGGCAACCACCGGCATGTTGTAGCGCTCTTTAAACGCCACGCCCGCAGCCGCCAGGTCGACATTGATCTTGTCTTTCTCTTCCTGGGTCAGTCGGGCAAGGTTATGGCTCATAATATTCTCCTGAGGATAGCGGGCAAAAGTAATGTTTTCGCCGGTCTGAATCAAGGATAAAGGATCGCATTGCTGGCCTCGACAGTGCAAATACAGCAGCGTATCCTTTTGCCTCGTTTGCCGCCCTGGCGGCGGTTAAAAGGATGATCTTATGCAGAAAAAACAGAGTTCTCGTGTGGTTATTGCGCTGATGGCCGCCGGCACGATGGCATTCAGCTCACTGGCCGCCGCGCACGCACATCTTCACGCTTCAGTGCCTGCTGATAATGCACAGGTGACATCCTCCCCCGATGCGCTGACGCTGAATTTCAGCGAGGATATTGAGGCGGCCTTCAGCGGCGTGACGCTGCTGGACAGCCATCAGAAGCCCGTTGCTACTGCCAAAGCCCGCGTGGCCGCTGACCATAAAAAGCAGCTGATTGTTGGCCTGCCGCAGCCGCTGAAAGCGGGTGACTATCAGGTTAACTGGCATGTCCTGTCGGTCGATGGACACAAAACGTCAGGACACTATCGTTTCAGCGTGAAGTAACGCGGGTGACCACCCTCTGGATAGTGTTGCGGGCGTTGCACTTTGCCGCCGTGATGCTGATGACGGGCAGTGCCTGCTACAGCGCGCTGCTGGCGCCCCGGCGTTATCGCCCGCAACTGGCGCAGCGCCTCTTTCCGCTGATGAAGGGGAGTACCTGGCTGGCGCTGCTCACTGCGCTGGCGATGCTGGCCTGTCAGACTGTGCTGATGAGCGGCGACAGCTCGCATCTGACTGACGCCGATATCTGGCTGGCGGTACTGAGCACCCACTTTGGTACGGTCTGGCAGGGTGAAATTCTGTTCAGCCTGCTGGCCGCTGGCGCGCTGTTCGTGACCGGCAGCGTTCGCTCTCAACTGCTCTTGCTGGCGGGCGTGCTCCAGCTGGTCGCAATGGCGCTGATTGGGCATGCTGCGATGCGTGATGGCTGGCCCGGTGTACTGCAGCAGTGCAACCATGCGCTGCATCTGATTGCGTCAGCGTTCTGGGCGGGGGGATTACTGCCCCTGTTGCTGCTGATGCGCGAAGCACGCCAGATCGATCGCCGCACTGATGCTATTCGCACCATGATGCGGTTTTCACGCTACGGGCACCTGGCGGTCGCACTGACGCTGCTGAGCGGGGTCATTAACAGCCTGATGATCGCGGGCTGGCCGCTGGCCTGGCAGGATTCGCGCTATATTGAGTTGCTGCTGTGCAAAGTGCTGCTGGTTGCCCTGATGATCGGCGTGGCGCTGTTTAACCGCTATTGGCTGGTTCCGCGCTTTCGCCTGGCGGGCAGCGGCACGCAGCAGAAATTTATTCGCATGACGCAGCTTGAACTGCTGCTGGCGTGCGGAGTGGTTGGGCTGGTCAGCGTCTTTGCCACGCTGTCGCCAGCCTGAAATCGTTAAGAGAGAAAAGGGTAGTTATGTTGCTGAAGAAAGTGGTCCCCGCCATCCTGTTGTTATCCCTCTGCGGCCAGGCGCTGGCGGCACAAATCATTACCGTCAGCCGCTTTGAGATTGGCAAGGATAAGTGGCCCTTCAATCGTGAAGAGGTGATGCTGACCTGCGAGAAAGATGGGGCGCTGTTTGCCATCAACCCGAGCACCCTGATGCAATATCCGTTAAACGATATCGCAGACCAGCTGTTTAAGAATAAACAGGTGAAAGCGCAGCCAATCAGCGTGATTCAGAGCGAAGATAAAGCGCACCCGGGCCAGATGATGAGCCTGCAGCCGATCATCGAGCGCACCCAGGCATTGTGCGGTAAATAGATCTATCGGGTGCGGCAGCCAGCTGCACCTGACTTTTTTTGCCGTTGCGATCACAAACTGGTCCGGTTTATGGCCTCTGGCCCTCCGCTTACTGGCATTTCCCCCGCGCTGATCTAACCTTAAATGGCAAGGCGTCACCGCCTTCATAAATGCCAACTTTTAGCGCACGGCTCCCTGAGAGCCATTTCCCTGGACCGAATATAGGAATCGTATTCGGTCTTTTTTTGGTTTTATGATTTATATAGAATTTTGCCTGTAACAATAACCTTCCCGGACTCACCCTGTTCCACTTATTCCATTACATATTTCTCACCGCGTGAATCGGGATGCTCTTTAGACACTAAAAGGTTTAACGGGCCGTTTTTACTAAAAATATTATCTATTCCCTGCCTCCTGTAACCGGCTGGCAAGGCTTCTGATTTTATAAAATGTCGAAAGTTTAGTGTCAGGTTTAATTCCGATCACCTCATGCGCTCTTGCAAAATATCCTGTTAATGAAAAACATCATATCCGTGCTTCAGGAGAGGTATACCGCTACTGGTTTCGATAATACGGAGACATAGACGACAATCGTTGATTCAGCGTCCATCGAATAAACTGTGCCCGATAACACTTTTTCGGCTATTCAACGTCTGGCGCCTCCCGAAGGACTGACGCCATTTATCGGTAATTTATAGCTGAGCTGCCGTTAAATGAGGTGTTTTAAGCCTTCCATTTTTGTTCAGCATCACTCAAACCTGCTTCTGGCGATAAACAATAATGCTCTTTACCCTTTAACAATCATCACAGCCCGCCGGAGCGGGCTATTTAATTCGATATCAGGCAGCCATATTGCGGCACTGCTCTGCGCAATGATGGCAGGCTTTAGCACATTGCTGGCAATGATCATGTTTATGCCGGGCGCATACATCCCCGCATTCCTGGCATAATTCAGCACATAGCATGCAGACTTTTTTCGCGTGCGCGCTTTTTAACGTCATAAACTGCGCCGCTAATCGGCAGAGACTGGCACACTGAATGTCTGTGCGGATACAATCCCGCATCATATCCAGGTCGTCCTCTTCAAGGCATGAAGCCGCACAGTTGTCACAGGCTGCAGCGCACAAATAGCAAGCCTCTATACATTTTTTTAACGCTTCTGACATAGTCTTTTCCTCGACAAGGGTTGACCTTTTAAGTCTGGAAAAGATGCTGATTTATGCAACTCCCTAACTCGTTAATAAATATTGCAGCACTTCGCTTATAAGTCATTTTTACTCCGCAACTACAGTCGCAGTGCTGCATCAGGCTCTCCAGTCTCTAAGGGAGAATAGCTGAGCTTACCGGCGCATCTGAGTGGGTCTTCAGCGTGCAGAATCTGATGGAGTTTCAGTGACACGGGATAGGGTGAACAATCGCAGCATGAGGTAAAAATCCAATTCTGCTCGCAAAAGTAAAATCAACGTCGCCAGCCCCGACTCCAGCGCCTCTTTGTCATCTTGCCATCACCTCCGTCTGGCTTATTCTTAGTGTTCAATCAAATGGAGGAACGTTTATGAAAGCGGCAATTGCTAATAGTGAACATCAGGTTGAGGTAGTTGAGAAGACGCTGCGTCCTCTCAAAACGGGTGAGGCCCGGCTCAGGATGGAATGCTGCGGCGTATGCCATACCGATTTACATGTGAAGAACGGTGATTTCGGTGACAAAACTGGCGTGACCCTGGGCCATGAAGGGATCGGTATCGTCGAAGAGGTCGCACCCGATGTGACCTCCCTGAAACCGGGCGATCGGGCCAGCGTCGCCTGGTTCTTCAAAGGATGTGGACACTGCGAATATTGCAACTCCGGTAATGAAACGCTCTGCCGGGATGTCATCAATGCCGGTTACACGGTGGATGGCGGTATGGCAGAAGAGTGCATCGTCGTGGCCGACTACTCGGTCAAAGTGCCTGAAGGTCTCGATCCCTATGCTGCCAGCAGCGTGACCTGTGCCGGGGTCACCACCTATAAGGCGGTGAAGGTTTCTGAGATAAAACCAGGTCAGTGGTTGGCCATTTATGGCCTGGGCGGGCTGGGAAACCTCGCACTGCAGTATGCAAAAAACGTTTTCAACGCGAAGGTCATTGCCATTGACGTCAGTGACGGGCAGCTGGCACTGGCGAAAGAGATGGGGGCCGACCTGGTTGTTAACTCGGCCAGCGAAGATGCGGCGCGCTTTATTCAGGAGAAAACGGGTGGGGCGCATGCGGCAGTGGTCACGGCCGTGGCTAAAGCGGCTTTCAATTCGGCGGTGGATGCCGTCAGAGCGGGCGGACGGGTCGTCGCCGTCGGGCTGCCACCCGAAGCGATGAGCCTGAATATCCCGCGTCTGGTCCTCGACGGGATTCAGGTGGTGGGATCGCTGGTTGGTACGCGTAACGATCTGGCGGAAGCATTCCAGTTTGCCGCAGAAGGTAAGGTGGTGCCGAAAGTAACAAAAAGGAAGATTGGTGAGATCAATACCATCTTCGATGAGATGATCCAGGGGAAAATCCGCGGCAGGATGGTGATCGATTTTAGCGCTCAGCCCGCAGAGTAAACCCTGTTGTAAAAAGCCCGCCTGCTGCGGGCATTTTTATGCCTGATTATCCGGCACGCCTGTTCCTGACACGGGTCACCTCTTTTGACCTGAATATTAATAAGCCCTGCTTTATGTTTCACGATGTGATTTAGACTTGCACTTTACCGGTAACATTCTAATTTAAGGAGGAGTCTGATTACACATACATTGAAGAGGGTTATTTATGGCAAAACATCATTTCTTTAAAACCATTGAAATCGCAGCTATTGTGCTGTTTGTCCTGATTCTGGCGTATCTGGCAATGATCGGTCTGATGTCTTCAACCGGTCTGGATCACGCCTGGCCTTATCCCACTAAATAACTGAATGCAGCACCAGGGAAATCAATAAACCATAAATATAATGACCGTTTTTGCCCATTACAGGCGAGGCTTTTACAGCAGAACAGCAGAACAGCAGAACAGCAGAACAGCAGAACAGCAGAACAGCAGAGCGTGCGGAATCTGAACCCGGAAATGGTTATCCGCTTCAGCGATAAGCCGGGGCAATGTATGCACAGCCAGCCCTCTACTCTTTTCTTTTCTGCCGCCAAAAAGTAAAAACCCCGCCATCGCGAGGTTGAAAGTCTTTACACCAGACTGACCGAAAGCAGCGTCAGCTCTTCAGTATCCAGCGACAGGCTTTTTTTAGTTTCAAACATAAAGGCTTCCAGCGCCTCTTCTACATTGTCGCCCTCGATAAAGGCGTGCGTCGTGACATGGTTTTCGCCCTCGGGCTTAATCACGTAAGAAACAAACCACTTCTTCTTTTCCATACTCTCTATCCTCTGCTTAAAGGTGAGGCCGCATTCCGGTTTTCCGCTGGCTGGCAGCAGAAACGGCATAACGTCTGTCTGACAAAGGCTAATCCAGCGGGGCAGGATGCAGCAGATCGATCACATCATCTATTTCATTGCTGGCCGCATGGCGATCGAGGGCAACAGCATAGTATCGTCCTTTACAGTAGTGCTTTGTGACCGCCACCCGATGGCCGGTCTTGCTGTCGGCCTCCCCGCCACCCAGCGTCTGCAGGTGGGGCGGAATTACCAGCTCACTTTCAAGTTGTTCTGCGTCAACGATCACCGCGCCACCGTCACTCGACAACAGCAGATGCTGAATGCTCATGTTCTCTCCTCTGGGTCAGATTGCTAACCGGGAAAGTGTAGTTCACCGCAGCAGGGATGCTGGCTTCCTTTCAGACGCGCTGATGAACCCTGACCATAAAAAAGCCCCGCTGGGGGCTTCGTTAAAGCGTGCCGGCTTCATCTCACTGTGTCTGCTCAGTCAGTTTCGGCTTTAGCACGCGCTTACCCATCCGGATGCCCGGCTTCTCAACATATTGATAGAGCAGAGAAGCCAGCAGATAGGTCAGCGGAATAGTGGAAACGCAGACGATCAGGAAGCGCGTCATATCGCTCTTCATTTCAATGTCTGTGTAATTGAGCAGCTGCGCAATCATCGGGATGACAATCAGCAGGTGCAGCAGATAGACCGAGAACGACACGTCACCCAGCCAGGTGCTGAGACGGTTGTTGAGCAGCTTACGCGGCAGGGTGATAAGTGTCGCCATCAGGCTGTCCTGAGGGTATTGCCACAGGATCGCTGCCATACCCACGATCATCAACGCTTCCATGATCACCTGCAATTTGATCACGCCCATGCCCATTGCCACGCTGGCGACCGGACCGAGCAGGGCAAAAGTGACGTAGAGCAGCGATTTACGGCGCACGGCTTCCGCCAGCAGCATCCCGGCCAGGAACATGTGCAGTTTTAGCAGGATCATGGAGGGCATCTCGAACGCCTCATAATAATCCGCGAGCAGATAGCGTCCGGCGCAGCAGAGCGCCATGATGCCGATCAGCGAGGCGGCATAACCCAGGCGTAGCGTAACCAGCATGATAAACGGGAACAGCAGATAGAACTGCATCTCCAGCCCGATACTCCAGTCAGGCAGCACGGTATTAAAGCCATATTCCGGCAGCAGGCCGAACAGAAAACTGAAATGGGTGAGGATATTCGTCAGCGACTGATCGCTGTAACGCGAGGACTCTGTCGCGGTGCCGGAATAAAAATGGGCAATGGTGTCGCGCATTTCACCGAACCACGGGCCATAAATCAGGGCGATGATTAACAGCAGATAGTAAAGCGGGGCAATGCGGAAGAAGCGGCGTATCCAGAACGTTTTGATCGTCTCTGCACGCTGCCACGGCTCTTTATGCTGTCGCTCAACGTAGTTTTTTGCCATCAGATAACCTGACAGCAGAATAAACAGATCGACGCCGATGCCAGGCGATGAAATAAGCGTGATATGGCAGTGGGTCAGTAAGCTGATGTGACCAACCAGCACCCAGAGAGAGGCAAGGCCGCGTAATCCCTCCAGCTCGGTAGACCAGCCGCGTGTGGCAGACATAAATTCTTCCTCGTATCAGTCCGTTTCTGGCGCTCACTAAGCCCTAAGGCAAAAGTTATGTAAACGGCCCTTTACAAAAGTGAGAGAATTCCGACCACGGTTTGAAGGCAAAATCAATCAAAGTGGCACGTTAAAAGCACAGAAAGATAAGGATATGCAGGGCCTAACCTGAAGCAGAATAAATGTCTCAAACCCAGTCAGACCCGCTTCCGCAGGAGGATTACGGCCAGTAGCAGGGCCAGACACGGCCACGCTTTTGGGCTCAGGTGCGGATTAAAAAATAGCCACGCTGATTAAGACGTAGCGATAATTCCGAAAGCGCCCCCGGTGGTGCAGGCGATTGACAGATCGCTTCCTTTTACTACCTGAGCGAGCGCACTGAATGTCAGCTGGACTTAGCAAAGCAACAGCAGGCCATAAAGCGGTTTGTTGAAACCATCAGAATATTTAAGGAACAGGTTCGCGGCTGACTCCAGCCCGATCGCCAGCGCCAGCCAGGCCGCAGGGATGAAATCAGCGTGCTGTATGCTTTATCTCCGCTAATGAATGGGGCCAGTCTTGAGCAAGACATTGCCGCCAGTCACGGGCATCAGTCCGCCGGCTTTCATAAGTCACAGTGACGCCTCAGACTTTTATCCCAGCCGTTAGACAGATTATGAAGGAACGAGGGAGAGGATACTGATGGCGGGCAGTGTGAAGGGGCAAAAAAATGCCGGGCAGTAGCGTGCCCGGCATTCATTAAGTGACGCTGTAACTTTTTAACCGGTGCGCTGTGGCGCGGTGCGGACCGGTGCGTCACCCGCGACATGATAGGACGCCGTACTGCGCGGCAGTGGCTCACGTCCGCGAATCATATCAGCAATCTTCTCGCCGATCATGATGGTGGTGGCGTTAAGGTTGCCGGTGATGATGAGCGGCATAATTGACGCATCCACCACGCGTAAGCCCTGCAGGCCATGCACACGGCCTTCGCCATCGACAACGGCCATCGGGTCGTTTCCCATCTTACAGGTGCCACACGGGTGATAAGCGGTTTCACCATGATTACGCACGAACTCGTCCAGCTGTTCATCGGTCTGGCAATCCAGTCCCGGGCTGATTTCCCGGCCACGATATTTATCCAGCGCCGGCTGATTAATAATCTCGCGGGTGATACGAATGGCATCACGGAACTCATGCCAGTCCTGCTCATGTGACATGTAGTTGAACAGAATCGCCGGATGACGGCGCGGATCGCGTGACTTCAGGCGCACGTGGCCGCGGCTTGGCGAGCGCATTGAACCAACGTGACACTGGAAACCGTGCGCATCAACGGCGTTAGAGCCGTTGTAGTTAATCGCTACCGGCAGGAAGTGATACTGAATGTTCGGCCAGCTGAACTCTTCCCGACTGCGGATAAACCCGCCCGCTTCAAACTGGTTGCTGGCACCCACGCCGGTGCCGTTAAACATCCACTCTGCGCCGATTTTCGGCTGATTCCACCACTTCAGCGCAGGGTAGAGGGAAACCGGCTCTTTACACTCGTACTGCAGATACATCTCCAGATGGTCCTGCAGGTTCTCACCCACACCTGGCAGATCATGCACCAGCGGGATATCAAACTGCTTCAGCAGTTCCGGCGAACCCACGCCGGAGCGTTGCAGGATCTGCGGTGAAGCGATTGCTCCGGCGCACAGCAGCACTTCACGGCGCGCGGTCACTTTGTTGAGGGTGTTGCTGTCACCCTGCAGATACTCGACGCCGACCGCACGTTTGCCGTCAAAGACAATGCGATCGGTAGTAGCGTGGGTCACGATCTTCAGATTGGCCCGGCCTTTGGCCATATCCAGATAACCACGCGCGGTGCTGGAGCGACGACCGTTCGGGGTTACGGTGCGGTCCATCGGACCGAAGCCTTCCTGCTGATAGCCGTTAAGGTCGTCCGTGCGCGGATAGCCCGCCTGCACGCCCGCTTCGATCATCGCTTCAAACAGGACGTTGTTACCCGCTTTGGGCGTCGCCACGCACACCGGGCCGTCGCCGCCGTGGAAATCGTTCGGGCCAATATCACGGGTTTCCGCTTTACGGTAGTAGGGCAGGCAGTCCAGATAGCTCCAGTGCTCCAGACCGGGCGCCTCGGCCCAGCCATCGAGATCCATTGCGTTACCACGGATGTAACACATGCCGTTAATCAGCGATGAACCGCCCAAGCCTTTACCGCGACCACACTCCATGCGGCGGTTATTCATGTACGGCTCTGGTTCGGTTTCATAGGCCCAGTTATAGCGTTTTCCCTGAAGCGGGTAGGCCAGGGCCGCAGGCATCTGGGTGCGAAAATCAAAACGGTAATCCGGGCCGCCCGCTTCCAGCAACAGGACACTCACGTTGCTCTCTTCGGTCAGGCGGGTCGCCAGCACATTTCCTGCGGATCCGGCTCCGATAATGATGTAATCATATTCCATTCGTCGTTCCTCAGGTTAAGGGATTAAAAGACTGACTGAAAACGGGTCAGCTCAACCTGAACTGACTTGACCTGGGTGTAGCTCTGCAACGTCATCAGGCCATTCTCGCGGCCAATGCCGGAGTGCTTATAGCCACCCACCGGCATCTCTGCGGCGGATTCACCCCAGGTATTGATCCAGCAGATACCCGCTTCAATCTGATGAATGACGCGGTGCGCACGGTTGAGATCCTGGGTCACCAGCCCTGCAGCGAGACCAAATTCGGTGTCGTTGGCACGGCGGATCACTTCCTCTTCGCTTTCGTAGCGCAGAATCGACATCACCGGTCCGAAGATCTCTTCACGAACAATCTTCATCTCATCGCGGCAGTCGGTGAAGACGGTCGGCGCCACCCATGCCCCCTGGTCGAAATCGCCACCGGTCAGACGTTTGCCGCCGCACAGCACGCGCGCACCTTCGGCGATGCCAGATTCGATATAGCGCATCACGTTGTCACGATGGCTGAAGCTGACCAGCGGGCCGAAGTTGGTCGCCGGATCGCGCAGATCGCCAGCCTGAATGCGGGCCACACGTTCGCTGATCTTCGCCTCAAAAGCGGCCTGCAGTTTTGCCGGAATAAAGACACGGGTGCCGTTGGTGCAGACCTGACCGGAGCTGTAGAAATTCGCCATCATGGCGATGTCGGCAGCCAGATCGAGGTCGGCATCATCAAAAATAATCAGCGGTGATTTGCCGCCCAGCTCCATCGTCACCTCTTTCAGCGTGGAGCCCGCCGCATTGGCCATGACTTTTTTGCCGCTGACAACGCCGCCGGTGAATGACACTTTGTCGATGCCAGGATGTTCTGTCAGTAACTGGCCCGTGACCGAACCGATGCCTGGCAGAACGTTGAATACGCCATCCGGCACGCCCGCTTCGGTGTAGATTTCCGCCAGCTTCAGGGCGGAGAGCGGTGTGACTTCGCTGGGTTTGAAGATCATTGCGTTACCGGCTGCCAGCGCAGGCGCAGATTTCCACAGGGCGATCTGAATCGGGTAGTTCCAGGCGCCAATCCCGGCGACCACGCCCAGCGGTTCGCGACGGGTATAAACAAAAGAGGTGTCACGCAGGGGGATCTGCTGACCTTCCAGCGCCGGAACCAGACCCGCGTAATACTCCAGCACGTCTGCGCCGGTCACGATATCCACGCTGGCGGTTTCGCTGAAGGGCTTACCGGTGTCGAGCATCTCCAGCTCGGCCAGCTCGTCGTTACGCTCACGCAGAATGTCCACGGCGCGACGCAGGATGCGCGAACGCTCCATGGCGGTCATCGCGGCCCAGACTTTCTGGCCTTTTCGGGCGGCAGCAACGGCGCGATCGACATCTTCCTGGCCGGCGGCATGAACCTCTGCCAGTACGTCGCCGTTGACCGGGTTAATCGTCTGGAACGTTTCGCCAGACGCAGCGGCAACATAAGCGCCATCGATGTAGAGTTTCTGCTCGGTAAATCGGGACATGTTTTCTCCTTCCGTTATTCGTGCTCGCCAGCCAGTTGCTGACGGATGAACTGGGTGGTCAGTGTACGGGCGATAACCGGGCTGAAGGGCTTACCACTCAGCGCGGCGCGCAGCCACAGACCATCGATCAGGGCGGCCAGGCCATGTGCGGCAAGGCGTGCCGTTTCCAGCGGCAGTTCACGCCGGAACTCGGCCACCAGCGTAGAGTAGAGCCGCCGGCTGCTGACCTGCTCAAGGCGATTAAGCTGTGGCTGATGCATGCTGCTTGACCAGAAGTCGAGCCAGGCTTTCATTACGGCGGTGTGAACCTGAGTTTCATCAAAGTTCCCATCAACGATGGCACACAGCCGCTGTTCTGCTGAGGCACCGGACAGGGGTTTTAACCGCGATAACACCGCTAACCGCAGCTGACGCGTGACATCACGCATTGTAGCTTCCAGCAAGCCGTTCTTGTCCCTGAAATAGTGACTGATGATGCCGGTTGAGACCCCCGCCCGACGGGCGATCTGGGCAATCGTGGCATCATTAATCCCGACGTCATTAATCGTGCTCAGCGTCGCATCTATCAGCTGCCGACGTCGAATCGGCTGCATCCCTACCTTTGGCATAGCTCCCGCTCCACCCTCAAATCGATTCCCTATTAAAACTTTTTTTGATTGCACGTTCAATATAAAAAGAAATGTTGTTAGGATGTTGTTCTTTAAATGTAGCGTAAGCGAAGCGGCATTGAGTGCTAAAATAGGCTTGTTTGCTGCATGCATTAACAGGAGGGAAGAGACAAAAATAAAGTCGCACAGCCCGTCAATCGGGGGCGGCACGATGTACTCATTGCGTATTTTCAGGACATTAACCAGAGGTAATCGATGAATAATCCACCTGCCGGTGAAAAAGACAGACTCAATCCCGTTGTATTTTATACCTCTGCCGGATTGATTCTGACGTTTTCAATCATGACGATTCTCTACAGTGAGGTGGCCGCGAGCTGGATCCTTAAGGCGGTCAACTGGGTTTCCGCCACCTTCGGCTGGTATTACATGCTGGCTGCCACGCTCTATATTGTTTTTGTGCTTTATATGGCGTGCTCACGTTTTGGCTCTATCAAACTCGGACCAGAACACTCTAAACCTGAATTCAGCGTACTCAGCTGGTCAGCGATGCTGTTTGCCGCGGGAATCGGTATCGACCTGATGTTCTTCTCTGTCGCCGAACCGGTGACGCAATATATGCAGCCGCCGCAGGGCGCAGGGCAGACCCTGGAGGCCGCCCGCCAGTCGATGGTCTGGACGCTGTTCCACTACGGTCTGACCGGCTGGTCAATGTACGCCCTGATGGGCATCGCGCTGGGCTACTTCAGCTACCGCTATAATCTGCCGCTGACTATCCGTTCCGCGCTCTATCCCATCTTCGGTAAACGCATCTACGGCCCGATTGGCCATACGGTGGATATCGCGGCGGTCATCGGTACCATCTTCGGTATTGCCACGACTCTGGGCATTGGGGTGGTGCAGCTCAACTACGGGCTGAAAGTACTGTTCGATGTGCCGGAGGGCCTGACAGCGCAGACGGCGCTGATCGTGCTTTCCGTTGTTATTGCCACCATCTCGGTGACGTCGGGTGTGGATAAGGGGATCCGCTTCCTCTCCGAGCTTAACGTCATCATGGCGCTGGGCCTGATTCTGTTCGTCCTGTTCTTCGGCAACACCGAGTTCCTGCTGAATGCGCTGGTGCTGAACGTCGGTGATTACATTAATCGCTTCATGGGCATGACGCTGAACACCTTTGCCTTTGACCGGCCCACGCAGTGGATGAACAGCTGGACGCTCTTCTTCTGGGCCTGGTGGGTGGCCTGGTCGCCGTTTGTCGGCCTGTTCCTGGCGCGCATCTCCCGTGGACGTACCATCCGCGAGTTTGTGCTGGGCACGCTGATCATTCCGTTCACCTTTACGCTGCTGTGGCTGTCGGTGTTTGGTAACGCGGCGCTCTACCAGATCATTCACGGTAACGCGGGCTTTGCGCAGGAAGTGATGGCGCATGCCGAACGCGGCTTTTACAGCCTGCTGGCGCAGTATCCGGCGTTTAAACTCAGCGCCTCAATTGCCACCATTACCGGGATGCTTTTCTATGTCACCTCGGCAGATTCCGGCTCGCTGGTGCTGGGTAACTTTACCTCGCGGCTTAAAGATATTAACAGCGATGCGCCTAACTGGCTGCGCATCTTCTGGTCGGTAGCAATCGGCGTGCTGACGCTGAGCATGCTGATGGCCAACGGTATCACGGCGCTGCAGAACACCACGGTTATCATGGGGCTGCCGTTCAGTTTTGTGATCTTCTTCGTGATGGCGGGGCTGTTTAAATCGCTGAAGATTGAAGATCATCGCCGGGCCAGTGCTACGCGTGACACCGCGCCTTATCTGGCACATGCCACCGACCGTCTGACCTGGAAGAAACGTCTGTCGCGCCTGATGAACTACCCTGGCTCACGCTATACCCAGCAGATGATGGAGAAAACCATTTTCCCTGCGATGCAGGAGGTGGCGAAAGAGCTGGAGTTGCGTGATGGTCGGGTATCGCTGGAGCGTGTTGCGCCGGATGAGGCTAACCCGATCGGTTATCTGGATCTGCGCGTCCATCTGGGCGAGGAGCAGGACTTTATCTATCAGGTCTGGCCACAGCAGTACTCCATTCCGGGCTTTACCTATCGCGCCCGCAGCGGCAAGTCGACCTACTACCGACTGGAAACCTTCCTGCTGGAAGGCAGTCAGGGTAACGACCTGATGGATTACAGCAAAGAGCAGGTGATCATCGATATTCTCGATCAGTACGAACGACACCTGAACTTCATCCATCTCAACCGTGAAGCGCCGGGGAGCAACATCAGTTTCCCGAGTGTCTGACTCCGGGCCCGTCAGCTTACCGCTGGCGGGTTTTTTTTGGCCGCGCCAGGCGTCGGTCGCAGCCGGAATCAGCTATAGTCAGGCGTGACTGATTTGAGGCCAGACGTTGCAGACAGGGAGTCCCATGGGAAAAATATTCAGTACGTTTCTGCCGCTCTATACCACCACGCTGCTGATGCTGCTCGGCTCCGGTCTGCTGACCACCTATGTGTCACTGCGGCTGGCCAGTGAGCAGGTCAATGGCGCGATGATTGGTGCCATTATTGCGGCGAACTATATCGGGCTGGTGATTGGCGGCAAGGTAGGGCATAACCTGATCGCCCGCGTGGGCCATATCCGTGCCTATGTCGCCTGCGCCGGGATTATCACAGCCTCGGTTATCGGTCACGGGCTGACGAACGTGGTGCTGCTGTGGGTGTTTCTGCGCCTGATCATCGGCCTCTGCATGATGTGCCAGTATATGGTGCTGGAGAGCTGGCTCAACGACCAGGCGGAATCCTCCCAGCGCGGCATGATTTTTGGCTTATACATGGTCGCCACTTACCTCGGACTGAGTGGCGGCCAGGTGGTGCTCAGCCTGCAGACCGGTTTCGACGTCAGCACGCTGCTGATTGTCGCGCTCTGCTTCGCACTGTGTCTGGTCCCCATTGCGCTGACGACCCGCACGCACGTCAGGCCGATGACGCCTGCGCCGATGGAGCTGGGCTATTTTCTGCGGACCATTCCCCGACTGCTCAGCACCACACTGGTCACCGGCATGGCGATCGGTGCCTTCTACGGCCTGGCGCCGGTCTACGCCAGCAGCAAAGGCTTTACCACCAGCCAGACCGGTTATTTTATGAGCCTGACCATTTTTGCCGGTCTGGTTTCACAGTTTCCGCTGAGCTGGCTTTCTGATCGGTTTGACCGTCAGCGGCTGCTCTTTCTGATCGCGGTGCTGTTTGCGGTGTCCTGCCTGCCGCTGGTGGTGCTGCCGCATCTGACCTTCCACTGGATGATCGGCATCGCTTTTGTCGCCAGCATGATGCAGTTTGCGCTTTATCCGCTGCAGGTGGCGCTGGCCAACGATCAGGTTGCTGCAGAGCGCCGCGTATCCTTAACCGCCTGTCTGCTGATGGCATTTGGCATCGGGGCCAGTATCGGACCACTGCTGGTTGGCGCGCTGATGCAGCCGCTGGGCAGCAATATGCTCTATCTCTTTTTTGCGATCTGCGCGCTGGTGATTGGCGGGCTGAGTTACACCCGTGCGCCGCGTCCGCTGCCTACGACAGAAGTGCCGTTGCCCCATGTGGTGATGCCCGACAGTCTGGCGACCTCACCGCTGGGTGCAGCCCTGATCCCGACGCTGGAAGAGGAGGTGATCCAGGCGTCGATGGGGGGCCAGGAACCAGAAGCGGAGAGCGGGGAAAATAGTGCGGATGATGCGTTGGTGGACGATGAATCAGACGATAGTGGCTTTATTGATGATGACCTGGCTGATAATGATCTGATGGCTGATAAGGTTATTGATAAAAAGGATCGCTCTGCGGACGATGATGAGGAGAAGCAACGTCGCTCGCCCTGATCTGACGCACGCTGGACGGCGGACGACCGCCGCAGGCTATAGGGCGCTATACGCGATATCTGATCTTCCGCATCAGCCATCGTGAGGCGGATAAAACATTTTCAGGAGAGAGTATGCTGGAACTTCGTCCTAACTGTGAACGCTGCGACAGCGATCTGCCGCCGTCTTCGCTGGCGGCCCATATCTGCTCGTTTGAATGCACCTTCTGCGCGAGTTGTGCTGATGAACTCGCGCACCGTTGCCCCAACTGTGGTGGCGAACTGGTGCGTCGTCCCGTGCGCCCGGCCGATAAGCTGGCAAAATTTCCGGCCCAGGCACGGCAATAGGGGTGTCGGGACGTCCTGATTCGTCGGTCTGAGCTGACGGGTGCAGGAGCAAACGCCAGCACGGTGTGTTTGACGGCAGGAACAAAAGCGAGTGCTTGCGTGACAGTGTCACTTTTTCCAGGTGCGCTGTGCGACCCTGGAAGCAATGGACTAACCGGCACGCGCAGCACCCGCGCTTTAGCCAGCACCGCAATCAGAATAACGCCTGCCGACAGGTGCTGAGCGGCAGGCTGTTCCTGTTCTGCGGTTAACGAAACAGGCGTCCGTCGCGCACCAGTTCCCGGGGATAGCTGTTCTTAATGCGGTTGCCCACTTTCTTTGCCAACCCCAGCGGCTGCTGCTGATAGGTGACTATCATCTCATTGCTGGCAGGCGCTGTGTCCGGGTAAATATCCCGGCCGCGATACCACTCTTCCGCTTCTGCCGCCGTGAGTTCAAAACGCTGGGCTGCCTCTGGTTGCGCCAGTGCGACCACCGCCTCATGCTGCCAGCGATAACCTTTTGCAAAGGTTTCCGCCAGCTTCAGCCCGATGCGCGAAAAGCGCACTTTACCCAGCATCGGCGTCACCGCGTGCGGGAACAGCCAGATCTCTTTGTCGCGCTGCCACAGCATCAGCGACGCATCCCATTGCAGTGAGACCGCGGCGGCAGCGGCGATAACTTCACTTTCCTGTTTGCGGCTGAGATGAGAAAAGGGCAGTTTGCCGACTTTATAGCCCGGAGCAGGCAGCGGTGCGACCGACTCAGTCTTACGCAGCCGGGCGACAAAGAAGCCTTCGCTGTCAAAAATCTGCGGGAAGACATGCAGATAGCCCTCTGGCGTCGCGGCCTGGTCCGCGCCATCAAACAGCTTATCGAGGGGCAGGATCTCAACTGCGCCCGGATAGCGCTGTAACAGCCAGGCGATCACCTGCTGATTCTCAATCTGATTCAGGGTACAGGTCGAATAGACGAGCGTGCCACCGGGTTTAAGGGCATGAAACGCACTGTCGAGCAGATCGCGCTGCGTCGCGGCGATCGCCTCCGTACTGGCCAGCGTCCAGTTTTTCAGTGCGTCGGCATCTTTGCGGATCACCCCTTCACCTGAGCAGGGCGCATCCAGCAGAATGGCATCAAACTGTTCCGGCAGCGCCGGGCCAAAAACCCGTGCATCAAAGTGAGTCAGTGCGCTGTTGCTGACGCCGCAGCGGCTGATATTGGCGTGCAGGACTTTTACCCGGCTGGCGGAGAATTCATTCGCCAGGATCACCCCCTGATTATCCATTCTTGCAGCGATCTGGGTGGTTTTTGAGCCGGGTGCGGCGGCCATATCCATTACGGCGCTGACGTCCGGCTGCGCGTCAAACAGCGCGGTCACCGGCAGCATTGAGCTGGCTTCCTGAATATAGAACAGGCCGCTCAGGTGCTCAGCCACGCTGCCCAGCGGCAGGCTTTCATCTTCCCGGCTGATCCAGAATCCCTCTTCGCACCACGGCACCGGCGTCAGCTGCCAGTCATAGTCAGCGGTCAGCGTCAGGAAATCAGGTACGCTGATCTTCAGGGTGTTGACGCGCAGGCTGCGGCGCAGCGGTTGCTGGCTGATGGCAATAAACTGGTCGAAGCTCGCCTCATCGGGCAGGCTCTGACGCATTAACGAGAGAAAATCGGCGGGAAAAAGCAGAGAAGCATCTGACACGGGCACATTCCAGTTAAGGCAAAGGCGGCAGTGTATCACGCAGAGCGCAAACGGGCAGCCAGGCTGCCCGTTTGAGGGGAAATAAGCGGAGTGCTATGTACCGGGCTGGTGAGCAGGCACGCCCACTGCCGGAACATAAACATTGCTCTCCCTGACAGACTCCGGGCAGGCAATAAAGCACCTCGTTCATAAGGTGCGACATCACCGGGGCAGCGCATTGCGTGGTTCAGATACTTCCCCGGCGCTGGTTGTGCTTTGCGCCGGGCGTATCCCCATCTTGCTTCATTTTCTGCGCCGTCTGACCGGTTTCCGGCATGACCTGACTTAGCGCGGCGAGGGAATTGCCGTTCCCCAGTTGCGCCACTCTTTCGGTGCTTCATCCTGCAGGAGGAAGTGCTTGTCCGGGGTCGCCTGCGGTGCCAGCGGTACCGTAGGCGGCGTCGCAAACTGAATGCCTCCACGAATAAACTGCTGGAAAGTCCCGGTTTTTACCACGCCGCCCACCAGACCAAAGTCGAGGTTATAGCCGGAGGCCAGCCAGAACACCGAATTGTTCCGCACCAGATGCTGATACTTCTTACTGATGCGCAGGGCAATCTGCACCCGATCCGCCATATTCCCGAGCGACGTGCCGGTCACGGTACCCACTTCCACACCCCGGAACAGCACCGGCGTGCCCAGCGACAGGGAGCCTGCCTCCGTAGCATCGACATAAATATTCAGGCCGTTCAGATAGCGTGAATCGGTGATGGTGCTCTCCTGCAATTCAAACGACCGCGCGGCGCTGCCTTTACCCGGATCGACGTTAACATAAGGCTGCAGCAGCGTTTCCAGATGGTTGACGCCTGCCGCGGAGATCTCCGGAGAGACGACCGAGAAACGGCTGCCCATACGGGCAAAATCGTTAACATACTCAGGGTAAAGCACCGCTTTTGCCACCACCTGATTGTTATCTTTGCTTAACGACAGAGACTCGACCTGGCCGACGTTAATTCCCAGATAACGAATGGGCATCCCGGCTGAAAGCTTGCTGGCATCGTAGGTGTGCAGCGTAATCTGACTGCCCACCGCCCGGGCCGCTGTTTCGGAAGCGTATAGCACGCGTCTGGCCCCTTTGGCAGATTGCGCACCACTCATGTTGTCAAAGCTGATCGCGCCTTTCAGCGCCCTGTTCAGCGGAGAGGCCTGCACGGTCAGGCCGCTGCCGTTCAGGCTGACGCGCGCGCCGCCCTCGGCCCAGAAGACGCTTTCGCTGGTCAGCAGCTTGCGATACTCCGGCTTGATATGCACTGCGATATCAAAGGCGTCAGCACGCGGTGTCACCTTCACAATCTCGCCAACCTGGTATTTGCGGTAAAGCACCACTGAACCTGCCTGTACGTCAGGAAGACTGTTCGCCGTCAGCATCAGCGTGGTAGACGGGCTATCACCGATGATGCCTTCATCCGCCTTTTCGGCGTCGGCAAACAGCGGATAGGTACGTCTGGGTTCGCCTTTTTTACCTGGCTCCAGCCGGATCCCGCCATCCACCCACTCACGGGCGCTGGCACCCAGGACCTGCATCCCATCCAGACCAAACTTCACATCAAGGCGGCTGTTGACGATAAATTTGCTGTCGCCATGCACCAGGTTGCGATTCTCCGGGTTGACCGCCACCACGAAATTGACACCATTTTCATCCAGCGAACGCGACATCACCTGGCCAATCTGCATCCCGTGCAGCATCAGCGGCTGGCCCTGGTCAATGCCATAGCTTTCCGGTGCGCTGAGCCTGACCGTCAGGACGTTGGGCTTCTGCAGCAGGGTTTCATTCGACGCCAGCACGGTAAAGTGCTGCTGCGGTTCGCCTTCCCCTGGCACCAGCTCCAGCGTATTGCCGGTCAGTAGTGCACTGAGGCTGGTATCGGTCAGGCTGATCTTCGGGCTGTGCATCTCAATCCGTGTGCCGCTGCGCATCAGACCGACCACGGAAGGATCGATGGTCAGCTCGCCAGTGACTTTACCGCCATCCTGAAGGTTGAGTTTCGTCAGCGTGCCGACCTCAAGCCCCTGATAGATCAGTGGTGTACTGCCCGCTTTCAGGTTTTTACCGTCAGGCAGATCCAGACTAATCAGGACACCGCGCTGGCTGTGCGCGAGATCGGGATAGAGCCGGTAGTGCTGCTCCGCCTTCGCTGCCTGCGCCCCTTCAGGCGAGTCAAAGGCAATCGCGCCATTGACCAGCGCCGCCAGGCTCTCCAGCTGAACCTTCGCGCCGCTCAGGCTGACGTCAGCATTGACGCCCGACACGTTCCAGAAGCGACTGCTGGTCTTCACCAGATTGACAAAACGGCGGTCAATCAGCACATCGATTGTCACCCCGTCACTCTTGCCGTTGATGTTGTAGTCATAGACCCGACCCACCGGAATTTTACGGTAGTAGACCAGCGATCCGGTGTTAAGCGATCCCAGATCGGGTGCATGCAGGTGGACCAGCAGTTCGCCGGTATTGACCCGGTATTTCGGCTGCGTATCCAGCGCGGTAAAGGCTTCGCGCGGTTTGCCTTTACCTGGCATCATCCCGATATAGTTACCGCCCACCAGTGCATCCAGCCCCGATACCCCCGCCAGGGAGGCCTTAGGCGTCACCAGCCAGAACTGCGTGTCTTCGCGCAGCGCATCGCGCATATCGCTCTTGATGCTCGCTTTAATCTGAATGCTGCGATAATCGTCACTAAGATTAATGCCCTGCACGGTGCCCACTTCCACGCCCTGATAACGAATCGGGGTGCGGCCCGGCACAATACCATCCGCCGTCTGGAAATTAATGGTAATAGTTGTCCCGCGCTCCTGATAATTGGTCCAGAGCAGCCAGCCGGCGATGAGCATCGCAATAATGGGCAGTAGCCAGAAGGGCGAAATTTTACGCTTATTGCGCAGCGTGGCGTTAGTCGGTGTAGTCGGCGTTTCCTGTTGCATGTGCATCCCAGAGCAGGCGGCTGTCCAGCCACTCAACAGACATAATGGTCAGGATGACGGCCGCGCCAAAATAGAGCGCCGCCGGTCCCATGGTAAAAGCCAGTAGCTGGTCACGGTTGACCAGCGACATGGTTAACGAAATGACAAACAGATCGAGCATTGACCAGCGGCCAACCCAGTTGACGAACCGCAGTAACCGGATGCGGGTTCTGAGCCCCTGTTCACAGCGAAAGTGAATACTGAGCAGCAGCGTCAGCATCACCAGCACCTTGGTAAAAGGCACCAGAATACTGGCGACAAAGACAATCGCTGCCACCGGCACATTACCTTCTCCTAGCGACACAATGCCGGAGAAAATCGTATCCTCGCGGCGCGACCCATTGACGTAAACCACCGAGATGGGCATCAGATTGGCAGGGATCAGCAGCACAATCGACGCTATCAGTGCGGCCCAGGATTTTTGCAGGCTGTGACGACGCCGGAAGTCGAGCGGGGTATGGCAACGCGGGCAGCGGCCGCGCGCGTCGGGCAGGCCGGTGTTATGGCAGTTAAGACAGACCTGCATCGCGTCGCGGGCCATATTACCCGGCCGCTGCGGGTAAAAATGTTCCCACAACTGCTCCATATTCAGATGAATCAGCGTCAGCACGCTGAGCACCGTCAGGGCAATGTAAGCTGCCAGCCCGTAGCCAATCTCCAGCGAAGCATAGTCCTGGACTTTAATCGACGCTACGGCGATACCGATCAGATAGATATCGAGCATGACCCACTCTTTAAGCTTCTCAAGCATCAGCAGTACGGGGCGCAGGTTCATGCCCAGACGCCGCCCGATGCCGAGATAACAGAGCCCAGCGACCAGCGTGACGGGCGCGCCGATGGTGCAGAACGCCACCATAGAGGCAGTCAGAACATCGCCCTGCTGGGTCATCTGGATGACGCCCTCCAGCACGCTGGCATTGATGCGCATACCAAGCAGGCGGATATCGACCAGCGGCAGAGTGAATGCAAAGGGCATTAACACGATCATGGTGGCAGCCATAGCCATCAGACGTGTCACAGACCAGTCACGACCGCTGAGAATTTCGGCATTGCAGCGCGGGCAATAGGCCGACTGATGCGATTTCACATCCGGCAAGGAAAAAAGGGTATCGCATTGCGGACAACGCTGATAACGTGCGTGAGGCAATGTCTGGCTGATAGCGTGAATTTTCATAGGGTGAGGCAGTCTTCGCTCTTCAGAAGTCACTATAGTTGGTCATCAGGACATTGTCTGTGTGCCTGTCTCGGGCATCACGCTTCGATCCACAGAATGCTAAGGTTATAGCAACTAACGCGATGATTCACCTTGTGGCTCTGGATATTTAAAACTTATTTTTAACGAACGGGTTTAATTACTCCGTTCAGATGTCATTGGTAACGGTTGAATAATGAACAAAACTGCCTTTTACGCCGATTTGAATCGCGATATGCGCGCCTTGCTGGCGGGAGAAACGGCGTTCCTCGCCGCAATGGGTAACTTCAGCGCGCTGCTGTACGAACGTCTCGAAGGGGTAAACTGGGCCGGTTTCTATCTGCTGACAGAAGCCGATACGCTGGTGCTGGGCCCGTTCCAGGGCAAAATCGCCTGCGTGCGCATTCCGGTCGGTAAAGGTGTATGTGGCACGGCGCTGGCAGAAGAAAGAGTGCAACGCGTGGATGATGTGCATGCTTTCCCAGGCCACATCGCCTGTGACGCTGCCAGCAATGCTGAGATTGTGATTCCTCTGAAAGTGAATGGCACTGTGGTTGGCGTGCTGGACATTGACAGCGTCGTGTTCAATCGCTTTGACAGCGACGACGAATCGGGCCTGGTCACACTGACCGATGGGCTTTGTGAAGTGCTTGCGAACAGCGACTTAGAAAAATATCTGCAGCTGACACGCAGCTAATCGACTGGATCACATGGCATTTAGCGATGTTGTCATTATAATGTCGCCTGTTCATGCCTGCGCTGGTCGGCAAACCCGTTGTAATCAGGAAATTTCATGGAAAATCAACCTAAGTTGAATAGCAGTAAAGAAGTTATTACGTTTCTGGCGGAGCGCTTTCCGCACTGCTTTAGCGCTGAAGGTGAAGCGCGTCCGCTCAAAATCGGTATCTTTCAGGATCTGGTTGAGCGTGTTCAGGGCGAAATGGGCCTGAGCAAAACGCAGCTGCGTTCTGCGCTGCGTCTCTATACGTCAAGCTGGCGTTATCTGTACGGCATCAAAGCCGGTGCGATTCGTGTCGATCTCGACGGCAACGCCTGTGGTGTGCTGGACGAACAGCACGTTGAGCATGCTCGCAAGCAGCTGGAAGAAGCCAAAGCGCGTGTTCAGGCGCAGCGTGACCAGCAGCGCGCCGCACGTCGCGAAGCGGGTGAAAGTGAAGAGAACGCAGCACCGCGTCGCGCACGTAAACCGGCTGCACGTAAGCCTGCAGAAGGCGATGCACCGCGTAAACCGCGTCCTCAGAACCCGGCACCGCGTGCGACCGCCTCGCAGCATCGCAAGCCCGCTCCACGTCCGGAGCCAGAAGCGCAGCCCATCACTGATACCTCAACTTTGCAACCCGGCCAGAGTATTAAAGTTAAAGCAGGCAAAAGTGCGATGGACGCTACCGTTCTCGAAGTATCAAAAGACGGCGTTCGGGTCCAGCTCGCTTCCGGCATGGCAATGATTGTGCGCGCAGAACACTTGCAGTTCTGAAACGGAGGCTAACCCCGGCATGAACACCCTTTTAAGAGTTGGACTTATTGCGGGCCTGCTGTTAGCAGGCCCCACCTTCGGCGCGGAGAACATTACGCGCGCCGATCAGATCCCCCAGCTTCACGAAGATCCGCAGGACCCGACGGTCAGTGAGCGCGTAACCTCGCGCTTTACCCGTTCCCATTATCGCCAGTTCGACCTGGATCAGAACTTCTCAGCGAAGATTTTCGACCGCTATCTGAACATGCTCGACTACAACCATAACGTGTTGCTGGCGTCGGACGTGGCTCAGTTTGCCAATAAGAAAGGGACAGTTGGCGATGAGCTGCGCAGTGGCAAGCTGGACCTCTTCTACGATCTCTACAATCTGGCGCAGAAACGCCGTTTCGAGCGCTATCAGTATGCGCTGACGGTGCTGGCTCGCCCGATGAATTTCAGCGGCAATGACACTATCGACATTGATCGCGCAAAAGCCCCCTGGCCGAAAGATGAAGCGGAACTTAACGCGCTCTGGGATGCCAAGGTCAAATATGACCAGCTGAGTCTGAAGCTGGCAGGCAAAGACGATAAGGAGATCCGCGACGTTCTGACCAAGCGTTACAACTTCGCCATCCGTCGTCTGGCTCAGAGCAACGGCGAAGACGTTTTCCAGCTGGTGATGAACGCCTTTGCCCGCGAAATCGATCCGCACACCAGTTATCTGTCGCCGCGTAACACTGAGCAGTTCAACACCGAAATGAGCCTCTCTCTGGAGGGGATTGGTGCCGTGCTGCAGATGGATGATGACTATACCGTCATCAACTCAATGGTTGCAGGCGGCCCGGCTGCAAAAAGCAAAGCGATCACGGTGGGCGATCGCATCGTGGGTGTGGGCCAGCCTGGCAAGCCGATGGAAGATGTGATCGGCTGGCGTCTGGATGATGTTGTCGCCAAAATCAAAGGACCAAAAGGCAGTAAAGTCCGCCTCGAAATCCTGCCAGCCGGGAAGGGCACTAAAACCCGTACCGTGACGCTGACGCGCGAGAAAATCCGTCTGGAAGATCGCGCGGTGAAAATGAGCGTTAAAAACGTCGGCAAACAGAAAGTCGGCGTGCTTGATATCCCGGGCTTCTATGTCGGCCTGACCGATGACGTAAAAGTGCAGCTGCAGAAACTGCAGAAGCAGAACGTTGACAGCGTGGTAATCGATCTGCGCACCAACGGCGGTGGCGCACTGACCGAAGCCGTGTCACTTTCCGGCCTGTTTATTCCGAGTGGTCCGGTGGTGCAGGTTCGCGACAACAATGGTCGTGTGCGTGAAGACAGCGACAACGACGGCGTGGTGTACTACAAAGGTCCGCTGGTGGTGCTGGTCGATCGCTTCAGCGCCTCAGCCTCTGAGATCTTCGCTGCCGCGATGCAGGATTACGGGCGGGCGTTGATTGTCGGCGAACCGACCTTCGGTAAAGGCACCGTTCAGCAGTATCGCTCGCTGAATCGCATCTACGACCAGATGCTGCGTCCGGAATGGCCTGCGTTAGGCTCCGTTTCCTACACCATTCAGAAGTTCTATCGCATCAACGGCGGCAGTACCCAGCGTAAAGGCGTCACGCCCGATCTGCTGATGCCAACCGGTGTGGAAGCGGCTGAAACCGGTGAGAAATTCGAGGATAACGCCCTGCCGTGGGACAGCATCAAGGCCGCAAACTATGTTAAAACAGGTGATGTTAAACCGCTGGTTGCGCAGCTGACGAAGCAGCATGCTGAGCGTATTGCTCAGGATCGCGAGTTCCAGTACATCATGAAGGACATTGCGCGTTTCAATGCCATGAAGGATAAACGTAACATCGTGTCGCTGAATCTGGCGCAGCGCGAGAAAGAGAATCGCGAAGATGATGCGTCACGTCTGGAACGCATTAACGCACGCTATCAGGCCGAAGGCAAAAAACCGCTGAAAAACCTGGACGAACTGCCGAAAGATTATAAAGAGCCCGATCCTTACCTCGATGAGACGGTAAAGATTGCTAACGATCTTGCGCAGCTGGAGAAATCTCAGCCAGAGGCACCGGCGGCAAAATAACCCGCTGTTGTCCGGAAAAGCACCGCTTAGCGGTGCTTTTTTTTGCCGTCGAAAAAGTTTCCGCTTATCCGGAATCTGCGCGATGAAAGCCACCCGAATAGCAGGCCCGGCTTCAGACGTGTCAGAATGTAAAGTTATGTCTTTTTAGGCACTTAAACGTTAAGGTTGCTTGAAAACCCGCCCAATGCCCATAGGATAGGGATCCGCGTATAGGCGCGTGAACAACTGAGGAAGATTAACCAAAATGATGCGTATTGCTCTTTTCCTGATGACCAACCTGGCTGTGATGTTGGTATTCGGGCTGATTCTCAGCCTGACAGGGATCCAGTCAAGCAGTGTTCAGGGTCTGATGATTATGGCAGGTCTGTTTGGCTTTGGCGGTGCGTTTGTTTCACTGCTGATGTCGAAGTGGATGGCGCTGCGGTCGGTTGGCGGTGAAGTGATTGAACAGCCACGCAATGAAACCGAGCGCTGGCTGATGGAAACCATTGGCCGTCAGGCTCAGCAGGCCGGCATTGCGATGCCGCAGGTGGCGATCTATCACGCTCCTGATATCAACGCCTTTGCCACGGGCGCACGGCGCAACGCCTCGCTGGTCGCCGTCTCGACCGGTTTGCTGCAGAACATGAGCCGCGACGAAGCGGAAGCGGTGCTGGCGCATGAAGTGTCGCACATCGCGAATGGCGACATGATCACCATGACGCTGATTCAGGGTGTGGTGAACACCTTCGTAATTTTCGTGTCACGTATTCTGGCGCAGATCGCGGCGGGCTTTATGTCCGGCAACCGTGACGATGAGGAGAGCAGCAACGGTAACCCGCTGGTCTACTTTGCGGTTTCAATGGTACTGGAACTGGTGTTTGGTATTCTCGCCAGCATCATCACCATGTGGTTCTCCCGTCATCGTGAGTTTCACGCCGATGCCGGTTCAGCGAAGCTGGTAGGACGTGAGAAAATGATTGCCGCGTTGCAGCGTCTGAAAACCAGCTACGAGCCGCAGGAACCCAGCAGCATGATGGCGTTCTGTATTAACGGCAAGGGTAAATCCTTCAGCGAACTCTTCATGTCGCACCCGCCGCTGGACAAGCGTATTGAAGCCTTGCGCAGTGGTCAGTATCTGAAATAGCACTAAGCAGCATAGAAAAGGCGACCTCCGGGTCGCCTTTTTATCTGGCCGCCGTCAGGCGCGGCTTTGCGTCATGCGCGACACGCTTACCAGTGCCGCGACGGCGGCGAAAGTGCCCGCCAGCAGCAGTGACGCATGCGTACCCCGCTCATCGAACAGATTAAACATCAGCGCAACCAGCGCCGCGCCCATACTCTGCCCCAGCAGACGTGCAGTGCCCAGCATACCGCTGGCGCCGCCGCTGCGATGACGGGGCGCTGACGTCACAATCGTATGATTGTTGGGCGACTGAAACAGACCGAACCCGGCGCCGCACAGCATCATGCGCCAGATAATATCGCCATCGGCTGGTGCACTGGGCAGCCAGGCAAGCAGGAACAGCCCAAGGGCGAACATGGCCAGGCCGATACCGCCCAGCAGGCCGGCGTGGAAGCGTTCAATCAGCCGACCCGCAATCGGCGCAAACACCATCGTCGCCAGTGGCCAGGGCGTCAGCAGCAATCCCGTCGCCACCTCACTGCGCTGCAGCACGTTCTGCAGGAAGAAGGGCAGGGAAACCATTGCCAGCATCTGTGCGCAGAAGGAGCAGACTGAGGTGCCCATCGACAGGCTGAAAATCGGAATGCGCAGCAGATCCACCGGCAGCAGCGGCACCGCCATGTTGAGCTGACGCCGGATAAAGAACCAGCCGATAATCAGCAGCGCCAGCACTTCCCCCAGCACCAGCAGGTGACTCTGACCCTGGGCAAAACCGCTCAGGGCAGAGATGATCAGTCCGAAGAACAGCGCGTTCAGAATGGCGCTGGGCACGTCGAACTTCTGTGTCGTCGCCTTCTGCGGGTTATCCGGCAGGGTGCGCAGCGCCAGCCAGAGCGCCACGGCGCCCAGCGGCACGTTGATCAGAAACAGCCATTTCCAGCTTGCCACTGACAGGATGGCCGCCGCCACGGTCGGGCCAGCCGCCGTGGACACCGCCACCACCAGTGAGTTGATCGCCATACCGCGCCCCAGATAGCGCTGGGGATAAATAATGCGTATCAGTGCGGTATTCACACTCATCAGCGCCGCGCCGCCCAGCCCCTGAAGCACCCGGGCAGAGGTCAGCATGGTCAGTGAGGTTGAAAAGGCGCAGAACAGCGAGGTGGCAATAAACAGCGCCAGACCTGCCTGATAGACACGACGATAACCGAGCATGTCGCCGAGAAACGAGAGCGACAGCAGTGAGACGATAATCGCAATCTGATAGGCATTCACAATCCAGATTGACTGTGCCGGGCTGGCATTCAGTTCACGCGAAATCGTCGGCAGCGCAACGTTGGCAATGGCACCATCCAGCACCGCCATCGTCAGGCCGAGGGCGATGGTAAGGATTGCCCGGTAGCGCTGTGCGGTGGGTAATCCATCCTGCGGGGGAGAGAGGGTCATAAGTTAATTACTAAAGAGGGTGAATATCATCATGCTAATGAAGTTAGCAGGGAAATGCAGCGGCCCGCTGAATAAAAACTGTCTTAAAATATGACGTAAAGGCTAAAGCATTGCTGCATCAGGGCAGCTCACTCTATACTGAGCGTCCGTTCCATTTTTTTTGAAACAGCTCAACAAGGTGCACGATGTCCTCCGCTGACAATGATAAACAGCCCGATTCAGTCTCTTCCGTTCTCAAAGTGTTTGGCATTCTGCAGGCGCTGGGTGAAGAGCGCGATCACGGTATCACCGATCTCGCGCAGCGTGTGATGATGTCGAAAAGCACCGTCTATCGTTTTCTGCAGACCATGAAGTCACTGGGTTACGTGACGCAGGAAGGCGAGAGTGAAAAGTATTCGCTGACGCTGAAGCTGTTTGAACTGGGTGCGAAAGCGCTGCAGAACGTCGATTTAATCCGCAGTGCCGATGTGCAGATGCGGGAGCTGTCGCGCCTGACCCGGGAGACTATTCATCTGGGGGCACTGGAAGAAGACAGCATTGTCTATATCCACAAAATTGACTCGCTCTACAATCTGCGCATGTATTCGCGTATTGGCCGCCGTAATCCGCTGCACACGACCGCCATCGGTAAGGTGCTGCTCGCCTGGCGCGATCGCAGCGAGGTGGATGAGATCCTGCGGGAGGTAGAGTTCAGGCGCAGCACCGCCAATACGCTGGTAAGTGCAGAGGCGTTGATCGCTGTGCTGGATCAGGTCAGAGCGCAGGGATATGGCGAAGACAATGAAGAGCAGGAAGAGGGGTTACGTTGCCTCGCCGTTCCAGTGTTCGACCGCTTTGGCGTGGTGATTGCCGGGCTCAGTATCTCTTTCCCCACCATCCGGTTTTCAGAGGATGCCCGCCAGGATTATGTCACTATGCTGCATCGGGCGGCGCGCACACTCTCCGCTGAGATGGGTTACCACGACTATCCGTTCTGAGCAAAAGCGGGCCATCCGGCCCGCTCATGATTAATTGTCGATCACTTCTCCGCTTTTCTTCAGCAGCGGACAATCCGTAACGCCTACCACGCCACTGTCAGTATGCAGATACTGCGCGCTGATCACGCCACGTGCAGTCAGATAACTGCACTGCAGGCCGAGGCCAGCCGCATTCTTCGTACTGCCGGTCAGCACCCCGTAGCCGGTAAACAGCATCGCCAGCCAGATAACCGCCAGCAGGCCAATTGCGCGAACAAACAGTTTCATGAAGTCTCCTTGAGAAAAATAGCTCAGCGCCTCACATGGTGCTGCCGTATGTAATGATATCAGCATGCCCGGCTTTTCTGACGGAATCGATCAGAGATAACTGAAACGGCAAATTCTGCATTGCTGTTCGCCCCCATTATCTTTTGCAGTGGCGACAGGTAGAATAGAGCGCTGTAACGTTCTGGCATTTCCACTTAGTTTTATGAGGCAGTTATGAATGAGTTAGCCGCAAATTCGGGATCGCTGGTCAGTTATGGCCTGCTGGTCATTATGGTGATTGTGGCGTTTATCGCCTGGTTTTTTGTGAACCGGGCCAGCGTGCGTGCCGGTGAACAGATCCGGTTGCTGGAGTCGCTGCTCGAAGAGCAGAAGAAACAGAATCAGCTGCTGCGTCGGCTGATCGAGATGCAGCCCGGTGCCGGGATGAAAAAAACCGATGATGAACAGGATAAGCGAGATTTTATCCGGTTAATCCCGGAACGTTAATCACAGCAGAGAGGCGGGATGGCCTGGAAAAATCCGTGGTACGACAGCAGCAAAGTGCACCATACACCTCAGGGCTTTTCAAATCCTGAGCCGGATCTGCGACAGCCAGGCGATCTCAGGCGCTGGCGGCGGGAGCGCAAAGCCGGGGGATTGCCATTGTCACCCCGCCAGGGCTACGCGGCTTTTGTGGAAGCGTGGTGGCAGCCTGCCGATTTCAGCGGCAGCGACGATCGTATCTGGTGGCTTGGTCATGCAGCCGTACTGCTGCGCCTGAACCAGCGCTATATTCTTATCGATCCGGCTCTCTCCTCCCGCGCCTCACCGCTGCCGTTTGCCGGCCCACAGCGGAAAACACCCGCGCCGCTTAGCATCGGCGATCTGCCACAGCTTGATGTGGTGCTGATTTCGCATAATCACTATGACCACCTCGACCGGCCTACGGTGAAGGCGATTGTTCGCCATTTTCCGCAGGCGACCTTTATTGTGCCGCTGGGGCTGGCGGGGTGGTGCAGGGCACGCGGCGTCAGACAGGTGCATCAGCTTGACTGGTGGCAGACGATTACGCTCGGCGATATCGGTTTCGATGCCGTCCCGGCGCGTCACTGGAGTATGCGGACGCCCCGCGACCGCAACCGCTCACTCTGGTGCGGCTGGGTTGTCTGCTCAGCCACCTGCCGTTTCTGGTTCTCCGGCGACAGCGGCTATAGCGACAGCCTCGCTGAAATTCCTTCACGGCTGGGCCCGTTCACACTGGCGGCGCTGCCGATTGGCGCCTACGCCCCGCGCTGGTTTATGGCCGGCCAGCACATGGACCCGGATCAGGCGGTAGCGCTGTGGCAGAGGGCTGGCAGGCCATTGACGCTGCCCATCCACTGGGGCGTTTTCGAACTGGCCGATGAGTCGCTGGATGCACCGCCGCAGGAACTGGCACAGGCACTATGCCGGGCAAATGAGCGCAACGATAACTTTGCGCCATGGCGAATAGGGGAAAGCCGCAGTCTGAATAACCCTGCCTGAGAATTATCCTAAAGCCTGCCGGATAAATAAAACCCAGCGATTTTTTATCCGGCATCAATTTTTCAAAGCAAAAGATAAATTTTTAATAAGTAAAATGGTTGTTGTTGCTTTTATTTGGAGCAGCGCTTATGTATGGCTCCTGTTTTTGGTGCAAAAAAGTGTTATCTGTACGAAATAAAAGACGCTGTACAGGATTGGTAACTGATTTTACATAACGCAAAATGATACCGCTTCGCTTATTCATTCCGCTCCTGCCATATTTATGCAATATTAATTTCTTATGGTATCCATCAGGTTAGCGCTGGACGTTGCGTGCGAAAAAGCGGGACTGGCCGGGTAAGGCGTTATTCATGTCGCGTTTTGTCCAGCATCATGAACAGGCAATGTCACTCTTCTGTCAATTGTGTGCGCAGCCTCGCTGAGGCATTAAAAATGGCTTGCCATTATTTTGGGGATATGTGATAACAATTCGTGGGTTAAACGAGGTACAGTTCTGTTTATGCATGGCATCTTCAGTAAAGAAGTACGAGTAAAGACGTTGACGTTGAATACCGCTTCCTTGCCGAACCTTAATTAGTGCCTCATGCAGTAATGTCTCTGGTTTTTCTGTAAGACAGCCCCCGGGCTTAATAAACATCTAAAGGAATTTGCAAAATGGCAAAGATTAAAGGTCAGGTTAAGTGGTTCAACGAGTCTAAAGGTTTTGGCTTCATCACCCCGGCTGACGGCAGCAAAGATGTGTTCGTACACTTCTCTGCAATCCAGGGCAATGGTTTCAAAACCCTGGCTGAAGGCCAGAGCGTTGAGTTTGAGATTCAGGATGGCCAGAAAGGCCCGGCAGCTGTTAACGTCACTGCTATCTGATTCGATGCCAGCCCGGTGCATTGCACCCTGATCTGGAATTGCAAAGCCCTGGCTGCATAGCCGGGGCTTTCTTTATGCTTCCGATGCGTAAACGATAAGGTTACACTGCGCCGCGTTATCTGATGCCGGAGCACTTTATGTCCCTGATTTGTCCTCTTTGTCACGCCCCTCTCACCCTGAATGAACGCAGCTGGTGCTGCGAAAATCGTCATCAATTCGACCAGGCGAAGGAGGGGTATGTCAATCTGCTGCCCGTTCAGCATAAACGCTCTCGGGAACCGGGTGACAGTGCAGAGATGATGCAGGCGAGACGGGAATTTCTTGAGGCAGGCTATTACCAGCCGCTGCGGGATCAGGTCGTCACACTGCTTGCGTCCATACTGGAGCAGCCTGGATGCCGCATTCTGGACATCGGCTGCGGTGAGGGTTATTACACTGCCGCACTGGCCAAAGCTGCTGGTGAAGCGGCAGAGATCTATGGGCTTGATGTCGCCAGAACAGCGATCCGGCTGGCAGCAAAGCGCTATCCGGCGGTGCGTTTCTGCGTCGCCTCCAGCCAGCGCTTACCCTTTGCCGATGGCTCGCTGGATGCGATAGTGCGGATTTATGCGCCCTGCAATGAAGCCGAGCTGGCGCGCGTGCTGAAGCCCGGAGGCCTGGTGCTGACCGTGACACCCGGCCCGCACCATCTGCAGCAGTTCAAAGCACTGATCTATCGCGACGTGCAGCTGCATGTTCCGGAGCAGAAATCTTATCCCGGCTTTCATCAGCGGGTACAGCATGCGCTGCGCTATCCGATGGCGCTGACTGGTGCGGCTGCGACAACGCTGCTGCAGATGACACCCTTCGCCTGGCGTGCACGGGAGGCAGTCTGGCAGACTCTGCAACAGAGTGAGCAGTTCTGTTGCGACGCGGACTTCAGCCTGACACTCTGGCAGCGCGACTAACGCGCCTCCACCAGCGTATGATAGATGCGCTCCAGATCGTCGAGTTGCTGCACGGCAATCAGCAGCCGGCGTTGCTCCAGCTGCACCACCAGAATGCCATCCTCAGAAAGATTCATGCCCTGAATCCGCCGGTAATCGATCCAGACACCCGCGTAAAAGAGTCCCGCGTTCTTCATCAGTAGCGTGGGCTTGCGCAGCCAGAAAAGCCAGAACGCCAGAAAGCTCAGCACCATCAGCAGGGTGGTCGTAAGCGGCGGCCCCTGATGGCTGAGGTTGTTCCAGAGCAGCATCAGCAGTAACCCGATAAAAATCAGGCTGTCTGTTTTATGCTGTCGCCGCAGCGTCACCCGCAACCGGGTCGGGCCGTGACGACGGGGCAGAATCGCCTCATGATAAATCGCGAACAGCAGCAGGGCGATGATACAGAGCGCGATCAGCGCATCGGTTAACGACATGTCAGCGGCCTCAGACAGGGTGAGATCAGCCGGGAATGGCCCGGCTCATCCTGTTTGAGCCGGGCGTCGGGGTGCCCGGCAGTGTGCGATTACAGACCGAGCAGGCCGATCCAGTAACCAAAGATACCGATGGCAAAGAAGCCAACGATAATCCACAGCGCATTCACCTTACGGCGTAACAGCCACATACAGCCAAAGGTGAGCAGCAGCGGTACGATGCCCGGCATCAACTGATCGAGAATGGACTGCACCGTGGTAACGGTGGTTTTACCAGTCGAATCTGTGATGCGTGACACCACCAGTGGGATGTTAACGTGCGTCCACTTATTGACCAGCGCCCCCATCACAAACAATCCCAGAATCGAGGCGCCTTCCGTCAGTTTCTGCAGAAAACCGCCACCCATGTCGCTGACGATATTGATCCCTTTGCGATAGCCATAGGCCACGCCATAGTAACGGGTCAGCAGGCGCGCCAGATTGAACAGCACAAAGAACAGCAGCGGGCCCAGCAGGCTGCCGCTCATGGCAATACCGGCACCCAGTGCGGCGAAGACCGGACGCACCGTGCCCCAGAAAATGGGATCGCCCACCCCGGCCAGCGGCCCCATCAGCCCGACCTTCAGCCCGTTAATTGCGCCATCGTCAATGGCTGCGCCGTTGGCGCGCTGCTCCTCCATCGCCATGGTGACGCCCAGCACCGGCGCGGCCACATAGGGGTGAGTGTTAAAGAACTCCAGATGCCGCTTAATCGCCTGTTTACGCGCCTCATCATTCTCCGGATAGAGACGGCGGATCACCGGCACCATCGAGAAGCAGAAACCCAGCGCCTGCATACGTTCAAAGTTCCATGAGCCCTGGAACAGGTTGGAGCGCAGAAAGACGGCGCGGACATCGCCGGCAGTCAGTTTCTTTTCGACCCTGTTTATATCGACCATATACTCACCTGTTCCTTAATCGAGTTCGTTATCGAGATCGTTTGTGGTCGCGGCAGCGGCAGGCGCACCTGCCGCACGGTTATATTTCGGGCTGAGCTGGATATAGAGCACCGCCATAACCACGCCAATCACGCCCAGCGCCACCAGGTTGAAGCTGGTGAAGGCCGCCGTCACAAAGCCCAGGTAGAAGAAGGGCATCAGGTAGCCCGCGCGCATCATGTTGATGACCATCGCGTAACCGACCACCACAATCATGCCACCCGCGATATTCAGCCCGTTCGTCACCACTTCCGGTATCGAACTGAGCAGGGCGTGCACCGCGCTGGTGCCGACGGAAATGGCCACGATGAGCGCCGGGATGGCGATACGCATTGCCTGCAACAGCAGGGCGGAGACATGGATCCAGGAGATGGCTGTAAGATTGCCCTTTTCGGCGGCTTTGTCTGCTGCGTGCTGGAAGGCAACGGTCAGCGTCCGCACGATAATCGTCAGCACCTGTCCGGCGGCGGCCAGTGGGATCGCCAGCGCGATACCGGCGCCGACGCTCTGACCGCCCGCAATAACCAGAATGGTCGAAATAATTGAAGCAAGGGCGGCATCGGGTGCCACCGCAGCGCCGATATTCATCCAGCCCAGCGCAATCATCTCCAGCGTGCCGCCGATAATAATGCCGGTTTTCATATCTCCCAGCACGATACCGATCAGGGTGCACGCGACCAGTGGGCGGTGAAACTGGAACTCATCCAGAATCGAACCCATCCCGGCAATACAGGCAACAATAAATATTAAAATAATCTGTAGCGAGGTTATTTCCATCATACTTCGTGTCCTCAGCAGGATAACGGTAATGCGCCCGGAAACGCAGACGCAGATGGGCATCTGTCACGCATTCACTTTTGCAATTAAATCCATCATTTTCAGTTTCTGGTCGCTGGAGACTTTGCGGACTTCCAGCTCAATATGGCGTTCATTAAGTTTGCGGAAGGCGGCAATATCTTTCTCATCGACCGAAACCGCATTGTTGACCTGCGTCTTTCCCTGCCGGAATGCCATCCCGCCGATATTAACGGAGGTAATCTCAACGCCCTGTTCCACCACCCGCACAACATCGGTCGGATTGGTAAACAGCAGCATGACGCGATCCTGGCCATACTTCGGGTTATTCCACACCCGCACCATCTTATCGACATCCACCACATGCGCCGTCACGCCCGGCGGAGCGACCTGGGTAAGCAGGGTTTTACGAACGTGATCGTTAGCCACCTCATCGCTGACCACGATAATGCGCTGAACGTTGGTCTCTTTGGTCCAGCGCGTCGCTACCTGTCCATGGATCAGACGATCGTCAATGCGCGCCAGACCAATTTTCATGTGATCGCCCGGCGCCATCGGCTTCACTGGCGGCGCAGACATGGCCGGTTTAACACTGGCGGGAGCGGTTTCAGTGGCTTTCAGGGCTTTCACCCCCTCGCGACCGGTCTCGACCGCCACCGCTACCAGCGCCTCAAACGCAGGATTATCGTCACGCGCCATCAGCGTTTCGACCAGCATCGGAATATTGACACCGGCGACGACCTCATACTGTGGCCGGTCGACCACGATCCGGCTGGCCGCGTTAAACGGACTGCCGCCCCAGGTATCGACCAGAAACAGCACCCCCTGGCCGGTATCCAGTTCCGCCAGCTTTGCCTCATATTTTTCAATCAGCGTGTCTGCATTTTCACCGGGCACAAAATCTATCCAGCCGACATTCTCCTGCTCGCCCAACAGCATTTCTGCTGTTTTCAGCAGTTGTTCCGCGGCCCAGCCGTGTGTACCAATTACAATTGCAATGGTCACCTGCTACCTCCGTTTGCTAGCGTTGCTCATCTGAGGGGATGAACGGTTTTGAGTTTTGTACTGCTTATCGGTTTAACCGGATCTCCTGACGTTCAGGTACGGCGTCGGAAAAGGGGATTACGTTGGGAATAATCATGAAGTCGGGATTTATTTTAGTGAGCGAAAAAATAAATGATGTGACGTCTGTCTGTTATTTATCCGCTTCCGGACTCCACGCGTCTGTTTATGCTTCTGCTCATCTCTGCTGCAGATTGTAAAAATGAGAAAATTTTTTGACGCCGTTTTGCGAACTGATACATTAACCTTCTGTTTATTACTCAGGAGTATCGGGCTTCAGCCCACCTTTATGGATCGTCACCGACGTCGCTTAATCTGTTCTCTGCGCCTGCTGGCGCGTCACCTCTCGCCTGACGGCGTTTTCCACGTTTACCTGACTGACCGGATGTCACGCTTTGCTGCGCTGACAGGCTTCGGCTCGTCTGGTTCCCTGATCCGGAGTCATAAATAATGGAATTTTTATTCGACCCCTCAATCTGGGCGGGTTTACTGACGCTGGTGGTGCTGGAAATTGTTCTCGGCATCGACAACCTGGTCTTTATCGCCATCCTGGCCGATAAGCTGCCGCCAAAGCAGCGCGATAAAGCGCGCCTGATTGGTCTGTCGCTGGCGCTGGTGATGCGTCTGGGGCTGCTGTCGCTGATCTCCTGGATGGTGACGCTGACAACACCGCTGTTCAGCGTAGGCGGCTTCAGCTTCGCGGGCCGCGATCTGATCCTGCTGGCTGGGGGACTGTTCCTGCTGTTTAAGGCGACGATGGAACTGCATGAGCGGCTGGAGAATCGCCAGCTCGAAGGTTCCGGCAATCGCGGTTACGCCAGTTTCTGGGCCGTGGTAACGCAGATCGTGGTACTGGATGCCGTCTTCTCACTGGATGCTGTGATCACCGCTGTCGGGATGGTGAACCATCTGCCGGTGATGATGACCGCTGTGGTGATTGCGATGGGTGTGATGCTGCTGGCGTCGAAGCCGTTAACCAACTTTGTTAACGCGCACCCGACCGTGGTGGTGCTCTGCCTGAGCTTCCTGCTGATGATTGGTCTGTCGCTGGTGGCAGAAGGCTTTGGTTTCCACATTCCAAAAGGCTACCTCTATGCGGCCATTGGCTTCTCGATCCTGATTGAGCTGTTTAACCAGATTGCCCGGCGTAACTTTATCCGTCATCAGTCGAACCGCCCGATGCGTGAGCGCACCGCCGAAGCGATTCTTCGTCTGATGGGGGGACGCAACCGCGCACAGACCGCCAGCAGCAGTAACAGCGGTTCCGGTGAAGAGGTGGCGCTGGCCGAAGCGATGCCGCAGGAGGCGTTCAAAGATGAAGAGCGCTATATGATTAATGGCGTACTGACGCTGGCGTCGCGCTCTATTCGCAGCATCATGACGCCGCGCGGCGAAATCTCCTGGGTTGATGCGAATCGTCCCATCGATGAGATTCGGATGCAGCTGCTCGATACGCCACACAGCCTGTTCCCGGTCTGCCGGGGTGAACTGGATGAGATTGTCGGCGTGGTACGTGCCAAAGAGCTGCTGGTGGCGCTGGATCACGGCATGGATGTGGCGACCTTCGCGGCCAGCACGCCGACCATTGTTGTGCCGGAAACGCTGGACCCGATCAACCTGCTTGGTGTGCTGCGTCGCGCCCGGGGCAGTTTTGTCATCGTGACCAACGAGTTTGGCGTGGTGCAGGGGCTGATCACTCCGCTGGATGTTCTGGAAGCCATCGCGGGTGAATTCCCGGATGAGGATGAAACGCCCGATATCATTGCCGATGGTGACGGCTGGCTGGTCAAAGGGGGCACGGATCTGCACTCACTGCAGCAGCTGCTCGACTTCCATGAGCTGGTCGATCCGGCAGAAGATCATGCGTCACTGGCGGGCCTGCTGATTGCTCAGAAAGGGCAATTGCCATTGCCGGGCGATGTCATTGATATCACGCCACTGCACTTCCAGATTATTGAGGCGACTGACTACCGTATTGATCTGGTGCGTGTCACCAAAGATAAGCCGCACGATGAGGATGATGAGGCGTAATTGTCTGCGGCAGGCTTAATCTGCCGTGCCGACCTCTGACAGCCGCTGCCTGACCGCCGCGGCTGTTTTTTGCCTGTGCCACAGCAGGCGCAGGCTCAGGGACGGATGTCTGCCTGCCGGGCAGCCAGCCAGGCCGGGAAGTCCTCCAGCGGCATCGGACGGGCATAGTAGTAGCCCTGCAGATGGTCCACGCCACGCTCACGCAGGTAGGCTGCCTGCTCGGCCGTTTCCACCCCCTCGGCCACCAGGCTGATGTTCAGGCGCTGGGCCAGGGAGATCACCATATCCGTTACCGTAGCGTTAATGGCGTCTGTGCCGACAGCCGCCGTAAAAATTTTGTCGATCTTCAGCACATCGGGGTGCAGATCTTTCAGATAGGAGAGTGAACTGTGGCCGGTGCCGAAGTCATCAATGGCCAGCCGCACGCCGATATCATGCAGCTGCGTAATCACCGACTGATCGACGACCGGCAGTGCATCCCGCTCAGTCAGTTCCACCATCAGTTTCGGCACGGGCATAGCGGGCCACCAGAGATTCTGCAGATCTTCAAGGATGGCACGATCGCGGAAATGGCTGGCGGCCACGTTAATGGCAATATGAAAGTCAGGATCCTCAGGCAACTGCGGTAATGCGCTGACCACCTCGTTCAGCACAAAGCGTGTCAGCGGTTTAATCAGATTCTGCCGCTCGGCCAGCGGAATAAAGACATCGGGAGCAATCCAGCCCTGACGGGCGTTGTGCCAGCGTAACAGCAACTCAATGCCATCGCACTCGCCGCTTTTGCTGTTGATCAGCGGCTGGCAGTACACCATAAATTCACGCGCCGTGATGCCATAACTGATCTGCCAGCTCAGGCTCATGCGGTTCGCGGTGGCCAGCCAGACGATGTAGCCAATCAGCAGGCTCAGCATTAGCGCCAGCGGCAACTGCGAAGGCAGCGTGGCCAGCGCCAGCCGGGTCGGCGAAGGACCATAGAGCGTCAGGCTAAAGGGATAGCGCAGTGAGTTCTGCTCGTAGCTTACCTCGTCATCTGCCGGTACCGTGGCCTCAATCAGCGGATTGCCATACTCCAGGCTTTGGCCATTGACGTTGAAGACGGCGCGCTCCACCCAGGGCAGCTCCGGCTCAAGCAGGTAATTACTCATCATTTCGATATTAATAACCTGCAGAATGCCGGAGCGGTTATCCAGGTTTCTGGGCGTCCAGAGCAGCAGCACCGGCGACCCTTTCAGCAGATAGCGATCTGTAGAGAGCCCCATACGCTGGTTGTTAAAGGCCAGGTCGGGATACGTTTCACTGAAGGGAATGGCGCGCGGGCCATAAATACTGGAGCAGTAGAGCGTATCGTTATCGACCAGCAGGATCGCCCTGACCGTCTGAAGAGAGGCAATTTTCTCAATAAGTGGAAAGCGGGCATCCTGGCAAGGCACGCCGACCAGACCCAGCATGTTACTTGCTGACACCTCCAGCGGGGAGAACATCCGGTCGAACCGCATTATGGCTTTGTCGGCAAAATCCATCGCCTGCTGCTCAATACGCGACTTTTCTTCAAAATAGCGGAAAGCCAGCGTCAGAATCAGCACCAGAGTGGCGATCAACAGCGCGATGAGCAAACGCTTGCGTCTGAACTGTCCAACATATTGCTGGGCCATAAACATCAGTTTCCACCTTCCCTAAAGCCAGAAATAAGCAATACAACGGGATGAGTATCGGCACGAACAGGCCAGAGCTGAGGCCGTAATGCAGAAAAGCGGGTCTGGAAAACAGGGCAAGCCGGACGGCTGTGCGGAAAATACTTTACCCTGTAATCCTGCGCTGAGATAGCGCAGGATACGGATTTTATTACGTTTGCACGTTATGTAAACAGTCAGAAGGGCGTATTAATCGCACTGAACCTTAATCGCCAGGCCGCCACGTGAGGTTTCACGGTATTTGGCATTCATATCCTTGCCGGTTTCATACATGGTTTCGATAACCTTATCCAGCGACACGCGGGGTTCGCTGGTGCGGCGTAGCGCCATTCTCGCGGCGTTAATCGCTTTCACTGAGGCAATCGCGTTGCGCTCGATGCAGGGCACCTGCACCTGTCCTGCAACCGGATCGCAGGTGAGTCCAAGGTTATGCTCCATGCCGATCTCAGCGGCAACGCAGACCTGCTCCGGACTGGCGCCCAGCAACTCAGCCAGACCGGCTGCCGCCATCGAGCAGGCGACACCGACTTCACCCTGGCAACCCACTTCGGCACCTGAGATGGAGGCGTTCATCTTGTAGAGCACACCAATCGCGCCGGAGGCGAGAAAATAGCGCAGGAAAATATCGGGCGTGACCGGCTCGATAAAGTGATCGTAGTAGGCCAGCACCGCAGGCACGATACCGCAGGCACCGTTAGTCGGTGCGGTGACCACGCGTCCACCCGCGGCGTTCTCTTCATTGACGGCCAGTGCAAACATATTGATCCAGTCAATGACGATCATCGGATCGCTGGAATGTTTGGTGGAGGAGGTGAGCAGACGACGCAGGGAGGCGGCACGGCGTGGAACCCGCAATGGGCCGGGCAGCACGCCTTCGGTATTCAGACCGCGATCGATACAGGCCTGCATCGTCTGCCAGATGGTGGCGAAATAGGTCTGGATCTCTTCACGGCTGTGCAGCGCCAGTTCGTTTTTCATAACCAGACCCGAGAGTGACAGGCCGGTTTCGCGGCAGTGAGCCAGCAGATCTTTGGCGGAGTGGAAAGGCCAGGGCACAGAGACTTCATCCAGAGCCGACTGGCCGAAATGCTCTTCGTCGACAATGAAACCGCCACCCACAGAGTAGTAGGTTTTTGACAGGATCAGCAGGTCACCCGCAAACGCGAGCAGGCGCAGACCATTTTCATGCAAGGAGAGATTCTCACTGCGAAACACCATGCCGCCTTCGCGCGGGAAGTCTACCTCATGCTCGCCTTTTGCCAGCAGCAGTCGCTCACGCTGTTCGACATCTTTAATAAAGGCGGGGATGGCATCAATGTCCACGGTATCCGGTGATTCACCCGCCAGACCCATAATAATGGCGATGTCAGTGTGGTGGCCTTTTCCGGTCAGGGAGAGCGATCCATACACATCCACGGCGATCCGGGTCACCCCCTGCAGCTTTCCCTGTTCGCTCAGCAAGTCCACAAACTGTTTGCCCGCCTTCATCGGGCCGACAGTATGCGAACTCGAGGGGCCGATGCCCACTTTGAACATGTCGAAAACACTAATCACAGGTGACACTCCTCACAATTATTATCAGTCTGCCGGGGCAGTTTATGGCGCTAATAGTAATGGTCATGCACCGGAAAAGAGCAGCTTTTCGCATGAAATAAACTTATTAAAACCAGTAGAAAAAATTATAGCGCACCCCGACAGGTTGCTGGTGTGCCAGGGCGATAAAGCCCGGGAGGACGTCAGAAAGCAATCTGAGCACTCAGTGAACGAATAATTCCCGCGGTCATGCCCCAGACCAGGTAATCCTGATAGCGTGACAGCCAGACCGGATGACGCACGCCCGCCCGGCTGATTTCCAGCACGCTGTAGCGGCTGAGCTGCAGGGCCTCGGCCAGCGGCATTTCAAAGGCGCTGCTGACTTCATCCGGATTGAGCGTTAACCGCAAACCGGACGGAATGATCCCCAGCACCGGCGTCACCTGAAAACCCGTGCTGCTGGTCACGGCAGGCAGCAGACCTAACACGTCGACCTGCTGCGGATCCAGTCCGATCTCCTCCTGCGCTTCGCGCAGTGCCGTGGCAATCAGCGAGGCGTCGGTTGCATCCTGCATTCCGCCGGGAAAGGCAACCTGCCCGGCGTGTTTGCGGAGCGCGCGCGATCGTTGTGTCAGCAGCAGGCCGGGCTCAGGCCTCGCCACCACCGGCACCAGCACCGCAGCATGGCGACCGGAGAGGTGCTGACTGCTGCCGCCAGGCTGCTGCAACAGAAAACGGCTGCGAAAGGTATCAAGCGTCAGGGCCAATGGCGCCTCCGATCTGTTCCAGTGCCGGTAAAATCCGGCTGACTTTATCAAGCGTTTCCTGATATTCCGCCGCTGGATCGCTGTCGGCGACCAGGCCGCCACCGGCGGCACAGTAAATCTGCTGGCCCTCGGCGATTAGCGTGCGGATGGTGATGCTGGTATCCATCCGTCCACAGAGACTGAGATAGCCGATGCTGCCACACCAGGCATTGCGACGCTGGGGTTCCAGTTCATCAATAATCTCCATCGCCCGGATTTTGGGGGCGCCGGTTATTGAGCCGCCCGGGAAACAGGCGCGCAGCAGCTCGGTGGCCTTTAGGCTGTCAGGCAACTGCGCCCGCACCGTGCTGACCAGGTGATGAACCGCAGGGAAGGGCTCAACCACAAACAGTTCCGGCACGGCGACCGAGCCGGGCACGGCGACGCGGCCGATATCGTTGCGCAGCAAATCAACAATCATCAGATTTTCGGCCCGATCTTTCTCCGCATTGCGCAGCGCCTCAGCCTGTTGCGCATCGGCAACAGGATCGCTGCAGCGTGGCCGGGTGCCTTTTATTGGCCGGGTTTCAATCTGTTTCTGGTTCAGCGACAAAAAACGCTCGGGCGACAGGCTGAGAATGGCACTGCCAGGCAGACGCAGAAACGCGCTGAACGGCGCGCGGTTGGCCGCATTCAGCCGGACGAACGCCTCCCACTCATCACCCTGATAACCTGCCTGAAAGCGCTGGGCCAGGTTGACCTGATAACAGTCGCCCGCCTGAATGTAGGCCTGCACTCTGTCAAAGCGGACGGTGTAGTCGGCATAACTCAGGTTCGAACGCCAGCGACTGGTCAGTGAAAAGGGGGCGGCCTCACGCGCAGGCCAGGCTGCCAGCCAGGCGGCACGTGCCGCCACGTTCTCCGTTGCCACCAGCGTCAGTGTCTGCTGATGATGATCGGCGATGAGTGCCCAGTCATAGATTCCCACTGCCATGTCCGGGGTCGTCAGATCGGCAACGGCATGCTGTGGCAGGAGTTCAAACCGGCGGCCAAGATCATAACCAAACAGGCCCAGCGCCCCGCCCTGAAAGGGCAGGGCTTCGCTGGGCTCTGGCGTCCCGCCCAGCGCATCACACTGCTGCTGAACCAGCAGCAGCGGATCGGCAGTGGATTCCCGGCTGCCGTTCTGGTCACTGACGGTCGTGGTCGCGCCCCGGGTGACCAGCGTCGCACGCGGGTCGGCGGTCAGAATATCAAAGCGGTTATCGCTGTGGCTGGCCTGTGCAGAGGAGAGCAGCATTGCCCATGGCAGATGGGAAAGGGGTGCGAAACGCTGCGTCAGCGCATCCGGGGTGTAGTTAAGCGTCAGAGTTTCAACAATCATCGTGCAGAGAAATCAGCAGGCTAAGAGGCGGTCAGACTGACATATTTTTTCCTGACTGGCACCTGTTTGTTCCTCGTGGGATACTGTCAGCCCCAACGCAGGAGTCGAACATGATCACAGGATTACCGGCGCTCTCTCATGAGCAGCAACAGCAGGCCGTCGAACGCATTCAGGAATTAATGGCAGGCGGACTGACGAGCGGGCAGGCGATCGCCCAGGTGGCGCAGGAAATTCGCGAGAGTCATACGGGTGAACAGATTCGGGCGCTATTCGACGACGAAGATGACGAGAACGAAGAGGAATAACGCCCGGCAAGGTTAGCGGGCGGCGATAATCTTGATTTCGATTTTATATTTCGGATTTAACAGCCCGGCCTGAACCGTGCAGCGCACGGGTGCCTGACCCGGAGAAACCCAGGCGTCCCATGCGCGGTTCATCGCAGGAAAATCGGCTTTATCGACCAGAAACAGCGTCGCATCGAGGATTTTGCTTTTGTCGCTGCCCAGCCGGGTCAGCATCGCATCAATGACTGCCAGCGCATTCGCGGTCTGCGCTTCGGCATCGGCGTCCAGGTTTTCTGGCACGCTGGTGTAATAGATCGTGTCATTATGAATGACAGCTTCGGACATGCGGTGTTCCGGATCAATGCGGGTAATGCTCATCGGTTTCTCCCTGGTTATTTGCGCATTAGCCTGGCACACTCCTGACACCGCTGTCATCCTTTACGCCCTACAGGCAGCGCTGAACAATCGCCTGTCTGTCCGCCATCACCTCAGGCGCCATCCGGAAGGTAGTGAAATATTTCACCTCTGACCCTTTCCGGTAAGAGGCGATATCCGCAAAGATCGAATCTTCCCAGGTGTAAACACTGATGTCACTGCCTCTGGGCTGGGTGTGAGTGGTGTTATCACGGGCAATGACTGTCGTTGTCGACCAGCCGCGATAGATACAATCGCTGAGCTGCGGAACCGTTCGGGTGCTCTGCCCCTGAAATAAAGGTGGCTGCTGACGTGCCTGGTCAGGGGTGAGTGCCTGGCAGCCGCAGAGCAGCAGCACGCCAGCCAGAAAGCTGATGCGAAAAAAGGTCATAGCATTCCTCCGCCCGGAGCAGGCAGTCAGGTTAAAGCCTGGTGCCTGATACTGTCTGAATGACAATATTAAGCACGTCGTAGCGCGTCAGCCCCCGGAGGTTTTATGCCGGTATTGTGCTGATTTCATCAGTATAATTCGCGGAGTTGTTTCCAGCCTGTGATGCGCCTTATTTGATACCTTCATCACATCGTCACCGGACCGGATGAGCAGTGCGGAAACGGGGTGAAACCTGTGCTGGGTGCTGGCCGGCGACAGCACAGGGAGAATTGCAGGCGGGACAGGCTGAAAAATGTTATAAATCAAACGAAAGATAGCGCCACAGAAAGAGGATGAGGACATGGCGAACACGCAGTATCTGTTTTGGGTTATGGCAGGCGCACTGACGCTCCTGTTTGTTGTGGTTTCAGCCTTTGTCGGTCTGTCGAAAGGCCGCAGACAAGGCGTAATCACCTTTGTTGTCCTGTTTATCTTCATGCTGGCGGGCGCGCTCTATATCCGGGCCTGATGCAGGCGACTCAACGCGCTGTCATAGTGACAGGCTTCACTACATGGCTGGCGTTAAGCACGATGACAGCGTGAAGTCCGGGTTTATTTTTTATAGGGTGAATGCCTGAAACCCGAGAGGGGATCACTGTCAGACCAGTCAGGCCGTTCACCTGACATAATCGCCCGACGCTGAGCCGGGTTAATTTCCGTCGTAACGGGAGGTAAGAGTGCCTGGTTGTGCGGTGTGGCTGACTCTGCGGGGGGCTCTGCATTCAGAGAACACCCGCTCAGGGTGAGAAGCATCAGCGTGCAGCATCCTGATTTTAACATTAAATACCCTCCTGGTTTTTAATTAACTATGAAAGCAGCCAACGGCACTTGGGCTCATTTATCAGATCATAAAAGCAGGTTGAATCTGTTAACTTCCAGCTGTCAGAAAGATAAAATTTCAGTGCTGATATCCCTGAAAGATCTAAGGCATAAATAATCACTGGAATAACAGTAATATGTTCTCTTTCGCGCCGGGCTTTCTTTTCTCTGTTTATTCATAATAAAGAACCGTTCTCTCAACAACAATATGTATCGGGTGCGGATTAATAGTTTGTTTAAATTCTGAAGCTACAGGCATCTGCCTGCGGCTTTTTTCTCGCATGTTAGGTCCGGAAAGGCCAGGCTTATGATTCATTCCAACCTGGGTGAACGCACTGCATGCTTTTTGCTGCATTTTCAGTGATGAGTAACAGATGCAACTGCTTAGTCTGATGTCCCTGCGCGATAAGCGCAGGGGCAGACGTCAGGCAACAAACATTACCGGATTTATAGCTTGCAGTTTATCAGTGACTTATCTTTTCTTTACCTCGCTGAGAGCTGAAGTGTGCTGAACTCAGCTACACTTAACTCAAATAGCAAAAATGCTATTTTAACACCGGAGGTAATTATGTCTGAACGTCCTGATTACGATGAACCCATGCCAGATGATGCTGAAATCTATCCGGAAGATGAGGAAGAGGATGAAGAAATCGATCCGTCAGAAGAAGACGTCTGACTAACCTGAGAGAGGTTTCCAATCGGTTTAAGCATTCTGTATGACTCGCATACCGCAAAACGGTTCTCTGCTGTTTTGCGGTTCTTATTTCAGACATAACACGCTTTGTAGCGTCTGGTACACAGTGAGCGCGTTCTGAATAGTTACGTCAATTTTAATAATCTATTGGGTATGTTAATTTAATTAACATCAATAACTATAATGAAATAGTTATTTGGCTGAAGTGATATCCAATCGCCTTTTGTTATCTTGCTGAAGTAAATGCTCACCGAATATTATCCATGATGAAATTCAGCGGATTAATCAGGGATAAAATGAGAAAAGCAAAAATAGTCAGTTTGTTTATTGCGCTTGCGTCTGCCAGCCTGGCCAATGCAGCGGAACAACACTGGAGTTATGAAGGCAAAGCAGGACCTGAGCACTGGAGCGAACTGTCTCGTGATTTCCATCTTTGCCATGAAGGAAAGTCGCAGTCACCCATTAATATAAAAGATCCTGTCGATGGACATCTGCAGACGCTGGATTTGACCTACCATACGTCGGCTGAGAAAGTCATTAACAATGGCCATACCATTCAGGTAACCGTCGACGAAGACGATGATTTTATCCTGGATAAGGAAAAGTTCACGCTGAGGCAGTATCACTTTCATGCCCCCGCCGAAAATCAGATCAACGGACAGACTTTTCCTCTGGAGGCCCATTTTGTTCACAGCAAAGAGGATGGTGAGCTGGCAGTCGTGGCAGTGATGTTTGAGGTCGGTAAAGAAAATCTGGCGCTGGTTCCTCTGATTAATGCGATGCCGAAAAAAGAAAATCAGCAGATTACTATTCATCGTCAGGTCGATTTACGCGCACTTTTTCCGCAAGACCTGCACTATTATCGTTTCAGCGGTTCACTGACAACGCCCCCCTGCAGCGAAGGTGTTCGCTGGCTGGTGATGAAACAGCCCGTTACGCTCTCTCAGTCGCAGCTCGATGCTTTTAAAAAGGCATTGAAAACGAGCAATAATCGTCCTTTACAGCCGCTTAACGGTCGGTTGATTGTCGAATAGCAGACGAGTGCTGCTTCTTCGTATTCTGTGACCACGCTGTCTGGTCTGACGGCACAACCTACACTTCTCACAAGGCGGTCACTGGCCGCCTTCCGTTTATAACAACCCTGAATGCAGACTACTGACGATGCAGCTGTAAAAGCTGATGTCATTTAACCCATTGAAAATTATCCATTTTGCTTTGTCATTCCAATACTGACATAATTACAGTGTTTTTGCCGTTCTTAGTGAGGGTATGTGGCAGACGATTTTGCAGTGGATGGCGCACTGGCGCAGGCGATCGCAGGTTTCAGGCCGCGAGAAGCACAACGTCAAATGGCGCAGGCGGTGTCGGACGCCGTAAAACAGCAGGGTGAACTGGTGGTTGAAGCCGGGACCGGCACCGGAAAAACCTATGCCTATCTGGCACCCGCATTACGGGCCGGAAAAAAAGTGATTGTCTCCACCGGTTCTAAAGCGCTGCAGGATCAGCTTTATGGCCGCGATCTGCCCACCATGACCCGCGCACTGAAGTTCAAAGGCAAAACTGCTCTGCTGAAAGGGCGATCTAACTATCTCTGCCTGGAACGCATGGAACAGCAGTCGATGGCGGGCGGTGATCTTACGGTTCAGGCGCTGACCGACATGGTGACGCTGCGAAGCTGGTCATCTCAGACCGAAGATGGCGACATCAGCAGCTGCGCCGGTGTGACTGAAGACAGCCCGGTCTGGCCGCTGGTCACCAGCACAAATGACAACTGCCTCGGCACCGATTGTCCGCGATATAAAGAGTGCTTTGTGGTTAAAGCGCGAAAGCGTGCGATGGACGCTGATGTCGTCGTGGTGAACCACCATCTGTTCCTTGCCGACTTGGTGGTGAAAGAGGGGGGCTTTGGTGAACTGATCCCTGAAGCGGATGTGATGATCTTCGATGAAGCCCATCAGCTGCCCGATATCGCCAGCCAGTATTTTGGTCAGCAACTCTCCAGCCGCCAGTTACTCGATCTGGCGAAAGACATTATCACCGCCTACCGGACTGAGGTGCGCGATGCCCAGCAGCTGCAGAAATCGGCTGACCGTCTGGCGCAGTGTGCACAGGATTTCCGGCTGACATTAGGCGATCCCGGCTTTCGTGGCAACCTGCGCGAACTGCTGAGCGATAACGCGATTCTGCGCATGTTTACGCTGCTGGATGACGCGCTTGAGCTCTGCTACGACGTCATCAAACTCTCTCTGGGCCGTTCAGCCCTGCTGGATGCCGCCTTTGAGCGGGCCGCGCTCTACCGTGGCCGGCTGAAACGGCTGCGGGCAGTTAACGAGCCGGGCTACAGCTACTGGTATGAATGCACCTCGCGTCACTTTATTCTTGCGCTGACGCCGCTCTCGGTGGCGGAACGCTTCCGTGAAGTGATGGACAACCGCAAAGCCGCGTGGATTTTTACCTCCGCGACGCTGGCGGTCGACGAGAATATGGCCCACTTCGCCGAACGGCTGGGGGTGAATGCGGCGAAGAGCCTGATCCTTAACAGTCCATTCGATTTTGCGAAACAGGCGCTGCTCTGCGTACCTCGCAATCTGCCGGAACCCAACCGGCCGGGTGGCGCACGTCAGCTGGCCGCGATGATGAAGCCGCTGATTGATGCCAACAAAGGCCGCTGTTTCTTTCTCTGCACCTCGCACCTGATGATGCGGGAACTGGCGGCAGAATTTCGTGCCTCAATGACGCTGCCGGTGCTGGTGCAGGGTGAAACCAGTAAAGGCCAGTTACTGAAACAATTTATTGAGAAAGGCAATGCCCTGCTGGTCGCGACCAGCAGTTTCTGGGAAGGGGTGGATGTGCGTGGCGATGCGCTGTCGCTGGTGATTATCGACAAGCTTCCATTCACCTCTCCCGAAGATCCGCTGTTAAAAGCCAGGATGGAGGACTGCCGTATCCGCGGCGGTGACCCTTTTGCTGACGTACAGTTGCCGGATGCGGTGATCACGCTGAAGCAGGGCGTCGGCCGCCTGATTCGTGATACGAACGATCGCGGTGTGCTGGTTATCTGCGATCAGCGGCTGGTGTCGCGTCCCTATGGCGCACTGTTTCTTAACAGCCTGCCGCCCACGCCGCGTACCCGGGACATCGCCCGCGCCATCGCCTTTATCCGCCAGCAACCCGAACCAGATGCGTAATTCTGTGCTAAGATGCGCGCCGTTTTTCTTTCTTCTGAGGTAGTCATGTCAGCCCGAATTCTAGCGCTGGATACGGCAACAGAAGCCTGTTCAGCCGCTTTGCTGAATCAGCAACAGATGGATGCCCGATTTGAGATCGCCCCGCGCGATCATACCCAGCGCATTCTGCCGCTGGTCGAGGAGCTGCTGCTGGCGCAGCGGCTGGAACTGACCGATCTCGACGCGCTGGCGTTTGGCCGGGGTCCCGGCAGTTTTACCGGCGTGCGCATTGGCATTGGTATTGCGCAGGGGCTGGCCCTGGGTGCCGCTCTGCCGATGATCGCGGTATCGACTCTGGCGACATTGGCGGAAGGCGCATGGCGTCTGCACGGTGCCACACGGGTGTTAACCGCAATTGATGCGCGTATGGGTGAAGTCTACTGGGCCGAATATCAGCGCGATGAGCAGGGCGTCTGGCAGGGTGAGTCCACAGAAAGCGTGCTTTCGCCCGACGCGGCGCTGGCCCGTATGCAGGCGCTGTCCGGCGAATGGATGACCGCAGGCACCGGCTGGCAGGCTTATCCGGCGCTCCAGCAGGGCCACTCTCTGACGCTCCACGCCAGCGATGTGACCCTGCCTGCCGCAGAGGATATGCTGCCGCTGGCAGCCCAGGCGCTGGCCCGTGGTAAGACATGCCTGCCTGAAACGGCAGAGCCCACCTACCTGCGTAATGAGGTCGCCTGGAAAAAGTTACCTGGCCGGTAGCAGAGACGCAACTTATTGTTATGCGTCCAGTCTAATCTTTACCTGATGGGAGAATCTCTATGTCGTCAATCTGTGGTAAAGGGCTTTCAGGTCTGCTGCTGACCTGTGTGCTGGCGTTAACCGGTTGTGTCTCTATCCCTGACACGCTGCAGGGCAGTTCGCCGCAGCCGCAGCAGGATCTGTTGCGGGTGATGAGCGATCCGGCGCTGTTTGTCGGTCAGGAGTCGCGCTTTGGCGGCAAGGTCGTTAATGTCACCAATCTGAATGGTAAAACACGGCTGGAGATCGCAGCTCAGCCGCTGGACGACAGCGCAAGACCGCGCCTGGGTGCGGCATCGGTGGGTCGTATTTATGCCGACATTCACGGTTTTGTTGATCCGGTGGATGTCCGGAATCAGTATGTCACGGTGCTGGGCACGCTGAAGGGGACCGAGCAGGGCAAGATCGGAGAGGCGGATTACAAATTCGTGGTCATCGACGTGCGCGGCTACCAGCGCTGGCGGCTGACGCAGCAGGTGATGGCGCCGCCTCAGCCTGTGGATCCCTGGATCTGGTATGGGCCGACTCGCCATCATGGGGGTTACTGGGGGCCTAATCCCTACTGGGGCATGATCAACACGGGTCCGACAGAGGTGCAGACCATTCTGACCGAATAAGTGTGAAATCGAGTCTGTTCAGCCCGGTCGCGGTGCTCGCTGCCGGGCTTTTTATTTGTCTGTTTTATCAGCACGAAATTTAGTGATGGACTTCGCAACCTCAACATGCCGAAACAGGCAAACTGGTACAATCAGTTAAAATATTGTTAATAAACCGGATTGGCTGAGGCAGCGATGGAAATACAACATAATTATCGGGGTGGATCCTTGAATAAGGTTTGGCTGAAACGCTACCCGGCAGATGTGCCTGCCGAAATAAGTGCAGATCGTTATACTTCTCTGGTGGATCTGTTTGAGCAGGCCGTAAAACGCTACGCCGATCAACCCGCTTTTCTGAACATGGGTCAGAAGATGACCTTTCGGCAGCTGGAGGAGAAGAGCCGCGCGTTTGCCGCCTATCTCCAGCATCAGCTGGGCCTGAAAGCCGGTGACAGGGTGGCGCTGATGATGCCGAACCTGCTCCAGTATCCGGTGGCCCTGTTTGGTGTGCTGCGTGCGGGGATGGTTGTCGTCAATGTGAATCCACTCTATACACCGCGCGAGCTGAAGCATCAGCTCAATGATAGCGGCGCCAGCGCCATCGTTATCGTCTCCAATTTTGCCCACACGCTGGAAAAAGTGGTGGCTGAAACGCCGGTTCGCCATGTCATTCTGACCCGGATGGGTGATCAGCTGGCACCCGTCAAAGCCACGCTGGTCAATTTTGTCGTCAAATATGTGAAGAAGCTGGTACCCAAATATCACCTGCCGGGCGCTATCTCCTTTCGCCAGGTGCTGGAGGAGGGGGGCTCGCTGCCTTATCAGCGTCCGACAGTGTCCAATGACGATCTCGCTTTCCTGCAGTATACCGGCGGCACCACCGGCGTTGCGAAAGGGGCGATGCTGACCCACCGCAACATGCAGGCGAACATTGAGCAGACCCGGGCGACCTATGGCAAAATGCTGCGCGATGGTAAAGAGTTTGTGGTCACCGCGTTGCCGCTTTATCACATCTTCGCCCTGACCGTGAATGGTCTGCTGTTCCTTGAACTGGGTGGGCAGAACCTGTTGATTACCAATCCGCGCGATATTCCCGGTTTTGTGAAAGAGTTGGGTAAAGTACCCTTTACCGCCATTACCGGCGTGAACACGCTGTTTAACGCGCTCCTCAACGATGAGCAGTTTAACAAGCTCGATTTCTCGACGCTGCGCCTCTCCGCGGGCGGTGGAATGGCGGTACAGAAAGTGGTGGCTGAACGCTGGGAAAAACTGACCGGCCACTACCTGCTGGAGGGCTATGGCCTGACCGAGTGTTCGCCGCTGGTGTCGGTGAATCCTTATGACATCAGCTGCCACACCGGCAGTATTGGTCTGCCGGTTCCCTCTACCGATGTTCTGATTCTGGATGATGCCGGTAATGAAGTGCCACCGGGTGAACCGGGAGAACTCTGCATTCGCGGTCCACAGGTGATGCTGGGCTACTGGCAGCATCCGGAAGCCACGGCGGAGGTGCTGAAAAATGGCTGGCTCCACAGCGGTGATATTGTTACCGTTGATGAGCAGGGCTTTATTCGCATCGTGGACCGCAAAAAAGATATGATTCTGGTGTCAGGCTTTAATGTCTACCCGAATGAAATCGAAGATGTGCTGATGCAGCACCCAAAAGTGCGTGAAGCAGCAGCGATTGGCGTGCCCAGCGATCTTTCGGGTGAAGCGGTGAAAGTCTGCATCGTCAAAAAAGAGGCCTCGCTGACGAAAGAGGAGGTGCTCGACCACTGTCGCCGTCAGCTGACCGGCTACAAGGTGCCGAAAATCATCGAGTTTCGGGATGAGTTGCCTAAAACCAATGTTGGCAAGATATTACGACGCGAGCTGCGCGACGAGGCAAAGCCCGGCAGCTGAAGCGGAACTGATTTGAGGTTGAACGCCGGCGTGTCCGGCGTTTTTATTGTGTTTAACAAGGAGCGCCGCGCGTTGCAGGCTGCGGTGAAATTAAGACGTGAACTATTCCCTTATCGACCAGGATGATCAGCTGGCAGACGTGTGTCAGAAAGCGCGCCAGCACGCGGCAGTGGCACTGGATACCGAATTTGTCCGCACCCGTACGTACTATCCTCAGCTCGGCCTGATCCAGCTGTTTGACGATCAGCAACTGGTGCTGATCGATCCGCTGAATATCCGCGACTGGTCGCCGTTCATCGAATTACTGACAGATACCCGCGTTACTAAGTTTCTGCATGCCGGCGGGGAAGATCTGGAGGTCTTTTTGCACCGCTTTGGCGTCCTGCCAACGCCGATGATCGACACGCAGATTCTGGCGGCCTTCTCAGGCCAGCCGCTCTCATGGGGCTTTGCCGCCATGGTGGCGCACTTCACCCAGGTTGAACTCGATAAAAGCGAGTCCCGTACAGACTGGCTGGCCCGCCCGCTGACCGAGCGCCAGTGCGCTTATGCCGCAGCGGATGTTCACTATCTGCTGCCGATTGCCCGTCAGCTGATGGCCAATACCGAGGCGTCCGGCAATATGGCGGCGGCGCTCAGCGAGTGCGAAAATCTCTGTCAGCGCCGTCTCGATACGCTGGCACCGGATGAGGCCTGGCGGGACATCACCAATGCCTGGCAGTTGCGTCCCCGCCAGCTGGCGGCGTTACAGCGGCTGGCAGCCTGGCGTCTGAAACTGGCGCGTGAAAAGGATATGGCCGTGAACTTTGTGGTGCGCGAAGAGCATCTGTGGAAAGTCGCCCGTTTTATGCCTGGTTCACTGGGAGAGCTGGATCATCTGGGGCTGTCGGGTCACGAGATCCGTTTCCACGGTAAAACGCTGGTGGCGCTGGTCGCCGAAGCTGCGTCGCTGGACGAGGGAGACTTACCCGCTCCGCTGGGCAATCTGATTGAACATCCGCACTATAAGCAGGTATTTAAGGCGATGAAAGCGCTGGTGCAGCAGGTGAGTGAGCAGAGTGGGTTCAGTCAGGAATTGCTGGCGTCACGTCGACAAATCAATCAGGTGCTCAGCCAGCACTGGGGCCTGAAGCCACAGGGACGTCAGCCGGAATTACTCACCGGATGGCGGGGCGAACTGTTGAAACCAGGTATTGATGCCATTCTGGCGGACTGTTGACTGATGAAATTTCCCCTGCCAGAGCGCAGGGGAAATTCAGGAAACGGTCAGCGTCATTTCGTCACGTCATCCGTCTCCGGCAGGGTGACGTTAAGCTCCAGAATAGAGATATCATCCCCTTTCTGATCCAGCTGCACCGTCACCATTTCCGGGTCGATCTTCACATATCTGCAAATCACTTCCAGAATGTCACGCTTAAGTTGCGGAAGATAGTGGGGCTCACTGTCGCCCCTTCTCCGTTCTGCCACGATAATCTGCAGCCTTTCCTTGGCTATGTTGGCAGTGTTCTTCTTCCGGGATAAAAAGAAATCAAGTAATGCCATGGTTTATCCCCCGAACAGGCGTTTCAGGAAACCCTTCTTCTCTTCTTCAATAAAGCGGAAGGGGCGTACTTCACCGAGCAACCGTTCAACGGTATCGGCATAGGCTTTGCCAGCGTCAGACTCGCCGTCAAGAATCACCGGCTCGCCCTGGTTAGAGGCGCGTAAAACGGACTGATCTTCAGGGATCACGCCGACCAGAGGAATGCGCAGGATCTCCAGCACATCTTCCATACTCAGCATATCGCCACGGCTCACGCGGCCAGGATTGTAGCGGGTCAGCAGCAGATGCTCCTTAACCGGCTCCAGACTGTTTTCAGCGCGACGGGATTTGGACGAGATGATGCCGAGAATGCGGTCGGAGTCGCGGACAGAGGAGACTTCCGGGTTGGTGGTAATGATGGCTTCATCGGCAAAGTAAAGTGCCATCAGGGCACCGGTTTCGATACCCGCTGGCGAGTCACAGACGATGAAATCGAACTCCATCTCAGCTAAGTCGTTCAGGACTTTTTCAACACCTTCACGGGTCAGCGCATCTTTATCGCGGGTCTGTGACGCAGGCAGGATATAGAGCTGCTCGGTACGTTTGTCGCGAATCAGTGCCTGATTCAGCGTGGCATCGCCCTGGATGACGTTAACGAAATCGTAGACCACACGGCGCTCACAGCCCATGATCAAATCCAGATTACGCAGACCGATATCAAAATCGATCACAACTGTCTTTTTGCCTTTCTGCGCTAAACCGGTGGCGATGGCCGCGCTTGACGTGGTCTTACCAACGCCCCCTTTACCGGATGTAACTACAATAATGCGTGCCATAAATGTTGATTTCCTTAACAAAAGAAAAGGGGCCTAATTGAGTGTCTGGATAGTCAGCGCGCCATCCTGCAGGCACAGGCGCGCAGCTTTACCAAAAAATTCTTGCGGGATCTGATCCATGATCCAGTACTCCCCGGCAATCGAGACCAGTTCGGCAGCCAGATGGGTACAGAAAATCTGGCAGTTGCGATCACCGCTGGCACCTGCCAGCGCACGACCGCGCATCATGCCATAAATATGAATGTTGCCGTCGGCGACCAGTTCAGCCCCGGCGCTGACGCTGCTGGTGACAATCAGGTCGGCGTCACGCGCATAAATCTGCTGGCCTGAGCGCACCGGCGTATTCACGATGCGGGTCTTGGCGGCCACCGCTTCGGCCGCCACAGGCTGAGGTTCGGGAACGGGCGCGGGCGCTTCGCTGCGCGGCCGGGCTTCTTTGCCTTCTGCCAGCACCGGCAGGCCGGCCCGAACGATAACGCGCTTCAGGGCTTCATCTTTGCAGCCGCTTACGCCAACAATGCGTAAACCGGTGGCGAGAATCGCCTGCTGTAGCTGCTTCCAGTTAACATCTGCACTCAGTGTGGCAACGTTAAGCACCACTGGCGCGTTTTTCAGGAAATCTGGCGCCTGGTCAATCTTGTCCTGAAGTGCCTTGCGAATCACCACAGGGTCATGGTGATGCAAATGGACAACAGACAGGGTGAAACTGCTACCTTTAAATTCGATTGGCGTTTGCGACATCAGTCCCGACTCAGTCCTGTTTTCACTACCGTCAGCCGGGCGATGATAAAATCATCGTTTAAGCGCTCACGGTGAATATTCGAAGTTCTGCAAGCATGGTATAGTTACAGCTATATTCAGACAAGCCTCAACGCCGGTTAATTCGAGTAAAAAATATGTTTTGTGTGATCTACAGAAGCCCGTTACGTGACCAGACTTATCTCTATGTTGAAAAAAAGGACGATTTCTCGCGCGTTCCGGAAGCGTTGCTGAAAGGTTTTGGCAAGCCACAGCTTGCGATGGTGCTGAAGCTGGAGGGCCGCGAGAGGCTGGCTAATGCCGATATCAATAAAGTTAAGCAGGGGTTAAGCGAGCAGGGCTATTATTTACAGCTTCCTCCACCGATTGAAAGTCTGCTAAAAATTCATTTACAGGCGGATAAAAAAGTTTAACTCAGATTCTTCTGTAAATATAAATCCTGCCAGCGCGATGCTGCCAGGATAATATGGCTTTAATGCTGCGCAAAATAGATGGCGCAGCTTATCATTTTTCTGCTCTTCTTAAATTTCCTGCCTGAATTTTCTCCCCGATTTGCTCATAACTTCAGCGTCCGGGCATCGCTGTTTACGCTTTTTGACAAATTCCACCCCCCGGATAGGTAAAAGGATCTTATTATCACGCCATGAGACTGGCATGACGATCAGTCCATAAGCAAACATCAAGCCGCCAGCAACGCTGGCATCACACCTAACCTGAACAGGGGATGAGCATGTATCAGCATCGGAACTGGCAAGGCGCTTTAATCGATTTTCCGGTCAGCAAAGTGGTTTGCGTTGGCAGTAATTATGCAAAACACATTAAAGAGATGGGCAGTGCAACGCCGACTGAACCGGTTATCTTCATTAAGCCGGAAACCGCACTGTGCGATCTGCGCCAGCCGCTCTCAATTCCTGACGGCTTCGGCGAGGTTCACCATGAAATTGAGCTGGCGGTGCTGATCGGTGCAACCCTGAAACAGGCCAGTGAGGCGCATGTGGCGAAGGCCATTGCGGGTTATGGCGTGGCGCTGGATCTGACGCTTCGGGATCTGCAGGCCGGCCTGAAAAAAGCGGGCCAGCCGTGGGAGAAATCAAAAGGCTTCGATAACGCCTGTCCGATCTCCGGTTTTATTCCGGCCGCCGAGTTCAGTGGCGACCCGCAGAATAGTGAGCTTAAGTTGCTGGTCAATGGCGACGTCCGTCAGCAGGGTAATACCGCAGATATGATTCATAAAATCCTGCCGCTGATTGCCCACATGAGTCACTACTTTACGCTGCGTGCAGGCGACGTAATCCTTACCGGCACGCCGGAAGGCGTAGGCCCGATGCACGCAGGCGATCAGCTGGAGGTTTCAGTGGCAGGCCACGGCATCAGCACGCGCGTGCTCTAAAAACTTGCATCACCGCGGCAGAGGCTTTATAAGGTGCGTTTCAGGCACAACCCGGACACGCATCATGACTGACACCCCTTTCTGGCAACATAAACGCCTGGCCCAAATGAGCGATGAGGAGTGGGAATCCTTGTGTGATGGTTGCGGTCAGTGTTGCCTGAACAAGCTACAGGACGCCGACACGGATGAGATCTATTTCACCAATGTCGCCTGTAATCAGCTCAACATTAAGAGCTGCCAGTGCCGCAACTATGAGCGCCGCTTTGAGTTAGAAGAGGATTGCATCAAGCTCACCCGCGAAAATCTGACCACCTTTGACTGGCTGCCGCGCACCTGCGCATACCGGTTGCTGGGTGAGGGCAAACCGCTACCGGCCTGGCATCCGCTACGTGCGGGTTCGAAAAGCGCCATGCACGCCCAGCGCATTTCGGTGCGTTACATTGCGGTGCGGGAGAGTGAAGTGCGGGACTGGGAGGATCATATTATTGACCGGCCGGACCGCAACGGCTGAATGCCGCAAAAAAAGGCTGCCGCTGGCAGCCTTTTTTATGTCAGCGACCAAAGAGATCGCGTTGTTTCGCTTTGAAAGGCTGAGCAATCAGCACCAGCGCCGCGACCAGAAGATAACCGGCAAAAACCACAATCATCCACTGCGGCATACTCAGCGTCAGAAACGTCCAGCTGCGTTCTGCGCAGTCACCGCTGGCCAGAAAGAGTGACGGCAGCCACTTGTCGAGCGGCAGGAAGTCGGGGAAGCGAGCCGCGAAATCGCAGGTGGTGAAGGGATTGGGGTGCAGCTGAATCATGGTGTGTTCATAAGCAAGACGCAGACCTTCCCAGGCACTGTAAATCCAGAGAGCCAGCGCACCCAGACGTAACGGCGATTTCGGCGCGATTGCCCCAACCAGCCCCGCGCCCAGTACGCCGAATAGCGCATTGCGTTCATAAATGCACATCACGCAGGGTTTCAGTCCCATAACGTGCTGAAAAAAGAGCGCCGCCAACTCCAGCGCCAGCGCAGTCAGGGCCAGTAATAACCAGGCGCCGCGACCGCGTGAACAGCGATTCAGATATCTCAACATAGTGCATTCCCTGTAAACGTGAATGCCACGCAGTGTAAACCAAAAGTGCAGGCAAACCAGCTACGGCCAGGGAAAAATCATGTGTAAACATAACCGGATGCTGATCCAGCGCAGGTTAACAGGAGATAAGCCGGAACGGCAGCGACGGGGACCGGCTGGCGGCGTCAGGCGCGTGCTGCTACCGGAAGGCGGGCATCTGCGGGAACACCTGTGACCGACATTCGCCCGGCTTCTATCCGGACCCGGCGCCGGAAGAGATAAAGCCAGCCCCATCAGTTTCTGCCACCGCAAAATGGCTGGCAGAAAATCGCCCGTCTGCCATTCAGCGCCAGGCTATCAGCCTGTCTGAAATATGCGCCCGCGCCCGGTTTTAATGGTGATGCAGTCTATATCCGCTATAGGGCGTCTGGTATGATGAGTACCCATCATGATGAGAAAAGCAACGAGAACACATTGCTATGGTTATAAAGGCTCAGAGTCCAGCGGGATTTGCTGAAGAGTATATTATTGAAAGCATCTGGAACAGTCGCTTTCCGCCCGGGTCGATCCTTCCTGCTGAGCGTGAGCTTTCTGAATTGATTGGTGTGACGCGTACCACACTGCGTGAAGTACTGCAGCGTCTGGCCCGTGATGGCTGGCTCACGATCCAGCACGGAAAGCCGACGCGGGTGAACGATTTCTGGGAAACGTCCGGGCTGAATATTCTGGAAACGCTGGCTCGTCTCGACCACGACAGCGTGCCGGTGCTGATTGACAACCTGCTGTCAGTGCGCAGTAACATTTCCTCCATTTTTATCAGCCGTGCCCTGCGCCATCATCCGGATAAAGCGCGGGAGGTACTGGAAACCGTCAGTGCGGTCGCCGATCAGGCGGAGGCCTATACCGAACTCGACTATCGGGTCTTCCGGGGTCTGGCCTTTGCATCAGGCAACCCAATTTATGGGCTGATCCTCAATGGACTGAAAGGTCTGTATACGCGCGTGGGACGTCACTACTTCTCTAATCCCGAAGCGCGTCAGGTGGCACGCGATTTTTATCTGAAACTGCTGGCGCTCTGCGATACCTCGCCAGGGCAGGACGAGGTTGTTGAGGTGGTGCGTAACTATGGCCGCCGCAGCGGTGAAATCTGGCACAGCATGCAAAAGAACCTGCCCGACGACCTCGGCAACAAACGTTAAAAAAAACCGGACCCTGGGTCCGGTTTTTTATCTCCTCAGAGTGCCACACCGCGGGGTGGATTGCGATCCAGCAGTTCGACGCTGCCATCCTCATTCTGCTGTTCCAGTATCACATCAAATCCCCACAGACGGTGGACATGCTTCAGCACTTCGCGCCGGCTTTTATCCAGCGGCGTGCGGCCCTGCGGCACATAGCGCAGCGTCAGTGAACGATCGCCACGCAGATCGACGTTATAAACCTGAATATTGGGTTCCAGATTACTCAGATTGTACTGGGCGGAGAGCTGCTGACGAATCGCCCGGTAACCCGCCTCATCGTGGATAGCGGCGATTTCGAGATAGTTGTTGCGGTCATCGTCCAGCACGGTAAACAGACGGAAGTCACGCATCACCTTAGGCGACAGGAACTGACTGATAAAGCTCTCATCCTTAAACTCGCGCATCGCAAAATGCAGCGTATCCAGCCAGTCGGATCCGGCGATATCCGGGAACCAGTAGCGATCCTCTTCCGTCGGTGACTGACAGATTCGCTTGATGTCCTGCATCATGGCAAAACCTAATGCATAGGGGTTAATGCCGTTATACCACTGACTGTTGTAGGGCGGCTGATAGACGACGTTGGTGTGGCTGTGCAGGAACTCCATCATAAAGCGTTCAGACACTTTACCCTCATCGTAGAGATGATTGAGGATGGTGTAGTGCCAGAACGTTGCCCAGCCCTCATTCATCACCTGTGTCTGTTTCTGTGGATAGAAATACTGGCTCACCTTGCGCACGATGCGCAGGATCTCGCGCTGCCACGGCTCCAGCAGCGGGGCGTTCTTCTCCATAAAGTAGAGCAGGTTTTCCTGCGGCTCAGAGGGGTAGCGGGCCGCTTCAAAGGGCACCGCCTCTTTCTCGCGGCGGGGCAGTGTGCGCCAGAGCGTATTCACCTGACTCTGCAGATACTCTTCACGGCTCTTCTGTCGCGCCTTCTCCTCCTGCAGGGAGATTTTCTGCGGGCGTTTGTAGCGATCAACGCCATAATTCATTAAGGCATGGCAGGAGTCGAGCAGGCGTTCAACCTCTTCGACACCGTAACGTTCTTCGCAGTCGCTGATGTAATTTTTCGCAAACAGCAGATAGTCGACGATCGATCCGGCGTCGGTCCAGCTGCGAAACAGGTAGTTATTTTTGAAGAACGAGTTATGACCGTAGCAGGCATGCGCCATCACCAGCGCCTGCATGGTCATGGTGTTCTCTTCCATCAGATAGGCGATGCAGGGATTGGAGTTGATAACGATTTCATAAGCCAGGCCCTGCTGCCCATGCTTGTAGCGCTGTTCGGTTTCGATAAACTTTTTACCGAACGACCAGTGAGAATAGTTGATAGGCATGCCTACGCTGGAATAAGCGTCCATCATCTGTTCAGAGGTAATGACTTCGATCTGGTGCGGGTAGGTATCCAGCCGGTAGAGTTTTGCAACCCGGTCGATTTCAGCTAAGTAGACATCAAGCAGTTCAAATGTCCAGTCTGGTCCGTCATTGAGTCGTTTGCTGTTTCTGATGGCTTCGTCAAAGATTGTCGTCATAGCGCACCTCTTGTTGGCAAACCGGCTGACCCGAGAGACAACCCGTTCTGGTTATTTAAGGCTTCGTCCTGAAAAAGGGAACCCAAAAAAACTAGGCGAACACAACAATGATAGCCCACTGTCGCCTATCCGAAATGCGAACTCAAATGAAATCTTTGGCACAAAATCATTCAGATAGAAGCATTGGGATATTTAACAGATTTCAATCTGGCTAATAACAACTTTACTGGTTATTTATCCTGTTTATAAGCGGAATGTATGGGGTTGAAGGATTCTCCTGAAACAGGCGGTTTTCACTGACTTTGCTGTCATTTATTTCTGCATTCGGGGATTAATACGCATAAATTGCTGAAATTGAGCCTGCAGCAAGATTTTAGTTACCTGAAAAGTAAAAAAGATGTGAAATAGATGGCGAAATTCCGGGGTGGTACCCGCTGTGTTAATACGCTGGTTATCATCAGTTGAACAGTGAATTATGCTTTTAGAGGTCGGGTGCTATGCACGTTGTAATTCTTGGAAGTGGGGTAGTCGGTGTGGCCAGCGCCTGGTATCTGGCCCAGGCCGGACATCAGGTCACCGTCATCGATCGTCAGCCTGCGGCGGCGATGGAGACCAGTGCGGGCAATGCGGGTCAGATCTCACCCGGCTACGCTGCCCCCTGGGCGGCACCCGGCGTGCCACTGAAAGCGGTGAAGTGGATGTTTCAGCGTCATGCGCCGCTGGCTATCCGGCTGGATGGCAGCAGTTTTCAGCTGGAGTGGATGTGGCGCATGTTGCGCAACTGCGACATTAACCATTATCAGCAGAATAAAAGCCGGATGGTGCGGATCGCCGAATACAGCCGTGACTGCCTGAAAGCGTTACGCAGTGAAACCGGTATCGCTTATGAGGGCCGTCAGGGCGGAACGCTGCAACTCTTCCGCACCCAGCAGCAGTTCGACAGTGCCAGCAAAGATATTGCCGTGCTGCGCGATGCGGGCGTACCTTATGAGCTGTTAGAAGCGCACGAACTGTCACGCGTTGAACCGGCGCTGGCGGCGACCTCGCATAAGCTCACTGGCGGTTTGCGCCTGCCCAATGATGAAACCGGCGACTGCCAGCTCTTTACACAGCGGCTGGCGAAAATGGCCGAAGAGGCGGGCGTCGTCTTCCGCTACAACACGACCGTTGATCACCTGCTGCGCGACGGCAACCGCATCTATGGTGTGAAGTGTGGTGACGAGATCGTCAAAGCGGACAGCTATGTGGTGGCGTTTGGTTCCTACTCGACCGCGCTGCTGCGGAATGTCATCGACATTCCGGTCTATCCGTTAAAAGGTTACTCGCTGACCATTCCGATTAAAAACCCGGACGCAGCACCGGTATCAACTATCCTGGATGAAACTTACAAAGTCGCGGTAACCCGGTTTGACGATCGCATCCGCGTCGGGGGAATGGCGGAAATTGTTGGTTTTAACACCAGACTCACCGAAGCGCGGCGGGAAACGCTGGAGATGGTCGTCAGTGATCTCTATCCTGAAGGCGGTCATGTCGCACAGGCGAGTTTCTGGACCGGCCTGCGCCCGATGACGCCGGACGGAACGCCAATCGTAGGTGCCACGCCCATTTCCAACCTTTACCTGAATACCGGTCACGGTACGCTGGGCTGGACGATGGCGTGCGGATCGGGTCAGCTGCTGGCCGATCTTCTCTCCGGCAAGAAACCCGCTATTGCCGCCGATGACCTGGCGGTGTTCCGCTACTTACCCGGTTTCGCGGCGACGTCATCCCCGCTGCGTAACGCTAACGCCACTCGTTAAGTATTCAGGGAGAGGAAGATGTCACGTCCGATTGTCGCGACCATTCATCAGCAGGCGCTTCGTCATAACCTGACGATTGTGCGCCAGGCGGCCCCCGCATCACGCGTCTGGTCAGTGGTCAAAGCGAATGCCTACGGCCACGGCATAGATCGCGTGCGCGAAGCGTTGTCTGCCACTGACGGCTTTGCGCTGCTCAATATGGAAGAGGCGATTCAGCTGCGTGAGCAGGGCTGGAAAAAACCGATTCTGCTGCTGGAGGGCTTTTTTCATCCGGACGATCTGCAGCTGATCGACCGCTACCGTCTGACGACCAGCGTTCACAGCAACTGGCAGATCAAGGCGCTGGCCGCGGCCCGGCTCTCTGCGCCAGTGGATATCTACCTCAAGGTCAATAGCGGCATGAACCGGCTGGGCTTCCGCCCGGAGCAGGTCAACGGCGCCTGGCAGAAGCTGCGTGCGCTGAATAACACAGGTGAGATGACGCTGATGGCGCACTTTGCCGATGCGGAAAATCCTGAGGGACTGATTGAGCCGCTGCAGCGCATCAAACAGGCGGCGGAGGGGCTGAACGGCCCACGTTCTCTCTCTAACTCCGCCTGCACCCTGTGGCACCCGGAAGCGCATTTTGACTGGGTTCGCCCCGGCATCATCCTCTATGGGGCCTCGCCCAGCGGCGACTGGCAGGATATCGCGGGCAGCGGCCTGCAGCCGGTGATGACGCTGAGCAGCGAAATTATCGCGGTGCAACAGCTTCAGGCGGGCGATGGCGTGGGTTATGGCTACCGCTACCGGGCCAGCAGCGCCCAGCGTATTGGCGTCGTCGCCTGTGGCTATGCCGATGGCTATCCGCGTCATGCGCCGACCGGCACCCCCGTCTGCGTCGATGGCGTGATGACCCAGGTGGTGGGCGCGGTTTCCATGGATATGATTACGGTGGATTTGACTCCCTGTCCTCAGGCAGGCATCGGTTCAGCTGTCGAGCTGTGGGGCGAGCAGGTTAAGATAGATCAGGTCGCTAAAGCGGCCGGAACGGTAGGGTACGAGCTGATGTGTGCGCTCGCCCCCCGCGTTCCGGTAACGATCATTTAAGCGCGGTCAGCGTGCCACGCATCTTTCTGCTGCAGCGCCAGGCAATAAACGCCAGCGCTGCACCCACCAGCATCATCAGGCTCAGTGAGAGCTTTTCCGCGACCGGCAGTGCCACGATAATCAGGCTGCCTGCCGCACCGCCCGCCATCTGAATAAAGCCCTGCAGAGCCGACGCGACCCCCGCCTGTTGCTGATACGGCTCCAGCGCATAGCTGGTGGCGGGGCCAACGGTAAAGGCCAGACCGGCCACCGCGACCGCAACCGGAAACATATAGAGCGCCCAATGCGTCTGCATTGCTGCCGGGAAGATCTGCATACCGGCAACCAGCAGCAGCGCGCCCGTCAGCATGGTCAGGAAGCCCATCGCCAGACAGAAAGGGCGACCCGCTTTACGAATCGCTTTATTGACAAACATGCTGACAAACATGATCCAGAAACCGTTCGCGCCAAAAGCAAAAGAGAACTGGATTGGGGTCAGGCCGCCCTCGCTCATCAGCACCTGGGGAGCCAGCGACACATAGGTCAGCACCATACCCAGCGCCCCGGCATTAGCAAACGCGAATGCCAGAAAGCGGGGCTGGCGCAGGATCGCAGCATACTGCTTAACCGGCAGGCCTTTGACGCGCAGGGTGTCCGCCGGGCGGGTTTCAGGCAGCCAGATCAGCACCAGCAGTGTAATCAGCACGCCGTAGCCACAGAGGAACCAGAAAGGCGCGCGCCAGTCGAAGGCGCTGGCCAGCAGCCCGCCCAGCAGCGGTGCCAGAGCCGGAACAATGTTCAGCGCGCCATTGAGGAAGCCATAGGCGCGGGCGGCATCATCACCGCTGAGCCGGTCCCGCACACCGCTGAAAGCGACGACCGCGCTGCAGCAGACACCGCAACCCTGTACCAGACGCGCAATAACAAACAGTGGAAAGGAGGTGGCGGTTGCCGCGATGACACTGCCAGTGATATAGAGCGCCAGGCCCAGCAGTGCGATTGGCTTGCGGCCGTAGTTGTCTACCAGAGGACCTGTCACCAGTTGTCCCAGGCCCATCACCAACAGGAACAGGGGAATCGTGGTCTGAACCAGCGAAACCGGCGTATTCAGCCCGACCGCGATTTGCGGCAGCGTGGGCAAATAGAGATCGATGCCTAAAGGTGCCAGCAGCACCAGGCTTAATAACAGCAGAGTAAATTTTTGCATAACAACCAGAGGGTAAACGTTCCGTTAAAAAACGATCGCAAAGGGTAATGATTCAGCGGCAAAAAAGATAGAGGAAAGGGGGGCGGAAAGTGCGATGCCTGCCGGAACAGACATCGCAGGAACAGACTTAATAAGCACCGTCGCGGCGCAGCACCACACCGGCGGTTTTGAAAAGAATGGCGATGTCGGTCCAGAGCGCCCAGTTTTTCACATACCAGGAGTCAAAATAGACGCGGGTATCGTAATCGATGTCGTTTCGTCCGCTGACCTGCCAGAGTCCGGTCATGCCCGGTTTGGCCATCAGGTAGTAGTCGACATCACCGGCATAGCGCTCCAGTTCGGCTTCAATTACCGGACGCGGGCCGACCAGGCTCATCTCACCGCGAATCACGTTCCACAGCTGCGGTAACTCATCGAGGCTGGTTTTGCGCAGGAATCCACCGATAGCGGTAATACGCGGATCGTTCTTCAGTTTGAAGTCTTTGTCCCACTCTCGCCGCGCCTCTTCGCTGGTCGCCAGTAACTTCTCCAGCACCTCTTTAGAGTTGGTCACCATCGAGCGGAACTTCAGGCACTTAAACTTTTTGCCGTTCTGACCGACCCGCTCGTGACCATAAATCGCATTGCCGCCATCCCGCTTCACCATAAAGCAGAGCAGGGCGAAGACAGGGCCCAGGAACAGCAGCAGCACCGATGCCACCACGATATCAAAGGCGCGCTTCATGAAGCGGGAAGAGTGTTTTGCCAGATTATTGCTGACGCGCAGGATCATCACTTCATGGCTGAAAATGAATGACATGTCAGTGCCGTAAAGCGGCACGCCGCGCAGCGTCGGGATTACAGAAACCGACCGGCAGTTCATCTTCGACAGGAATTTCAGCCAGCGGTCGCGCATTGGCTGCTGCTCATACTCCATGGCAACGATAAACTGTACGTTGTCACGGTCGATGGTCTGCCAGTTGATATCTTTCCAGGTGATCACCGGCACGCCGTTGACGCTCTGTTCAGTCGACACATCATCCACCGAGATAAACGCCTGCACGTTATAGCCCAGAATCTCTTCACTCTGCAGTGCCGCGTAGGCTTCAGTCGCATTGCGGCCTGAACCGATGATGATGGTTTCTTTCTGCCACTGGCCTGCCTTGTTGATGGCACGTTTGACCATCGCCCGCATCAGCGGCAGCAGCAGCAGGGCGTAAGTCCAGCTGAAGACCCACACCATGCGCGAGAAATCCCACTTCGAGAAGGCGATCAGCGCGAGGTCGAGCAATGAAAAAACGAATAAGGTTTTAACGATCTCTTTCAGCTCAAACCAGAAAGGTTTCCGATAGGTATAATGGCGCAGACGAACCCAGAACCAGCCGGTACAGAGCACCGACATAATAAACTGCGCGATAAAGCGATATTCAATCTGATGGGGGGGGATAAAAGTATCCAGCTCGCCCCAGATACCCTGAATCGTGGCGGCAGATAAAAATAAAGCCAGATTGAGTGCAATCAAATCGGAAAAACTCAGGGCGAATTTCACGATGATATTTTTGCGCGTGCCGCTCCATGAGCGGCTCGGGCTATTCATTATCAATGTACTTGCCATAAAACCTGCTCTCTTTCTTAAGTAAAAGATAGCCTGATTAAAATCAGGTACGCGCTCAGGAGTGGGCTGCTGAAAATTTAAAAATTCATTTTCAGTCTGGTGCAGTCAGTCAAGCCAATACAGCTGCATAAAGATAACGATTAAAACGTGATAGTACTCACGGAATGTTGCAGCAATGAGAATGAGTATGCAGGAGATATTTGACAGAGTTAATACGGAAAAAATCTGAAAACGGTAAAAGTGATTAAAGTTTTAAATGACTAATATATTGTTTTTTTTAGATAAAATAAGAGAGTGCTTAGTTATAACTAAACTGTTTAAGACACTTTTTAGGAATTACCGCCAGGCCTTTCAGGCTGGCGGTAATGAAAAAGCTCAGGCAGGTTTTTTTAAAATCCAGCGGTCCTGCTGTTTATCATAATGACCGATTTGCAGATCCACAGGTTCCCCGTCAATCCAGGCGGGTACGCTGGTATCGCGATCCCAGCCGTCGAGTTGGGTAATTAAGCCGGGATTGGTATGACAGGGGATACTGACGGTGTCGGTGTTCTCACCGTCAAGATCGGCATCAACAATCTCATAGCGACCAATTTTAACGACGTGTCCCATTCATTTCTCCCGTTTTTACTGACACAGAGCATTAAGCTTAGCGTATCAACAGAAAATAACGTGGCTGAATGTTTAGGATTATTCCTTCTCTTCCGCCGGACGGACACCGATCTTAACTATACGGTTATCCTCTTTCTCCGCCACGGTCCAGGTCAGCTGATTCCATTCCACCTGGTCGCCGACAACCGGCGAGCCACCCAGCATTGCCAGCACCAGCTGCCCCAGCGACTGCTGATCGTTAGTGCTCTCATCCAGTTCCAGGCCATAAATCTGCGCAACGTCACGCAGACGTGCCTCCGCATCCAGAATAAAGTCCCCGAAGAAACGCTGGTCGAGTGAAACCGGCGGCGTCTGACTAAACATCTTGCCCAGCGCAGGCAGGTCGCGCTCACGGCCGATGACACAGATCACGTCGTTCTCCCTGAGCCGTGTGCCGCCATTGGGGTGCATCAGCACATTGTCACGGAACAGGGCGGCGATGCGGGTTTCACGCGGCATCTGCAGGTCGCGCAGGGCCGCGCCCACACACCACTTGTCTGCGCTGAGCTGATAGACAAACTGCTCCCACGGATTCTCCGGATGGATATCCAGGCCGATACGGCTGATAGGCGAGGCGGTCGGCGGCACCACCACCTTCGCTTTTCTGGCGGCAAAGCCCAGCGAAGTGCCCTGCAGCATCAGGGAGACCAGCACCACGAAGAAGGCGATATTAAAATAGAGCGAGGCATTCTCCAGCCCGGCCATCATCGGGAAGACCGCCAGGATGATCGGCACCGCACCGCGCAAGCCGACCCAGCTGATAAAGAACCGTTCGCGGGTGGTGAAGCTGCGGAACGGCAGCAGGCCGATAAAGACCGACAGCGGACGCGCCACCAGAATCAGCCAGAGCGACAGGATCATCGCGGGCAGGGCGATATGCCAGAGGTCGGACGGCGTCACCAGCAGCCCCAGCACGATGAACATGCCGATCTGACTGAGCCACGCCATTCCGTCAAAGGTCTGCAGGATGCCGTGACGGTTGCGAATCGGACTGTTGCCCAGCAAAAATCCGCACAGGTAGACGGCGAGGATGCCGCTGCCCTCAAGTACCGTCGTTAAAGCAAACACCAGGATGCCGCCGCTCAGCGCCAGCAGCGGATAGAGACCTCCGGCCAGGCTGATGCGGTTAATCAGCTGCTGCAGTGCCCAGCCGCCGCCCAGACCCAGCACGATACCCAGACCGAACTGTTGCACCAGATGGACCAGGAACATCCAGTCGAGGCCGCTGCGGCCCTGTTCAATCATCTCTATCAGGGTGATGGTCAGAAAGACCGCCATCGGATCATTGCTGCCCGACTCGATCTCCAGGGTGGAGCTGACACGCTCGTTCAGCCCTTTATCACCCAGCAGTGAAAAGACGGCCGCGGCGTCTGTAGATCCGATAATCGCGCCAATCAGAAAGCCCTGCATCATGTCGAGGTTGAAGAGCCATGCAGCCACTACACCAGTCAGACCGGCGGTAATCATCACGCCAACAGTTGCCAGCGAGAGCGCAGGGCCCAGCGCCACCTTAAAAGAAGTGGCCTTGGTGCGCATCCCGCCATCCAGCAGGATGATGGCCAGTGCCAGGTTCGAGATCAGATAGGCCGCTGGATAGTTATCGAAGGCGATACCGCCGATGCCATCCACCCCAGTAAGCATGCCCAGGGCGAGGAAGATCACCAGAATCGGGATGCCCAGCCTGGATGAGAAAGAGCTCAGCAAAATACTCGATGCTACCAGCACGGAACCGATGATAAACAGACTGTAGACGATAGTGTGGTTCAAACCCGGTCTCCTGAGATATGGCAGCGCGACAGCGCGACTGCTGACAAATATCCATGCTATCTCTGAAAGATAATGTTTTATCAAAGAGTTGTCATTGTGAAAATGGCTATTATACGAATTGTTTAACCCGCAGAGGTATCAGATTAATGTGAAGAATGAGGGGGTTGGCAGGCAAGCGGGGGAAAATAGACTGTTTTAACAGGTTATTCAGGGGATAAAAAAAGCCGGTGATTAACCGGCTCTGCGTATAGCGTGCTTAAAAGTGCTGGACGGCCGAACTGCTGCCAGGCAGTACGGACGCCAGATAACCTGCGCTGCGCTGCCATGATGGACGTCTTGCGCAGGGCGACCATGCCATGTGCCCAGTCAGAAATTTTACCCCGCCTGTTGCATCAGGCCTCCGTTGCCTGCTTATGAAACAGCGATCGAAATACCGGATAGATGTCCTCCGGCTCACGAATATGTTCAATAGCAAAGTTATCAAACATCGCCTGCAGATGTTCGTACTCACGCCATAGCGTCTGATGCGCCCGGCGTGTGATCTCAATATAACTGTAGTAACGCACCACCGGCAGAATCTGCTTTGCCAGGATTTCATGACAGAGAGGGGAGTCGTCGGCCCAGTTATCGCCATCCGAGGCCTGAGCGGCATAAATGTTCCACTGCGCCGGGTCATAACGCTCTTTGACCACTTCATCCATCAGCTTTAACGCACTGGAGACGATGGTGCCGCCAGTCTCCTGCGAATAGAAGAACTCCTGTTCATCCACCTCTTTCGCCTGAGTGTGATGGCGAATATAGACCACATCCACATTTTTATAAGTGCGGCTCAGGAACAGGTAGAGCAGGATATAAAAGCGTTTCGCCATATCCTTGGTGGCCTGATCCATAGAGCCGGAGACGTCCATCAGACAGAACATGACAGCCTGACTGGAGGGCTCAGGACGTTTCTCAAAATTTTTGTAGCGCAGGTCAAAAGTGTCAATAAAGGGCACCCGTTCAATGCGCGCCCGTAGCTCAGCAATCTCCTTGCGCAGTCGTTCCTCTTCCAGCAACTGAGCCGGTTCGCTGTTCTCCACCTCCAGCAGGGTCTCTTCCAGCTCGTGCAGCATCCGGCGTTTACCCGCTGTCATTGCCGTGCGTCGCGCCAGTGAGTTCTGCAGCGAACGCACGACGCTGATGTTGGCTGGCACACCGTTAGAGGTAAAACCGGCGCGATGAGTTTTGTACTCATTCATCTGACGATGCTGGTTCCTGCGCAGGTTAGGCAGCGCCAGATCTTCGAACAGCAGGTCCAGATACTCATCTTTGGAAATCTGAAAGACAAACTCATCCTGGCCTTCGCCATCCTGACTGGCGTTGCCCTGACCACTGCCGCCGCCCCCGCCGCCTCCCTGTGGACGTTCGATACGGTCATTCTGAACGAAGTGATCATTGCCCGGATGGACCCGATGGCGATTGCCGCCGCGCCCCTGATGAAAAATCGGCTCATTAATGTCGTCAATTGGAATCGAGACAGATTCACCGCTGCTTACGTCGGTCACCGAGCGTTTATTAATGGCCTCGGAGATCGACTGCTTGATTTGTGACTTGTAACGGCGCAAGAAGCGCTGGCGGTTAACCGCGCTCTTGTTTTTGCCGTTCAGCCGGCGATCGATGAAATAGGCCATGGTGTTCCCCCAAACTACATTGTAAGCAGGCCGGGCGAACCCGACCTTTCACACCGGTATCACTTACCGGCAAGCTTACAGACTCTGATCAGGACGATTTACGCACACGCAGATACCATTCACAGAGCAGGCGAACCTGCTTGCGGGTATAGCCTTTTTCCATCATGCGATCGACAAAATCATCATGTTTTTTCTGCTCATCCGTCGAGGTCTTGGTGTTAAACGAGATAACCGGCAGCAACTCTTCCGTATTAGAGAACATTTTCTTCTCAATTACGGTGCGCAGTTTTTCGTAACTGGTCCAGTTTGGATTGCGACCGTTATTGTGTGCCCGGGCGCGCAGCACAAAGTTGACGATCTCGTTACGGAAATCTTTCGGATTGCTGATGCCGGCAGGTTTCTCGATTTTCTCCAGCTCGGCGTTGAGTGATTCACGGTCGAACAGCTGGCCGGTATCGGGATCGCGGTATTCCTGATCCTGAATCCAGAAGTCGGCGTAGGTCACGTAACGGTCAAAAATGTTCTGACCATATTCAGAGTAAGATTCCAGATAGGCGGTCTGAATCTCTTTGCCGATAAACTCAGCATATTTCGGAATCAGGTAGCCTTTGAGGTGCTCAAGGTATTTCTCTGCCTGCTCCTGCGGGAACTGCTCGCGCTCGATCTGTTGTTCCAGCACGTAGAACAGGTGCACCGGGTTAGCCGCCACCTCGGCGTGGTCGAAGTTAAACACGCGTGACAGGATCTTAAAGGCGAAACGCGTGGAAAGTCCGTTCATTCCCTCATCCACACCGGCGTAATCATGGTACTCCTGCCAGGACTTCGCTTTCGGATCCGTGTCTTTCAGGCTTTCGCCGTCATAGACCCGCATCTTGGAGTAAATGCTGGAGTTTTCCGGATCTTTCAGACGGGAGAGGATGGAGAAACGTGCCAGCGTTTCCAGCGTGCCGGGCGCGCAGGGCGAGGTCGCCAGCTCACTGTGGGCAAGCAGCTTGTCGTAAATTTTGATCTCTTCAGAAACCCGCAGGCAGTAAGGCACCTTGACGATATAGACGCGGTCAAGGAATGCCTCATTATTTTTGTTGTTGCGGAACGTGACCCACTCTGATTCGTTGGAGTGCGCCAGAATAATGCCGTTGAAAGGCAGCGCGGAGATCCCCTCTGTCCCGTTGTAGTTCCCCTCCTGGGTCGCCGTCAGTAACGGGTGAAGCACCTTGATCGGGGCTTTAAACATCTCGACAAATTCCATGATGCCCTGGTTCGCGCGGCAGAGCGCGCCGGAGTAACCGTAGGCGTCAGGGTCGTTCTGGGCGTGGTTTTCCAGTTTACGTATGTCCACTTTACCGACCAGCGCAGAAATATCCTGGTTGTTCTCATCGCCCGGTTCAGTTTTGGCTATTGCCAGCTGCTCCAGAATCGACGGCCAGACCTTCACGACTTTGAAGCGTGAAATGTCGCCACCAAAATCGTGCAGGCGCTTGGCCGCCCACGGCGACATGATGGTGCCCAGGTAACGACGCGGTACGCCATACTCTTTTTCAAGAATATGCGCATCTTCCTGAGGGTTGAACAAACAGAGTGGATGGTCATTTACCGGGCTGCGCTCGCCGTCGGCGCTCAGCACATAGATTGGCACCCGCTGCATCAGTGACTTCAGCCGTTCCGCCAGCGAGGATTTACCGCCACCCACCGGGCCGAGCAGATAAAGAATCTGTTTCTTCTCTTCCAGTCCCTGGGCGGCATGTTTGAGGTAGGAGACAATCTGTTCGATGGCCTCCTCCATGCCGTAAAATTCTTCGAACGCCGGATAGCGTCCCATCACACGGTTGGAGAATATTCTGGAAAGGCGTGGCTCCTGCGCAGTGTCGACCATAACCGGCTCTCCGATAGCCATTAACAGTCGTTCTGCTGCGTTGGCGTATGCACTGCGATCCTGCTTACAGATGGCAAGAAATTCCTGCAGTGTGAACTCTTCGTCCTTGGCCGCTTCATAACGCTGACGATAGTGATCGAATATATTCATAGCGATGCCCGTCCTTTCGTTTTTAGCACAGGTAAGGAGCGTAATTAGAGACTTAAAGCAGCTCCCGGAAGATATTCTTTGTTGAGTACAGCAACCCTTATGCCAACCTGATCTTTTTTATCGGTATACACAACTTTTGTGGTTACTCTGCTCGGTCAAAATCTCTGCTGTTACTTCTAACTGTAGATGGCTTCTAGGAAATTTCCTCCATGGGTTGGGGTAAAAAGGTGAGTGTTCAGAACTAATTTAGTTTGTTGTGAGATGAGTTCATATTGCTGATGCATTAACTTAACGTGTTTTTAACCATTAATGCCACTTTACTTGATGAACGGCTTAAAGGATTTCGATATAAGTTAATCCAGCCGTAAAAAACCGTTAGACTTCCTGTTTGATTGTTATATTTATGGAATGAATAAATTGTGAACCAATTCAAATTTAAGACGCTTGTTGCCCTTCTGCCCGCTTATTTACTGTTGCCGCAGGCCAATGCCGCTCCGCTTTCCGTAGGCGCATCGGTCATCTACGCTGAGTCGCCTTACCGTGGTGGTCAGGACCGTTATCTGCCGGTTCCGGTAATCAACTATGAGGGCGAAAACTTCTGGTTTCGCAGCCTGCAGGGCGGTTATTACCTCTGGAAAGATCCCCAGGACCAGCTGTCGCTGACGCTTCTGGGTTCGCCTCAGGAATATAAACCCAGTGATAACGATCTGGGCGACATGAAAGGGCTGGATAAGCGCCGCATGACGCTGATGGGTGGCCTGACCTATCGTCACACCGCTGACTGGGGAATCGTCCGCACCGCACTGCTGGGTGATGTCCTGAACAACAGCAACGGCATGATCTGGGATCTGACTTACCTCTATCGTTTCCAGATGGGTGACTTCAGCCTGACGCCAGGTATCGGTGCGATGTGGAACAGCGCCAATCAGAACCGCTATTACTATGGCGTATCAGGACACGAAAGCGCCCGCACCGGTATCAGCCGCTATAACCCGGATGACAGCTGGTCGCCTTATGTTGAGCTGACCGCCAGCTATCAGATTGCCACACAGTGGAACATCGGGGTCACCGGCCGCTATACCCGCTTCGACAGCGAAATCAAAGACAGTCCGATGATTGAGAAGAGCGGACAAACGACTCTCTGGACGGGCGTGAGCTACAGCTTCTGATAACGCACCACAAGAGGGCTTTTATGGCCCTCTGTTCTTTTATGGCGCCTCGTTATGGGGCGGGAGAGCAGAAATGCGCAACACGATAAATTTTGCCGGATTCGACACGCTGCCGGTCATCGGGCAGGGCACCTGGTATATGGGCGAAATCGCCTCGCAGCGGCCCACTGAAATTGCGGCGCTGCAGGCTGGCCTGGAGTGCGGACTGCGGCTTATTGATACCGCTGAAATGTATGCGGAGGGCGGAGCCGAAGAGGTGGTCGGCGAGGCGCTGCACGGACGTCGTGAACAGGCGCTGCTGGTCTCTAAGGTCTATCCGTGGAACGCGGGTGAAGTGGATGCCGTTGACGCCTGTGAGCGCAGCCTGCGCCGCCTGCAGACGGATTACCTCGACCTCTATCTGCTGCACTGGCGTGGCAATATTCCGCTGGAGGAGACCCTGCGCGCCATGGAGCGCCTGCAGCAGCAGGGCAAAATCCGGCACTGGGGCGTCTCTAACTTCGACACTGACGATCTGGCGGAACTGTGGGATGAACCTGGCGGAAATCACTGTGCGACCAATCAGGTGCTTTATCATCTCGGGTCACGCGGTATTGAGTCTGAGCTGCTGCCTGCCTGTCAGCAGCGCGGGATACCGGTTATGGCCTATTGCCCGCTGGCCCAGGCAGGCCGGTTACGTGAATCGCTGTTTACCGACCCGCTCCTGACGCAGATTGCACAGCAAAAGCGCATCAGCGTGCCGCAACTCCTGCTGGCCTGGGTCGTTCGTCAGCAGGGGGTAATCGCCATTCCCAAAGCCAGCTCAGTCGCTCACGTTCAGGAAAATGCGGCGGCGCTGGAGGTATTTCTGACCGATGAAGAACTGTCGTGCATCGATCGCGCGTGGCCAGCGCCTCAGCACAGGGTGCCGCTGGATATTGTTTAGCTGTCCGCGATGTCACTGGCTGCGGCTTTCTTCCTGAGGCGGAAGGTAGTAGCCAGCCGTGCCGGCTTTTCACCTGCGCTGCGTAAGGGTTTGCTGATACGCGCGGTTTCAACACAAACCATGGTTTTATACCCTTCGTTTGCCATATCCGCCATGCTGCAGGAGAGTTCTACCCCAGGATTCCAGGTGACAACGTCACTGTGATAATGGTGGTAAACCTCAATCTGTCGCTGGCCTGACGTATCATTGATAACGGCGCAATCCTGCGGATCGGTAAAGATGCGGTCTATTCTTCCCGGATAACGCTGTTTGCCGTCGCTGCTGCCTGTCTGCCCATTGTTAACCTTATCGATGAAACTGTTGCCCAGACCAGAGACTTCAACCCCCTGAATATCGCTGACGGTAAAATAGCTGTGCAGCGCCGCTGTCGCCTCAAAGTCACCGTAGGCTTCCAGTTCGATTTCGCAGTGCTGACCCAGGCGGAAGCGGGCAATCAGGGTAAACTCGTGCGGCCAGAGCTTCAGCGTCTGGGGGTTGCTCTCCAGCACCAGCGTCAGCATCACGCCTTCTTCGTTCTCATCGTGAGCGGTCAGTTTCCACGGCTGGGTACGGGCAAATCCGTGTGCCGGTTCACCCGCCGGGCCAAACCAGGGCCAGCAGATTGGAACGCCGCCGCGAATCGCCTTTCCGGGCGCGAACAGGCTCTTATCACTCAGCCAGAGCACAGGTTTTTCACCGCTGGGCTGCCAGGCGATGAGATGCGCCCCCTGCAACGTGATGGCTGCACGGACCTTAGGATGGCTCACCACAATCGTCGGCAGGTCGCCAGCCTGACGCTGTGAAAGGTAAGGGGAGATCTGCGTGACCACCGGCAGAGAAAACAGTTTGTCTTGCATGTTCGATTCCTTCCTGTTCGGATCAAAAAAAGGGCGACCGAAGTCGCCCTTATTCTCAATGATGACTGGCTGCCTTATTTAGCAGAAACCAGTGCAATCAGGTCGAGAACTTTGTTTGAGTAGCCAGTTTCGTTGTCGTACCAGGAAACCAGTTTCACAAAGTTGTCGTTCAGTGCGATACCCGCTTTAGCATCGAATACTGAGGTCAGTACTTCGCCGTTGAAGTCGGTAGATACCACGTCATCTTCAACATAGCCCAGCACGTCTTTCATCTCGCCTTCTGCAGCCGCTTTAATTGCCGCACAAATTTCTTTGTAAGAGGCCGCTTTTTCCAGACGCACGGTCAGGTCAACAACGGAAACGTTAGGGGTTGGTACGCGGAATGCCATACCGGTCAGTTTGCCGTTCAGCTCTGGCAGAACTTTACCAACGGCTTTCGCTGCGCCGGTTGATGAAGGGATGATGTTCTGCGATGCGCCGCGGCCGCCGCGCCAGTCTTTATGAGACGGGCCGTCAACGGTTTTCTGGGTCGCAGTCGTCGCGTGAACAGTGGTCATCAGACCTTCAACGATGCCGAATTTGTCGTTGATAACTTTTGCCAGTGGCGCCAGGCAGTTGGTGGTGCAGGATGCGTTAGAAACGATGTCCTGGCCTTCGTATTTGTCGAAGTTTGCACCACGAACAAACATTGGCGTGTCATCTTTAGATGGGCCGGTCAGAACGACTTTCTTAGCCCCTGCAGTGATGTGTTTACGCGCAGTTTCGTCGGTCAGGAAGATACCGGTTGCTTCAGCAACAACATCAACGCCCACTTCATCCCACTTCAGGTTGGCTGGATCTCTCTCAGCAGTAACACGGATTTTTTTACCGTTCACAACCAGTGCGCCATCCTGAACTTCTACGGTGCCGTCGAAACGACCGTGAGTAGAGTCATACTTCAGCATGTACGCCATGTAATCCGCGTCCAGCAGGTCGTTGATAGCAACGATTTCGATGTCAGAACGTTTCTGAGCAGCACGGAAAACGATGCGACCGATACGGCCAAAACCGTTGATACCTACTTTGATAGTCATATATTCCACCAGCTATTTGTTAGTGAATAAAAGGTTGCCTGTAAAATTACAAAAACCTTACCAGGCGTCAAGCGGAATCGTGTCAATTGTTGCGACAAATCAATTCGCCTGAGAGGAATTATTCAACGCGCAACCGCTTGCGCGCCGCCAATGATATCGCGCTTTGTCGAACCAATCGCCGACTATATAGGGATGTTCCGGGTAAAAGGTGATCGAAGTCACAAATCCGCTCAGCGGACGACGGAGGGAAAGGGTGAGCACAAAAAAAGACCCGGGTTATGTTGATCATTTGTTAGAATAGTAGTCGAATTTTTCAGAATGGCACTTCCCGGAATCTTAAAATGGCTAAAGACACCGCACCCGAAGCAAAAATTGCGCAGCTGACCGAAATGCAGCGTTACGTGACTCAGCAACGCGGAACGGAACCGCCTTACAGCGGCGCACTGCTGCACAACAAGCAGGAAGGGATCTATCACTGCCTGATCTGCGAGGCGCCTCTGTTTCTCTCTGAAACCAAATATGATTCGGGCTGTGGCTGGCCGAGTTTTTATGAGCCAGTCAGTGACGATGCGATTCGCTATATCGACGATAATTCCCACGGCATGCAGCGCGTTGAAATCCGCTGCGGCAGTTGTGATGCGCATCTGGGCCATGTTTTCCCGGATGGTCCGCAGCCGACCGGTGAACGTTACTGTGTCAACTCTGCCTCGCTGAATTTTACCGATGAGCAGGGCGTACAGACTAAAGGGTAAGACGATGAAGAAACAACTCGAAGCGATGCTTGCGTCGATGACGCCGGAAGTCTACCAGCGGCTGGCCACGGCAGTTGAGACTGGCAAGTGGCCGGATGGCGTGGCGCTGACGCAGGAGCAGCGTGACAACTGCCTGCAACTGGTGATGATGTGGCAGGCCAGACACAATGATACGCCACAGCACATGACCATTGCCAAAGGCGGCGAGATGGTTACGAAGTCGAAAAAAGAGCTGAAGGAAGAGTTCGGTATTGATTCCGACGTGACCCGGATCCATCTGCACTGATGGCAAAAAAGCTGGCTACCCGCCAGCTTTTTTGTCGTTATCAGATCAGAATTGCGCCCTGCGCGGTCATCTGTGCAAAAGCAATCTCGCTGTCTTCAGGATTCAGGTTAACCCCCCGGCAGCCCTCTTTGACCACCTCGACGTGATATCCCAGTTCCAGCGCATCCAGCACGCTATATTTTACACAGTAATCGGTCGCCAGGCCCAGCATCACCAGATGGGTAATGCCGCGTTCGCGCAGCCAGCTGTCCAGTTCGGTTTTGCGGCGGTGGCCATTGTCAAAAAAGGCGCTGTAGCTGTCGACATCCTGATCCTGACCTTTATGGAAGGTTGCATCAAACAGCGAGCGATCCAGGCCCGGATGGAAGTCTGCGCCAGCCGACCCCTGAACGCCATGGTCGGGCCACCAGATCTGAGCCAGACCGTTTAACTCGCCGAGTGTATAGACCGGCTCGCCGGAAACGGAGGCGAAGCTGCCGTGATCTGCCGGGTGCCAGTCCTGCAGGGCCACAACGCACTCACCCCGTTCATGAAACAACCGCGCATAACGATTAGCCACCTCAACGGTGTGATCGCCCTCGTGAACAGCCATCGGGCCGCCCGGGCAGAAATCGTTCTGGATATCAATAATGATAAGAGCCCGCTTCATGAGATGTTGCTCCATTTCAATCTTGAGTCAGTTCGCCGCGCAGATTTTGCTGCATCTTCGCGCGAATCTGGTCGGGAGAGAGATCCTGACTCAGTAAGTAGTGTAGCTTGGTCAGCGCGGCTTCTACCGTCAGATCAAATCCGCTGATGACCCCCGCATGTTCCAGCGCATTGCCAGTGGCATAACCGCCCATGTTCACTTTGCCAGAAATACACTGGGTCAGGTTTACCACCACGATGCCACGCTCACTGGCCTGCTGAAGTTCCGCCAGAAACTCTTTGTTCTGGGGCGCATTGCCTACGCCATAAGAGCGCAGAATCAGCGCCTTGACCGGCTGACGCAGGAAGTTACGCACGACGTCTGCGGAGATCCCCGGATAGATTGTGACCACGCCGATGGGTTGTGGCGTAATAGTATGAACCTGCAGTTCCCCCTGGTGGGCAGGGGCGGGCGGTGTATTGAGACGGCGAATATGAATGCCCGCTTCCAGCAATGCGGAGAGGTTAGGCGAGGCGAAAGCGTTGAAGCCGTCGGCATGCGCCTTAGTGGTACGGTTACCGCGATAGAGCGTGTTATTAAAGAACAGCGATACTTCGCAGATCGGATAATTAGCAGCAACATAGAGAGCGTTCAGCAGATTCTGCTGACCATCCGAGCGCAGCTCCGCCAGGGGGATCTGTGAGCCGGTCACGATCACAGGCTTGGCCAGATTCTCCAGCATGAAGGAGAGCGCCGAGGCGGTAAACGCCATGGTGTCAGTGCCGTGCAGAATCACAAAACCATCATAGCGATCGTAATTCTGCCGGATATCTTCGGCGATAGACTGCCAGTCCTGTGGCGTCATGTCGGAGGAGTCGATCAGCGGCTGATATTCATGAATGGTGAAATCAGGCATCTCAGGGCGATGGAACTCTGGCATGTTTGCCAGCTGCTCCTGCAGGTGTCCGGAAACCGGAATATAGCCCTGCGCCGAACGCTGCATACCGATGGTTCCGCCCGTGTAGGCTACGTAGATGTTTTTCTTTTGCATTAGAGAACTCAGACTCGCCATAAAAGGCGCAGTATAAGGGGAATAACGGGGAAAAGCAGCCCGACCAGCGGCCGGGCTGCGAGGTTTATCGCACTTCGCCGCAGTTCAGGCAGAAAGCGTAACGATTCTGTGGATCGTTCAGACGGTCAGAAAGCGCCGGTTGCGCTTTCATTGCGCTCATCACATCCAGCATCGGTGCAGGCAGCCAGGCTTTCAGCGTATCAGGCAGAATGGCCTGGACAGAGGCACTCATCTGACCCAGCATCATATCCAGGAAGCCCGGATCATCCTGATACCAGCTCAGCTGTGGCTTGTTGACCTTCGCCAGCTCGCCTGCTTTCTTCACGGCATCATCGAAGTCACCCAGCGCATCGACAAGGCCATTGGCTTTTGCATCGCTGCCGGTCCAGACATGGCCCTGGGCAATTGCATCAATCTGCTCAGGCGTTTTGTGCCGCGATTTCGCCACCAGGCCGACAAAGTTGCGATAGCCATTTTCAATGGTCAGCTGCATCAGCTGCTGGACTTCCGGCGGCAGTGCTTTGGTCGTGGAGACATCCGCCAGCGGCGAGGTTGCCACGCCATCGGTGTGAACACCAATGCTGTCCAGACTGTTCTCCAGCGTATTGATGACGCCAAAAATACCAATCGATCCGGTCAGCGTGCTGGGGTTTGCCACGATATAGCTGGCAGGCGTTGAGATCCAGTAGCCGCCGGAGGCCGCCATTCCGCCCATTGATACCACGATAGGCTTGCCTGCTGCCTGCGCCGCCGCCAGCTCTTCACGAATGGCTTCCGACGCGCTCACGCTGCCACCCGGGCTGTTGACCCGCAGGATGATCGCTTTGATCTTCGGATCGAGTCGCGCATCACGGATCTGCGCCGCCGTGGTGTCGCCACCGACGTTGCCCGGCGTCTCTTCGCCATCCATGATGGCACCGCTGGCCATGATCACCGCGATATTGCCATCCTGCTGCGTGGTAGCCTGTTTCACCGGATAGTCATAGATGCTGACGCTGCGATAGTCGTTGCTCTGCTTATCCAGACCAAAGGTCTTGATCAGCGCCTGATCGGCCGTCGCACGCGATCCCAGCACATCGACCAGCTTGTTATCCAGCGCATACTGCGCCGTATCACCCCTGACCGCGTTCAGTCCGGCAATGATTGCCGCCGCGCCCGGGAAGAGCTGTTCCGGCGTAATCTGACGGTTAGCCGCGACGGTATTCAGGTAGTTCTGCCAGAGCTGACCGATCCAGCGGCTGTCAGCATCCCGTGCAGCCGGGGACATATCGTCACGCAGGAACGGCTCAACCGCTGACTTATAGGTGCCGACGCGGAAGACGTGCGAGGTAACTTTCAGCTTCTCCAGCAGCGTTTTATAGTAGAGGCCGTTGGTGGCGAAACCGTGCAGATCGACCGTGCCCTGCGGCGACAGATAGATGCGGTTGGCGTAGCTGGCCAGATAGTATTGTGCCTGGCTGTAGCTGTCGCCCAGGGCATAAATTGGCTTGCCGCTGTCGCGGAATTCACGCAGCGCCTTACCGACATATTGCAGTGAAGGCTGATCGCCACCAGCAAACTCACGCAGGTCGAGGACGATGCCTTTGATATTGCTGTCATCTTTAGCCTGACGGATCGCGTCAACCACATCAAACAGCGAATTTTCCTGCAGGCGGTCACTGCTGGCGCCCAGCAGTTGACGACCGATTTTACTCAGGCGGTTGCTGACCGAGGGTTTATCGACCAGCACACCGCTGAGATCGACCTTCAGCGCGCCCTGCTGAATCGGCGCTGAACTGCCGCCGGAGCCGCTGACCTGAAGCCAGATTCCGACACCTATCACAATCAAAAAAATCAGGAAAATATTCAGAATAAATTCCCTGATAAAATTCAGTACCCGCCAGCTCCAGCGGAACAGACCTGCAATTATTCGCCACAATGTGCGCATCCGACTCTCCATAAATATGTAGCAGGAAGTGGCCGCCGCGCGGCCCGGACTTCCCCGACGAGCTCATCCTAAAGAGCAGCGTGTTAAAAGTCAGCAGGAAATCACTGCGTACTGTTACAAAAAATCTGCCTGTGCCAGGATAATGGCAACATTACAGAGATCGGGAGAGAAACATGGACGCACTGGAGTTACTGGTCAACCGACGTTCGGCTTCACGCCTGACGGAACCGGCCCCGGCCGGCGACGCACTGGAAAATATTCTGCGGGCGGGCATGCGCGCTCCGGACCACGGTACGCTGCAGCCCTGGCGCTTTATTATTGTCGAGGGTGACGGGCGCGACCGGATGAGCCAGCTGCTGGAGCAGGCCGCAAGGGATCAGCAGCTGGATGAGAAGGGGATTAACAAGGCGAGCCAGTCGCCGTTTCGCGCGCCGATGATCATCACGGTTGTGGCCCATTGCGAAGCGCACCACAAAGTGCCCCGCTGGGAACAGATTGCTTCCGCCAGCTGCGCCGTCATGGCTATGCAGATGGCCGCCGTGGCCCAGGGCTTTAACGGCATCTGGCGCAGTGGTATCTGGACTGACGATGAGCGCGTACGTCAGGGATTCGGCTGTCGTGAACAGGACGCCATTGTCGGCTTCCTCTATCTCGGCACGCCGCAACTGAAATCAAGCACCACGGTCCTGCCGCCGGATACTGCGCCGTTCGTGCGTTACTTCTGACCTGCCAGCTTGCGGCAGGGCGACTACTGTCCCTGCCGTTTGCACGGTTCCTGTGCGAACGGTCGCTAATGCCGTGCGCCATGCTGACACCCGCGTCTCAGCCAGGCTAACATAACGCCAGGCGTTCAACCGACAGCGGACAACCGGTTATCACCGCGTTCCCCCCTGATGTTAAGGATTACCTGATTCAATGCGTTTGTTTATTGCGGAAAAACCGAGCCTTGGGCGTGCTATCGCAGATGTGCTGCCGAAACCGCACCGACGCGGTGAGGGCTTTATTGCCTGCGGTAACGATCAGATTGTCACCTGGTGTGTGGGGCACCTTCTGGAGCAGGCGCAACCTGACAGTTATGACAGTCGCTATGCCCGCTGGTCGCTGGCCGATCTGCCAATCATCCCGGAAAAATGGCGGTTGCAGCCGCGTCCCTCGGTGGCAAAACAGCTGAAAGTGGTGGAAGGATTGCTGGCGCAGGCGAGTGAAGTGGTGCATGCCGGCGACCCGGATCGCGAAGGGCAGCTGCTGGTGGATGAGGTGCTCGACTACCTGAATCTGCCGGCTGACAAGCGCAGCAAAGTGCAGCGCTGTCTGATTAACGATCTCAACCCGCAGGCGGTAGACCGGGCCGTTAACCGGCTGCGTGAAAACCGCGAGTTCATTCCACTCTGTGTCTCTGCACTGGCGCGTGCGCGTGCAGACTGGCTTTATGGCATCAATATGACCCGCGCCTGGACGCTGCTGGGCCGCAATGCGGGCTACGATGGCGTACTGTCAGTGGGCCGGGTTCAGACGCCCGTGCTGGGGCTGGTCGTGCGGCGCGATGAAGAGATCGAGAACTTCGTGCCAAAAGAGTATTTCGAAGTCAAAGCACATATCGTGACGCCGGAGGGCGCCCGCTTTGTCGCCAGCTGGATCCCCAGCGAAGCCTGTGAACCCTGGCAGGATGAAGAGGGGCGGCTGCTGAAACGTGCGCTGGCCGATCATGTGGTGGCGCGCATCACCGGCCAGCCTGCAATCGTCTCCGCTTACAGCGATAAGCGGGAAAACGAGGTGGCGCCACTGCCATTCTCCCTGTCCAGCCTGCAGATTGAGGCGGCAAAGCGTTACGGACTGAGCGCGCAGACGGTGCTGGATACCTGTCAGCGCCTGTATGAAACCCACAAACTGATTACCTATCCGCGTTCGGACAGCCGCTATCTGCCAGAAGAACATTTTGCCGGTCGTCATGCGGTGTTAAAGGCCATCCAGTCGCACCAGTCCACTCTGACGCCGCCGGCCGATTTCGATGCCGATCGCCGGAATCGCTGCTGGGATGATAAAAAAGTCGATGCGCATCACGCCATTATCCCGACTGCCCGCTCCGGGGCGATAAAACTTACTGAAAACGAACAGCATATCTATGAGCTGGTGGCGCGACAGTATCTGATGCAGTTCTGCCCGGATGCGGTTTTCCGCAAATGTGTCATCAATCTCGATATTGCAGGCGGTAAATTCGTGGCGAAAGCGCGTTTTCTGGCGGAGGCGGGCTGGCGCGCGCTGCTGGGTAACAAAGAGCGGGATGAGGAGAATGATGGTATGCCGCTCCCGGTGGTGGCGAAAGGAGATGCGCTGCTCTGCGAGCGGGGCGAAGTGATGGCAAAGCAGACCCAGCCGCCGCGGCCGTTTACCGATGCCACTATTCTTTCTGCCATGACCGGCATCGCGCGCTTTGTTCAGGATAAAGAATTAAAGAAAGTCCTGCGTGCGACCGATGGTTTAGGAACGGAAGCGACACGCGCCGGGATTATTGAGCTCCTGTTTCGTCGTGGCTTCCTGGTGAAAAAGGGGCGCTACATCCACTCGACCGAGGCGGGACGCGCGCTGATTCACTCTCTGCCCGATCTGGCTGCTCGCCCCGATATGACCGCGCAGTGGGAATCCACACTGACGCGCATCAGCGAAAAGGCGTGCCGCTATGATGATTTTATGCAACCGCTGGTTCAGACCTTAACCGGATTGATTCAGCAGGCGCGACAGCAGCCGTCTGCGCATGCATTTCGGGGATTACCGTCCATCGGACAGAAACGTCCGGTGCGCAAAACCAGGCGTAAAGTAAAGGAGACGGAATGAGGCGTTTTTCACTCTTTGTGGTCGTGACCCTGTCGCTCGCGAGCGGGCTAGCGCAGGCCAATGGTCGTTATCAGTCGATGCCGCAGAGTAACAATGGTGTGAATACGGATGTGGTGGTGGATATGCCACCGGAGGCCTGGACGCAGGCGGAGCGGCGTCAGCCGGGCTGTCTGCGCTGCTGCATCTTCGAAAATCGCAACTACACGGAAGGCGCAGTGGTGAAATCGGAGGGGGTATTGCTGCAGTGCGCACGTGATGAGCACTCTCTGGGTACTAACAACCTGATCTGGAAGATTGTGAAATAACTGTCGCGTGGCATCCGGCCACGCGACGGTCACTTAAAAGCGGAAGGTTGACCAGACAGGGGCATGGTCAGAGGGTTTCTCCATGCTCCGGATATCATAGTCAATGCCGCTTTCCACGCAGTACGTGGCCAGATTTTTGCTGGCCAGCAGCAGATCGATGCGCAGTCCGCGGTTGTCATCGAACCCTTTCGAACGGTAGTCGAACCAGGAGAAGCGATCTGCGACCTCCGGGTTCTGCTCACGCCAGGTATCCACCAGACCCCAGCCCAGCAGACGTTCCATCCACTCGCGCTCTTCCGGCAGGAAAGAGCATTTGCCGGTGCGCAGCCAGCGCTTACGGCTCTCCTCACCGATACCGATATCCAGGTCGGTGCTGCTGATATTCATGTCGCCCATAATCAGCACCGGCTTATCCGCAGGCAGATCATCGGTCAGCAGACGCTGCAGATCGCGGTAGAACTTCTCTTTGGCGGGAAACTTAGTGGGGTGGTCACGGCTTTCCCCCTGCGGGAAGTAGCCATTGATCACCGTGATATCGCCAACCGGGCTGGGAAGTTCAGCGATGATCAGGCGGCGCTGGGCTTCCTCGTCGTCACCCGGGAAGCCACGGCTGACAGAAACCGGCTGAGCTTTGGTCAGCAACGCGACGCCGTAGTGGCCTTTCTGTCCGTGATAGAAGACGTGATAGCCGAGCTTTGACACCTCTTCCAGCGGGAACATGTCATCATGGACTTTGGTTTCCTGAAGACCGATAACATCGGGTTGATGCTGTTCGACGAGCGCCTGAAGCTGATGCGGGCGGGCACGCAAGCCGTTGATGTTAAATGAAACAAATTTCATGAGTTCGACCATTGTTCAGCAAGTGATGGGCGACGATGGTAGCGATTTTTGCCGGAAAAGTCATGGCGGAACAGGTGGAGATGCGCCGCAAGCAGGAAAGGGAAGGGGAACAGAAAATGTGAGTGAAAAATTTACAGGGCGCGTTGTCTCGCAAGCCCGACCCGAACCTTGATCGAAGGTTCTCATCCCTCTCCCCGCAGAACAGGAAGCTAAGGTATTTTAATGGGATGTTGTGCGATATAGAAGATGGTGGTGGGAGAAGGATTCGAACCTTCGAAGTCTGTGACGGCAGATTTACAGTCTGCTCCCTTTGGCCGCTCGGGAATCCCACCT
>NZ_DAMCTB010000011.1:0-116246 GCF_032114055.1 Pantoea sp.
GGATATCAATCCTGCGAGTGCCCACACAGATTGTCTGATAAATTGTTAAAGAGCATGCCGCGATTTACTGCGGCGCGGGCTGCGTATATTACGCTTTCCGCATTGTCAGTCAAGCATTTATTTTTCGCTTAACTCACTGGTTCGTATGATTTCGAACCTACTCAACCCGGCGCTTCGTAAGCCGTTGTGCCGTGTCAGTGGAGGCGCATTATAGGGAGTTCTCGGAGGCTGACAAGCGCTAATTTCAAATAAAATTCTGAGTGCTGTTTTTTTCAGCGAAAAGCCGCTAAAGCGCCAGTTTTTCCAGCAACGGGAAGCCATAACGCTGCAAAACGGGTGATAATTGTACGGCTTCGCCATCCAGCGCCGTACAAAAAGCGACGTTCTGCTGTGATGAGTGCACCTCAGGCGCTTCATGCTCCAGCAACCAGGCCGTGCGTCGTGCTATCGCCGCACCGGAATCGATCAGACGCGTGCCTTCCGGTAGCACCTGCTGCAGCTCTTCACGCAATAAAGGAAAGTGCGTACAGCCTAAAACGACCGTATCCGGTGGCTCAGCCATTCGCAGCCACGGCTGAACAATGCGGCGTACTTCTTCCAGTGCAACCTGCGCGCCGTGGAGCTTAGCTTCGGCCAGCTCCACCAGCTCTGCCGATCCCAGCATCTCGATGTGACAGGAACCGGCAAACTGCGCCACCAGCTCATGGGTATAAGGACGACGCACTGTCGCCCGTGTGGCCAGTAAACCCACCACGCCATTTCGCGTCAGCCGCGCAGCCGGTTTAATCGCGGGCACCACGCCCACCACAGGAAATGCAAAGCGTTCCCGCAGCGCGGGCAGTGAAACCGTGCTGGCCGTATTACAGGCGATAATGACGAGCGAGAGCGGACAGCGCTGAGTAATCGCCTCAACGATGGCCACTACCCGCTCGACAATAAAGGTTTCGCTTTTCTCCCCATAAGGGAAGCCAGCGTTGTCGAAAGCGTAAAGATAATGAAGGTTCGGCAGGAGCTGCCGGACCTCATCATAGACAGAAAGCCCGCCGACGCCGGAGTCAAACACCAGCACCGTGGGGCGTAAATCAGAAGGTGTAGCTGCCGCTGAGGTAATACTCTCGTCCTGGAGTCTGATAGCCATACGCTGTCTCGTAATCTTTATCGAACAGGTTGGCAATTCTACCACGAACCGTGAGTTGTGAAGTGACAGGATATGAGACCGCAAGATCCCAAAGGCTGACGCCGCCTGATTTCACGCGACGGCTGGGCGTGCTGTTGAAGTCAGTGTCATAACGGTCGCCCAGATAGTGATACGTCACGGACCAGTCAAACGTATACAGCGTCCAATCGAGCTGATACTTCACCTGCTGTTTAGCCCGGCGAAGGAGCGGCTGGTCGGTGGTGCCATCCCGCGCATCAACATAATCGTACGAAAGCTGATGCGTCAGCGGACCGGTGTCGAATCCGGCGGTCGCTTCAACACCCTTAATACGCGCCTGCTTAGTGTTGTAGTAGCGGAAGGTCTGCGGATCGCTATCAATCAGGTTATCGATGTCATTGCGATAGCCTGATACGCGCCAGTTCACCGGCCCGCTCAGCCCTTCAACCCCACCTTCCCACTGCTTACTTTTTTCCGGCTCGAGGTCACGATTGCCATAAAGCGGGCTGTAAACCTGCGACAGGTTGGGTGCTTTGAATGCCGTGCCATAAGACGCAAAGAGGCGGTAGCTGGAAATAAATTCCCATGACGCCGCCGTCTGCCAGGTGTTATGCCAGCCGAACTGGTTGTTGTCGTCACTGCGAACAGCCCCTTCCAGCGTGACGCTGCCCACCTGCTGCTGGCCGGTCAGGTAGAGACCGGTGTTGCGCTGCGCATAACCGCTGGACAGATAGTTAGTGCCCGGCTCGGTCGTCTCTTTCTGCCAGTCGACACCGGCGCTGATCGCCCCCTGCCCCACCTGCACGGTGTTACCCCACTGCAGGTTGTACTGGGTCACATCATCAAACGTGGATGCCGCGCCGTAGCGACCATTTCGCGGGTCGTAGTTGATGTCTTTGGTATGGCCATAACTGGCGATAAGCTGGGTTGAGTAAAAGTCACGGTTGAAGCGTAACCCGGTGTCCCAGGTCTGGCTATAGAGCTGACGGGTATCTGCCAGCCCGATGATATTCGTAAAGCTTTCATCGTAACGGTAAGAACCATCGTAGGCGGTGCGGTTATCAAACCCATAGCTGCGCACAAAACCGCTCAGCTCATCGCTGAACTGATGCGCCAGGTTGCCATAGAGCGTTTTGCTCATGAAGCCGTCGCGATCGTGCTGGGCCGGGCCATAGCTGTTCGGGTATCCTGCCACCACATCATACCCTCGGGTATAGGTGTAGTTGCCTGCCAGCGTCAGCGTGGTCGCATCGCCCAGCGTCTGCTGAGTAGATCCATCGTAAGATTGATAACCCCGGGAGCCTGCGCCCGCCGTTAGCGTAGTGCCCGGCTGCGCGCGACCGGTGATGATATTGACGACGCCGCCAATCGCATCAGAACCGTAAACCGCCGAACGTGCGCCGCGGACATATTCGATGCGCTGAACCAGTGACAGGGGAATCTGGCTGAGGTCAGACGAACCACTGATGCCCGCCTGATTAAGCCGGATGCCATCAATCAGGATCAGCACATGCCGGGATTCGGTGCCGCGGATGAACAGAGAACTCTGCTGACCCAGGCCACCATTCTGCGCCACATCGACACCCGGCAGGCGGCGCATGACATCGGTCAGGCTTTTAGCCTGCCAGCGATCGATCTCATCACGCGTAACGATGGTTGCAGGCGCCAGCACGCCCGAAACAGGTTCAGCAAAGCGGTTAGCGGTGACGATTTGCGTTTCGTCATTCGCCTGCGCATAACCGTTTTGCGCCCAGAGAGAAATCGCCGTAGCGCTCAGAGCGCACAGCGAAAGCATTTTTTTTATCATTTATGAAAGCATCCATAAGACTTTGCAGGATGCCGCAGGCCGACAATCGATAGCACGCGATGATTGTACGAGTAGCGACGTTACACCGGCAGGTCTTCGGGCTGGGAACCATAAGTGATGATGACTTCCCATCCCGCAGGACAGTGTCTGCACTTGCACACATCACGACATTCCTTACCGCTGCGCGTCAGCTCCAGATTTACACTGGATTCCCTATTAACTCGGGCATGAGGCCGGCTTCAGCAGTCTACGGAGTGGGAACAGGGAAGTCCAGATAGCCCGATATCTTCTCGCTGCAGGACTGGACATCAGCAAGTGAATGCCTACAATCGCCCGCTGGTAAGCTATTAATCAGGACTGCTCATGACACCCGAACATCTCCCCATTGAAGAGTATGACGCCCAGCTGGCGGAAAAAGTCAGTCGTTTAGAGACGATGATGACGCCATTTGCGGCGCCCGACGTGGAGGTGTTCCGTTCACCGGTCAGCCACTATCGGATGCGCGCCGAATTTCGCCTGTGGCATGACGGCGATGACATCTATCACATCATCTTTGATCAGCAGACGCGCGAGCGGATCCGTGTTGATCAGTTCCCGGCGGCCAGCCAGCTGATTAATCAGCTGATGCCGAAGATGATCGCCGCGATCCGCGATAACCGCATCCTGCGTCATAAACTGTTTCAGATCGACTATCTTTCCACCCTGAGCAATCAGATTGTGATTTCGCTGCTCTATCACCGCAAGCTGGATGATGAGTGGCAGCAGGCCGCCGCGGCGCTGCGTGATGGGTTACGCGCGGAAGGGCTGGATGTCCAGCTGATTGGTCGTGCGACCAAAACTAAAATCTGTCTGGATCGCGACTACGTGGATGAGTGTCTGCCGGTGGCGGGCCGCGAGATCATCTATCGTCAGGTCGAAAACAGTTTTACCCAGCCCAACGCGGCGATGAATATTCAGATGCTGGAGTGGGCGCTGGATGTGACGCGGGATTCACAGGGCGACCTGCTGGAACTCTACTGTGGCAATGGCAACTTCTCGCTGGCGCTGGCACGCAATTTCCGCCGCGTACTGGCTACAGAGATTGCGAAGCCGTCCGTCGCGTCAGCCCAGTACAATATTGCGGTTAACCAGATCGATAACGTGCAGATCATTCGTATGGCGGCGGAAGAGTTTACGCAGGCGATGAATGGCGTGCGCAGCTTCAATCGTCTGGAAGGCGTTGACCTGAGCAGCTACGACTGCGAAACGATTTTCGTTGACCCGCCGCGCAGCGGACTGGACGAAGAGACGGTGAAGATGGTGCAGGCGTACCCGCGCATCCTTTATATCTCCTGCAACCCACAGACCCTGAGCGACAATCTGCAGACGCTGGCAGACACACACGACGTGGCACGGCTGGCGCTGTTCGATCAGTTCCCCTACACCCACCACATGGAATGCGGCGTGTTGCTGACGCGAAAAGCATAAATAAAAACGGGAACCCTGCGGTTCCCGTTTTTGTTATCACGCTTAGTGACGCTTGCGTTTAAACCGCGCCGCAATCCAGAACACCAGCGCCACCATCAGCACGGTCGGCACGAAGTTCGATCCGATATCCGGATACTCTGCCCGCACCAGCGCGCTATAGACCAGAATGCCCAGCAGGAAAAAAGCGGCTGCCAGGCCTGGCATACCGTCCGGCATATTGGTGTTGAGATAACGCTGATGCAGACACCATGCCGCCAGGCCCAGTGAAATCAGCGGAAAAATCGAAAAGGGAACAAAGGCGCTGAACAGCACCGAAAACGAGCCGTTAATCGCTAAGCCGGTAATAAAAGCCAGTGCCAGCGTGCTTTTATCGCGAATGCCTGGGTGGGTCATGGACGGATCCTTACTCATTGTTCTTCGGGTTTTTCCAGGGTAACCGCCAGCCGCTCCTGCTCACGGCGGTACCAGTAATAGGCGCCTTTGGCGATCATGCGCAGCTGTAGCACCAGCCGATCCTCAAGCTTACGTCGCTGCTCCGTATCAACGTCGAGTGCTTCTGCACCGGCGCTGAAAACTATCGTCACCATCGCTTCAGCCTGCGCTTCGGTGAAACTGCGCGGCATGCGATTTTCGACCTCAAGATAATCCGCCAGTTCAGCGATAAAATGCTGAATTTCACGCGCCACCGCGGCACGAAACGCGGCAGAGGTGCCGGAACGTTCGCGCAGCAACAGACGGAAAGCGTTGGGGTTGTTGCCGATAAACTCCATAAAGGTCGCTACCGACGTTTTGATGATGCTGCCGCCTTTGGCGATACGCTGGCGCGCCTGGCGCATCAGCTGGCGCAGCATCAGCCCGCTTTCATCCACCATCGTCAGGCCGAGTTCGTCAACATCCTTGAAGTGACGGTAGAACGAGGTCGGTGCGATGCCGGCTTCGCGGGCAACCTCCCGCAGACTCAGACTGGCAAAACTGCGTTCGGCGCTGAGCTGACTGAAAGCGGCTTCAATCAGTGTACGTCGTGTACGTTCTTTCTGTTGCGCTCTGACGCCCATTCTCTCTGCCTTTAGCGGTGTTAGGGGGTCACTATATCAAAATTTTCAGCGTACAGAGTGGCAATCTTTGTGACCGCCTGTGAACCTCACTCTTTGCCAAACTGTGATGAAAATCGCTGATAGAATTCAGAAGTGCGCGATGAGATGTTAGAATCTCGTTGTAAAAATGTATAAATAATAGGACGTATCGGTATGCAAAAGTCTTACGATTACGATGCCATTGTGATTGGCTCAGGGCCCGGCGGTGAAGGTGCGGCGATGGGGCTGGTAAAACAGGGAGCGCGCATCGCCGTCATCGAACGCTACCACAACATCGGTGGTGGTTGTACGCACTGGGGCACCATCCCCTCCAAAGCCCTTCGCCACGCCGTCAGCCGCATTATCGAATTCAACCAGAACCCGCTCTACAGCGACCACACCCGTCTGCTTCGCTCCTCCTTTGCCGACATCCTTAACCATACGGAAAACGTGATCAGCCAGCAGACAGCGATGCGCCAGGGCTTTTATGAACGCAACCGCTGCGAGCTTTATCAGGGCGATGCGCATTTCGTGGATGCCAATACCATCGAGATTGAGCAGCCGGATGGCACCCGCGAAACGCTGACGGCAGAGAAGTTTGTTATCGCCTGTGGCTCACGTCCCTATCATCCTGATGATGTCGACTTCACCCATCCGCGCGTTTACGACTCTGACTCAATTCTTAATCTGCACCACGAACCCGGCCACGTCATTATTTATGGCGCGGGCGTGATTGGCTGTGAGTATGCGTCGATTTTCCGTGGCCTGAACGTCAAAGTTGATCTAATCAATACCCGTGACCGCCTGCTGGCGTTCCTGGATCAGGAGATGTCTGACTCGCTCTCCTACCACTTCTGGAACAGCGGTGTGGTGATTCGTCACAACGAAGAGTTCGAGAAGATCGAAGGGGTGGAAGATGGCGTAATCATGCACCTGAAGTCGGGCAAAAAGGTGAAGGCGGACTGCCTGCTGTACGCCAATGGCCGTACCGGTAACACAGACTCACTGTCGCTGGAAAATGTCGGTCTGGAAGCCGATGGCCGTGGCCTGCTGAAAGTGAACAGCATGTATCAGACCGCGCAGCCGCACATTTACGCCGTGGGTGACGTAATTGGCTACCCGAGCCTGGCGTCTGCCGCCTACGACCAGGGACGCATTGCCGCGCAGGCGATCATCAAAGGAGAAGCATCAGCGCACCTGATCGAAGATATCCCGACCGGGATTTATACCATTCCGGAAATCAGCTCTGTGGGGAAAACCGAGCAGCAGCTGACGGCGATGAAGGTGCCTTATGAAGTGGGCCGCGCGCAGTTTAAGCATCTGGCGCGCGCGCAGATCGTGGGGATGAACGTCGGCAGCCTGAAGATTCTTTTCCATCGTGAAACCAAAGAGATTCTGGGGATCCACTGCTTTGGCGAACGTGCCGCTGAGATTATTCACATTGGTCAGGCGATCATGGAGCAGAAAAATGGTGGCAACACGATTGAGTATTTCGTGAATACCACCTTTAACTATCCGACTATGGCCGAAGCCTATCGCGTCGCCGCGTTAAACGGCTTAAACCGCCTGTTTTAAGGTCGCGTCGAAATAGTGCTCCATGTGGGTTTTGATCGCCTCTGCCAGCTGTTCATAACGGCTGCGCAGAGGGGAACCCGGACGGTAAACCAGCGCGATCGTCCGCTTAGGCACCGGCTTGTAGCAGGGAAGATAGCAGACGCCATCCCGGATGCGCTCCGGCGGAACGGCCAGCGCCGGTAACAGCGTGATGCCACTGCCCGCCGCCACCATATTGCGCAGTGTCTCAAGACTGGTTGCGCGGAAATGGGTATCTTCATCCGCTCCCGCCTCGAAGCAGAAGCCCATCGCCTGATCGCGCAGACAGTGGCCATCCTCCAGCATCAGCAGTTTTTCACCGGCCAGATCGGACATCGGCACCCGGTCGCGATCACACCACGGGTGATCGGCATAGACGGCCAGCTTCATCGGCTCGTCAAACAGCGGCACTTCAATAAAAGCCTCGCTCTCTTTGACCAGCGCGACAATGGCGCAGTCCAGCTTGCCGCTGTCGAGTTGCGCCAGCAGCTGCAGCGTCTGCGCTTCGTGCAGATACATCTCCAGTTTCGGGAACGTCTGGTGCAGCGTAGGGATAATCTGTGGCAGCAGGTAGGGCGCGGTCGTCGGGATCAGACCGATATGCAGCGGCCCGGACATCGCCTCCCCTTGCTGACTGGCCATCTCTTTCAGCACCTTCACTTCCCGCAGCACCGTCCGTGCCTGATCCACCAGCAGCAGACCCGCCTGGGTGAATAGCACTTTACGACTGGTGCGCTCCAGCAGCATTACGCCCAGCTCATCTTCCAGCTTACGGATCTGCCCGCTTAATGTGGGCTGACTGACATGACAGGCATCCGCAGCACGACGAAAGTGGCGGTGTTCAGCAAGCGAAACCAGATATTCAAGATCACGGATATTCATTATTACCCTCCAGACCACGATAGCCCGTGGCGATAGATAGAATAGCAATGAACGATTGGCCCTATCAAGGGTGGTTGGGAATAATGCGCGCATCAAACGGAACGCAGTTGATCAGGAGCAATAGATGTTTGCAGGTCAGGAAGGAAAAGCTGTCCCATTAGTGACTTTTCACACACGCCAGGGCGACCGCTGGGTCGATGTTACCACCGACGCGCTGTTTAAAGATAAAACGGTTATCGTGTTTTCACTGCCGGGGGCGTTTACACCCACCTGCTCCTCCACGCATCTGCCGCGTTACAACGAATTAGCGGGACAGTTTACCCGCCTGGGCGTGGACAGCATCCTGTGCGTCTCGGTAAATGACACCTTTGTGATGAACGCCTGGAAAGCGGAGCAGCGCGCCGACAACATCACCTTCATCCCTGACGGCAACGGCGAGTTTACCCGCGGAATGGAGATGCTGGTGGAGAAAGCAGACCTCGGCTTTGGTCCCCGTTCATGGCGTTACTCCATGCTGGTGCGTAACGGCGTGGTAGAGAAAATGTTTGTGGAACCGAATCAGCCTGGCGATCCGTTTGAAGTGTCTGATGCGGACACGATGCTGCGCTATCTGGATCCGGCCTGTAAGGCCCAGGAGTCCGTCGCTATCTTTACCAAACCTGGCTGCACCTTCTGCATTCAGGCAAAACAGATGCTGGTCGATCAGGGGATTCAGTACGAAGAGATTGTACTGGGCCAGGATGCGACAACGGTCAGTCTGCGTGCCGTAACCGGCCGCGCCACGGTGCCGCAAATCTTTATCGGTGGGCGTCACATTGGCGGAAGTGACGATCTGCAGCACTACTTGCTGTCAGCGTAAAAAATCTGAGGGTCAGCCGGGAGAGCTGGCGCTCTGATGATGTGCCTATAAAAAATAGTAGTTCTGAAGCTAGAGGTTGGCGGGCATCTGACATGCCCGCTTTTTTTTATCTGCGGATTACGCCAGACGCTGTTTTGCGTCATTGATGGCACGGGCAACCTGCTGCGGAGAGACACCGCCCTGAGCATTACGTTTATCCAGACAGGATTGCAGCGCCAGAATCGGATAGACATCCTCACCAATTACCGTGCTGTAGTGCTGCAGCGTCGCCAGCGGCAGTGCTTCCAGCGCCACACCCTCACCAATGGCGGCCACAACCACTTCGCCGACGATATGGTGTGCTTCACGGAACGGTACGCCTTTGGCAACCAGATAGTCCGCCAGCTCCGTAGAGTTTGCGTAGCCCTGTTCGGCGGCTTCCTGGCAGCGCGGACGTTTAACCTGCAGGCCATCCAGCACCAGCACCGACATGTGAAGACAGTCGAGCCAGGTGTCGAGCGCGTCGAACAGCCCCTCTTTGTCTTCCTGCATATCTTTGTTATACGCCAGCGGCAGACCCTTCAGCGTCATCATCATGCCGGTCAGGGCGCCCTGCACACGGCCACACTTGCCGCGAATCAGTTCCAGCGCATCCGGGTTTTTCTTCTGCGGCATCAGTGAGGAGCCGGAGGTCACTTTATCTGACAGCTCAATAAAGCCCGCTTCACCGGTATTGAAGAAAATCATATCTTCGGCAAAGCGCGACAGATGCACCATGCCGATCGCGGCATCGGAGAGCAGCTCCAGCACGTGATCGCGGTCTGAGACGGTGTCCAGACTGTTGCGTGTGGCGGACGCAAAGCCCAGCCAGCCTGCCAGCTGCTGACGGTCGATCTCGTAAGCAGTACCGGCCAGTGCCCCGCAGCCCAGCGGGCTGACATCCAGCCGCTTCAGCGTATCCTGCAGACGGCTCTCATCACGTGCCAGCATTTCAACATAGGCGAGACACCAGTGCGCAAACGTCACCGGCTGAGCACGCTGCAGGTGGGTATAGCCCGGCATCACTGCATCCTGGTTGGCTTCCGCAGTCACCACCAGCGCCTGCTGCAGATCGCGTGTTGCGCCCAGCAGCGCCTCAATCTGCATCTTGCACCAGAGCTTCAGATCGGTTGCGACCTGATCGTTACGGCTACGGCCGGTGTGCAGTTTTTTGCCCAGCGCGCCGACTTTATCGATCAGCTGCCCTTCCACCCAGCTGTGAATATCTTCGGCATCGCTCTGCAGAATCTGTTCAGGATTTTCACGCACATCCTGCAGTAACGTATTCAGGGCTGCTTCCAGCTGCTGCTGCTCATCCTGAGTCAGGACATTCACCGTCACCAGCGCTTTGGACCAGGCAACAGAGCCAATAATGTCCTGCTCTGCCAGGCGGTAATCGAAGCGCAGCGAGTCGTTGAACTGTTTGAAACGTTGATCCGCTGCCTGAGTAAACCGTCCACCCCAAAGTGCCATGTGAAAACTCCTCTGAATCGTTAAACAAGAGGCGGCATAAATGCCGCCCCTGAAGTGAAACTGTGAGGCGGGGCGTACCCCGCCCGAAAATTACTTCTTCTGCTCGTTCAGGGCACGGATGCGCGACGAGAGTGAGAACAGACGGATGAAGCCACCCGCATGACGGTGATCGTAAACTTCATCTTCGCCAAAGGTCGCGAACTCTTCTGAATAGAGGCTGTTCGCAGAACGCTTCTGGGTGGCGGTGGCGTGGCCTTTGAAGAGCTGCAGCACCACTTCACCGTTCACCTCTTCCGCCAGCGATTCGGCAGCTGCCTGAATCGACTTACGCAGCGGCGCGAACCAGCGGCCGTCATAGACGACGTAAGACATTTCGTGGCCCAGCTGCTCACGCCATTTGAAGCTGTCGCGATCCAGAACCAGCTGCTCTACCGCACGCAGGGCGTTGACCATGATGGTGCCGCCAGGCGTTTCATAGCAGCCGCGCGATTTGATGCCGACCAGACGGTTTTCCACGATATCGATACGGCCCACGCCATGCTTCGCGCCGAGCGCGTTGAGTTTTTCCAGACACTGGAACGGACTCATTTTTTCGCCGTTAACGGCGACAACCCGGCCTTTCTCCACGGTCACGGTCACCTCTTCAGGCTGATCGGGCGCGTCCAGCGGATCGACCGTCCAGACCCAGCAATCTTTATTCGGGGCATTGGCCGGGCTTTCCAGCACGCCGCCTTCGGTGGAGATATGCCACGCGTTTTCGTCACGGCTGTAGATTTTTTCCAGTGACGCGGTGGTCGGGATGTTGCGCTCTTTCAGGTAGTCCAGCAGGGCTTCGCGTGAACGCAGGTTCCACTCACGCCACGGTGCCACCACTTTCAGCTGCGGAGCCAGCGCGGTGTAGGTGGTTTCGAAACGCACCTGGTCATTCCCTTTACCGGTTGCGCCATGGCACAGCGCATCGGCACCCACTTTCAGCGCCAGCTCAACCTGCGCTTTCGCGATGATAGGACGCGCCATTGAGGTACCCAGCAGGTAGGTGCCTTCGTACAGGGCACCGGTCTGCAGCACCGGATAGACATAGTCGCTGATGAACTCTTCACGCAGGTCAACCACGTGGCACTCAGAGGCGCCAGACTGCAGGGCTTTCTTCTCCACACCTTCCAGATCGCTGCGCTCCTGACCAATATCCGCGACAAAAGCGACCACTTCACAGCCGCCGTAGTTCTCTTTCAGCCAAGGAATGATGGCTGACGTATCCAGACCGCCGGAGTAAGCCAGAACGATTTTTTTGATGTTTTGCGTTTGCATTTCGTAATCCTTGAATCAGAGTCGTTAAGCGAGAATCCGGGTGCCAATCGACACGCCGTTAAACAGGTCAGGCAGCCGCTCAGCGTGACGCCAGCTGGCAATATCCACCGGACGGCCCAGGGTACGTGCCGCATCCAGCGCAGCGTGTACCTTCACAATCATGCCATCGGTGATGATGCCCTGGGTAATCAGCTGTTCAGCTTTATCGGCCGTCATCTCTTCGATGCGCTGGCCTTTACCGTCGAGAATACCACTGACGTCAGACAGCAGAACCAAATCCGCGCCCAGCGTCGAGGCGAGTGCGGTCGCCGCCTGGTCCGCGTTGACGTTCATCAGTTCACCGCTGTCTGTAATACCGATTGAGCTGACTACCGGCAGATAACCGGCCGCCAGCAGGGTGTTCAGCAGGGCCGGATCGCCCGGCATCGCATGGCCGACATGACCAAGCTCTTCGTCAAACGGGGTAACATTGACGATGCCCGCATCACCCAGGCAAAGGCCGACCGCGCGGATACCCGATTTTTTGGCCCAGGCCAGCAGCGTTTTGTTGGCGGTTCCCGCCAGGGCACCGGTAATAATGTCGATCTGGTCAGCAGGGGTCACGCGCAGGCCGTTTTTCTTCATCACCGGCAGCGCCAGCTTTTTCATCAGCTCGTCCACCAGGCAACCGCCACCGTGGACAATGATCAGCGGACGCTGATGGGCGCTGCGCCAGGTCAGCAGCGCGTCAAACAGGCGGGCCAGCGCTTCTTCGCTGTCTAACAGCACACCGCCCAGCTTGATAATCAATGGATTAGTCATGGTTTAGTTATCCGTTAAATCAGTGACTGCGTTTCAGGGAAGCCGAACCGGATGTTCAGGCACTGTACCGCCTGCGATGCCGCGCCTTTCAGCAGATTATCTTCGGCGGCTACCACAATCAGATGCTCGTCCTGCATCTCAAAACCGATATCGCAGTAGGGCTGGCCCACCACGGCTTTCAGCGCCGGGACGCCCTGCTCATAGAGCCGCACCAGCGGTTTATCATCATAGGCGCGCTGGAATACAGCGGCGACATCCTCACGGCTGACGCCCGCTTTCAGACGGCAGGTAATGGTCGCCAGAATACCGCGCGGGAAGCTCCCCAGATGCGGCGTGAAGATCACGGGTGTGCCGAGGTGTGCGACAATTTCCGGATGATGACGATGATTGAACAGGCCGTAAGGCTGCAGGCTGACTTCGCAGAAGCTGGTGCCGACATTGGCTTTACGTCCGGCGCCGCTTACGCCACTGGTCGCGTTGATAACCGGCCACTGCGCATCGTTTAACAGCCCGGCCTCCACCAGTGGTTTCAGTGCCAGCTGAGCGGCGGTCGGGTAGCAGCCAGGCACGGCTACCAGCTGCGCCTGCTGAATCTTCGCGTGCTGATATTCCGCCAGACCGTAAACAGCCTTATCCAGCCACTCGCCATGCTGGTGGGTGAAGCCATAGAAGCGGGTGTAGAAATCGGCGTCGTTGACACGGAACGCGCCCGACAGGTCAAAGACCACACAACCGGCTTTCAGAAATTCCGGGGCCAGGTCGTGGCTGACTTCATGGGCAGTCGCCAGGAATACCACATCCACTTTGTCAGCCCACTCCGCCGCGCTGCCGAGCGGCTGCAGCGGGAGATCCACCACGCCTTTCAGCTGCGGATGAAGGTCGGACAGGCGCTTACCGGCATCAGGGCTTTGCGCGGAAACCGCCAAAGCGGTTATGTTGATATGTGGATGACGATTCAGGAAGGTGGCAAGCTCAACACCAGCGTAACCACTGGCACCAACGATCAGCGTATTCAACATCAGGCTGTAACCCTTTTTACAGTCGCACGTTCCGGGTCGCGGCCTTGCCCCGTTACCCACCCTGTCACCTGCAGCGATTTAAGGTTCCCCTGCAGAGGACGTTAATGTATTTTTATTCACTATTACTGCATGAATATGGATACATCCTAACCCAAGGACCGCCAACAGTGAAGACAAAATTACCGCCTTTTATTGAACTGTACAGCCAGTTAATCGCCACACCGTCAATCAGCGCAACCGATGCCGCACTGGATCAGAGTAATGAAACTTTAATCAATTTGCTGGCAGGCTGGTTCCGCGACCTCGGCTTCAGCGTTGAAGTGCAGCCGGTGCCGGGAACGCGCAATAAATTTAACATGCTGGCGCGCACGGGCAGCGGCGCGGGCGGCCTGCTGCTGGCCGGTCATACCGACACCGTGCCTTTTGATGATGGCCGCTGGACACGCGATCCCTTTACCCTGACCGAACATGACAACAAGCTCTACGGTCTGGGCACGGCAGACATGAAAGGGTTCTTCGCCTTTATTCTCGATACGCTGCGCGATGTGGATGTCAGCACCCTGAGTAAGCCGCTCTATATTCTCGCCACGGCGGATGAAGAGACCACCATGGCCGGGGCCAAATATTTTTCTGAATCGACGCAGCTGCGTCCCGACTGCGCGATCATCGGCGAGCCGACCTCGCTTAAACCGGTTCGCGCGCACAAAGGCCATCTGTCGAACGTGATCCGTATCGAAGGCAAATCGGGCCACTCCAGCGATCCGGCACGTGGCGTTAATGCCATCGAGCTGATGCATGAGTCGATCACCCATCTGATGCAGCTCCGCACAACGCTGCAGGAACGCTATCACCACGATGGCTTTGCCATTCCCTACCCCACCATGAATTTCGGTCATATTCATGGCGGGGATGCGGCAAACCGTATCTGCGCCTGCTGTGAGCTGCACATGGATATCCGTCCGCTGCCAGGCCTGTCGCTGAGCGATCTCGACGGATTACTGAATGAGGCGCTGGCCCCGGTCAGCGCCCGCTGGCCAGGTCGTGTCACCGTGGCTGAGCTGCATCCGCCGATTCCGGGCTATGAGTGTCCGGCAAATCATGAGCTGGTCACTGTGGTCGAGAAACTGCTGGGCACACCTACCGAAATCGTCAACTACTGCACCGAAGCGCCGTTTATTCAGCAACTCTGTCCGACGCTGGTACTGGGGCCGGGTTCGATCAACCAGGCGCATCAGCCTGACGAGTTTATCGATACGGCATTTATTAAGCCGACGCGGGCGCTTATCAGTCAGGTTGTGCAGCATTTTTGTCACTGATTAACATCAGATGGGGCATTTCACTGCAATAACAGCAAAATGCCCCCTCATTCTGCGGGATTTAACAATAAGAATAACTTATCCCGCTTTACTCCCAATAAATACTAATAATTCCCGTTATTTAGCCGCTACTTCGCCGCACTTTATCTCATTTGACGAATGCAACATTACGTGGCTAGATAAAAGACGATGTTATGCCCACCGGGTGATTATCCAGAACATTTCAGAAAGCGGGCAGGCGGCAACGGCGCCGGTTCCTCTCAGCGTACCGGGAAAACCACGTTGCTGATTTTCGGCTGCCTGAAAGGTCGGGTGTAGAAGTTTTTCAAGACGATAAGGGTGTCAGGGTCCAATGAACGAACAATATTCCGCAATGCGAAGTAATGTCAGTATGCTCGGCAAACTGCTCGGGGATACGATTAAGGATGCACTGGGCGAGAACATCCTCGACCAGGTGGAAACCATCCGTAAGCTCTCCAAGTCATCCCGCGCAGGCAATGACACTCATCGTAAAGAACTGCTCAATACGCTGCAGAACCTCTCCAACGAAGAGCTTCTGCCAGTGGCTCGCGCGTTCAGCCAGTTTCTTAATCTGACCAACGTGGCAGAGCAGTATCAGACTATCTCGCAGAGTGGCGAGGGTGAGAACCATCCTGAACTGCTGAAAAAGACGTTTGATACCCTGAAGCAGCAGAAAGATATTCGCGAAAGCGACATCCTGGCGGCGATTGAGTCGCTGTCACTGGAGCTGGTGCTGACTGCCCACCCGACCGAAATCACCCGCCGCACGCTGATCCACAAACTGGTTGAGGTCAACAGCTGCCTGAAACAGCTCGACCACAGCGACGTCTCAGACTATGAACGTAATCAGATTATGCGCCGTCTGCGCCAGCTGGTTGCTCAGGCGTGGCACACCGATGAGATCCGGAAATATCGCCCTACCCCGATCGACGAAGCGAAATGGGGTTTCGCCGTGGTGGAAAACAGCCTGTGGGAAGGCGTTCCTGCTTTCCTGCGTGAGCTCAACGAGCAGGTCGAAGAGGCGTTCGGTATTAAGCTGCCGGTCGATTTCGTGCCGGTTCAGTTCACCTCCTGGATGGGCGGCGACCGCGACGGCAACCCGAATGTCACAGCGTCAATTACCCGTCACGTCATGCAACTGAGCCGCTGGAAAGCCACTGATCTGTTCCTGCGCGACATCGGCGTGCTGATCTCTGAGCTGTCGATGTCGGAGTGCAGCGAAGAGATCCGCGAACTCAGCGGCGATCCCGAGGCGCTGGAACCTTATCGTGTGATCCTGAAGCGCATGCGCAGCCAGCTAATGAGCACGCAGTCGTTCCTGGAGCATCGCCTGAAAGGGGAACGGCTCCCGCGTCCGGCCGATCTGCTGGTCTCCAATGACCAGTTGTGGGACCCGCTGTTCGCTATCTACCAGTCCCTGCAGAAGTGCGGCATGGGCATCATCGCCAACGGCCAGCTGCTCGATACGCTGCGTCGTGTGAAATGTTTTGGCGTGCCACTGGTACGTATCGATCTCCGCCAGGAGAGCACCCGCCACACTGAAGCGATTGCGGAAGCGACCCGCTATCTGGGCCTGGGCGACTATGAGAGCTGGTCCGAAGCGGACAAACAGGCTTTCCTGATCCGTGAACTGAACTCCAAACGGCCGCTGCTGCCCCGCAACTGGGAACCCAGCGATGAGACGCGCGAAGTGCTGGAAACCTGTCGCGTCGCGGCTGAAGCGCCACAGGGCTCTATCGCCGCCTACGTGATTTCGATGGCGAAAACGCCGTCTGACGTGCTGGCCGTTCATCTGCTGCTGAAAGAAGCCGGTATCGGCTATGCGATGCCGGTAGCGCCGCTTTTCGAAACGCTGGATGACCTGAACAATGCTAACGATGTCATGAGCCAGCTTCTGAGCATCGACTGGTATCGCGGCTTTATTCAGGGCAAACAGATGGTGATGATTGGCTACTCTGACTCGGCGAAAGATGCTGGTGTGATGGCCGCCAGCTGGGCGCAGTATCAGGCGCAGGACGCCCTGATCAAAACCTGCGAGAAGGCCGGGATCTCCCTGACGCTGTTCCACGGACGCGGAGGCAGCATTGGCCGTGGCGGTGCGCCTGCGCATGCGGCACTGCTGTCGCAACCGCCGGGCAGCCTGCGTGGCGGTCTGCGTGTGACCGAACAGGGCGAGATGATCCGCTTTAAGTACGGTTTACCTGAAGTGACCATCGCCAGCCTGTCGCTCTACACGGGTGCGATTCTGGAAGCGAACCTGATGCCACCGCCAGAGCCAAAACGCGAATGGCGCGACATCATGAATCAGCTCTCGGCTGACTCCTGTGCGATGTATCGCGGTTACGTGCGTGAAAATGCTGACTTCGTGCCCTATTTCCGTTCGGCCACGCCTGAGCAGGAGCTGGGCAAACTGCCGCTGGGCTCGCGTCCGGCCAAGCGCCGTCCAACCGGCGGCGTGGAGTCGCTGCGTGCCATCCCATGGATCTTCGCCTGGACGCAGAACCGTCTGATGCTGCCCGCGTGGCTGGGCGCCGGTGCGGCCCTGCAGCAGGCGATGGCGGCAGGCCATCAGGATCAGCTGGAAGCGATGTGCCGCGACTGGCCCTTCTTCTCTACCCGTCTGGGAATGCTGGAGATGGTCTTCTCGAAAGCGGACCTGTGGCTGGCGGAATACTATGATCAGCGCCTGGTGGATAAATCACTCTGGCCGCTGGGCAAACAGCTGCGCGACCAGCTTGATGCGGATATCAAAGCGGTGCTGACCATCGCCAACGACTCACATCTGATGGCTGACCAGCCGTGGATTGCCGAGTCGATCGCGCTGCGTAACGTCTATACCGACCCGCTTAACGTCCTGCAGGCGGAACTGCTGCATCGTTCACGCGCCCAGGAAGCGCGGGGCGAAGAGCCGGATGCCCGCGTGGAGCAGGCGCTGATGGTCACCATCGCCGGTGTAGCTGCCGGGATGCGTAACACCGGTTAACCCGGCGCTGACGAGAGTCGGCGAGGTGTGATAAAAAAAGTCGGGCCATGCCCGACTTTTTTATTGTCTGTGCATGGCGCGATTAAGCCGCGGCCGCGGCAGGCCGGACGCCCAGCGTATGACAGATGGCGTAACTCATCTCGGCCCGGTTCAGCGTATAGAAGTGGAAATCTTTCACCCCTTCGCGCGACAGAATTTTCACCATATCCATGGCGATATTAGCCCCCACCATTTTGCGCGTTTCCGGATCGTTATCCAGCCCGGCAAACATCGCATGCATCCAGCCTGGCACACGTACATTGGTCAGCGTGGCAAAACGTTGCAGCTGCCGGAAATTAGAGACCGGCAGGATGCCCGGCACGATTTCCGCATCAATCCCGGTCGCCACACAGCGGTCGCGAAAACGTAAGTAGCTTTCCACGTCGAAGAAAAACTGGGTGATCGCCCGGCTGGCGCCCGCCTCAATTTTACGCTTCAGGTTGATCAGGTCCGCCTGGGCGCTTTTTGCTTCGGGATGCACTTCCGGATAGGCGGCGACGGAGATATCAAACTCACCGACCTCTTTCAGCAGCGACACCAGATCGCTGCCATACATTGCTGGTTTGCCGCTGCCGGGCGGCAGGTCGCCGCGCAGCGCCACAATATGACGGATGCCGTTGTTCCAGTAATCCTGAGCGATGGCGCACAGCTCCTTACGCGTGGCATCGACACAGGTCAGATGAGGCGCCGCCTCCAGACCGGTTCGATCTTTAATGCCTTTGATAATGCTGTGGGTGCGGTCGCGCTCCCCGGAATTCGCACCGTAGGTCACCGAAACGAATTTCGGCTTCAGGCTGCTCAGGCGATCGATGGAGTTCCACAGAGTCTCTTCCATTTCGTGGGTACGCGGCGGGAAGAACTCGAAAGAGACATTAATTTGCCCGTTCAGCTCTGCCAGGCTCTGGTTTAGCGCTTCGCGCTGATTCGCATGAAAGAAACTCATCCTGCACCCTCATCGATTAATAAGCGACCTTCAAACATCTAAACGTTCAGACGTCTGGAAGTTCAAAATGACGCAATCCCGGGATGCCGTCAACTTAAAAATAATCAACAGACGTGAGTAATTTTCAGCCAGCATAGAGGCGGCCGATGAGGGCAGAGGTAACGTATTGAAAACAGGCGCCGAAGCGCCTGTGAGGAGGAATTACAGCAGTTGGGCGAGGCGATTAATATCTGACTGGATAGCGCCAGCGGTAACATCCCGGCCTGCGCCCGGCCCGCGGATCACCAGTGGGTTATCCCGATACCAGCGGCTCTCGATGGCGAAGACGTTATCGCACGGCAGCAGTGACGCCAGTGGATGCTCCGGACGAACCGCTTCGATACCCACCCGCGCCTTGCCGTTGGCGTCAAAGCGGGCGACGTAACGCAGCACCAGATCCATCTCCTGTGCGGCTTCCAGTCGCTGCAGCATCTGTTCGTTCAGCTCTTCGCCGTTTTCGAAGAAGTGGTCAACCGATCCCTGCTGACAGTTGTCCGGCACCAGCGACTCTACCCGCACCTGATCCGGCTCAATGTTGTAGCCCGCCTCACGCGCCAGGATCACCAGTTTGCGCATCACATCCTGACCCGAAAGGTCGGCGCGCGGATCGGGCTCGGTTAATCCCTGCTGCCACGCCTGGTCCACCAGCTCGGTAAAGGGTACGGTGCCGTCGAACTGCAGGAACAGCCAGGAGAGCGTTCCGGAGAAGATCCCGCTGATCGCCAGAATGGTATCGCCGCTGTCCCGCAGATCGCGCACGGTGTAGTTGATCGGCAGACCCGCGCCCACTGTCGCGTTGTAGAGCCAGTGCCGCCCGGTTTTGGTAAAGGCATCACGGATCTGTCGCCATGTCTGACTGTCCGCGGCACCCGCGACCTTGTTGGCACTGATCACATGGAAGCCGTGACTGGCGAAGTCGAGATATTGCTGCGCCAGCGGGGTGCTGGCGGTGACATCCAGCACGACCAGGTCATCAAACGGATGGGCGCGCATCCAGAGGAACAACGACTCCTCATCGCGCTCCACCGCCTCATCATCAAAGAAGGCGAGCGCCCGGCTGGCATCCAGCCCGTCATAACTCAGCAGGCTACGACGGCTATCCGCCACCCCCGCCAGCAGAAACTCAAAGCCGGTACGCGCTGACAGTGTCTCCTGCTCGCGGGCAAACAGCTCCAGCCAGCGCGAACCGATGTTGCCTTTGCCAAACAGCATCAGGCCGATGCGCTTTTCAGCACGGAACAGCGACTGATGCAGTCCCTGGATCAGATGCTGGGTCGGCCCGACGCGCAGCACCGCCACTACGCTGATGTGCTCTTCTGACTGCCAGATGAACTCAATCGGCTGATCTTTTAACTGCTGCCAGAAGCGATGGGTATGCAGCGGATTGCGGGTAACGCCTGCACCAACCAGCGCCACCAGCGCCAGGCCGTCGCGCAGCTGCAGATGCCCGGGTAAACCCGCGTCCTGCAGCAGCGTAAAGGCGCTGTTGACCACTTCGGAGGTGTAGCAGAGTTGCAGAAGCTGACGATCCGGATGTACGCCAAACGCCAGCGGACGCAGCTGCGCGCGCTTCAGCAGCAGGTCGATCTCTTTATGCAGAATGGCGAAATCATGCTGCTCCGGGAGCTGAATCTCGATCAGACAGACATCATCATGGCTGGTCACGATCCGCGCCCCCGTCCCGGAGGCCAGTACGCGTTCGATGCGGGTAGAACCCTGCTCCGGCTGATAACTGCAGCGCAGCTGGAGGTCAATATCGCTGCCGGATACCGGCTGCAGCGTGCGGGTGTGCAGCACCGGAGCGGCCAGACGCGCCAGCTCACTGGCTTCATCCAGCCTTAACAGTGGCAGCAGGCAGGCATCCGACACTTTGCGGGGGTCGGCGCTGTAGACGCCTGCCACGTCGCTCCAGATCGTGACACGGCCGACACCTGCCAGCGCACCAATCTGCGTGGCGGAATAGTCGGAACCGTTGCGGCCCAGCAGCACCGTTTCACCGGCGTCGTTGCGACTGATAAACCCGGTGACCACAATGCGCTTGTGCGGATGCTGCGCCAGCAACGTCTGCAGCAGTGGCCAGGATTTTCCCTCATCTACCTGCGGCTGCGCAGCACGTTCAGCCCGCAGAAACTCGCGCGCATCCAGCCAGCAGGCCTGCAGATCGCGCTGACTCAGCACCGCAGACATCAGGCGCGCTGACCAGATTTCACCATGCCCGACCACTTCGGCATACACCGCATCGGTGATCGGCGCATCCAGCAGGGCGGCCAGCTTTTCCAGATCGCGAACAAACGCGCCGATCAACGGTTCTGCAACGTCAGCAGGCAGAAGCGCACTAATCAGTTCGCTCTGGTAACGCCGTAATGCCTGTTGCACCTGGTGCGCAGAGAGCCTGTCGCTCTGACTCAGCTTCAGCCAGCTAATCAGCTGGTTGGTGGTCGAGCCGGCTGCGGAAACCACCATCAGGTCGCCCGGCTGGCTGTAGTCCGCCATAATGCTGGCAACGCGCTGATAGCAGCGTGCATCTGCCAGGCTGCTACCGCCAAACTTATGCAACTGCCGGCTATCTGGCGTTCCCGCGCCTGCTGAAATCATCATGCTTAACCCTCGGCTGCGATCCGGAATGCATTATCCAGATCGGCTATTAAATCTTCGTGATCTTCGATGCCGACAGAAACCCGCAGCAGCGTATCGGAAATCCCTGCTGCTGCGCGTGCTTCTGCTGACATGCCTGCGTGCGTCATGGTGGCGGTATGGGAGATCAGGCTCTCTACGCCACCCAGCGATTCGGCCAGTGTAAACAGCCGCAGCGCTTTCAGGAAGCGGCGCAGCAGCGCCTCATCGCCCTCGACCTCAAAACTCAGCATGGCGCCAAAGCCGCGCTGCTGACGGACGGCATATTCGTGTCCGGCGTTTTCCGGCAGCGAAGGATGATATAACTTTTTCACCAGCTTCTGCTGCTGCAGGTATGCCACAATCGCGAGGGCATTTCGTTGCGCCGCCGCAATGCGTGGTGCGAGTGTACGAATCCCGCGCAGCAGCAGATAACTGTCAAATGCCGCACCGGTCACGCCGATATTGTTTGCCCACCAGGCCAGATCGGTCGCGTGCTGAGGATCGCGGGCAATCACCGCACCGGCGACCACATCAGAGTGACCATTCAGGTATTTGGTGCAGGAGTGAATGACCAGGTCAGCACCCAGCGCCAGCGGGTTCTGCAGGGCCGGGCTCATAAACGTATTGTCCACGACGCTGATGGCGCCCGCCGCGCGTGCCGCTGCGCAGATTCCGCTGATATCGACCACGCGCAGCAGCGGGTTGCTGGGGCTTTCAATCAGCACCAGCGCGGGTTTTTCATCCAGTGCCGCCTGCAGTGCCACCGGGTCACCCTGATCGACAAATTTCACCCGATAGGCGCCGCGTTTGCTCAGGCTGTCAAACAGCCGATAGCTGCCACCGTAGCAGTCGTGTGGTGCCACCAGCAGATCGCCAGGCTTCAGGAACACAGTACTCACCAGATGAATCGCTGACATCCCGGTATTGGTTAATACCGCACCCGCTCCCCCTTCCAGTTCCGCCAGCGTGCGCTGAACAACATCACGCGTCGGGTTACCGCGACGGGAGTAGTCATGCGCGCGCGGCTCATTGAAGTCCAGGAAGTTATAGGTGGTCGAGAGGTGGATGGGCGGGACAACGCAGCCATACTGCTCGTCATCATTCAGACCGCTGCGTACTGCGATGGTTGCCGGTTTACGCGTCATGAGTGAATTGTTCCTGAAGAGTGAAGAAAATGTAGCGTACAGGATATCACCCCCTAATTAGACGTCAATACATCTGGACATCTAAATGTCTTTGCGTATAGATTGAGCAAAATAGCAATAACCGCTAAAATTATGCGTCATCGCCTGGCACTCCTCTCTGTGCAGCGGAGGTTGTGAGCGAAGAAAACCCGCCATATCAGGGGTCAGGCAGAAAAAAATCAGGCATAATCCGCTGATTTCCTCACATTTAACGTTTATTAATTAAGGTAACCCATGGCTGAATGGAACGGCGAATATATCAGCCCGTACGCTGAGCACGGTAAGAAAAGCGAGCAGGTCAAGAAGATAACGGTCTCTATCCCCTTGAGCGTGCTGAAGATTTTAACGGATGAGCGTACCCGTCGTCAGGTGAACAATCTGCGTCACGCGACCAACAGCGAACTGCTTTGCGAAGCTTTTTTACATGCTTTCACGGGTCAGCCGCTGCCTGATGATGTCGACCTGCGTAAAGAGCGCAGCGACGAAATTCCGGAAGAGGCAAAAGCGATCATGCGCCAGATGGGCGTCGACCCGGATACCTGGGAGTATTAATTCGTCGGGCTCTTTTCGCGCCACCCCTTTCAGAGAAGCCGGCTCCGCTCAGGGGGCCGCTTTCCTGTTCTGCTCATCGCCGCTCTGCCGCCTGGTTCGCTCTGCTTAAACGTTAAAAAAAGAGTCAGAAAGGCAGACTGACCGCTGGTCTGGTGATGCTCAGTCCATCGTGGCTGCCGGAATGGGGCTATCGCCATTATACAGACATAAAAAAACCCAGCCGAAGCTGGGTTTTTCTTGCCGCCGAACCCGCAGGTTCAGGTGCCTTTTAATCTTATTTTTTAGCGCCTGGCACGCTGAAACGCTTGTTAAAGCGGTCAACACGGCCACCAGTTGCCACTTCACGCTGCTTACCGGTATAGAACGGGTGGCATTTGCCACAAACGTCCAGGTTCAGTTCGTGATTCAGAGTAGAACGGGTGTGGATCTCGTTACCGCAGGTACATTTGATAGTCACTGCTTCGTATTTCGGGTGAATACCTTGTTTCATGGGAAACCTCATAAAAGGCCGTGTCGCTCTCCGTGCCAGGCGTTAACCTGCACAGCACCACACGCGGTTGAACGTAAAAGTGTATGCTCCGGCCAGAACTTTCTCACCGAAGGCCGCATATTATACAGATAAGTTTTGATTGCTGCAAATCTATGCTGAGATACCCGCCAGCAGGGTACAGCGTGTACACTAGCTTCCCCGATGATTGAGCCGGAAAGAGAGAGTTATGCCCGTCGTTCAGGTTGCCCTGCCCGTCCCCTTGCCCCGCCTGTTTGATTATCTGCCGCCGCAGGGCGCGCAGCCGGTCATTGGCGGCCGCGTGAGTGTGCCCTTTGGCAATCGCAAAATGATCGGCATTGTGGTCGCCTTTCGCGACAGCAGCGATCTGCCGGACGCGCAGCTTAAGCGGGTTATTGAGGTGCTGGATAGCGAGTCGCTCTTTCCACCCTCGCTATGGCGCATCCTGAACTGGGCTGCCAGCTACTATCACTCGCCGCAGGGCGAAGTCCTGAGCCACGCGATTCCGGTGCTGCTGCGTCAGGGAAAAGCGGCGCAGGACACGCCGTTATGGCGCTGGGAAATCACCGAGTTGGGCCGGGCGACTGCGCCAGAGAGCCTGAAGCGGGCGCCCAAACAGCAACAGGCACTGGCGGCACTGCGTCAGCAACCGCTCTATCGTCATCAGATCAGCGATCACGATCTGACTGATGCGACCCTGCAGGCATTGCGCGCAAAAGGGTTATGCGAGCTGCATGAGCATCAGCCGGAACTGCACGACTGGCGGTCGACCTATGCGGTGAAAGGCGAACGCCTGCGCCTGAACACCGATCAGGCGATGGCCGTTGGCGCCATTCGGGCCGATGATGAAAACTATGCGGCCTGGCTACTGGCGGGCATTACCGGTTCCGGCAAAACCGAGGTTTACCTCAGCGTACTGGAGAATGTGCTGGCGCGCGGTAAACAGGCGCTGGTGCTGGTGCCTGAGATTGGCCTGACCCCGCAGACTATCGCCCGCTTTCGCGAACGTTTCGATGCCCCCATTGATGTGCTGCACTCCGCCCTGAATGACAGCGAACGGCTGGCCGTCTGGTTGCGTGCGCGACGTGGCGAAACGGCGATTGTCATTGGCACCCGCTCGGCACTGTTTACCCCGCTGGCGCGTCCCGGCGTCATTATTATTGATGAAGAGCATGACAGCTCTTACAAACAGCAGGAGGGCTGGCGCTATCAGGCGCGCGATTTAGCCGTCTTCCGCGCACATGAAGAGAATATCCCAATCGTCATGGGCTCCGCGACGCCGGCGCTGGAGACGCTGCACAACGTTCGCAGCGGCAAATATCGCCAGCTCGACCTGACCAAACGTGCCGGCAACGCCCGACCGGCGCTGCAACAGCTTATCGATTTAAAGGGCGTACAGCTGATCGGCGGCCTGGCACCCGGCCTGATCGCTAAAATGCGTCAGCACCTGCAGGCCGACAACCAGGTGCTGCTGTTTCTCAACCGCCGGGGCTTTTCGCCCGCCCTGCTCTGCCATGACTGCGGCTGGATTGCCGAGTGTACCCGCTGTGACCGCTACTACACGCTGCATCAGCATCACCGCCAGCTGCGCTGCCATCATTGTGACAGCCAGCGTCCGCTGCCCAATCAATGCCCGCAGTGCGGTTCGACCCATTTACTGCCGGTTGGCGTGGGTACGGAGCAGCTGGAGCAGCAGCTTGGCACGCTCTTTCCCGGCGTGCCGGTATCGCGGATCGATCGCGATACCACCAGCCGCAAAGGCGCACTTGAGCAGCATCTGGCCGACGTCCACCGGGGAGGCGCACGCATCCTGGTCGGCACCCAGATGCTGGCCAAGGGCCACCACTTCCCCGATGTCACGCTGGTGTCGCTGCTGGATGTCGACGGTGCGCTGTTCTCCGCCGACTTTCGGGCGGCAGAACGCTTTGCCCAGCTCTATACGCAGGTTGCCGGCCGGGCGGGCCGGGCAGGCAAACAGGGGGAAGTGCTGCTGCAGACACACCATCCTGAGCATCCGCTACTGCAGACGCTGCTGCATCAGGGCTATCCGGCGTTTGCGCAGCAGGCGTTACGGGAGCGGCAGGCGGTTCATCTGCCGCCCTGGAGCCGCCATGCGCTGTTCCGCGCCGAAGATATGGATAATCAGCAGGCAGCAGAGTTTCTGCAGCAGCTTCGTAACCTGCTTGAGGCCAGCCCGCTGAATGATAAGGCGATGTGGTTTATGGGCCCTCTGCCGGCGCTGCAGCCCAAACGTAGCGGGCGCTGGCGCTGGCAGCTCCTCTTACAGCACCCCTCCCGCCAGCGTCTGCAGCAGTTACTGAGCAGTTCGTTGCCGCTGGTTTCCACGCTGCCCGCCGCCCGTAAGGTGAAATGGACGCTGGATATCGACCCAACGGAAAGCTGATTTTTTCTTACGCTGCGAGCGGGATCGAAAATTGTCGCTTAAGTCACAATTTTTATGCAAATTAAGTAACAACCGGCCGGGCAATCGTTAACAATGTTGCCCGGTTTGCTTTTATGTCAGGCAAAAACAGAATCGAACGCGCCATAACGCGTCAGGAGCATGTGTTGGAGCAGAATCAACAACCGCCCGCCGCCACGATGAAGGATGTCGCGGAACATGCAGGTGTCTCAACCGCCACCGTATCGCGTGCGCTGATGAATCCGGAGAAAGTCTCTGCGGCCACCCGCCAGAAGGTCGAACAGGCCGTTGCTGCCGTCGGCTATTCGGCGCCCGGCCCGGCGCGCAACGCACGGCGTAACGAAACGCGAACTATTCTGGTCATCGTCCCGGACATCTGTGATCCTTTTTTCAGCGAAATTATCCGTGGCGTGGAAGTTGCCGCAGCCGAAGAGGGTTATCTGGTACTGATTGGCGACTGCGCTCATCAGAATCAACAGGAGAGAACCTTTCTCAATCTGATGGTTACGCGTCAGATCGATGGCATGGTGCTGCTCGGTTCACAGCTGCCCTTTGACGCCAGCATTGATGAGCAGCGCAATCTGCCGCCGATGGTGATGGCGAACGAGTTCGCACCAGAGATGTCTCTGCCTACGGTTCACATCGATAACCTGACCGCCGCCTTCGAAGCAGTGAATCATCTGCTACAGTTGGGCCACACGCAGATCGCCTGTATCGCCGGGCCGCAGGAGATGCCGCTCTGCCAGTATCGTTTACAGGGGTACGTGCAGGCGATGCGCCGCAGCGGGCTGACGGTCGATCCTACCTGTATTGTTCGCGGCGATTTTACGTTTGAAGCGGGAGTGGCCGCCATGAATCAGCTGATGACGCTGCCACAACCTCCGCGCGCGCTGTTCTGCCATAGCGATATTATGGCGCTTGGGGCGATGACTCAGGCCAGACGTTGCGGGCTGAGGATACCGGAGGATCTCTCCGTGGTCGGATTCGACGATATTGAGCTCTCCCGTTACTGCGAGCCGCCGCTCACGACGGTGACGCAGCCGCGCTACCAGATTGGCCGGGAAGCGATGCTTCTGCTGCTGGATGAGCTGAATGGCAAACGGGTAACGGGCGGCTCAAGGCTGCTGGATGCCGGTTTAACCATTCGGGGCAGTACGGCGCGTGCAAAAAAGCGTGAAAAATAAGCGTATTTGTCTGATTTTTTCAGTAGATTCTTAAGGCGAACACTGCTGGTCAAAGTTCTGACCCTTAAGTAACATGACGGACTCCTTGCCGGGCGCGTAAGCATCACTATTTCGCCCATCAGGCACTATTTTTGAAGGGTATAAGAACGAGAGTGGCACAAAAAGATTATGTAGGCCGCGGGCGTTCAACAGGGACGCGTCGCAAAAAAAGCCCCAGCCGTGGCAAGAAGAGTAAAGGCGGTTCAGGCATCTCTAAGCTGATGATTGTACTGGCGGTCGCAGTGCTGGTGACCTTTGCCGGTGGTTTATGGTTCCTGGCACACCATAAGAAAGAGGACGTGCCGGTCATTACGGATCATAAAGCCAACGGCAATGGCTTACCGCCGAAGCCAGAAGAGCGCTGGAAATATATTAAAGAGCTGGAAAATCGTCAGATTACCGTGCCGACCCCGATCGAGCCCTCTTCGGGTGGCGAAGTGAAGTCGCAGACGCAGCTGACCGATGAGCAGCGCCAGCTGCTGGAGCAGATGCAGGCTGATATGCGTCAGCAGCCGACCCAGCTTAACGAAGTGCCGTGGAACGAACAGACGCCAGCGCAACGCCAGCAGACGCTGCAGCATCAGCAGCAGCTGCAGCAACTGCAACGTCAGCAGCAACAGGTTCAGCAGCAACAGCAACGCCAGCAGCAGCAGGCTCAGCAGCAACAGCAACGCCAGCAGCAGGCCCTGCAACAGCAGCAGCGTCAGCAGCAGTTGCAGCAACAACAACTGCGCCAGCAACAGCAGCAGATACAGCAACGCCAGCAGCAACAGCAGCAGCAAAACGTACAGCGCCAGACGCAGCAGGCCGCACCGATTACGCGTGAACCGGAGGTGCAGTCAAAACCGCAGGAAACCGCAAAAGCGAAACCGGCTGAAAAAGCCTCTTCGCAGCGCTGGATGGTGCAGTGTGGTTCGTTTAAAGGCACCGATCAGGCTGAATCGGTCCGTGCCGGCTTAGCCTTTGAAGGCTTTGAAAGCCGGATTACCACCGGTGGCGGCTGGAACCGCGTCGTTATCGGTCCTTATAAAGATCGCGCCTCGGCCGACAGCACCCTGAAGCGCCTGCGCAGTTCCGGACACAACGGCTGCATTCCACTCTCCATCGGGGGTTGAAACCCGTCAAACCCGCCCCATATCTGTTGCATGATACTCCGCGCCCGGTGCGCGGAGTCCTTTTCCGACTGCAACAAGGGGTCTGCCCGTGACAACAATAGTAAGTGTACGACGCAACGGCCAGGTAGTGATTGGCGGTGATGGCCAGGCTACGCTCGGCAATACCGTGATGAAAGGCAACGTCAAAAAAGTGCGTCGTTTATACAACGATAAGGTGATTGCCGGTTTTGCTGGCGGCACCGCAGACGCCTTCACCCTGTTTGAACTGTTTGAGCGTAAGCTGGAAATGCATCAGGGCCATCTGGTCAAAGCGGCGGTGGAACTGGCCAAAGACTGGCGTACCGACCGTATGCTGCGTCGCCTTGAGGCCTTGCTGGCCGTCGCGGATGAGTCAGCGTCACTGATCATCAGCGGCAACGGTGACGTCATCCAGCCTGAAAACGATCTGATCGCCATCGGCTCCGGTGGACCTTTCGCTCAGTCAGCGGCACGCGCGCTGCTGGAGAATACCGAACTGGGCGCACGCGACATCGTTGAGAAGTCGCTGAACATCGCGGGTGATATCTGCATCTACACAAACCACAACGTTAATTTCGAAGAATTAACGTCCAAGGCGTAAGGGTATAAATATGTCTGAGATGACTCCACGCGAAATCGTCAGCGAACTGAACCGTTTTATCATCGGCCAGGACAGCGCCAAGCGCGCCGTGGCTATCGCACTGCGTAACCGCTGGCGCCGCATGCAGCTCGACGAAGAGCTGCGCCACGAAGTGACCCCTAAAAATATCCTGATGATCGGCCCGACCGGTGTCGGTAAAACCGAAATCGCCCGTCGTCTGGCGAAGCTGGCCAATGCGCCATTCATCAAGGTTGAGGCGACCAAGTTTACCGAAGTAGGTTATGTCGGTAAGGAAGTGGACTCCATCATTCGTGATCTGACCGATTCGGCCATTAAGATGGTACGCAGTCAGGCGATTGAGAAGAACAAATACCGCGCTGAAGAGATGGCCGAAGAGCGTATTCTGGATGTGCTGATTCCGCCGGCTAAAAACAACTGGGGCCAGTCAGAACAGAGCGCAGAGCCCTCTGCGGCGCGTCAGTCATTCCGTAAGAAGCTGCGCGAAGGCCAGCTGGATGACAAAGAGATTGAGATTGATCTGGCAGCCAGCGGGCCGGGTGTCGAAATTATGGCCCCTCCGGGCATGGAAGAGATGACCAGTCAGCTGCAGTCAATGTTCCAGAATCTGGGTGGTCAGAAGCAGAAAGCCCGCAAGCTGAAGATCAAAGAAGCGATGAAGCTGCTGATTGAAGAAGAAGCGGCAAAACTGGTTAATCCGGATGAGCTTAAACAGGACGCCATTGAGGCTGTCGAGCAGCACGGTATCGTGTTTATCGATGAGATCGACAAAATCTGTAAGCGCGGCGGCCAGAATTCAGGCGGTCCGGATGTTTCACGCGAGGGTGTGCAGCGCGACCTGCTGCCGCTGGTTGAAGGCTGCACCGTTTCTACCAAGCACGGCATGGTGAAAACGGACCACATCCTGTTTATCGCCTCTGGTGCGTTCCAGGTGGCCAGCCCTTCCGATCTGATCCCGGAACTGCAGGGTCGTCTGCCGATTCGCGTTGAGCTGCAGGCGCTGACCGTTAACGATTTCCAGCGTATTCTGACCGAACCAAATGCGTCGATTACCGTGCAGTACAAGGCGCTGATGAACACTGAAGGCGTGAACATTGAGTTTACCGAAGAGGGGATTCGTCGTATCGCGGAAGCCGCCTGGCAGGTCAACGAAACCACCGAAAATATCGGTGCGCGTCGTCTGCATACTGTGCTGGAGCGTCTGATGGAAGATATTTCTTATGACGCCAGCGATCGTTCCGGCGAGTCTGTGACCATCGATGCGGAATATGTCGGCAAGCATCTGGATGTCCTGGTCGCCGACGAAGACCTGAGCCGCTTTATTCTCTGATTCACCGATTCGTGCCTTTCAGAAGCCCAGCCCACCCGGCTGGGCTTTTTTATGCATGTTCTTGATCGAACGATGCTTTTTTCACACTGATGATTTTGCCAACAATCTGCATATAGCGATATACTTACCTTTCCTGTGGCAAACAGACGAAACCCTTATGAAATACGATACATCTGAACTCTGCGATATCTACCATGAAGAAGTGAATGTTGTTGAACCGCTTTTTTCAAACTTCGGTGGGCGCACTTCATTCGGTGGTCAGATTACCACAGTGAAATGCTTTGAAGACAACGGCTTACTTTATGACCTGCTGGAAGAAAACGGCCGGGGTCGGGTGCTGGTCATCGATGGCGGCGGCTCCGTTCGTCGGGCGCTGGTGGATGCGCAGCTGGCGCGTCTGGCGGTGGCCAACGCGTGGGAAGGCCTGGTCGTGTACGGTTCAGTCCGCCAGGTTGATGAGCTGGAAGAGCTGGAAATTGGCATTCAGGCCATTGCGGCGATCCCGGCTGGCGCAGCGGGTGAAGGAATTGGCGAAAGCGATGTGCGCGTCAATTTCGGCGGCGTCACCTTCTTCTCCGGCGACCATCTTTATGCTGACAATACCGGTATCATTCTGTCAGAAGATGCGCTGGATATTGAATAGTGCAGAAATGAAAACGGGTGCCAGAGCACCCGTTTTTCACGTCAGCTGAGGCTTCAAACCTCTTCCATTTTTCCCAGCAGGGCACGCAGACGTTCCTGCCACACATGCTGTTCTTCTTTCAGGTGCTGATTTTCACGCATCAGCGCATCGTGGTTGCCCGCGACCTGTTGCGCATCGTTACGCAGTGAGTTGTTCTGCTCTTTCAGCTCTTCGATTTCCATCTGCAACAGGGTGATGGTATCAATCGCCTGCTGTACTTTCGCTTCCAGTTTCTCAAACACTTCAAATGACATCGTTCTGACCTCTCCTAAATTCCTGCAAGGCGTTGATGATGCCAGCTTAAGCCAGCAACGTTGTCCCGATTGTATGTAGCCTCACCCCGCAAGTCCAGCAACGTGGCCACCGCGAGCGCAGTCTGTAACACTTTTCAGTCAATCCCTGAATCCGGGCGTTGCTCGTGATGGTGGCCTGCTGGCAGCGGCCCGATCCTGCCGCGCCAGGGCGCGAATTGTGGTTAAAGAAAGCCAGAATACGCGAAATCGCGCATTTTTATGACACAGTACACAAAAAATGATTTCGCTATTTCTCGTTTATGTTCGTTAACGATAAATTCACATCAGCCCTACATCAAAGCTGGGTGACTCATGGACTGAGAACAAAAACTGATAAAATTTAACCTCGCTTCAGGAACCACTATTATGAGTCAGACAACTAACACGCTCAAAGGTCAGTGTATTGCCGAATTTCTGGGGACCGGCTTGATAATCTTCTTTGGCGCAGGCTGTGTGGCTGCTCTGAAACTCGCCGGTGCCGCTTTCGGTCAGTGGGAAATCTGCATTATCTGGGGCTTAGCCGTCTCAATGGCTGTGTATCTTACTGCAGGCGTGTCGGGCGCGCACCTGAACCCTGCCGTAACCGTCGCGCTCTGCCTGTTCGCCAGCTTCGACGGCCGTAAAGTCCTGCCCTATATTCTGGCGCAGGTCGCGGGTGCATTCTGCGCGGCCGCGCTGGTTTATGGTCTTTACTACAGCCTCTTTTTCGATTACGAGCAGAGTCATCAGATGGTGCGCGGCACCGTTCAGAGTCTGGACCTGGCGGGCATCTTCTCTACCTACCCTAACCCACACATCAGCGTCGGTCAGGCATTCCTGGTCGAAATGGTCATCACCGCTGTACTGATGGCGGTGATTATGGCGCTGACCGACGATGGCAACGGCGTTCCGCGTGGCCCGATGGCGCCGCTGCTGATTGGCCTGCTGGTTGCTGTTATCGGTGGCTCAATGGGTCCGCTGACCGGCTTCGCCCTGAACCCGGCGCGTGATTTCGGACCAAAGCTGTTCGCCTTTATCGCAGGCTGGGGTAACGTGGCGTTCACCGGTGGTAAAGATATTCCTTACTTCCTGGTCCCTGTTTTTGGCCCGCTGGTCGGAGCCTGCCTGGGAGCTGTGGGATATCGCACGCTGATTGGTCGCTACCTGCCAGGTGTTGCGGCACCTGCAAACGCCCCGGCAGAAAAACCCGTTGCACGTGCTCAGCAGCGTAAAGCGTAAGTTTCACCTTTTATCATCAGGACTGAATTTATGACTACCACAACAGATAAAAAGTATATTGTCGCGCTCGATCAGGGTACGACCAGTTCACGCGCCGTGATCCTCGATCATGACTCCAATATCGTCGCGGTATCGCAGCGCGAATTTACCCAGATCTACCCGAAAGCGGGCTGGGTTGAGCATGACCCGATGGATATCTGGGCGTCACAAAGTTCGACGCTGGTAGAAGTGCTGGCACATGCCGACATCCGCTCTGATGAGATTGCCGCCATCGGTATCACCAACCAGCGTGAAACCGCGATTGTCTGGGAAAAAGAGACCGGTAAGCCAATCTATAACGCTATCGTCTGGCAGGATCCGCGTACCGCAGACTACTGCAACAAACTGAAGAAAGAGGGGCTGGAAGAGTATATCCAGCACACCACCGGCCTGGTGATTAACCCCTACTTCTCCGGCACCAAAGTGAAGTGGATTCTGGATCACGTTGAGGGTGCGCGTGAGCGTGCAAAACGTGGCGAGCTGCTGTTCGGCACCGTCGATACCTGGCTGGTCTGGAAAATGACGCAGGGCCGTGTACATATCACCGACTATACCAACGCCTCACGTACCATGATGTTCAACATTCACAAGCTGGAGTGGGATCAGCGTATGCTGGAAATCCTGGATATCCCGCGTGAAATGCTGCCGGAAGTGAAGTCCTCTTCGGAAGTTTACGGTCAGACCAACATCGGTGGTAAAGGCGGTACCCGTATTCCTATCGCCGGTATCGCCGGTGACCAGCAGGCCGCACTGTATGGCCAGCTCTGCGTCCAGCCTGGCATGGCGAAAAACACCTACGGCACCGGCTGCTTTATGCTGATGAACACCGGGACTGAAGCGGTAACCTCCACACATGGCCTGCTGACCACCATCGCCTGTGGCCCGCGCGGTGAAGTGAACTATGCGCTGGAAGGCGCGGTGTTTATCGGCGGTGCCTCTATTCAGTGGCTGCGCGATGAGATGAAGCTGATCAGCGAAGCCGCTGACTCTGAATACTTCGCGATGAAGGTTAAAGATACCAACGGCGTCTATATGGTACCGGCGTTTACCGGTCTGGGCGCGCCCTACTGGGACCCCTATGCCCGTGGCGCAATCTTCGGCCTGACCCGTGGTGCTAACTCTAACCACATTATCCGTGCGACGCTGGAGTCCATCGCCTATCAGACGCGTGACGTACTGGAAGCGATGCAGAACGATGCCAACACCCGCCTGCAGGCGCTGCGTGTGGATGGCGGTGCGGTCTCCAACAACTTCCTGATGCAGTTCCAGGCTGACATCCTTGGCACCCGCGTTGAACGCCCGGAAGTCCGTGAAGTCACCGCGCTGGGTTCTGCTTATCTGGCCGGTCTGGCCGTGGGCTTCTGGCAGGATCTGGATGAAGTGCGCGCGAAAGCCGTTATCGAGCGCGAGTTCCGTCCAAGCCTGGAAACCACCGAGCGTAACTTCCGCTATGCCGGCTGGAAAAAAGCGGTTGCCCGCGCTCAGGCCTGGGAAGAGCAGGAGTAATATCAGGGCCCGCGGCGACGTTCGTCGCGGGCCTTTCCCCGCCCCACCGCCCCGCTGTGTTACACTGCCTGCCTGTTTTTTGTCAGGTAGATGCCATGAAACGAGAACTTGCCATTGAATTTTCCCGCGTAACCGAAGCTGCCGCCCTGGCAGGTTATCACTGGTTAGGACGCGGCGACAAAAATGCGGCCGATGGCGCGGCTGTCCATGCCATGCGTCATGTCCTGAACTCCATTGAAATCGACGGTCAGATTGTGATCGGTGAAGGCGAGATCGACGAGGCGCCGATGCTCTATATCGGTGAAAAAGTCGGTACGGGTCGCGGCGACGCGGTCGATATCGCAGTCGATCCAATCGAAGGCACCCGCATGACGGCACTGGGTCAGGCGAATGCGCTGGCCGTAATGGCCGTGGGCGACAGGGGCAGCTTCCTGCACGCCCCCGATATGTACATGGAAAAACTGATTGTGGGCCCGGCGGCACGCGGCGCGATTGACCTCGACCAGCCTCTGGAAACCAACCTGCGCAATATTGCGATCGCGATGAACAAGCCGCTGTCGCAGCTCACCGTCTCGATTCTGGCGAAGCCCCGCCATGACGCGGTGATCGGCCAGCTGCAACAGCTCGGCGTGCGCGTGTTTACCTTCCCGGATGGTGATGTCGCCGCCTCGATTCTGACCTGCATGCCGGACAGCGAAGTGGATGTGATGTATGGCATCGGCGGTGCGCCGGAAGGTGTGGTCTCTGCGGCGGTGATCCGCGCGCTGGACGGAGATATGCAGGGCCGGTTGCTGGCGCGACATCATGTGAAGGGCGACAGCGCCGAAAACCGCCTGCTCGGTGAGCAGGAGCTGCAGCGCTGTGCAGAGATGGGCATCGAAGCGGGTAAAAAACTGACGCTGAGTGAAATGGCGCGCAATGACAATGTGGTGTTTGCCGCCACCGGCATTACCAGTGGCGAGCTGCTGAAAGGCATCACGCGTCAGGGCAATATCGCCACCAGCGAAACCCTGCTGATCCGCGGTAAATCACGTACCATCCGCCGCATCCAGTCGATTCATTATCTCGACCGTAAAGATCCGGCGCTCCATCCGTTTATCCTGTAACCGGCTGGTTGCCGCGCGCCGGCTGACGGGAGAGCGGCAACCAGCAGAGCAGCATCACCAGCGCGGTAAAGAACATCAGCATACCCAGGCTGAACTGATCGCGCTGCGGCATCAGGGCAGAGAGCCAGGCCACAAGGCCCGATCCCAGATTCTGCATTCCGCCAATCAGCGCGCCTGCACTTCCCGCCAGCCAGGCATAAGGTTCCATCGCACCGGAGGTCGCCAGCGGGAACAGCATCCCGGCGCCAAAGAAGAATAGCGCCGCAGGCACCAGCAGCGTCCAGATATTCATGATGCCGAACCACGCCGGGATCCACATCAGGATGCCCGCCAGCAGGCAGCTGTTCACGCCCCACCACATCAGGCTGTGCCACGACCCCTGCTCACGCCCGACGAACCAGGCACCAAAGAACGCCGCCGGAATCGGCAGAATAAACAGGATGCTGACGGTCAGGCTGGGCAGGCCGAGTACGCCGCCCAGCAGTACGCCACAACTCGACTCGAAGACGGCAATCCCGGCCAGTGCACCAATCAGCAGCACAATATAGCGGACGAAATTTATATCGCTGAGCAGGCGAGCGTAGCGCCTGAAGAAAGGCGTGACTTCCCCGCTCTGTGGCCGGGTTTCCGGCAGCCAGCGCGCCATCGCGCCGGTGACGGTCAGACAGAGCAGCAGCAGGAAAGCAAAACAGGCATGCCAGCCAAAGAGCTGGGTCAGCAACACGCCAATAACCGGTGCCAGCAGCGGGCTGACCAGAATGCCCATATTCAGCAGGCTGTTGGCGCGGCGCAGCGCATGGCCCTCATAGAGATCGCGTGGCATCGTGCGCGCCATCACGCCCGCGACGCCGGTTCCCAGCCCCTGTATCGCGCTGCCGAACACCAGCATATCGAGCGAGGTCGCCATCAGCGCGGTAAGTGCGCCGATCATAAAGACCGTCATGCCCGTCAGGATCACCGGGCGCCGCCCGACGCTGTCCGACAGCGGACCGTAGATCAGCTGAGATCCACCATAAGTCATCAGATAGGCGGCCATTACACGCTGCAGCGCGCCATCCCGCACATTCAGGGCATCCGCCATCACCGACATCGCCGGGACGTAGATTGTCTGAGCCATCTGCCCGACCGCCACCAGCACAATGAGCATCACCAGCAGCGGGCGATTTTCCAGTTTACTAATCATGATTCTGCAAAATATCTTTCTGTGAAAGGAGGTTAAAGCAGCGGTTCACCCGCTGAACACCAGATTATGGCGGGCAAAATATCAGGATTGCGTGACAAAGCGAGAGGCGGGCAAAAAGGGCCAGGCTTGCAGCTGTCAAGTTTATGCGCCAGCCTGTAAAGAGAGGGGAACAGTTTGACGATTAGAGCCTTTACCGGTCTGCAGACTGGCATTCTCAGTGGGCAGTCGCGAAAATAGTGACCTGCCTGAATAATCAACAACCCGGGAGTGATTATGGCTGAATGGGTCAATGCGGAAGTAAAGGAAGTGAAAAACTGGACGGATGCGCTGTTCAGTCTCCGGGTCAACGCGCCCATCGATCCCTTTGTCGCCGGGCAGTTTGCCAAGCTCGCCCTGGAAATCGACGGTGAGCGGGTTCAGCGCGCCTATTCCTACGTCAACGCCCCCAGCGATGATCTGCTGGAGTTCTATCTGGTCACCGTGCCGGAAGGCAAGCTGAGCCCGCATCTGCAGGCGCTCCAGCCGGGCGACCAGGTGATGGTCACTAAAGACGCGGCGGGCTTCTTCGTGCTGGATGAAGTGCCGGACTGCAAAACCTTGTGGATGCTGGCAACCGGCACCGCGATTGGCCCCTACCTGTCGATGCTGCAGCAGGGCGAAGGCGTGGATCGCTTTGAAAACATCGTGCTGGTTCATGCCACGCGCTACGCCGCTGACCTGAGCTTTTTGCCGCTGATGCAGCAACTGCAGCAGCGTTATCCCGGCCGGCTGCATATTCAGACGGTGGTGAGCCGCGAAGCCGTCCCCGGCTCGCTGACGGGCCGGGTTCCGGCGTTGATTGAAAACGGTGAGCTGGAGCGGGCAACCGGATTAAAACTGGATGCTGACAGCAGCCATGTGATGCTGTGCGGCAATCCGCAGATGGTGCGTGATACTCAGCAGTTACTGAAAGAGACGCGCGGGATGCGCAAACATCTGAAGCGCAAGCCGGGTCATATCACCAGCGAACATTACTGGTGAGGCGCTGGCCAGTATCGCACCGGCTGGGTTGCGGCACCAAACCGGTTAGCGCCGGGGGTGCCGCGAAAGATTCCGAGATCGAGCAGCAGACCCGCCAGTAAGATAAACGGAATAGCGCGGCCCAGCAGCCAGGGCAGAACACCGGGCAGCATGCTCCAGTTCCCCGCGACCAGCAGCCACGCCACAATCACCAGCAAACCCCAGTAGCCGCGACGGTTACGGTCGTGTAGTCGTTTGACCATGATTGCGCTGGCTGGCCACAGCAGGCAGACCACGCCGAAGGCCGCCATCTGGGTATCAAGCCAGTCGTTAGCGGCGAAGACAAACAGAAGCGTGGTCATCAGCAACCAGACCGCCTGCCCGATCCAGAAATCCCGGCGGCCCAGCCGGCCACGCCAGGAAAAACAGCCTTGTTGTAACGTCATGCATTATTATCCTGAAAAGAGAACCGCCGCGCTTTTGACCTTGCGGATAAAAACCGTTTTAATTTGCGCCTGAGTTTACGGGTTAGGATCGACAAAATGAAGAATTTGCCTGGCGCACTGCTGTTATCGTTTGCGCTGACGGTTCCGGTATTTGCCGCCGACCCGCCACCGCAGGAACAGGCCAGTGCGCTGCCAGCGGCGCCTTATCTGCTGGCGGGTGCGCCTACCTTTGATATGACTATCGGCCAGTTTCGCGAAAAATATAATCTGGCCAATGGGACACTGATACTGCCGGAATATCGTGCCATCGATAATCGCGGGGACAAAAGCAACCTGACGCGCGCCGCCAGCAAAATCAATGAAACCCTGTACGCCTCGACGGCACTGGAGCCGGGCACCGGCAAAATCAAGACGCTGCAGATTACCTGGCTGCCCCTGCCAGGTCCGGACCAGAACGCCTCGCAGCAAAAGGCGCTGGCCTACATGACCGCGATGCTGCGCTTCTTTGTGCCGGGATTAAGTGCCGACGAAGGCCGCAAAAAGCTGGAGGCGCTCCTGAAGGAGGGGAAAGATCTTCCCTACTTTGCCCAGGTCGAAGGCGCGCTCCGTTTTGTCGTAGCGGACCACGGCGACAAAGGGCTGACCTTCGCCGTGGAGCCGGTCAAACTGGCGCTCGCCAGCCCCTGAGGAAGTGGCTGAAAATGACGAAAAGCAAAGCCATCGCAACATTTGATCTCTATACTGTCTGGCAGACAACGCTGCCGGCTGGCAGCGATTTTTCATGTATCGCGTTATGCGGAGGATAGAATGCGACATCCACTGGTTATGGGTAACTGGAAGTTGAATGGCAGCAAGCAGATGACAGCTGAACTGATCGCCGGTCTGCGCAATGAACTCTCTGGCGTTGAAGGTTGTGGCGTCGCGATTGCACCACCCGCCCTCTATCTTGAGCAGGCAAAACACGCTATCTCCGGCAGCCACATCGCCCTGGGTGCGCAGAATGTGGATGTTAACCTGGCTGGCGCCTTCACCGGTGAAGTCTCCGCAGAGATGCTGAAAGATGTCGGTGCGCAATATATCATCATCGGTCACTCAGAACGCCGCACCTACCACAAAGAGAGCGACGCGTTCATCGCGAAGAAATTTGCCGTACTGAAGTCTGCGGGTCTGACTCCGGTGCTGTGCATCGGCGAAACCGAAGCGGAAAACGAAGCGGGTAAAACCGAAGAAGTCTGCGCGCGTCAGCTGGATGCCGTGCTGGAATCCCAGGGCGCAGAAGCCTTTAAAGATGCGGTCATCGCGTATGAGCCGGTCTGGGCCATCGGCACCGGCAAATCTGCCACCCCGGCACAGGCACAGGCTGTCCACAAATTCATTCGTGACCATATCGCGAAGAAAGATGCGGCCATCGCAGAGCAGGTCATCATTCAGTATGGCGGCTCAGTAAATGACAAAAATGCGGCTGAACTTTTCACCCAGCCTGACATTGATGGCGCGCTGGTTGGCGGTGCGTCACTGAAAGCGGACGCTTTCGCGGTCATCGTAAAAGCGGCAGCGGCGGCCAAAAACGCCTGAGTCTGACTCGCTGAATCAGAGGCGGCTCAGGCCGCCTTTTTTGTCGGCGTAATCAGCTGACAGCTATGGTCCTGTAACTCCTCCGCCGATCCCCTGTTCAGCAGCAGCCAGTTCTGCTCGATAGCCATCAGCACCAGTCGCCCATCCCGTAATTCCGCCAGAGCCAGTCCATATTTTCCCCTCTCTGCCCGTGCTTCAGGCCGTTCGTCTGCCAGCCGGATAAACACACTCTGCTGCGCCAGCGCCGCCGGCGTCAGGGTGCGCACCCAGTAGCGGTGACTGCGCAGCGTGACGCGCTGCCACTGCCCGCTGCGCGGCGGCGTCAGCCGGTCGAGCTGCTGGCGCACATCGGGTCGCAGACAGGAGAGATGAATATGCAGCTGATTCTGCGTGCGTCCGTACTGAGCATTGATCGCCAGTGAGAGCACCCGGTCATCGACAGGCGAACCGTGCCGCTGCGCCAGCAGAATGCGTTCATGCCAGGCAAGGGCGAAATAATTGGGCGTGTCAGGATGAAGTAATTGCGGGCTTTCGATGCCGCTGATCCTGTCGGTGGGGATCAGCAGATATTGCAACGGCCCGTTGCGGTCTTTCAGCATCGCATAACGCTGGTTGAGATCGACGCGCTGACAGGGCGCAGGATTGCCGCCATGTTGCTGACCCGGCAGACAGTGCTCGCTGACAATCTGCCACAGTGCGTCACTGTTCTTTTTGAAATGCAGGGCAGCCGCCAGCAGACCTGCGATGATCAGCACCAGCAGAACGGCAGCCAGAGGGGCTACACGGCGTCTTGTCAGCATCATAACGCTTCCTGAATGGCTAAGCAGCCTGCATCCTCGCCTGGCGGGAAAAGAATGTCACGGGGAATTCGGGGCAGACGCTTCGATTGTCAGACTGGAAGAAATCAGAGGGGTGACAGAGAGCCGCGGTCAGCGCCGATCGGCGCTAACCGCCAGAGATTAGGGTTTCATAACCTGGTCATAGCTGCCGCCATCGGCAAAGTGGGCTTTCTGTGCCTGAGCCCAGCCGCCAAACTTATCCTGAACGGTAAACAGCTTCACCGGCGCAAAGGTGCTGGAGAATTTCTTCGCGATTTCAGCATCACGCGGACGATAGTAATTCTGTGCCGCGATCGTCTGACCTTCCGGTGAGTAGAGGTACTTCAGATAGGCCTCGGCCACTTTGCGTGTCTCCTTTTCATCCACCACTTTATCGACCACCGACACCGTCGGTTCCGCCAGAATGGATTCGCTCGGCGTGACAATCTCAAACTTATCTTTACCCAGCTTATTCACCGCCAGGTAGGCTTCGTTTTCCCAGGCAATCAGCACATCACCAATTCCGCGCTCAACGAAGGTATTGGTTGCGCCGCGTGCCCCGGAATCCTGCACCTCAACGTGTTTAAACAGCGCTCTGACGTACGCCAGGGCTTTCGCCTGATCGCCATTGTTATGGTCCAGCGCCCAGCCCCAGGCCGCCAGGTAGTTCCAGCGTGCGCCGCCGGAGGTTTTCGGGTTCGGGGTAATCACAGAGACGCCCGGTTTTGTCAGGTCGCTCCAGTCATGGATCCCTTTCGGATTCCCTTTTCGCACCAGGAAGACAATGGTCGAGGTGTAAGGCGCAGAGTTGTCCGGCAAACGCTGCTGCCAGTTTTTATCAATGCGTCCTCGCCCGGCGATGGCATCGATATCCGACTGTAAGGCCAGCGTGACCACATCCGCACGGATGCCGTTGATGACGGAGGTCGCCTGCTTACCGGAGCCGCCGTGTGACTGACGCACTACCACATTATCGCCGGTTTCCTGTTTGTAGTGCGCACTGAATGCCTTGTTGTACTGTTCATACAGCTCACGCGTTGGGTCGTAGGAAACGTTTAGCAGCTGAATGTCTTTCGCCAGCACGCTGGTCGAGGCCAGCAACAGGGTAACGCCAATACTCCACTTGTTCATTACGCACTCTCCCAATGTCGTTATGGGTTAAGCGTGACATAAACTAATTCGGAGATTAAAGAATTAAAAATGAGCGGTTATAACGCTGAGGAATATAGAGACGGGCTGCCGGAGCGCGCTGTGCAGCACGCTCCGCCGTGGTATCAGTAAAGTTTTTTCGCGGTGTCGAGCCAGTCACGCTTGAATGGACGCTTCATGTTTTCGATTGCGTCGATGATATCGTGATGGACCATCTTCTCATTCTGGATACCGACGCAGCGGCCGCCATAACCCTGCATCAGCAGCTCAATGGAGTAGGCACCCATCCGTGACGCCAGGATGCGGTCATAGGCGCAGGGCGCGCCACCACGCTGGATGTGACCCAGTACGGTCGAACGGGTTTCACGCTTGGTTTCTGTTTCAATGTAACGCGCCAGATCGTCGATATCGCAGATATGCTCGGTAATCGCCACGATGGCATGTTTTTTACCTTTGGCAATGCCTGCTTTAATTTCCGCTACCAGCTCTTCGCGGGTATAGGGAAACTCAGGCAGTACGATGAACTCACAGCCACCCGCTATCGCCGCCGCCAGTGTCAGATCGCCACAGTAGCGGCCCATCACTTCAACGATGGAGATTCGCTGGTGTGAAGAAGAGGTGTCACGCAGGCGGTCAATCGCTTCAACCACCGTTTCCAGTGCCGTGAAATAACCGATGGTGTAATCCGTGCCGGCGACGTCATTATCGATGGTGCCAGGCAGACCGATGCAGGGGAAACCCATCTCAGTCAGACGTTTGGCGCCCATGTAGGAACCATCACCGCCAATCACCACCAGCGCATCAATACCGCGCTTTTTCATATTCTCAATGGCAACCTGACGAATATCTTCGTTACGGAACTCCGGAAAACGTGCAGAGCCAAGGAAAGTGCCGCCGCGATTGATCATGTCGGAGACGCTGTAGCGATCAAGGTTGATCATGCGATCTTCATACAGTCCCAGATAGCCGTCATAGATCCCAAAAACTTCCAGTCCTTCACTCAGCGCGGAACGAACCACTCCGCGAATAGCTGCGTTCATGCCTGGGGCGTCACCGCCGCTGGTTAATACACCAATTTTCTTGATCATGACAACCTCTGGATTGTTCAAAACTAAGGGTTAATCCTGCCTGTCGATCGCGGCAGACGGCCAGTTATGACTCGCGCGACACGTGATGGCAGATAGTATATCAAAGGCTTGCTGCTGAATTGATTCAGGTCAGACAACTTTTCACTAATTTTTGCAGCAATGTTAACGCCAGGTCATACCTTACGTATCAAATTGATTCGTTTAGGTTAAAAACCAATGGAATCCTGTTTCTCGAACGGTACCACAGAACAGGGATCCTGATGGATAATTACGTCCGATCCGGGGAATTCTTTACGTAACGCCTTCTCAACCTGATCGGCAATTCGATGCGCCTGCACCAGCGGCAGCTGATCTTCCAGCTCCAGATGAAGCTGAATAAATTTGGTCGGCCCCGACTGGCGGGTGCGCAAATCGTGCACGCCCTGTACCTGCGGCCAGCTGGTGGCGAGGGTCAGGATCTGCTGTCGCTCCGCCTCCGGCAGCGCGCGATCCAGCAGTGACTGAACGGCCTCGTAGCCCATACGCAGTGCGCTGTAGAGAATAAAAAGACCAATCCCCAGCGCGAACAGGGCGTCTGCGCGCGCAAAACCGTAGCTGCTCAGCACCAGCGCAATCAGAATGGCACCGTTCATGATGACGTCTGACTGGTAGTGCAGCATATCGGCCCGAATCGCCTGACTGCGGGTTTTGCGCACGACCCAGCGCTGAAAGGCGACCAGGATCAGCGTCGAGCTCAGTGCGACTACCGTCACCGCAATCCCGACGTCCGGAGCGCGCAGCACATTGGGCGATGCCAGATGCTGCAGGCCGGTCAGAAAGAGGAAGAGAGCGGAGCCGGAAATAAACATACTCTGAGCCAGGGCAGCCAGTGACTCCGCTTTGCCATGCCCGAATGTGTGGTTTTCATCAGCCGGCTGCAGGGCATAGCGCACGACCAGCAGATTGGTGAGCGAGGCGGCGATATCGACCAGTGAGTCCACCAGAGAGGCCAGCAGACTCACTGACCCGGTGTACCACCAGGCAAAGATTTTCACGAGTAGCAGCACAGAAGCAAGAATGGTAGCAGCAAGCGCAGCACGCTTTACCAGTCGGCCATAAGAGGGTTGCATACCAGTTTTCCTGTACAGCATCAGTGACGATGCGCACTCAGATGAAAGAATGGCTGCAGTTTAACATCGGGAACAGAATGTGCCCATCGGGCCGTCTTGCCTCTCAGCCTCTTATGACAAAGCCGGAGACGCACAAAAACAAGCCCCGGCCTCAAAGAGGACGGGGCAAAGTGTGATACATCAGTGTCAGGCGATACTCAGATGCGGGCCTGCGCTATGAAACAAGGCGATTATTTTTTGCCGCCTTTTTTCCCGGCTTCTGATGCTTTTTCACGATCGTTTTTGAAATTTCCGCCGCCGCTGTTCTGGCCGCCTTTTTTACCGGCTTCAGATGCTTTTTGCGGATTATCTGCGAAATTACCTGAACCACCACGATGCTCTGCCATAACTTACTCCGTTAATAGATTCATTCAGGACTACATAATGTGGTTGCTGCTCCCTGAGACTTCGCAAAGCCACTGCATTTCCCTGCAGTGACAGAACTAAGTGTAGAGGGTGTGCCTGAATCGGCAAGCGCAGCGCGAAATACACAACTCATTGAATATCATTAAAAATATTATAAAACATAACCGTAACTCATTTAATTTCAGCAGGTTAATCTGTTTTATCTGCCTGAATAGCATAGCGGTAGCGTTAACATGAGAGACGGGCCGGAAAAGCCATAAATCGACAATTCCGGCTAACAAACGTTAGACAGGCATCAATAAAAACCGGCTTTCGTTACACAGCGATGATTGCTGGCAGAGTAAAAAAAGGTGAAGAAAAGATAAAAAAAACCCCCACCATCATGGCGGGGGAAGACAGGGATGTGTCTATGGCAAGGAAAACAGGGATACTATGTTACTGGTTACTGCTGGTACGACTCACTGCCTGCAGCGATGAAGCTGGCTGCAATTTCGAAATATGTCGCAGCTCGCTTAGCCGCTGCTGATAATTCTGCTGTACCCTGGCCTGCTGGGCTGGCGTCAGCAGCTGAAACATTTGATTCTGCACGCGGGCCAGTTCAACCTGCTGTTCAACCTGAACCCGGGCAATAACTTCTGCCTTTTCACGAATGGCCGCTTCGTTAAACTGATCGGCAGTCACTAACTCGTGCAGTGCTGCGATATCATCAATGTGAACCATCGGGCGCTGATGCCGGGCCTGTTGCATCAGGTCACGCATCTGTTGACGCTGCTCTTCAGTCAACTCGATGCCATCGAACATGTGGCTTTGCGGATTTTGCGTCATACTGCCTGTCGGCAATCCGCCATGATGCATTTCGTCAATCGTCGTCGCCTCCCGGGCACCTGCGGTGGTACCACTCAGGGTCACCGCTGAGGCAAGGACGACGGCGGTCAATTTGCGCATCCTGTACTCCAGTTCGTTCCGTTTTGCAATTCAACGAGAGCCAGTGTACGGCGACAGCTGCAAACATCCGTCAGGGGGTGTAAAACTACGTAAAGCGATGGCGAGGTGCGCCAGGAAAACGGTATTTTGCCTGCGGAGGGCTACAAAAATGAATAAAATCCTGTTGGTAGATGACGACCGCGAATTAACTTCGCTTTTAAAAGAATTGTTAGAAATGGAAGGGTTTGAAGTGGTGGTCGCCAGCGATGGTGAACAGGCACTGAATCTGCTCGATAACTCTATTGATCTGCTTTTACTGGATGTCATGATGCCGAAGAAAAACGGTATCGACACCCTGAAAGAACTGCGTCAGCAACATCAGACCCCCGTCATCATGCTAACCGCGCGCGGCAGCGAGCTGGACCGCGTACTGGGCCTCGAACTGGGCGCAGATGACTATCTGCCTAAACCCTTTAACGATCGCGAGCTGGTGGCGCGTATTCGCGCTATTCTGCGCCGCTCAAACTGGAGTGAACAGCAGCAGCAGCACGATAACAGCTCTCCTACGCTGGAAGTTGACTGCCTGCGTCTCAATCCGGGTCGCCAGGAGGCGAGCTTTAATGATGTCACCCTGGATCTTACCGGTACAGAGTTCACCCTGCTCTATCTGCTGGCGCAGCATCTGGGCCAGGTCGTATCGCGGGAGCATCTGAGTCAGGAAGTGCTGGGTAAGCGCCTGACCCCTTTTGACCGCGCCATTGATATGCACATCTCTAATCTGCGTCGCAAGCTGCCTGAGCGCCACGACGGTCATCCCTGGTTTAAAACTTTACGGGGCCGCGGCTATCTGATGGTTTCAGCGTCATGATTGGAAGTCTGACCACCCGTATCTTCGCCATCTTCTGGTTGACCCTGGCGCTGGTGCTGATGCTGGTGCTCATGGTGCCCAAACTCGATTCCCGCCAGATGACCTCGCTGCTGGAGAGCGAACAGCGGCAGGGCATCATGATCGAGCAACACGTCGAAGCTGAGCTGTCGCAGGATCCTCCCAACGATCTGATGTGGTGGCGTCGTCTGTTTCGGGCTGTTGAAAAGTGGGCACCGCCGGGCCAGCGGCTGCTGTTAGTGACCAGCGAAGGTCGGGTGATTGGCGCGCAGCATAATGAAATGCAGGTTATCCGCAATTTTATTGGCCAGTCTGATAACGCCGACCATCCGCAAAAAAAGAAATATGGCCGTGTTGAGCTGGTGGGGCCGTTCGCTGTCCGGGATGGCGAAGACAACTATCAGCTTTACATGATCCGACCCGCCAACAGCTCCCAGCTCGACTTCGTCAATCTGCTGTTTGACCGTCCCCTGCTGCTGCTGATCGTTACCATGCTGATCAGCTCGCCGCTGCTGCTGTGGCTGGCCTGGAGCCTGGCGCGTCCGGCACGTAAGTTAAAGTATGCGGCCGATGAGGTGGCAAGCGGGAATCTGCGCCAGCACCCTGAACTGGAATCGGGTCCTCAGGAGTTTCTGGCTGCAGGATCAAGCTTTAATCAGATGGTCAGCGCACTGGAACGGATGATGACCGGCCAGCAACGGTTATTATCTGACATCAGCCACGAACTTCGTACCCCGCTCACCCGCCTGCAACTGGCTACCGCGCTGCTGCGTCGGCGTCAGGGCGAAAGTAAAGAGCTGGGCCGCATCGAAATGGAAGCGCAGCGTCTCGATGGCATGATCAACGATCTGCTGGTGCTGTCGCGCACCCAGCATAAAAACGCACTGGTCAGCGAAGCGATGAAGGCGAATCAGTTGTGGAATGGGGTACTGGAAGATGCCCGATTTGAAGCTGAACAGATGGGTAAAAAGATGGATATCCCCTATCCGCCGGGTCCATGGCCGCTTTATGGCAACCCGCATGCGCTGGAGAGTGCGCTGGAGAATATCGTACGCAACGCGCTGCGTTATTCCCACTCGCACATCAGCGTCAGCTTCTCGGTCGATATTTCCGGCATCACGGTGCATGTGGATGATGACGGTCCTGGCGTCAGCCCGGAGGATCGTGAACAGATTTTCCGTCCTTTCTACCGGACAGATGAAGCACGCGACCGTGAGTCGGGCGGCACCGGACTCGGTCTGGCGATTGTCGACACGGCAGTACAGCAGCATCGGGGCTGGGTAAAAGCCGATGACAGCCCGCTGGGCGGGCTGCGACTGACCCTCTGGCTGCCGCTCTACTCCTCTGGCCGTCAATAATTTGCTATGCTTCGGCCCCTGTCATCGGGGGCCTTATGCTTAACATCGTCTTGTTTGAACCAGAAATTCCGCCAAATACCGGCAACATCATTCGCCTTTGCGCCAATACGGGCTTCCAGCTTCATCTGATCCAGCCGCTTGGCTTCACCTGGGATGACAAACGCCTGCGCCGGGCGGGGCTGGATTACCACGAATTTACCGCCATTAAATTTCACGCAGACTACCCGGCCTTTATCGCCTCTGAATCACCGCAACGCCTGTTTGCGCTGACGACCAAAGGAACACCCGCACACAGCGCGGTGGCTTATCAGGCGGGCGATTATCTGCTGTTTGGGCCGGAAAGCCGCGGGCTTCCGGCGGAAATCCTGGCGGCATTACCGGCAGAGCAGAAAATCCGCATCCCGATGAGAGCCGAAAGTCGCAGTATGAATCTGTCGAACGCCGTTTCGGTGGTGGTTTATGAAGCGTGGCGCCAGCTGGATTATGCGGGGGCGCTGATTAAAGACTAGATGCCGTCGCCAAACTGGAAACCCGCCAGGCTGCCGTTAAAGTGCTGATCCATATCCATCGACGGCTTGTCGCTGCCTGGCTTGCCGACGATACGTGCGGGCACGCCTGCTGCCGTGGTGTGCGGTGGTACAGGCTGTAACACCACCGAACCGGCACCGATTTTTGCGCCCTTGCCCACTTCGATATTCCCCAGGACCTTTGCACCGGCCCCAATCATCACGCCTTCGCGGATCTTAGGATGACGGTCGCCACTGGTTTTGCCGGTTCCGCCGAGCGTCACCGATTGCAGAATTGAAACGTCGTTTTCTACTACGGCCGTTTCGCCGATCACGATACCGGTAGCATGGTCGAGCATGATACCGTGACCAATGCTGGCTGCAGGGTGGATATCGACAGCAAAAGAGACGGAGATTTCATTCTGCAGATAAACCGCCAGGGCGCGGCGGCCCTCATTCCATAACCAGTGGCCAATGCGGAAGGCCTGCAGGGCATGAAAGCCTTTAAGATAGAGCAGCGGCGTAGAGTATTTATCGACTGCCGGATCGCGCTGACGTACGGCCTGAATATCGTATGCCGCTGACAGTATCATCGACGGATCTTCACGATAGGCCTCTTCAACAATCTCACGGATGGCGATAGCGGGCATAATCGGATTTGCCAGCTTATTGGCCAGCATATAACTCAGTGCACTGCCGAGATTTTCATGCTTAAGCAATGTCGCGTGAAAGAAGCTGGCCAGCATCGGCTCACAATCAGCCAGGGCGCGTGCTTCTGCTTTGATATTGTTCCAGACCAGTTCTAACTCATCAGACGACATTGCTGTATTCTCCCGATAAAAAAAGCGCCTGAATGGCGCTGCAGGTGATGATGCTACGCGTCCTGCGTTAGCTTATGCTGTTTTCGTCTTTCCTTGTTCGTCCCAGCAAGCTCAATGCTGCATCTCTCGCCGGTTTTTCGCAATACAGCACCTGATAAATCTGCTCGGTAATCGGCATCTCTACACCCAGCCTTGCAGCCAACGCTTTGACTTCTTTGGTGTTTCTGTAGCCTTCTACAACTTGTCCGATAATGCGTTGCGCGCTATCGACATCCTCGCCCTGGCCCAGCATCATGCCAAAACGGCGGTTGCGCGACTGATTATCGGTGCAGGTCAACACCAGATCGCCCAGCCCTGCCATACCCATAAAGGTTGTGGGATCCGCACCTAACGCGGCACCCAGACGGCTCATTTCAGCCAGCCCACGGGTAATCAGGGCGGTGCGCGCATTTGCGCCAAAACCTATCCCGTCAGACATGCCGGCGCCGATGGCAATGACATTTTTTACCGCACCACCCAGCTGCACGCCGATGAAGTCAGGATTATTGTAGACGCGGAAACTCTTCCCGCAGTGCAGCTTCTGTTGCAGGTCGTCAGCAAACTGCGCATCGGTTGCTGCCAGCGCAATCGCCGTCGGCAAGCCTGCAGCCAGCTCTTTAGCAAACGTAGGGCCGGAGATCACGGCCAGCGGAATGGCATCGCCCACAATTTCGCGCGCCACATCCTGTAGCAGACGGCCGGTCTCTTTTTCCAGTCCTTTGGTCGCCCAGACGATACGGGAGTCTGGCCGCAGATGTGGCTTAATCTGTTGCAGTACATCACCAAACACGTGGCTCGGCACCACGATCAACAGATCGCGGCTGGCGGCAATGGCACGGGTCAGATCGGGTTCAGGAGAGAGATAGTCGGGAAACGGGACGTCGGGCAAAAAAGCTGTGTTGCAACGGTCGGTCTGAAGTTGCGCAAGATGCGCCGGATTATGTCCCCACAACAGCACCGGATTGCCGTTACGGGCCAGGGTAATCGCCAAAGCGGTGCCGTAAGATCCGGCACCGATGACGCTAATCGAAGCGTGTATGGTCATCAGGCATCCTGATGGTGTTCAGCACCTTCTTCACCTTGCTGCTGCTGCAGGTAGTTCATGAACAGCGCATCAAAGTTAACCGGTGCCAGGTTCAGCTGTGGGAAGGTACCACGTGATACCAGGCTGGTAATGCATTCGCGGGCATAAGGGAACAGGATATTCGGGCAGTAAGCACCCAGGCAATGCGCCATCTGCGTTCCTTCGATACCACTGATGGTGAAAATACCTGCCTGCTGTACTTCACACAGGAAAGCGGTCTCTTCGCCTACGTTCGCGGTTACAGTCACACGAAGGACGACTTCGTACACTTCGTCAGCCAGCTGAGAAGATGCAGTGTCCAGATCCAGTTTAACGTCCGGTTCCCACTCTTTCTGGAAAACCTGCGGGGCATTAGGCGCTTCAAAAGAGATATCTTTGGTGAAGACACGCTGAATCTGGAATTGCATTTCGTTCGTGTTATGTTCTGACATGTGACCAAATCCTATGTATGAGAGTGTCCGGCGTAAAATTACGCCTGTAGTAAGGGATCTAAACCTTCGCGATTATCGAGTGCGAATAAGTCATCGCAGCCACCAATGTGCTGCGCATCAATAAAAATCTGAGGCACGGTGGTGCGACCGCTACGCTTGATCATCTCTTCGCGTTTCGCCATGTCACCATCGATAGCGATCTCCTGGAATGCGACGCCTTTTTGCGTCAGCAGCGCCTTTGCCCGATGGCAGTAAGGACAGGTGGCCTTGGTATACATTTCTACATTTGCCATGCTCAGTGCCTCTGTAAGATTATTTACCGCGAACCAGTGGCAGGTTCTCGCCGCTCCAGCCGCTGATACCATCTTTCAGCACTGAAACCTGCGTGAAGCCTGCCGCGCTCAGGTGGGCAGCAGGATCGGCCGCGCTCTGTCCGGTTGCACACACTACAATTATGGGCTGTGCTTTATGCTTTTCCAGTTCGCCCAGGTTGCCTTTTTTAATCTCAGCGGCAGCAATATTCTGCGCACCTGAAATATGCCCTCTGCGGAAGTCGTCGCGCGAACGCACGTCTACTACTACCGCGTCCTCTTTGTTAATCAGGCGGGTGGCTTCACCCCGGCTAATCGTTTTTACCTTAGAGAACATTCCTTTAACGGTAGTCACAATCACCATAACGAGTAAAACGACCCATGCGAGACTCAGGATGGGGTGATTGCTTGCAAACTGCATAATTTCTTGCATGAGGGGTAACGACTCCAGACCGGGCTAATAAGCTAAAACAAGGGTTCTGAGTATACCTGCGCCACTTCGCATGTACAGATGCTATGCGGCCAGAGTATCGATTTGTGCTCCATTTTCCAAAAAAAGTGGCTGAATAGCAAAAATGGCATAAGGCTTAATCCATGTCATTGTGAAAGCGGACATAACCGGAAAAGCAAATGCCAGTGGGGAGCACTGGTAAGCGGCAGTTCATCGTGGAATAATCACTGGCCTATGAAGGGAAAAACAACCGTTTCACACACAAGGACCCGTTCCAGCGGCGAGAACCTGCCGTTGTTCAACCAGCTGTCCAGCCTCTCCCTTGGTCTGCTTTGTGCGGGCGCACTGTTATTGCCTGCCGTGGCCAGGAGTGCGGAAGACAGCAAATCTCAGCTGCAATCTATCCAGCAAAACATTGCTGAGAAAGAGAAAAGCGTTAAAGCGCAGAAGGTGCAGCGCAGCAAATTGCTGGATCAGCTTCAGAGCCAGGAAAAAATCATTGCACAGGCGAGCCGCCAGTTGCGTGACACCCGCAATAGCCTCTCCGCACTCAATACCGAGATAAAGCAGCTTACTGCCTCTATCGCCCGCCTTGAGAAGCAGCAAAACCAGCAGGAAACGCTGCTTTCAGAACAGCTTGATGCAGCATTCCGTCAGGGTCAGCATAGCGGCGTTCAGCTTTTACTGGGTGGCGAAGAGAGTCAGCGCAGCGAACGTATTCTGGCTTATTTCGGCTATCTCAACACTGCCCGGCAGAAAAGTATCGAATCGCTGCAAAAGACGCGGCAGGACCTGGATCAGCAACGCGTGGCGCTGGAGCAGAAGCAACAGCAGCAGAAAACCTTACTCGCGCAGCAGCAGGGTCAGCAGCAGAAGCTGCAGCAGGCGAGCGACGCCCGTAAAAAAACCCTGACGGCGCTGGAAAGCGCGCTGGAGAAAGATCAGGCCGACCTGGTCGAGATGCGGCAGAACGAAAGCCGCCTGCAGGATAAGATCGCCCGGGCGGAACGCGAGGCTCGCGAACGCGCAGCCCGTGAAGCGCGTGAGGCGGAAAAAGTGCGTCAGCGTCAGGCGCAGGCGAAAGCTAAAGGCTCCCGCTATCAGCCGACCCAGAGCGAACGCGAACTGGTGGCCCGCACCGGTGGTCTGGGTCGTGCTGGCGGACAGGCGATGTGGCCAGTGCGTGGACGTATCGAACATCGCTTTGGTGAACAGCTGCAGGGTGAATTACGCTGGAAAGGTCTGGTGATCGATGCACGCGAAGGCACCGAAGTCAAAGCGATCGCCGACGGTCGTGTGCTGATGGCTGACTGGCTGCAGGGCTATGGCCTGGTCGTGGTGCTGGAGCACGGTAAAGGCGATATGAGTCTGTATGGTTACAACCAGAGTGCACTGGTGAGCGTGGGTACGCAGGTGAAGGCAGGACAGCCTATTGCCCTGGTCGGCACCAGTGGTGGCCGTGGTACTCCGTCGCTCTATTTTGAAATCCGACGTCAGGGACAGGCCGTCAATCCACTACCGTGGTTAGGAAAATAGGTTTTGCTGCAACGTCGAAAACTCTCCGTTCTGTTAAGTGTGCTGCTGTTCAGCTGCGTTGCGCAGGCGGGTAAACTGGCCATTGTCATTGATGATTTTGGCTATCGTCCTGCCGAAGAAAACAAAGTTCTGCAGATGCCGCAGGCCATTTCGGTGGCGGTGTTACCCAATGCACCGCATGCCCACGAGATGGCCACCCGCGCGCATCAGGGCGGGCATGAGGTCCTGATCCACCTGCCGATGGCGCCGCTGAGTAAACAGCCGCTGGAAAAAGATACGCTGACGCCAGAGATGAGCAGCGACGAGGTGGCGCGTATCATGCGTAACGCGGTGAACAACGTGCCCTATGCGGTTGGTCTGAACAACCACATGGGCAGCAGAATGACGTCAAGCCTGCCAGGTATGCAGAAGGTGATGCAGGCGCTGAACCACTACAATCTCTACTTTCTCGACAGCATGACCATTGCCAACAGTCAGGCCATACCGGCTGCGCAGGGAACGCAGGTCAGAGTATTAAAACGCCGGGTGTTTCTTGATGACAGCCAGGACAGCAACGCTATCCGTCAGCAGTTCAGCCGGGCGGTGAAGCTGGCGCAGCGCGACGGATATGCCATTGCCATTGGTCATCCCCACCCCGCCACTGTGCGGGTCCTGCAGCAGATGCTGCCCACCCTGCCCGCCGACATCACGCTGGTTCGCCCCAGCCAGCTGCTGAATGAATCCCTCCACGCCGGGTCCCGGAGGCCGCTGGCGCCGGCCAGACCCACGACGCCACGCTTCCGGCCTGCGGGGCTGTGTAAGCCAGGGCAGCCGCTGGCCCCGGTTCCGGCGACCCGTGCCTTAACGGTGATTGGCGAGAGCGTGAACAACAGCCCGCTCTTCAGGACGCTGAAAAATCTGTTCTGAATGTACTATGAATGCTAAGTCCCAGGCTTAGCATTCATTTATGCGCAGAAATTACTATAATCCCGGGTCGGGTGATAACGGGCTGTGCGGGAACAGTGATAGGGATGACGATTAATAAACAAAAAATCCTGCTGCTGGATAACGGCAGAGAGTGGGGCGGCGGCACCAACAGTATGCTGGAGCTGCTGAAACGTATCGATCGTCAGAAGTTTGATATCACCTGCTGTTTTTATCATAACTACAGCCGTGGCAACGATGAAACCATTGAGTCTGCTCTCAATGCCCTGGCTATTCCGGTCTTTTTCATTCCGCAAATCAGACAGCCCCGCTGGGCAAAATTTGTTAAAGAAGCCGCGCGCGCCCTGCTGTTTTTCAATAAAAAAGTCAAAAAGCGCGCTATTGATGAGATCGACACGCGCTGGCGGATTATCCCCAATGCCAGCAAAATTCATTCATTGCTGCAGCTGGGAAAGTTTGACACGCTCTACATGAATAATCAGCCCAGTACCAATATCGAGGGTTATCTGGCGGCGCGCAGTCTGGATGTCGCGGTGGTGCAGCACTGCCGCATCGATCCGGTACTGGAGCCGCGACTGGTCAGCCTGGTGAATCAGCGTTGTCAGGCGGTGATCGCCGTTTCTCAGGGCGTCAGTAAGACACTGCGCAGCCACGGTATTGATGCAGAACGCTGTTTTACCGTCAGTAACGCTATCGATATCCACCAGCCGCTACCTGACCGTCCTGAGGTACGCCAGCGCTTAAAACTGTCACCGTCAACGTTTGTCTTTGGCTCCATCGGCTCCCTGATACTGCGCAAATCTAACCACCACATTCTGCAGGCGCTGGGCCGTTTTAAACGCGCCAATCCTCAGGCCGACTGGAAAATGGTGATTGTTGGCGCAGGTCCGGAACTGCAGCACCTGCTGCAACTGGCGACTGCCGAGAATATTCAGCATCACGTGGTCTTTACGGGCTTCCAGAACAATGCGCTGGATTACCTCACCGCCTTTGATACCTTTATTCTTGCCTCTCGCAGCGAAGGCTTACCCCGGGTGGTGCTGGAAGCGATGCTGGTGAACACCGCCGTCGTCGGCTCACGCGTCGTTGGCACTGCCGAATTGATCAGTCATGACGAAACCGGGTTGCTGTTTGATTATGGCAACGTGGTGCAGCTGACTCAGCAGCTTACCGCGCTGTGGCAGGATGCGGATTTGCGTCAACGCCTGATCAATGCGGCAGCGAAACGCGTCCGTGAACAGTACGCCATTGAAACCTATATCAGCGGTGTCGAGAATATCTTACAGAGCGTCTCCAGAAAGAAACCTCATGCTTAACTTTTTAAATCCCCGTTATCGCCACATCAGAGCGCGCCATAACCTGCCCTACCCGAATCAGGAAGTACAGGGGACGGTGCCGGTCACCTCTGTCGTCATTCCCTGTACCGGCGCGGACTATATCGAAGAGGCGCTGCTCAGCGCCGATTTTGCAGCGCGCTTTGCCACACAGGCAAACGAGATTGTGATTGTCAGCGATCAGCCCGCCCACGCCTTTGGCAGCCTGCCGGCGAAAACCCGTGTGGTGACGCTGGATGTTCCGCACCGGGAAGCCTCCTATCGCTACAAACAGATCTACCGCAGCCGGTTAATTAAGCTGCAGGCTCCTCTGCAGGCAGTAGGCGACGGCATTCTGATGATCGATTCCGACCTTAATCTGCTTAAGATGCCAGAGATCATGATGAAGCCGGGTCATCTCTACTCCAGCTTCCGGCAGGGAAAAATGATTGCCAAGCTGGCTGAAGCACCGGCAGAGGCGATCCCGGCTTACTACCCGCACAGCGTCCGGCCTTATCTGGTCGATCATGTTAACGGCGCTTACCTGGCGGCCACCCGCGAAGTCTGGCAGCGCATTTCACCGCTGTGGCTGACGCTGTTTAATGACACCTGGAATCTGATGAACGATAGCCAGCCGCCAACCGACCAGCTGCCGCTTGCGGTATTGCTGGACATGCTGGATATCAAAACCGTCAACCTGGGCGAGTGGGCTAACTGGCCGGTTTCGAAAAAAATTGGCGGCCAGTCGGCGGTCATCCCGCCCGACGTGGTGGGCGCGCATGGCGGCTTCCCGCTGTCAGAGTGGCAGAAATACCTTGCTGATCCGCAACAGCCGCTGCACTTCAAAGGTCAGGATTACACGCGCAAAGTGCGTTACCTGACCGACGAAGAGAAGAAGCAGCGCTGAGCAGGCGGCCGCCCCGGTGGCCGCTGCGTTAGTCCCAGTTCAGTATCACTTTTCCTGAGCGCCCTGAACGCATCTCATCAAAGCCCTGCTGGAAATCGTCAATTCCGTAACGATGGGTAATGACTGGCGTTAAATCGAGACCGGACTGGATTAGCGCCGCCATTTTGTACCAGGTTTCAAACATTTCCCGGCCATAAATCCCTTTGATAAAGAGCCCCTTGAAGATCACCTGATTCCAGTCGATCGCCATTTCACCCGGTGGGATGCCGAGCAGGGCAATCCGTCCACCGTGATTCATCACCGCCAGCAGTGCACGGAAAGCAGGCGGCGCGCCAGACATCTCCAGCCCGACATCAAAGCCTTCGGTCATGCCCAGCGCGTGCATCACATCACGCAGATCTTCATGCGCCACATTGACCGCGCGGGTGACCCCCATCTTTCGCGCCAGCTCCAGACGGTATTCGTTGATATCCGTGATCACCACGTTGCGTGCGCCAACGTGGCGACAGATGGCGGCAGCCATGATCCCAATCGGGCCCGCACCGGATATCAGCACATCCTCACCGACCAGGTCGAAGGAGAGCGCCGTATGTACCGCGTTGCCGAACGGATCGAAAATGGCCGCCAGCTCGTCGGAAATGTTGTCAGGAATTTTAAATGCGTTAAACGCCGGGATAACCAGATATTCCGCAAAGCAGCCCTGGCGATTTACGCCGACTCCGACGCTGTTCCGGCAGAGATGCGTGCGTCCGGCACGGCAGTTGCGGCAATGTCCGCAGGTGATGTGCCCCTCGCCCGACACCCGATCGCCAACAGTGAAGCCCTTTACCTCCTGCCCGATAGCGACCACCTCACCCACATATTCATGACCGACGATCATCGGCACCGGAATGGTTTTACGCGACCAGTCATCCCAGTTGTAGATATGTACATCGGTTCCGCAGATGGCGGTCTTACGGATCTTAATCAGCAGATCGTTGTGCCCTGGCTCAGGCACCGGCGCATCGTTCACCATCCAGATGCCCGCTTCCTTCTTCAGTTTGGCGAGTGCTTTCATAACCGACTCCTCAGGCGATGACGCCCAGTTGTTTGCCGATGCGGGTAAAGGCCGCTACCGCACGCTCCAGCTGCTGCTGAGTGTGCGCCGCAGAGATTTGGGTGCGAATGCGTGCCTGACCCTTCGGCACCACCGGATAGAAGAACCCGGTCACGTAGATACCCTCCTGTTGCAGCAGGCGGGCAAACTCCTGGGCGACACGGGCCTCTCCCAGCATCACCGGGATAATCGCGTGATCGGCCCCGGCCAGGGTAAAGCCTGCTGCCGTCATCTGCTCGCGAAAGAAGCGCGCGTTGTCCCACAGGCGCTGACGCAGCCCGTCGCCGTCGCTGAGCAGATCCAGCACCCGCAGCGAGGCGGCAACAATGGCGGGTGCCAGCGAATTGGAGAACAGATAGGGACGGGAGCGCTGGCGCAGCCACTCCACCACGTCGGCTTTCCCGGCCGTATAGCCGCCGGATGCGCCGCCCAGCGCCTTACCCAGCGTGCCGGTGATGATGTCGACCCGGCCCATTACGTCGCAATATTCATGGGTGCCGCGTCCGCCATTCCCGACAAAGCCCACCGCATGAGAGTCATCGACCATGACCAGCGCAGAGAACTCATCAGCCAGATCGCAGATTGCGGGCAGATTAGCGATCACGCCATCCATGGAGAAGACGCCATCGGTAGCAATCAGAATATGGCGCGCGCCATTGTCACGCGCCGTCTGCAGCGCCGTGCGCAGCCCGGTCATATCGTTATTGGCGTAGCGGTAACGCTGCGCTTTGCACAACCGGACACCGTCGATGATAGAGGCATGATTCAGCGCATCAGAGATCACGGCATCCTGCGCATCCAGCAGCGTTTCAAACAGACCGCCGTTGGCGTCGAAACAGGAGGAGTAGAGGATGGCATCTTCCATGCCGAGAAACTCTGCCAGCCGCTTCTCCAGCTGCTTATGACTGTCCTGCGTGCCGCAGATAAAGCGCACTGATGCCATGCCAAAACCGTGCGAATCCATCCCCTCTTTCGCCGCCTGAATCAGCGCCGGATGGTTGGCCAGCCCTAAATAGTTATTAGCGCAGAAGTTAATCACTGCCGGGTCGCCGCCTACCGCGATCGCCGTCTGCTGGGCGGAGGTGATGATCCGCTCCTGCTTAAACAGTCCTTCCTGACGTGTATCATCAAGCTGCTGACGAAGTTGTTGATAAAATTGCGCAGACATCATTGCTCTCCTGAGATGGCAAAAATCTGGCATATCTTACTGAACAGGCCGCATCTTCACGACAAAACGCCCAACAGAATGTCATTTTTGCAGCATAGTTCACGCCGCGAGGAGATCCATACAAAGCGTTACAGAGTCATCTGGCTGCCTGCACTCTGATGAAATGTTATGATGTGAGGTATTGGTGCGTGAAACCTCCTGTTTCACCCTACAACATTGAAGGTAACAACATGATTATCGTAACTGGCGGCGCGGGCATGATTGGCAGCAACATCGTCAAAGCGCTGAACAAACGCGGTCACACCGATATTCTGGTGGTGGATAATCTGAAGGATGGCACCAAGTTTGCCAATTTAGTCGATCTTGATATCGTCGATTACATGGATAAAGAAGAGTTTCTGATCAGCGTAATGGCGGGCGACGATTTAGGCCCGATCGAAGCCGTTTTCCACGAGGGCGCCTGCTCCGCCACCACCGAGTGGGATGGCAAGTACATGATGGAGAACAACTATCAGTACTCCAAAGAGCTGCTGCACTTCTGCCTTGAGCGCGAGATCCCTTTCCTCTACGCCTCTTCTGCGGCGACCTACGGCGGACGCAACGACCATTTCATCGAAGCGCGTCAGTATGAGCAGCCGCTGAATGTTTACGGCTACTCCAAAATGCTGTTCGACCACTATGTCCGTCAGATGCTGCCGGAAGCGAATTCGCCGGTGTGCGGCTTCCGCTATTTCAACGTCTATGGTCCGCGCGAAGGCCATAAAGGCAGCATGGCAAGCGTGGCTTTCCATCTGAACACCCAGATCAGCAACGGTGAAAATCCAAAACTGTTCGAAGGCAGCGATGGCTTTAAGCGCGACTTTATCCATGTCGATGATGTGGCCGAAGTGAATCTGTGGTGCTGGGAAAATAGTATCTCCGGCATCTATAACTGTGGCACAGGCCGCGCCGAGTCCTTCCAGGAAGTGGCTGACGCCGTGCTGAATTTCCATCAGAAAGGTCAGATCGAGTACATCCCGTTCCCGGAAAAACTCAAAGGCCGTTATCAGGCCTATACCCAGGCCGATCTCACAAAATTGCGTGCTGCCGGCTATGACAAACCCTTTAAAACGGTGGCGCAGGGCGTCGCTGAATATATGGTCTGGCTGAATCGCAACGCATAAAGGAAGCTGCTCCGGCGATGAAAATTCTGGTAATCGGCCCGTCGTGGGTCGGCGATATGATGATGTCGCAAAGTCTCTATCGCACCCTCAAAGCCGAACATCCCGATGCGGTGATCGATGTGATGGCACCGGCCTGGTGCCGTCCGCTACTGTCACGCATGCCGGAGGTCAATCAGGCGCTGGCCATGCCGCTCGGTCATGGCGCGCTGGAAATTGGCGAGCGTCGCCGGCTGGGAAAAATGCTGCGCGCCAGTCATTACGACCGGGCCTATGTGCTGCCTAACTCCTTCAAATCGGCGCTGGTGCCCTTTTTTGCTGGCATCAGACGCCGTGTCGGCTGGCGTGGTGAGATGCGCTACGGCCTGCTGAACGATATACGGGTACTCGACAAGGCAGCTTTTCCGCTGATGGTTGAGCGTTATGTTGCGCTGGGCTACGACACACCCGTTGCCTCGGCGGCCCAGCTGCCACAGCCGCTGCTGTGGCCAAAACTGCAGGTCGGTGAGCAGGAGATGTGTGAAACGGCCGCTCAGTTCCGGCTCGCCGCGACCCGCCCGATCATCGGTTTTTGCCCGGGTGCTGAATTTGGCCCGGCCAAACGCTGGCCGCACTATCACTACGCCGCGCTGGCCCGTCAGCTGATTGCGGAAGGCTTCCAGATCGTGCTGTTTGGCTCAGGCAAAGATCGCCCGACCGGCGAAGAGATTATTGCGGCGCTGCCTGAAGAGGCGCGCAGTCACTGTCGTAATCTGGCGGGTGAAACCCAGCTGGAGCAGGCGGTCATTCTGCTGGCGCGCTGTCGCGCTGTGGTCAGCAATGACTCCGGCCTGATGCACATTGCCGCGGCGCTGGACCGCCCGCTGGTGGCGCTCTATGGACCCAGCAGTCCGGACTTTACGCCGCCGCTGGCGCGTCAGGCGCGCATTATTCGCCTGATCACCGGCTACCACAAAGTGCGCAAAGGTGATGCCGAACAGGGTTACCATCAGAGCCTGATCGATATCCAGCCAGAGCGCGTCCACCAGACGCTGAGCGAGTTGCTCGCGCCTCAGGAGGTGTCATGCACGTCCTGATCGTAAAAACGTCGTCGATGGGCGATGTGCTGCACTCCCTCCCGGCGCTGACCGATGCGATGCATGCCATCCCCGGCATCCGTTTCGACTGGGTGGTGGAAGAGAATTTTGCCCAGATCCCTGGCTGGCATCCGGCGGTCGACAGGGTGCTGCCGGTCGCCATCCGGCGCTGGCGCAAACACTGGTTTGGCAGCCAGCAGCGTGAAGAGCGCGTGCTGTTTAAGCGCGCGTTACAGTCACGGCAGTACGATATCGTGATCGATGCGCAGGGGCTGATTAAAAGTGCCGCGCTGGTGACCCGCTTATCCAAAGGGGTGAAACATGGGCAGGACAGCCGCAGCGCGCGTGAGCCTTTTGCCAGCTGGTGGTATGACGTCCGCCATGAGGTGAGCAAGCGGCAGCACGCGGTAGAGCGGACGCGCGAACTGTTCGCCAAAAGCCTCGGCTATGAAAAGCCGCAGCAGCAGGGCGACTATGCGATCGCCGGGCACTTCCTGCATGATCTGCCCGCCGACGCGCACCATTACCTGGTCTTTCTGCATGCCACGACGCGGGATAATAAGCACTGGCCCGAATCCCACTGGCGCCAGCTGATTGCCCTGATGCAGCCCAGCGGGCTGCGGATAAAACTGCCGTGGGGTGCTGAGCATGAGCATCAGCGTGCGCTGCGCCTGGCAGAAGGGTTCGCGCATGTTGAGGTGTTGCCAAAACTGACGCTGGAGGCGGTCGCCCGACAGCTGGCGGGTGCCCAGGCGGTGGTCTCCGTCGATACCGGTCTGAGCCATCTGACCGCGGCGCTGGATCGCCCAAACCTCACGCTGTATGGCCCGACCGATCCCGGACTGATTGGCGGTTACGGGCAGAATCAGCAGGCTCTGAGCGCCCCGAACCATAATCTGGCGGAGCTGACGGCCGACACGGTCGCAGAGAGGGTGCGGGCCGTTATTACGGAAAATACGCCATGAACTATGTGCTGATCTATCTGTTGTTGCTGCCTTTCCGGGCGCTGATGCGACTGTTTTATCGCCCGACCGGACGCAGCTTAATTATCCAGACGGCGAAGATTGGGGACTTTATCAATATCACCCCGATGCTGCGCGCGCTGGGTCAGTCTGAGCTGCTGATCAGTAAAGCGGTGGAGCCGCTGGTCCGTCATGACGACACGGTCAGCCGCTATTTTCTGATCGAAGAGGCGAAGCGCAGCTTTTTTGCCAAACTGAAGCTGGCGTTCACCCTGATGAACCGCTATGACAACGTCTATCTGGTGCAGCCAAACAGCGTGAACCTGTTTTTTGCCGCGTTATGCAATGCGCCCAACCGGCAGTTTCTACGTACCTATGTGCGCAAATCTTACCATTCGACCTTTTATCGCCGGGCCAGTGGCATTGTCGAACATACGAAAACGGATTTAACGCTCGACAGCTACCTCAAGCTCATCAACCGCGACTATCGCCATACCGATTTCCCCAAGCATGCGACCTCACCGCTCTGGCAGCCGCCTGCGCCGCCCGCCGCGTTGCTGAACCCGCGCAGCGGTATTAAAATCGGCATCAGCATCTCTGCCGGTAACCGGGCTAAAACCATTCCGGCCACCATCTGGCAGCAGCTGATGGCCTCGCTGTCTGACCTGCCCTGCACCTTCTATGTCTTTGGTCCGCCCGCTGAGCAGCCGTGGCTGGATGAATTACTGAGCCTGACCGGGCCGAAAGAGAATATCGTCAGCCTGATTGGTGAGCTCAGGCTGGAAGCGGTGCCGTGGGCTATCGCACAGATGGATTTCTACATTTCTTCGGACTCTGGCAATGCGTATATCGCCGACGCGCAGCAGGTTCCGGTGATCATGCTTTACGGACCCTGTGAAATCAGAGAACAGCGCCCGGTTAACAATGTGTTGTTTATCGGACCCGATAATATTGCTGCTTCGACGTTCGTTTTTGCCACGCGTTTTAAGTTTGATCAGCCGGCTGAAAAATTATTCGGGCTGGATGCCGATAAACTGGCTAGAATACAAACGTTTATTACTCATAATCTGGAATAGTGAAGCGTAATGGCCATTACCCCTCTTGCTGGTGCCGTACAGCAAAGTCAGCTGCTGGTGAACACGCTTGCTGATATGGATGATAATCCGGTTCATGTTGCGTTTGGCATCAACCATGCCTACGCGCGTGGTCTGGGCATTACGCTGTTTTCACTTCTTTGCCATCATCCCGATACCGCTTTCCACGCCCACATTTTTTCCGATTCACTGCGCGAAGAGGATGTGGAAAAACTGCGCGCGCTGGCGACCGGTCATCGCCTGGCGATTACGCTGCATATCTTCAACAGCGCCTGGGTTGATCAACTGCCTGCGGTGGGACGCTATCCCAAAAGCATTCACTACCGCTTCCTGATCCCGGAAACCGTGGCGCACTATAGCGATCGGGTGATCTATATCGATGCCGACACCCTGGTCGTCGGGGATTACTCTCCCCTGTTCACGCTGGATATCACGGATTACACGCTGGCAGCCTGCAATGACACGCCGCGGGCGCGGCAGAACCAGTGCGCACGGCTGGGGCTGACGCATCATCACTATTTCAACTCCGGCTTTATGCTGATCAATATTCCGCGCTGGCTCGACAGGCAGACCACCACCCGTATCACTGACGTGCTGGTAACGCGGGGAGCCGGGTTTGGTTTCCCCGACCAGGATGCACTGAATATTGTGCTGGAGGAGGAGACGCTGATCCTGCCGGATCGTTATAACCATATCTATGACATCATTGCCAACAAAGTCTGGGACGACTCTGGCGTACCCGACGACACCGTGATGATTCACTACACCGGTAAATGTAAACCCTGGCACGCCTGGGGAGGCAGCGATCTTTCCCGTCTCTACTTCAGTTATTACCAGCGTTCGCCATGGGCTACACAGCCGCTTGATGCACCTAAGCATTACAAAGAGATAAAGCGGTTTGCGCGCATAAAGTGGCATCAGAAACAGTATGCTGAAAGCATGAGCTGGATGATGAAATATGTCAGGCTTAAGTTTTTTCATCCGCGTCAGCCATAACGCCAGCACGGGCAGGCCGCTGGCGTTATGCGCGGTCGGCCTGCGCCACCCGGCTGCTTAAAAAAAACGCATGTAACACCTTCTGAAGGGCGTGCGTGGCTTTTTAATAAAGCAGGCAGGCCCGTCCGTTCTATAATCGCGGCACTCCTGTTTTCATTCTGCTGATCCGGACATGATTTATGACGAAGCAACGCCCTTTCGCAGTGAATACCACGCAGGTGCAGAGAGTGTCATGAGTACTTCTCCTCTGCTGAGTATCATTACCCCGATGTACAACGCGGGCAGCATGTTTGATGCGTTCATGCAGTCACTGCTGGCGCAGACCCTGACCTCGCTGGAAATTATTATCGTCGATGATGGTTCTACCGACGGCTCAGGCGAACGCGCCGACGACTATGCAAAACTGCACTCTCACATTCGTGTGATTCATCAGGAAAATGGTGGGGTATCACGCGCCCGGAATGCCGGACTGGCGATTGCACGCGGGAAATATGTCACCTTCCCGGACGCCGACGACACCCAGCAGCCCGGAATGTATCAGACGCTGGTGACGATGGCAGAAGCGGATAATCTGGATGCGGCGCAGTGCAACGCCGAGTGGTTTTTCAAACACAGCCAGCGGGTAAAGCCGCTGATTCCGCTGGATCGCCTGCGCAGCACGCCAGTGCTGAACGGCGCCGACTGGCTCAATACCGCGCTGAAAACCCACCGCTATATGCATGTGGTCTGGCTGGGCATCTATCGCCGGGCGCTGATTGAGCAGCATCAGTTGCAGTTTGAGCCTGGGCTGCATCATCAGGATATCCCCTGGACCACCGAATTTATGCTGCTGGCCAATCGCGTGCGTTATACCGATGCGGTGCTCTATCGCTACTATATGCATGACGCCTCGATCAGTAACCGCAAACGGACAGGCGCGCGCAACGTGGAATATCAGCGTCACTACCTGAAAATTGCCCGACTGCTGGAAGAGCTTAATACCCGCTATCAGGACCGCGTGAGAATCTACCCGTCGTTTCACTATCAGGTGACCCATGAGGCGCTCAGCGTGTGCCACAGTGTAAGACGGGAGCCCGATGAACAGGCCCGCCAGGCCATCATTGCGGATCTCTTCGCCAGCCGGACGCATCTGCGCATGCTGCGTAATGCCCGGGGCATCAAACAGTGGTATCAGTTACTGTTGTGGCTGGGCAGGCTCTATCGGTGGCGGGCTAAATAACCGCCCAGGCTGGCTTTATCCTAAAAAGCGTTTGCCCTACAATCGGTTCACTGAACTCTGAGAACTCTTGTTTATGGCCAGCCTGACTCCAGCAAACATCTCGCCAAAAAATATCTTACTGATTAAGCTGCGCCATCACGGTGACATGCTGCTCACCACGCCTGCTATCAATGCGCTGCGGGCGCGGTATCCGCAGGCCAGCATCGACGTGCTGCTCTATCAGGAAACGCGTCCGATGCTGGAGGCCCATCCGGCTATCCGCCATTTGCACGTTATCGATCGTAAATGGAAGCAGGAAGGCACCTGGCGCAAGCTGGGCCATGAGCGGGACCTGATCCGCGCCATCCGTAATGCGCAGTATGACCTGGTGATTAATCTGGCCGATCAGTGGCGCGCAGCTCTGATTACCCGCTTCTCCGGGGCGCCCGTTCGCATCGGGTTCGCCTTTAAAAAGCGGGACAATGCCCTGTGGCGAGGGTGTCATAACTGCCTGGTTCCCACGCACAATCACAGCAAACTGCACACCGTTGAGCAGAATATGTCGGCGCTGGCGCCCCTGGGCATCAGCAGCGATGGCGCACGCGTGTCGATGCACTACAGCGACGCAGACCGGCAGATCGTGCAGGCCCGCCTGGCGGAGCATCGGGTAACCGGCTCCTATATCGTGGTGCAGCCGACCTCTCGCTGGGGCTTTAAATGCTGGGAAGAGGAGAGCGTGGCCGCCACGATCGAACAACTGGCGCAGCCAGGCCGGAAGGTCGTGCTGACCGCCGGACCGGATAAGCAGGAGCTGGCCATGATTAACCGCATCCGGGCCCTCTGTGCGTCGCCGGATGTGGTGTCACTGGCGGGTCAGTTCACGCTGCCGCAGCTGGCCGCGCTGATTGAGCACGCCCGGCTGTTTATTGGTGTCGACTCCGCCCCGATGCACATGGCCGCCGCGCTGAAGACGCCCTGTATTGCGCTGTTTGGTCCGACCAAACTGCAGCACTGGCGGCCCTGGGGTGACAACAACCATGTCATCTGGGCGGGCGATTATGGCCCGCTGCCCTCACCCGATTCTATCGACACCCGCACTGACCAGCGCTATCTGTCGGCAATCCCAATAGAGGATGTGGTCGCGGCCGCGAGGAGTTACCTGAATGAGTAAGTTACGGCTGGCGATCGTCCGGCAGAAATACCGGCCGGATGGCGGAGCCGAGCGGTTTATCTCACGCGCCCTGGAGGCGCTGGGTAGCGAACAGCTCGACCTCAACATCATTACCCGCAGCTGGCAGGGCACACCCAACCCCGACTGGCATCTGCATATCTGTAATCCTGCAAAGCTGGGCCGCATCTCGCGTGAGCGCGGTTTTGCCCGCGCCGCCCGCGCCTGCTGGGAGCGGGAGCAGTTCGATATTGTGCAAAGCCATGAGCGCATTGCTGGCTGTGACATTTTCCGCGCAGGGGATGGCGTTCATCGCGTCTGGCTGGAACAGCGCGCCCGCATCGTCTCGCCCTGGCAACGGCTGAGTGCAGTTCTCAGTCCTTACCACCGCTACGTTCTGCAGGCGGAAGCAGAGATGTTTAACTCGCCGACGCTGAAAGCGGTGATCTGCAATTCAGAAATGGTGAAGCGCGATATCCTGCGCTGTTTCTCGCTTGATGCCAGCAGGATCCATGTGATTCACAACGCCATCGACGCCAGCCGTTTCCAGCCCGCCACAGACGCAGCGCGTCATACGATTCGCCAGCAGCTGACGCTGCCCGCTGACGCCACCGTACTGATTTATGTCGGCTCCGGCTTTGAACGTAAAGGGCTAAAAGCGGCGATTCAGGCGCTGGCCGCCAGCGATCGCTATCTGATCGTGGTGGGTCAGGATAAGCAACTGTCACGCTATCAGCAGCTGGCCAGGCAACTCAACTGCCTGGATCGCCTGCGCTTTGTTGGCGTCCAGCAGGATGTACAGCCGTTTTATCACGCGGCGGATGGCCTGCTGCTGCCGACGCTCTACGATCCCTTCCCGAATGTGGTGCTGGAGGCGATGGCCTGCGGCTTACCGGTGATTACCAGCACCGGCTGCGGTGGCGCCGAATTTATCACCGCAGGTCAGGAAGGATTTGTCTGTGATGCTTTGGATATCAACGGGTTAAATCAGGCGGTGAACGCCATACCTGCACTTTCCCGCGATTCCCGAATGGGCGACGCCGCGCGGCGGAAAATTGAACCTTACGGCCCGTCGCGACTGGCGCAGGCGCTGACGTCGCTTTATCAGCAGGTACTGGGCAGCAACTGACAATCCGGGATGAGTGCATGCGGGGTTTCTGGTAACATGCCGCCATTCGATTTCAATCTTTTTTAAGACGCGAACCTGCTGTAACGGTAACTATGACGACCATTTACACCGCACTGCTCTACTTCATTCAGCCACTGATCTGGCTGCGCCTGTGGTTGCGCGGTCGTAAAGCGCCCGCCTATCGCAAACGCTGGGCAGAACGTTATGGCTACTGTGCCGGCAAAGTCGCGCCAGACGGCATTGTACTGCACTCGGTTTCTGTGGGCGAAACCCTGGCCGCGATTCCGCTGGTGCGCGCGCTGCGTCATCGTTATCCGACCCTGCCGATTACCGTCACCACCATGACACCGACCGGCTCGGAACGGGCACAATCTGCCTTTGGCAAAGATGTTCATCATGTCTATCTGCCCTACGATCTGCCGGGATCGATCAATCGTTTTCTGGATACGGTCAACCCCAGGCTGGTGATCATCATGGAAACCGAGCTGTGGCCGAACATTATCCGCATTCTGCACCAGCGTAATATTCCGCTGGTGATCGCCAATGCCCGCCTCTCCGCCCGGTCGGCCAAAGGCTATCGCAAACTCGGTAAATTTATGCGCCAGCTGCTGCAGAGCATCACGCTGATCGCCGCACAGAACGCGGAAGATGGGGACCGCTTCCTGGGGCTGGGGCTGAAACGTTCACAACTGGCGATTACCGGCAGCCTGAAGTTTGATATTTCCGTCACGCCAGAGCTGGCCGCACGCGCCGTGACGCTGCGCCGCCAGTGGGCACCGCGTCGTCCGGTCTGGATTGCCACCAGCACACATGAGGGCGAAGAGGCTATCGTGCTGGATGCGCATCGCCGCCTGCTGCAGACGTTCCCGGACTTGCTGCTGATTCTGGTTCCCCGCCATCCCGAGCGCTTTAACGATGCCCGCGAGCTGACGCAGGAACGCGGTTTCAGCTTTACCCTGCGCAGCAGCGGTGAGATCCCGTCAGGCGCTACCCAGGTGGTTATCGGCGACTCGATGGGTGAACTGATGCTGCTTTACGGCATTGCGGATCTGGCTTTTGTCGGCGGCAGCCTGGTGGAACGAGGCGGCCATAATCCGCTGGAACCGGCCGCGCATGCGCTTCCGGTGCTGATGGGCCCGCACATCTGGAACTTCAAAGATATCTGCGGCAAGCTGCAGGAAGGTCAGGGGCTGATCACCGTCACCGACGTGGTATCACTGGAAAAAGAGGTCACCAATCTGTTGCAGGATGATGATTACCGCCGCTATTACGGCCGTCACGCGGTAGAGGTGCTGCATCAGAATCAGGGCGCTCTGCAGCGCCTGCTACAGTTACTCGAACCCCATCTGCCACCGCGAGCCCACTAATGTCCGTACGCCAGCGTCTTTCCGTGGTGATGATCACCAAAAACGAAGCCGGGCTGCTGCCTGAGTGCCTGGCCTCCGTCAGCTGGGCCGATGAAGTTATCGTGCTGGACTCCGGCAGTGATGACGACACTGCTGACATCGCGACCCGGGCAGGCGCGCAGGTCTATCGGAACGATGACTGGCAGGGCTACGGCATCCAGCGCCAGCGCGCGCAGCACTACGCCACCGGCGATATGATTCTGATGATCGATGCGGATGAACGTGTCTCACCGGCACTGCGCGCCGCGATTGAGCAGGTGCTGATTGCGCCGCCCAGCCGGACGATCTACAGCCTGGGCCGCAGCAATCTGTTTCTCGGTCGCTTTATGCGGCACAGCGGCTGGTATCCTGACCGTGTGATGCGGCTCTATCCGCGTACCTTCCGCTACAATGACAATCTGGTGCATGAATCGTTGCAGAGCGAAGGCGCGCCGGTCGTGGCGTTGCCCGGTGACCTGCAGCATCTGACCTGCCGCGATTTAATCGCTTTCCAGCGCAAGCAGCTGGCCTATGCCGAAGCCTGGGCAACGGAACGCCATCAGCGCGGTAAAAGATGCAGCCTCGTTTCCGTGTTCAGTCATACGCTGGGTGCCTTCGTGAAAACGCTGGTGCTGCGTGCGGGTTTCCTCGACGGAAAACAGGGCTGGATTCTGGCGGTGGTCAACGCACAGTATACCTTCAATAAATATTCAGCCCTCTGGGCGCTGAATCACGCTTCGGCAAAAGGGCGAGTATGACCACAAAAGCCATCTATCCCGGCACCTTTGATCCCGTTACGCTCGGGCATCTTGATATCGTGACGCGCGCTGCGCTGATGTTTGATCAGGTGATCCTGGCCATTGCTGCCAGTCCCGGTAAAAAACCGATGTTCAGCCTGGATGAGCGCGTGGCGCTGGCCAGCGAGGTCATGCACCATCTGCCTAACGTTAAGGTGGTCGGGTTCAGCGATCTGATGGCGAATTTTGCTCGTGAGCAGCAGGCAAATGTGCTGGTACGGGGGCTGCGTGCGGTGTCCGACTTCGAATACGAAATGCAGCTGGCGCAGATGAATCGTCATCTGCTGCCGACGCTGGAGAGTGTTTTCCTGATGCCGTCCGAAGGTTTCTCGTTTGTCTCATCGTCGCTGGTCAAAGAGGTGGCACGTCACGGCGGCGATGTCACCGCCTTCCTGCCCGCCTGCGTCCATCAGGCCTTGCTGGCTAAACTGGCTTAGTGCTGACAGCGGGGGCACCAGTAGGTGCTGCGCTGTCCATGTCTGCCGCTGATAATCGGCGTGCCACAGACGCGGCAGGGTTCACCGGCCCGATCATAGACCTGCAGCTGCTGCGCAAAATAGCCCGGCTTGCCATCGCTCTGTAAGAAGTCACGCAGCGTGGTGCCGCCCTGTTCGATAGAGCGTAACAGCACCGCTTTAATGGTGTTGACCAGCAGCTCTGCTTCAGCCTGCGACAGGCTGCCGGCGGCACGATCGGGAAGGATCCCGGCGGTAAACAGCGACTCGCTGGCGTAAATGTTACCCACGCCCACCACCACTTTATTGTCCATCAGCCACGGCTTGATCAGCGTGCGCTTGCCGCGTGACTTCTCAAACAGGTAATCCCCGTCAAACTGGCTGCTCAGCGGCTCAGGGCCAAGATGTGCCAGCACGCTACTGCCCGCCAGATCGCTGCTCCAGAGCCAGGCCCCGAAGCGGCGAGGATCGGTGTAGCGCAGCACTTTGCCGTTGCTCATAACCAGATCGACATGGTCATGCTTTGCGGCAGGCAGCTCTTCAGACAGCACGCGCAGGCTGCCTGACATGCCTAGATGGATGATGATCCAGCCATGTGGCAGCTCCAGCAGCAGATATTTTGCGCGGCGCTGCACGCTGAGCACTGGCTGGTCGCTCAGCGCCAGGATCTCCTGCGAAACAGGCCAGCGCAGACGTGAATTACGCACCACGGCGTGAAGGATAGTTTCACCGACCAAATGCGGCTCAATACCGCGGCGGCTGGTTTCAACCTCTGGCAACTCTGGCATATCCTCTCCTCAGCGTTTTATACAAACAAAAAACCCGGCCGGAGCCGGGTTTTTAGCAGAACACTAAAATTACTTAATTTTAGCTTCTTTGTAGATCACATGCTGACGTACAACCGGATCGAACTTTTTCAGTTCCAGCTTCTCTGGTTTAGTACGCTTGTTCTTCGTGGTGGTATAGAAGTGACCTGTACCAGCAGAGGAAACCAGCTTGATCTTCTCACGAATACCTTTAGCCATGATTCAGTTCCTTAGTACTTCTCACCACGGGCACGCATGTCGGCTAATACCGTATCAATGCCCTTTTTATCAATAATACGCATACCTTTAACAGATACACGCAGACTAACGAAGCGCTTCTCGCTCTCAACCCAAAAACGGTGTGAGTGCAGGTTCGGAAGGAAACGGCGTTTCGTCGCGTTCATTGCGTGGGAACGGTTGTTACCGGTCACCGGACGCTTTCCAGTTACCTGGCAGACTCGTGACATGTCTATTCTCCAAAAATCAAATCAGCTCGAGCTTTAAAAATTAGGTTTTGGCCGCCTCGTCAGGCTTGCAGCCCGCCAGGCGAGTTCCATGGAACCCGCTAAGCTGGCCTAACCGCCAAACCCGAGATTCTCAAAGGTGGCGTAGTATACGCCGCTCAGCCCAAGTGCTCAAGTCCCGAACAGATAAAGATCCCGAATGATCGGGCAAAAAGCCGCCACCTGGCGCGAAATTTCCCGCTATCAGAGCCATCCGCGCTCGGCGAAAGAGACATATTCGCCATGACCTATCACCAGATGATCCAGCAGACGGATATCGAAAAGCTGGCAGGCCTCACTGACTTTGTGGGTAACTTCACGGTCTGCCCGGCTCGGTTCAGCCACACCCGACGGATGATTATGCGCCAGGATCAGGGCGGCGGCGTTGAGCTTCAGCGCTTCCCGGACGATCTCGCGCGGGTGAACCTCAACGCTGTTGATGGAGCCTGAAAACATATTCTGTGCCCGCAGCACCCGGTGCTGATTATCCAGAAACAGCACCATAAAGATCTCGCGCTCCTGATCGGCTAACAAACTTTGCAGGTACTGGCGCGTAATCTGCGGATTTTCCATCACGCTTTCGCGGGCCAGTTTACTGGCGAAGAAACGCTTCGCCAGTTCGGCTATCGCATGCAGCTGCGCCAGCTTGGCATCGCCGACGCCTTTGATGCCGCTGAAGGCCGGTTTGCCTGAAGTCATAAGCTGATAAAGCGAGCCAAATTCCTGCAACATCTGGTCAGCCAGCGCAATGACGTTCTGCCCTGGCGACCCGGTACGGAGAAAAATAGCCAGAAGTTCGGTATCGCTGAGCGCATGCGCGCCCAGCTGCTGAAGTTTTTCCCGTGGTCCGCTTATTTTCATATCTGCTCTCCCTGAGATGCGCATCAGTATGGCCAGGCCGGATACGGGCCGCTATGCGTGGAGACACAATCTACGAGGCGGCTCGCAAACGCAGCCTGTGAAAAGGCGTATCTGCGCTTTTGTGATAAAGTCCGTGCATTCGCCGCCACGTGCGGCTGAGAGCTTAGTGAGGCCAACATCATGATGGGATTAGCCGGCAAAAAAATTCTTCTTGGCGTCAGCGGCGGTATCGCTGCTTACAAAACACCTGAACTGGTGCGCCGCCTGCGCGACCGCGGCGCGGATGTCCGCGTGATGATGACGCAAGGCGCCAGGGCTTTTATTACTCCGCTCAGCCTGCAGGCCGTGTCCGGCTATCCGGTCTTTGACGACCTGCTTGATCCCGCCGCGGAAGCGGCGATGGGTCATATTGAGCTGGCAAAATGGGCCGACCTGATTGTGCTGGCGCCGGCCAGTGCCGACCTGATTGCCCGGATCACCGCAGGTATGGCAAACGATCTGGTGACGACCGCCGTCTTAGCGACGGCCTCGCCCGTGGCGGTGGTGCCTGCGATGAATCAGCAGATGTATCGCGCGGCGGTCACGCAGCAGAATCTGCAGAATCTGGCGTCGCGCGGCGTGCTGATCTGGGGCCCGGACAGCGGCAGCCAGGCCTGCGGCGACGTCGGGCCGGGCCGCATGCTCGATCCGCTGGCGATTGTTGACCATGCGGTGCAGTGGGCCGCCCCCGTCAACGATCTGCAACATCTCAATATTATGATAACCGCCGGTCCGACCCGCGAGGCGCTGGACCCGGTGCGTTACATCAGCAATCACAGCTCCGGCAAAATGGGCTTTGCGATAGCCGCCGCCGCCGCCAGACGCGGCGCGCAGGTGACGCTGGTCAGCGGCCCGGTCACCCTGCCTGCACCTGCGGGCGTGCGCCGCATCGATGTCACCAGCGCGCTGGAGATGCAGGCCGCCGTGATGGGCGAGATAGACAAACAACATATTTTCATTGCAAGCGCAGCCGTGGCAGACTACCGGGCGGCCACTGTTGCGGCCGATAAAATCAAGAAACAGGGCGGCGATGATACCGTCACGCTGAACCTGATTAAGAATCCCGATATTGTTGCCGGCGTCGCCGCACTTCAGGAAAACCGGCCATTCGTCGTCGGATTTGCGGCTGAAACACAGAATGTGGAAGAATACGCCCGGCAAAAACGGGTGCGCAAGAATCTGGATCTGATCTGCGCGAACGACGTCGCTAAAACCGGACAGGGGTTTAATAGCGATACCAATGCTCTTCACCTTTTTTGGCAGGATGGAGAAAAACGCTTACCGCTCAGCGATAAGTCGCTCCTTGGCCAACAATTAATAGACGAGATTGTCAGCCGTTATGATGAAAAAAATAGACGTTAAAATCCTGGATCCGCGTGTCGGCAAAGAGTTTCCCCTGCCGACCTATGCGACCGCAGGTTCTGCCGGGTTGGATTTACGCGCATGCATTGATGATGTTCTCGACATCGCGCCAGGCACCACGACACTGGTGCCGACCGGCCTGGCGATTCATATCGCCGACCCTGAACTGGCTGCAGTGATCCTGCCGCGCTCAGGTCTGGGCCACAAACATGGGATTGTGCTGGGCAATCTGGTGGGCCTGATCGACTCCGATTATCAGGGACAACTGATGGTCTCGGTCTGGAATCGCGGTCAGGAGAGCTTCTCACTGCAGCCTGGCGACCGCATGGCACAACTGGTCTTCGTGCCCGTGGTGCAGGCGGAATTTAACCTGGTAGACGATTTCGACGCCAGCCTGCGCGGTGAAGGCGGCTTTGGCCACTCAGGTCGCCAGTAACCCGCAATACCGACTTTCACTTACGCCCGTTATTTTTCCTCATCGCCATGGGACGCATGCCTGTGGCAGATGCGTAGGTGTTGCCTGTTTATAGGTAAATTTCAGGGGTTTTTAAGGTCATGGCAGAAAAAAAAGTCGCGAAACGGAATCGTCGCGAAGAGATTTTGCAGGCGCTGGCGCAGATGCTGGAGTCAGGTGATGGCAGTCAGCGCATTACCACCGCTAAGCTGGCGGCCACGGTAGGCGTATCCGAAGCGGCGCTCTATCGTCACTTCCCCAGCAAGACCCGGATGTTCGATAGCCTGATTGAGTTTATTGAAGACAGTCTGATTACCCGCATCAATCTGATCCTCAAGGATGAAAAAGAGACCATGACGCGTCTGCGCCTGATCGTTCAATTGATTCTGGGATTTGGTGAGCGTAATCCGGGACTGACCCGTATTCTGACCGGCCATGCGCTGATGTTTGAGCAGGATCGCCTGCAGGGCCGCATTAATCAGCTGTTTGAGCGGATTGAAGTGCAACTGCGACAGGTCATGCGTGAACGGAAGATGCGCGAGGGGGAAGCCTTTCAGGCTGATGAGGCGCTGCTGGCCAGTCAGCTGCTGGCTTTCTGTGAAGGTTTACTGTCGCGCTATGTCCGTTCTGAGTTTCGCTTCAGCCCGACCGCAGACTTTGAGGCACGCTGGCCGCTGATCGCCGTTCAGCTCGCCTGACGGATAAAAAAGGCGGGCATCACGCCCGCCTCGATTAAATCCCATATTCCTTCTGATAGGCACGCACCTTTGCCAGGTGGTCGGCCATTTCCGGCTTCTCTTCCAGCCAGGTAATCAGATCGGCCAGCGTAATAATCGCGGTTACTTTGCAGCTGTAATCACGTTCCACTTCCTGAATCGCCGACATCTCTCCGCGTCCGCGCTCCTGACGATCCAGCGACACCAGTACACCGGCCAGCGTGGCGTTGTGCGCGCCAATAATGTCCATCGACTCACGAATCGCCGTGCCTGCGGTGATCACGTCATCCACCAGCATCACTTTGCCCTGCAGCGGGCTGCCCACCAGCAGGCCGCCTTCGCCATGATCTTTGGCTTCTTTGCGGTTAAAGCAGTAAGGCACGTCGCGGTCATGATGATCCGCCAGCGCCACCGCCGTGGTGGTCGCAATCGGAATGCCTTTGTAAGCCGGACCGAACAGCAGATCGAAATCGACCGCGCCATCGACCAGCGCCTGCGCGTAGAAGCGTCCCAGCAGCGCTAAATCCCGTCCGCTGTTAAACAGGCCGGCATTAAAGAAATAGGGGCTTTTACGCCCGGACTTTAAAGTGAACTCACCGAACTTCAGCACCTGCTTGTTCAGGGCGAATTCAATAAACTGACGCTGCCAGGCTTTCATTTCTCACTCCTCAAATAAAGAAAAGGCGACTCTGTGGTCGCCTGTTACATCAATTTTCCAGCGCCGCTTTCTGCGCCTGAATCAACTCTTCAATGCCGCCGCGCGCCAGTGCCAGCAGCGTCAGCAGTTCGTCATGGCTGAAGGGTTCGCCTTCCGCGGTGCCCTGCACCTCGATCATGCGGCCATCTTCCATCATCACGACGTTCATGTCGGTTTCGGCGGCAGAATCTTCAACGTATTCCAGATCGCACAGGGCTTCGCCCTTGACGATGCCCACAGAAATCGCCGCGACCATCCCTTTCATCGGGTTTGCTTTCAGCTTGCCGCTGGCAACCAGCTTGTTCAGCGCATCGGCCAGCGCCACACAGGCACCGGTAATGGAGGCAGTGCGGGTACCGCCATCGGCCTGGATAACGTCGCAGTCGAGCGTAATGGTGAACTCACCCAGCGCTTTCAGATCGACGGCGGCGCGCAGTGAACGGGCGATCAGACGCTGGATCTCCAGCGTGCGGCCACCCTGCTTGCCTTTTGCCGCTTCACGCGCCATGCGGCTGTGGGTCGAGCGCGGCAGCATGCCATATTCGGCCGTAACCCAACCCTGGCCCTGGCCTTTCAGGAAACGCGGAACCCCTTCGTCTACGGAGGCAGTGCAGAGCACTTTCGTTTCGCCGAACTCCACCAGAACGGAACCCTCTGCGTGTTTGGTGTAATTGCGGGTCAATGTGACTGGACGCACCTGCTGTGCGCGACGGCCTGCTGGACGCATGGGTAATCTCCGGCTTGCTAATGATTGGCTGCGCATTATACGGACTTCCTTGCCCGCTGTCTCTTACGCTGGTCTGAGGCAGGCATCAGATGAAATTCCCCGCCAGCTGTGGCTAAATGCGCGTTCCATTCTCTCTGATAAAAAACCTATATGGCCGCCATTCTTCATTTTCTGCTGGCGCTGGTGGTGATTTTCGCCCTTGCGCTGCTGGTCAGTCATGACCGCAAACAGATTCGCCTGCGCTTTATTATTCAACTGATTGTGGTGGAAGCCGCACTGGGTTGGTTCTTCCTTCACGCCGCCAGTGGTCTGGCGCTGGTCGGCGCCTTCGCCGGTTTCTTTGAAACACTGCTGGGGTTTGCCGCACAGGGCACAGAGTTTGTGTTTGGCGGCATGAGCAAACAGGGACTGGCCTTTATTTTCCTTGGCGTACTCTGTCCGATTGTCTTTATTTCGGCGCTGATCGGGATCCTGCAGCACTGGCGCATTCTGCCGCTGCTGATCCGGTTTTTCGGGACGCTGCTGTCGAAGATTAACGGCATGGGCAAGCTGGAGTCGTTTAACGCCGTCAGCACGCTGATTCTGGGTCAGTCAGAAAACTTCATCGCCTACAAAGGGATTCTGGGCGACATCCCGCCGCGCCGCCTCTACACCATGGCGGCAACCGCGATGTCGACCGTATCGCTGTCGATTGTCGGTGCCTACATGTCGATGATTGAACCGAAGTATGTGGTTGCGGCCCTGCTGCTTAACATGTTCAGCACCTTTATTATCCTGTCGATCATCAACCCGATGAGCAGCCAGGAGAATCAGCCTATCGCGCTGGAAAAGCTCCATGAAGACCAGAGCTTCTTTGAAATGCTGGGTGAGTACATCCTGGCGGGTTTCAAAGTGGCGATGATCATTCTGGCAATGCTGATTGGTTTTATTGCCCTGATCGCCGCCGTGAACGCACTGTTTGCCGCCCTGTTCGGCTACAGTTTCCAGCAGCTGCTCGGTTATCTCTTCTATCCACTGGCCTGGCTGGTTGGGATCCCCAAAGCCGATGCCCTGCAGGCGGCCAGCATTATGGCCACCAAGCTGGTGGCGAATGAGTTTGTGGCCATGATTGAGCTGCAGAAAGTTGCGGCGGGCATGAGCGCGCGCGGGCTGGGCATCCTGTCGGTCTTCCTGGTCTCTTTTGCTAACTTTGCCTCGATCGGCATCGTCGCGGGCGCCATCAAAGGTCTGAATGAGAAACAGGGCAATGTGGTGTCCCGTTTTGGCTGGAAGCTGGTGTATGGCTCTACGCTGGTCAGCCTGCTCTCTGCCGCTTTTGCCGGTCTGTTTATCTGATAACGCTACGGGCGGCGACGCTGCCGCCCTTTCTCCATCAGAAACTGACACAGACGGGCGCATCGACCCGCATCACCGACTCCTGACCAAAGCGTTTTTTATAGAGACTGCGTAACGCCTCAATCTGCTGGCTGGTGGCGGGATCGATCCCATGGATAAGCATTAACGCTTTGCTGTTTTCGCGCGCCAGCTGACCATTCTCACCCAGCCACTGCCCCCTGGCGTCATAGACCGACAGCCCCGATTTGAAGCGTGGTGTGACCTCGTTATCGACAAAATTCATCCAGTCGAGCGAACTTACTCTGCCGCCATCCGGCTTACTCAGTCCAAACCACAACGTGGTCTGCATCATCATGTCGCCTCCCGCACAGATGGGTTGCGGTTTCGTGGGCGGCGAGTGATGGCGCGCCTGACAGCCCGCCAGCAACAGGGCCATCACAACAGGAAAGGCAATAACGCGAGACATAGATCAGTTATCCTCACAAGGGGTCAGCAATCATCATAAGTGGCTGCCGCAGAAAGCGGAAATGGTTCGTTATTTTCCTGTGAGGCGCTTATGCCTGTTATGCCATGGCTCGCCTCGCTATACTTCACCCATCTTTCCGCAAATGAGTACCGCTTATGATCCGCAGTATGACCGCTTATGCCCGCAGCGAAGCTAAAGGCGAATGGGGCAGCGCCGCCTGGGAGCTGCGTTCTGTTAACCAGCGTTATCTGGAAACCTATATCCGTCTGCCGGAGCAGTTTCGCGGGCTGGAACCGGTTATCCGTGAGCGCATCCGTCAGCGTCTGACGCGCGGTAAAATTGAGTGCAATCTGCGTTATGACGCCGATCCCAGCGCGCAGGGCGAACTGAAGCTGAACGAAACCCTGGCTAAACAGCTGGTCCAGGCGGCCAACTGGGTGAAAATGCAGAGTGACGAAGGCGCCATCAATCCGATGGATATTCTGCGCTGGCCGGGCGTGATGTCCGCGCAGGAGCAGGATCTGGACGCCATCAATACGCAGTTGCTGCAGGCGCTGGATAATGCGCTGAATGATTTCATTGCGGCACGCGAAAGCGAAGGCAGCGCACTGAAAGCGATGATCGAGCAGCGTCTGGAAGGCGTATCGCAGGAAGTCAGCAAAGTGCGGGCGCAGATGCCTGACGTGATCAAATGGCAGCGTGAGCGCCTGGTCACCAGACTGGAAGAGGCTGAAGTTCAGCTGGAAAACAATCGTCTTGAGCAGGAACTGGTGATGATGGCGCAGCGTGTTGACGTCGCCGAGGAGCTGGATCGTCTGGACGCGCATGTGAAAGAAACCTACAACATCCTGAAAAAGAAAGAGGCCGTTGGCCGTCGTCTTGATTTCATGATGCAGGAGTTCAATCGCGAGTCGAATACGCTGGCCTCGAAATCGATCAACGCCGACATCACCGCCTCAGCGATCGAACTGAAAGTGTTGATTGAGCAGATGCGTGAGCAGATTCAGAATATTGAGTAACGTTACATACTTTAGCACTCAGTATGTATAAAACCCTTATAGCCCGCAAAATGCGGGCTTTTTAATTTTCATTCTGTCGCTCATGACTGCATATTATCGCGGGTAAAGAGTGCACCCAAAGATCTACCCAGGCTTATTTACACGATCCAGTCTGGGGCGTGCTGCCTGTTCGACAAGGGTATCAGGCGGCACATGCCTGAGATTAACCCTGCTGGCACATTTGAAGTTACCGATGTAGTGGGTTATTTCTCCGGTATGGACAGCAATACCGGGTGACTGACGCAGGAATCCCCCGAACTGAATAAATTCATCCGGGCGTCGGGGAAGTCACAGCGTTGTGAGATACGCTTATGATGAAGCAAAGCCTGTTAAGCCAGGACCCCTGGCGCAGAATATGACGTAGGGCGTTCAGGTAGTTACAGGCGGCGGGCAGGGGCTGTACAAAATTTACTCTCTGACCTTTCACGGTGTATTATTCCCTGTGATGACCTCAACGGACGATTATACAAGGAATGTATCAGGATGACCGCCCTGCAGTTCCCCTGTACTATTTTTCAAACGCAAAACCGGATGGACGACTATAGCGCTAAAGATATGCGCTGCGGTGATCTGACCGAAGCACAGTTAAAATCCCAGTACCGGCTGGACTATATTTCTGATCGGGTTGATCCCTGGACGCTTACCCGGCGTTCCTCAATGGATCGCCCTCAGTCCATGTTCTGCTGCAATCTGCGCGGCCAGGGTGAAAAGATTACCCGCCAGCAGTGTGCTGCAATCTTGTTTGACGAGTTACGCTCCTTATCCCGCAAATTTTCCTTCTACGGCCCCTACAGCCACCTGATCGAAAAGATGATCACCCATAAGCAGAAGGGTAACGGTACGCCGTTTCGGGATATATCGCTGGACAGGGCATTGAAAGAGCAGATTCTTAATGACAGGACAGACAACAGCACTTTTGTCAGAATTAAACGGATTATCAGTAAGAATATATATTGGGATAATGGATTTTACCCTTCTGAAATGAAAGAGGAAATAGCAAGAATAATACTTGATAGTAAGCTACCTAAATTTGACAGGTTCCAGGATAATTATAACGGTATGGGGATAACCGTTCATGATACCTGGGCAACGCACATCACTATAAAATCACTGCACATCGATAATAATCGTTACCGGGCAGTGGTGCATTACAAGGTGCAGGATCACTTTGGCCTCGACAGCGACGATATACTCAAAACAAAATTCAGCCAGTTTCACTTCTTCCGTATATGGTTTGTTCTCCAGCGGTACAACCAATTTGGCTTTAAGCCGTTCCTGACCAACATGGAAGCCACCGTAGAGATTTCCGGGAGCCGCGATGAAAGCTAACCTTAAAAAAATCATGTTGGCTCTCGTTATAACCAGCTGCGCGTTAGCAGGCTACTTTTGGTGGCTGGCCTCACGACCGGTAGAAATTATTGCTATTCATCAGGAGGGTAATTTTAGCGAGGTTTTAGTGAAAAGCTTCCCATTCACCGACAAAGCAAAAATAAATTGGTGGCTGGCAAATAAAGACGCATTAAAAATAAAGTATAATATCCCCTCCCCTTCAGCCCCTGGTAGTTTTTATGTGAATTTTTGGGATTTTAGAGATGGATACAAAGAACAAGGAAAGTATGACCGTCGCTGCTTTGATGACATGCATACTGCTAAAAATTGCATAGATAAGAATGTCGTTTTTTCTGTTGAAAATAATAGAAAAAAAGAAATTTTATTTACAGTCTATGATGGAAGATACCGTATGGAAAAGAACGGTAAAATAACAAAACTTAAAGACGAATAGAACCGCTCTCCCTCGCGTGGGGACAGCAATAAAATCATCCTGTAATGACGCTTCGCTCATCGTCCCCGCATCGGCTTATAACATTCACCCGCAAATCGCAGCCCGCACGCACCCGACCAGCCGCATTTTTTCGTAAAGATAGATAAGCAATCATTTCCGGACTCTTCCTGGCGTCTCATCTGACACGTTTGATTTTTGGGATGCACCGCATTCAATCTGCTGAATTATATCTGCTTTTTCTGCTCTTTATCGTTGTGGCGACTTCTGGCGACAGGGCTTCATGAAACTGGTCAATCCTGTAGATTCCAGAGTTTCCCTTTCTTTGAAGGCACTTTTTGATAAAGTGCCGGTCGAAATCAGTACAGTTGTACCGCCTGGAGACTTATGGAAGTGCTCTTTATGCGTTACGTCCATTTCTCTCATGAAGGTAGTTAATGAAAAACACCGGAAAATTTAGCAGTTCGCTGCTGCATCCGCGTTACTGGTTTACCTGGTTTGGCCTGAGCGTGCTCTGGCTTCTGGTCCAGCTTCCCTATCCTGTTCTTATGCGTCTCGGTGCCGGGGCGGGCAAGCTTTCCCGTCATTTTATGCAGCGCCGCGAACGTATCACCCGTCGCAATATTGAACTCTGTTTTCCCGGTATCAGCGAAGAGAAAACGGAAGCGATGATCGCCGGTAACTTTGCGTCATTAGGCATGGCACTGGCTGAAACCGGTATCGCCTGGTTCTGGTCTGACCGTGCGGTCAGGCGTCTGTTTAACGTCACCGGCATGGATAATCTCCATGCCGCGCAGAGCGAAAAGCGCGGCGTGATGCTGATTGGCGTGCATTTTATGTCGCTGGAGCTGGGCGGGCGCATCAGCGGTCTCTGCCAGCCCATGATGGCCATGTATCGTCCGCACAACAATCAGGCGATGGAGTACGTGCAGACCAAAGGCCGTATGCGGTCAAACAAAGCGATGATCGATCGTCGCGACCTGCGCGGCATGGTCAATGCGCTGAAACAGGGCGAGTCCGTGTGGTTTGCGCCGGATCAGGACTACGGCCCGAAAGGCAGCACCTTTGCGCCGCTGTTTGCGGTGGAGAAAGCCGCCACCACTAATGGGACTTTTGTTCTGTCGCGTCTGGCGAAGCCGGCGATGGTGCCGATTATGCTCATCCGCAATCCGGACAATCATGGCTACCATCTGATCATTGAAGCGATGCTGGAAAACTATCCTCATACAGATGAAGCGGCGGCGGCGGCTTACATGAATAAGGTAATTGAAAATCAGATTTTACGCGCGCCCGAACAGTATCTCTGGCTGCATCGCCGTTTCAAAACCCGGCCACCGGGTGAACAGTCGCTCTACGTCTGAGTGAACGCATAAAGCAGGCCTCGCGCCTGCTTTTTTATTTTTAGTCCGCTGCCGTCCCCTCTGGTCGTCCTGCTTTCTCTGAGGTTATCACCACGCCTGAACGTGTCGCTGTCCTGCCCATTACGCCGCTGGTATCAGCGCGTAAATTAGGGAATGATGATCCCTCTTACCTCGTCATTGCGGACAATCTAATGAATATCAACGATACAGAGCAGTGGCAGCGTCCGCTGATTGATGATCGCCTTACGCCCTATATTGAAGTGGACAGTGTGCGGCTGGATCAGAACCTGCAGCTTATGCAGCAAAAAGCGGATGAGGCGGGTGTGGCGTTGCGGCCGCATATCAAAACGCATAAAAGTATCCGGATTGCTCAGCGGCAGCTTGCGCTGGGAGCGCGGGGGATTACGGTTTCTAAGCCCAGCGAAGGGATAACATTTATTCTGGGTGGCGTGCGCGATCTGCTACTGGCTTACCCGATTGTGCATCCAAAGAGCGTGGCCGATTTGCTGCGCCAGGCGGAGCAGCATCAGGCCAGACTCATCCTGATCGCAGACAGAGTCGAAGGCGTGGCGGCGATTGCGGAAGCCTGTCAGCAGCAACCGGCATGCAAAGTATCAGTGGCAATTAAGGTGGATGTCGGGCTGCATCGGATTGGCGTCAACCCGGACACCGATGAGGCGATAGTCATAGCTCAGGCACTGAAGAAAAACGGGTTACGCTTTGCCGGACTCATTTCCCATGCTGGCCACGCTTATGGTGCCGGTAATGCCAGGGCCATTGAAGCTATCGCCCGTCAGGAGACCCACTTAATGCAGCGGCTTCAGGCAAAACTCCAGGCAGCGGGATTTACCGATTGCCCTCTCTCCGTCGGCTCCACACCGACCACGCTGGCGGCAGAGATTGCGCCCTGTCTGGATGAAATCCGGCCCGGCAACTACGCTCTTCTGGATCTTACCGCCTGCCGCCTCGGTTTAAGTCGCGTTGACCAGCTGGCCATGAGCGTCATTACCCGCGTCGTGGCAGTGAATGACCATTTCGTGATTGTGGATGCGGGATCGAAAATGCTGAGTTCCGACAAAGGTCCTCATGGCACCAGTGCCAGCGGTTTTGGTATTGCCGTGGATGAAGCCGGCCACACGTATGAGCTGACAAAGCTATCGGAGGAGCACGGTTTTCTGCTTTATCAGGATCGCCGTCCGGACGTCGGTTCGCTGCTGCGCATCTTTCCCAATCACAGTTGTGCCGTAATGGCGCAGTCAGATAGCTTTGTTCTGCGTCATCCTGACGGCCAGAGCGAAACGCAGCCGGTTTCTGCGCGCGGCAATTTTATCTGAATCTGCGGCAGGCAGCTTTATCATGCTGTCTGCCATTTGCGCATAGCTCTGCTGACTCCACAGTTCTGCTGTTACAACGTTTTAACAAATCTGCCGCCATGCTTTAATGCCTTATTCGCTTATCCTTCGGAGGTTATATGCTCTCCTCTCGCACGCTGAGTCTGACAATTCCCCGTCACTGGTTAGATCTGTATGAAACCATCTGGAAGCCGGAATTTTTTCCCAGATGGGCGTCAGGACTGACGCAGAGTGCGCTGGAACCGGAGGGGAATCGCTGGCGCGCTAAGGGGCCGCTCGGCAATGTGAAGTTGCGTTTCTCGCCCCATAATCCATTTGGTGTGATGGATCACTGGATTGATGGCGGTTCAGGAAAGGAGATCTACGTGCCGATGCGCGTAATCGCTAACGAACAGGGTGCTGAGGTGCTGGTGACGATTTATCGTCAGCCATTTACCTCTGATGAGAAATTTAAGCAGGATATTGAATGGGTTAGTAACGATCTCGAAAAACTCAACACGCTGCTGACGCAATAAATCAATCACTTAGGTCGGGATTTCTTCTGTATTTATTGCTGGTCGTTTATGAAAAAAACAGAAAAATTTCGGCTGATAAAGCATTACGCCCACATCTGATTGTTGTTCTCTCTTAAGCATTTAATACCACTGAGGCTTAAGCATCGTTACCAGGAAAACTCCTGGTAACCTCCTCTGTCATCAGACTGATACCCTATAATTTCAGGCATCTTAACCTGTCGCGCCTGCTTTTATCCTGTTGCACATTCATTAATCATTAATCGTTGTTTATTGACGCTGTGCTGAGGATTTAATATTTATCATGCATAAAGTGAAACCATTTATTTCTGCGGTTTCGTAATCAGAATTTTCTTATGGTGTTAAATTAAATAAAACAATGTATAAATCATTCCACACACAGCAATACCTATAACGATAAAGCACGAAAACGTCATGGACCGCTCAGTTTCTCTTCTGTGCCTGAAGAAGAAAATAGTGAGAATGCCGCAAGGATGCGGGCAGGAGAATATAAAACGACAAAAGGATTTATTCGTGATCTGGCGGCGATCTCATCCGTAAAAGAGAACGTCGCCATGACACGAAACAGGCGCTTAACCGGAGAACTTTTTTATCCGGCTATTTTTTCAAACCAATAATAACACGGCAGATCTGAAATAATTTTCAGCACACAGGCCGGGGAATTGCACTAAAGAACGGTGTCACAGCAACTTCTGCTTGCTGTAACACGACGATTTAATTCTCACAGAGTCGCTGGGCTCTATCGAGTATATGATGGCAATACGTGAAAGCAGTCTTAATAGCGCAAAATGGTCTCTGCTCTCTTCAATAAAAATTATTGGCATCGGCGTTCTGCAACTCTCCTTGCTGGCGCAGATTCTGCAGGCGAATGAACTGAACCTGCTGGCGATCGCCGTCATAACCTTGCTGGCTGTGGATACGCTGGCCGATCGGGGCTTCTGCAACAAGCTCATCCGCCGCTGTATGCTCTCAATCAACGACCTCTCAACCCTTTACTGGGGTAATATGTTAATGGGCGTCGCGGTTTTTGGATTCTTATTTACCGGCAGTCATCTTCTGACCGTGCTATTTAATCAGCCTGAACTGGCCTTAATGTTGCAGATGGTCTCCGTGGTGTTTATTATTATTCCCCAAGGCCAGCATTATCGTGCGATACTGCAGCGAGAGAAACAATATACCCGCATCGCGTTTGCCGAAACCTCTTCGGTATTAGCCGGGCTTGCGGTGACTTTATTTACCGTCTGGCTGACACCTTCCGTATTATGTGCTATCTGGGGTTACCTGGCGATGGCTTCTGTTCGGATGCTGATTTACTGCTACTATGGTCGTTCCTGGTTCCAGCCGGAATATCATTTCAGCCTGAATAACTTTTTTAAAATTCGTGCACGAAACAAATAATAAAATAAGTCTGTATGGTGGGCTCTGAGCATCCGAAACGATGCGTTGGCGTGCTGTTAACCAGCACGCCTTTTCTTTTTTACCGGCTGCATAACCCCGCTTTTCGATTCTGATTAATATTCACTGTCCCGCCTTTTCTCTTTTGTCCGAATGAATGCCAGCCAAAGGCGCCCGGCCATTTCCGCTATGTCCTGCTGCCAGCCTCGTCACTGCAACGTCTGAAACCAGCGCCTGCCCGGAACCTGAGCCTCTCACCGTTCTCCCTGTCTCTGCCGCAGATGTTCTGCAGAACTCTTTCTATGCGGCCGCCGGGGCAGGCTGGTATACACTTCGCTCATCCCGGACGGCAGATGCCAGCATGTCGCCGTCGCCGTATCCCGGGCAATGCCGTCGCGTTGCCACCGTTTTACCGGAGTCTGCTATGTTACTGACCGTTCTCTACATCATTGGGATTACCGCCGAGGCCATGACCGGTGCGCTGGCCGCAGGTCGCCGCAAAATGGATCTGTTCGGCGTCATTATCATTGCGTCAGTCACCGCCATTGGTGGTGGTTCGGTGCGCGATATCCTGCTGGGGCACTACCCGCTGGGCTGGGTGAAACATCCCGAATACATCATGATTGTGGCGGCCGCGGCCGTTGTGACCACCTTTCTGGCACCGCTGATGACGCATCTGCGTAAAGTCTTTCTGGTGCTGGATGCGCTGGGTCTGGTGGTCTTTTCCATTATCGGCGCGCAGGTTGCGCTGGACTCAGGACACGCCATGATCATCGCCGCCATAAGCGCAGTCATTACCGGCGTCTTTGGCGGCGTGCTGCGGGATATGTTCTGCAACCGCATCCCGCTGGTGTTTCAGAAGGAAATCTACGCGGGTATCGCATTCGCCTCAGGCTGGATCTATATCCTGCTGCTGAAAACCTCACTGGCGCATGAAGTGGTCATCATCATTACCCTGCTGTTCGGCTTTTTTGCCCGCTTACTGGCGCTGCGCTTCCGACTCGGTCTGCCGATTTTCAATTATCCCCATCCCGAGCACTGAGGTGGCGGGAATGCCCTGCTGCTGAAGAAATGTTATCAGCGCCTGCAGCCGGGCATCATGAAACTGTTCCACCAGGCGCTTTGCCAGCGCCGCCCCGACACCCGGTAATGTCTGCCAGGCCATAACATCACGCTGTATCAGGCTCTCCCATTGCTGGTCTGGCAGGGCATTCAGGGCCTTACGCGGCAGTGAAACGCCTGACGCCTCCACCCAGCGACGAAACGGCCGCTGCCGGGTGAGGTTAAAGCGGTGCCAGAGCTGTCCGGCCCGCTCCGGAGAGCATCCGGTTGCCGCAGCAATCTGCTGCGGGGTTAATACCAGCCAGCCGAACAGATGCGTCATGCTGCCGCTTTCCAGCAAGCGCAGCCAGGTCCCGCGCTCAACACCCGGAATATTCAGTACGGTTTTCTGGCTGAGCCAGCGCAGCTTTGCCAGAAGCTGCTTCTGACACGCGGCGCTGAAGGTAAAGCAACTCATTGGTGTATAACGCGATGCATCAGGCGGCTGGGGATAGTGTCGCGCTGCCACGCGCCAGATAACCCGCTCCAGTCGCGGAATGCCCTGACCCGCCAGACTCAGCGTGACCACATCGCCTGCGACAATATCGCTCTCCTGCCAGCGCCGCAGCGATCCGATGTTCACCCGCCTGACCGTTTTGTCATCCAGCTGTACTGGCAGCAGATTCAGCACCGCTGCGATTTTCCCGGTCCGGCCTACCGGGAAATCGACGGAGAGCACTTCTGTGCTGACTTCAGGCGGCTGATACTTCCAGGCAACAGCCCAGGTTCCTTCGCCTGGCAGCCAGCGTTGTCCCGCCGGACGCTGGCTCTGATGTACAACAACCCCGTCCGTGACAAAGGGAAGTGCAGCATGGAACCAGCGTTCCCGCCAGGCGGCAACCTCCTCTTCATCTTTCACGCGGTGACTCCACTGTGACGCCAGACCCAATCCCCAGCGGCCGAGCTGCTCAAGGCGTTCTGCCATCGTCCCGGGACCATCCGGCCAGGCCCAGATAAAAATGCCAAGCGATTTCAGTAAAGGAACCTGCTGCTGACTCATCATGGCACCTGCAACCTGCGCGCGTGCATTCCTGCCACCCGCCTGTGCCTGTCGATGATCGGTCATCGTCAGAAAGAGTTCACCCTGCAGCACCACATCCTCAAGATCGGTGTCAATATGCAGAGGAATCGCCGGGATACCGGCGGCTTTAGGCAGCCACTCTTCGCCGCGCAATCCATCGCCGCGACTCAGCAGCGAAACCAGTTTGCCGTGGCGATAAACCAGTGAAACCGCAATGCCATCGACTTTCGGCTGCACCCAGAGATCGCGGCGGTCCTGCATCCAGTAAGCCAGAGCCAGTCTGCTGCGTAGCTTTTTTACCCCCGTATGGGCAACCGGGTGCAGGTGCTCACCCTGCACCGGTAACTGCGGCGTATAAGCGGGCTGTTGAGGAGTGAAGCAGTGCTGCCAGTGATTCAACCGCTGCTGCAGTGCATCATAATCCTCGTCTGCTACCGGACTCTGGCCCTGCCGATAGTAGGCATCATCCCAGTGTTGCAGTTGCTGCTGCAGACGACGCATCTCCTCTGTCGCCCGCATGGGGGGCCAGACAGGGCAGAGGGCGCACAGCCCTGGTCCGGCGACGATCCACCAAAGCATCGCAAACAGCGACCTGCCAACTCTTTTCATGCTCGCTCTCCTGAGGTTTTGGGGCATTCCATACCCCCGCCCCCGCACACACCAGCAGCGATATCCGGTTCCGCGAGAAACCCCCACGCAATCCGGGAAGATTTTCAGCGTGACGACAGCGGATTGCGCGAAGATGCGCAAAAGTTGGCTGTTACCGCTGCGCAAACGCTGCGTGGCAGCGGGAAGCCGTGTATACTGGGCAGGAAATCGACTCCGCTTTTAATCAATTCAAGAAAACCATGGCTCAAGGCACGCTTTATATTGTTTCTGCCCCCAGCGGCGCAGGTAAATCCAGCCTGATTCAGGCACTGTTAAAGACCCAGCCGTTGTATGACACGCAGGTCTCTGTTTCGCACACGACACGCGGTATGCGTCCGGGTGAAGTCCATGGCGAACATTACTTTTTTGTTGAGAAGCATGAATTTGAGCAGATGATCGCGGAAGATGCCTTCCTCGAACATGCCCGGGTTTTCGATAACTATTACGGAACCTCGCGCCATGCGATTGAGCAGGTGCTGGCAACCGGCGTTGATGTTTTTCTTGATATTGACTGGCAGGGCGCGCAGCAGATTCGCGCCAGAATGCCTGGCGCACGCAGTATCTTCGTTTTGCCGCCGTCGAAAGATGAGCTCGACCGCCGTCTGCGCGGTCGTGGTCAGGACAGCGAGGACGTCATCACCCGTCGTATGGCCCAGGCCGTCGCGGAAATGAGCCACTACGCCGAATATGACTATTTAATTGTGAATGATGATTTTGATCTGGCACTCTCCGATCTGAAAACCATTATTCGCGCCGAACGTCTGCGTATGGCGCGCCAGAAGGCGCGTCACGATGCTTTAATCAGCAAACTGTTGGCAGTCTGAATACAGTTTCAGTATGATGCGCAGTCATTTCTTCATCTGTGGAGTAGCACACCTATGGCACGCGTAACCGTTCAGGACGCAGTAGAAAAAGTTGGTAATCGTTTTGACCTGGTGTTGGTCGCTGCACGTCGTGCACGTCAGATGCAGGTTGGCGGCAAAGATCCGCTGGTTCCGGAAGAGAACGACAAGCCGACCGTTATCGCCCTGCGCGAAATCGAAGAAGGTCTGGTCACCAATCAGATTTTAGATGTGCGTGATCGTCAGGAACAGCAAGAGCAGGAAGCCGCTGAGTTACAGGCCGTTACCGCTATCGCTGAAGGTCGTCGTTAACAGCTACCTGCAGGTCGCCCTTGTATCTGTTTGAAAGTCTCAATCAGCTGATTGAAAAATACTTGCCAGAGGAGCAGATCAAGCGCCTCCAGCAAGCCTACCTTGTCGCACGTGATGCTCACGAGGGACAGACACGCTCCAGCGGTGAGCCTTATATCACCCATCCGGTTGCCGTGGCCTGTATTCTGGCGGAGATGAAGCTCGACCATGAAACCCTCATGGCCGCGCTGCTGCATGACGTGATTGAAGATACCCCCGCGACTTATCAGGACATGGAACAGTTGTTCGGTAAAAGCGTGGCGGAGCTGGTCGAAGGCGTTTCCAAGCTGGATAAGCTGAAATTCCGCGACAAGAAAGAGGCGCAGGCAGAAAACTTCCGCAAGATGATTATGGCGATGGTGCAGGATATCCGCGTCATTCTCATCAAGCTGGCTGACCGCACCCACAACATGCGCACCCTGGGTTCGTTACGCCCGGACAAACGTCGCCGCATCGCGCTGGAAACGTTAGAGATTTACAGTCCGCTGGCGCATCGCCTGGGTATTCATCATCTTAAAACGGAGCTGGAAGAGCTCGGTTTTGAGGCTCTCTACCCGAATCGCTATCGGGTGATTAAAGAGGTGGTGAAAGCCGCACGCGGTAACCGTAAAGAGATGATCCAGAAGATTCTTTCTGAGATCGATGGTCGTTTGCAGGAAGCGGGCATCCCCTGCCGCGTCAGCGGTCGCGAGAAACATCTTTACTCGATCTACCGCAAAATGACGCTGAAAGAGCAGCGTTTTCACTCGATTATGGATATCTATGCCTTTCGCGTCATCGTGAAAGATCTGGATACCTGCTATCGTGTTCTGGGCCAGATGCACAGCCTCTATAAGCCGCGCCCGGGCCGCGTCAAAGATTACATCGCCATTCCTAAAGCCAACGGCTATCAATCCCTCCATACCTCCATGATCGGCCCGCATGGCGTGCCGGTTGAAGTGCAGATTCGCACCGAGGATATGGATCAGATGGCGGAAATGGGGGTCGCTGCGCACTGGGCATATAAACAGGCGGGCGAAAGTGGCACCACCGCACAGATCCGTGCTCAGCGCTGGCTGCAGAGCCTGCTGGAGCTGCAGCAAAGTGCGGGCAGTTCGTTTGAATTCATCGAAAGCGTGAAGTCCGATCTTTTCCCGGATGAGATCTATGTCTTTACGCCAGAAGGCCGCATTGTGGAGCTGCCAACCGGTGCGACGCCAGTGGACTTCGCCTATGCGGTTCACACCGATATCGGTCATGCCTGTGTTGGCGCACGCGTTGACCGCCAGCCCTATCCGCTGTCGCAACCCCTGACCAGCGGTCAGACGATTGAGATCATCACTGCGCCAGGCGCCCGTCCTAACGCCGCCTGGCTCAACTTCGTCGTCAGCTCAAAAGCGCGCGCTAAAATTCGCCAGTTGCTGAAAAACCTTAAACGTGAGGACTCGGTGAATCTGGGTCGTCGCCTGCTCAGTCATGCGCTGGGCGGCAGCCGTAAACTGGCAGAGATCCCGGCTGAAAATATCCGCCAGGAGCTGGACCGCATGAAGCTGACCTCGCTTGACGATCTGCTGGCGGAAATTGGCCTGGGCAATGCGATGAGCGTGGTGGTGGCGAAGAACCTGCTACAGGCTGACAGTAAGACGATCAGCAGTAGCAGCAAGCGCGGAAAACTGCCGATTAAAGGTGCAGATGGCGTATTGATTACCTTTGCCAAATGCTGCCGACCCATTCCTGGTGACCCGATTGTCGCCCACGTCAGCCCCGGTAAAGGGCTGGTCGTGCACCATGAGTCGTGCCGGAACATTCGCGGTTACCAGAAAGAGCCTGAAAAATTCATGCCGGTCGAATGGGATAAAGTCACCGAGCAGGAGTTCGTGGCGGAAATCAAAGTCGACATGTTTAACCATCAGGGCGCGCTGGCGAACCTGACGGCAGCGATCAATACGGCAGGTTCCAATATTCAGAGCCTGAGTACCGAAGAGCGTGATGGCCGCGTTTACAGTGCCTTTATCCGCCTGACCGCCCGCGACCGCGTCCACCTGGCGAATATCATGCGCAAAATCCGCGTGATGCCGGATGTGATCAAAGTTCACCGTAACCGTAATTAGTACATGAACGATCAACGCTTCGCCCGGATACAGACGATGCTGGCCCTGCGCCAGCACGATCTTACGGTCTGCATGGAGAAGGTGCATAAGCCGCACAACGTTTCCGCCGTGATCCGCACCGCTGATGCCGTTGGCATCCATGAAGTGCATGCGGTCTGGCCGAGTGAGCGGATGCGCACCCAGGCTTCTGCGTCAGCCGGCAGCAACAGCTGGGTTAAGGTCGTTACCCATCCCACGATTGGCGATGCCGTTAATCAGCTCCGGCAGCAGAAGATGCAGGTGTTAGCTACCCATCTCTCTGCGGATGCCGTGGATTTTCGCGAGATCGACTACACCCTGCCGACCTGCATCCTGATGGGCCAGGAAAAAACCGGTATCACCGAGGAAGCCCTGGCGCTGGCCGACAGGCAGATCGTGATCCCAATGGTGGGCATGGTGCAGTCACTGAATGTCTCCGTCGCCTGTGCGCTTATCCTCTATGAAGCCCAGCGGCAGCGTCAGAATGCGGGACTCTACCTGCGCGACCACAGTCTGCTGGATGACGAGGAGCAGCAGCGCCTGCTGTTTGAAGGCGGCTTCCCGGTACTGGCAAGAGTCGCAAAACAGAAAGGCTTACCCTATCCGCGCATCAATACGCAGGGCGAAATCGACGCCGATCCCAGCTGGTGGGCGACCATGCAGTCAACCGGTAAAAAAAGATGAAAGGCCGTCTGCTGGATGCCATCCCGCTCAGTACCCTGACCGGCGTCGGTGCCAGCCAGGCAGCAAAACTGGCCAGAATTGGCCTGCACACCATTCAGGACCTTCTGCTTCACCTCCCGCTGCGTTACGAAGACCGCACCCAGCTCTATGCGATTGACGATCTGCTGCCCGGCATCTGGGCTACCGTAGAAGGCGAAGTGCTGCACACCGACATCACCTTTGGCCGTCGCCGGATGATGGTCTGTCAGATCAGCGATGGCAGCGGCGTGCTGACAATGCGCTTCTTTAATTTCAATGCAGGCATGAAGAACGCGCTCTCGCCAGGCCGTCGCGTCACCGCCTATGGCGAAATTAAACGCGGTCAGCGTGGCGCAGAGATTATTCACCCGGAATACCGCATTCAGGGCGAACAGAGCAATGTGACGCTGGAAGAGACCCTGACGCCGGTCTATCCCACTACCGAAGGCATCCGTCAGGCCACGCTGCGTAATCTCACCGATCAGGCGCTGACGCTGCTGGAGAGCTGCCCGATTGCCGAGCTGCTGCCACAGGAGCTGAGCAGCGGATTGATCAGCCTGCCCGAGGCGCTCCGCACGCTGCATCGTCCCCCACCCGATCTCAGGCTTAGCGAGCTGGAAAGTGGCCGTCATCCGGCTCAGCGCCGGTTGATTCTGGAAGAGCTGCTGGCCCACAACCTCAGCATGCTGGCGGTACGCGCCGGTGCTCAGCGCTACTACGCGTTACCGATGCCGCCACGGCACACGCTCAGCGATCAGCTGCTGGCCGCGCTGCCCTTCTCACCCACTCGCGCCCAGGCGCGCGTGGTGACGGAGATAGAGAAGGATCTGGCTAACGATTTTCCGATGATGCGGCTGGTGCAGGGTGATGTCGGCTCCGGCAAAACCCTGGTTGCGGCCCTTGCTGCGCTGAATGTGATCGCACACGGCAGGCAGGTCGCGCTGATGGCGCCGACCGAGCTGCTGGCTGAACAGCACGCCAGTAACTTCCGTCAGTGGTTTGCGCCGCTGGGCATTGAAGTCGGCTGGCTGGCTGGTAAACAGAAAGGCAAAGCCCGCCTGGCGCAGCAGGAAGCGATAGCCAGTGGTCAGATGGCGATGGTGGTCGGTACGCATGCGCTGTTCCAGGAGCAGGTCCGGTTCAGCGGTCTGGCGCTGGTCATTATTGATGAGCAGCACCGGTTTGGCGTCCACCAGCGACTGGCGCTGTGGGAAAAGGGCGAAGAGCAGGGCTTTCATCCGCATCAGCTGATCATGACCGCCACCCCGATCCCGCGCACCCTGGCGATGACCGCCTATGCCGATCTGGATACCTCCACCATCGACGAGCTGCCGCCGGGACGTACCCCGGTGACCACGGTGGCTATCCCCGAATCCCGGCGTGATGAGATCGTGGCGCGGGTTGAGCACGCCTGCCGCGAAGGACGTCAGGCCTACTGGGTCTGCACCCTGATTGAAGAGTCAGATCTGCTGGAAGCCCAGGCCGCAGAAGCGAGCTGGGAATCGCTGAAAACGGCGCTGCCTGGCTTAAACATCGGGCTGGTGCATGGCCGGATGAAACCGGCAGAGAAACAGGCTGTCATGCAGGCGTTCAAAGCTAATGAGCTGCAGCTTCTGGTCGCCACCACCGTCATAGAAGTGGGCGTGGATGTGCCTAACGCCAGCCTGATGATCATTGAAAACCCGGAGCGGTTAGGGCTGGCGCAGCTGCATCAGCTGCGGGGACGGGTTGGTCGCGGTGCGGTGGCCTCCCACTGCGTACTGCTCTACAAAGCGCCCCTGAGCAAGACGGCGCAGAAGCGTCTGCAGGTGCTGCGCGACAGCAATGATGGCTTCGTGATTGCCCAGTTCGACCTGGAGATCCGCGGGCCTGGTGAGCTGCTGGGCACGCGCCAGACCGGAAACGCCGAATTTAAAGTGGCTGATCTGTTGCGCGATCAGGCGATGGTGCCGGAGGTGCAGCGCGTGGCGCGCCATATCCATCAACACTATCCTGAACAGGCCAGCGCCCTGATTGAACGCTGGCTGCCAGAGAATACCCGTTACACTAACGTCTGAGCCAGATCCCGCTGTTGCGGCCGGTTTATCCCTGTGGGCAAACGATTGCTTTTAGCCTCCGGATGATTACAATCGCCACACATTTTTTCGGGAAGAACAGAAGATGTCCATCACTCCGCAGCCAGATCCGTCCTCCACCAGACACAGCGAACTGATTTACCGTCTCGAAGATCGTCCACCGCTGCCGCAGACGCTGTTTGCCGCCGGTCAGCATCTGCTGGCGATGTTCGTTGCGGTGATTACACCCGCGATTCTGATTTGTCAGGCGCTGGGCCTGCCCGCAGAGGATACCCGTCATGTGATCAGCATGTCGCTGTTTGCCTCGGGCGTCGCCTCGCTGCTGCAAATCAAAACCTGGGGACCCGTCGGCTCGGGCCTGCTGTCGATTCAGGGCACCAGCTTTAACTTTGTGACGCCGTTGATTATGGGCGGGATGGCACTGAAAAATGGCGGGGCTGATGTGCCCACCATGATGGCGGCCCTGTTTGGCACGCTGATGGTCGCCTCCTGTACCGAAATGGTGTTGTCGCGCGTGTTGCATCTGGCGCGCCGGATTATTACGCCGCTGGTTTCCGGTATTGTCGTGATGATTATTGGCCTGTCGCTGATTCAGGTGGGGTTAACCTCAATCGGTGGCGGCTTTGCTGCCATGAACGACCACACCTTCGGTGCACCAAAAAATCTGATGCTGGCGGGTGCCGTGCTGCTGGTGATTGTGCTGCTTAACCGGCAGAAAAATCCCTACCTGCGTGTGGCCTCGCTGGTGATTGCGATGGCGGTGGGTTATCTGCTGGCCTGGGCGATGGAGATGCTGCCTGCGGCGGGTATACCGGCCAGTCAGCCGCTGATTGTGGTACCTGCTCCGCTTTACTATGGCCTGGGCTTTGACTGGAATCTGCTTATCCCGCTGATGCTGGTGTTTATGGTGACCTCCCTGGAAACCATCGGCGATATCACTGCGACCTCCGATGTCTCAGAGCAGCCGGTCAGTGGCCCGCTTTATATGAAACGCCTGAAAGGGGGCGTGCTGGCAAATGGTCTTAACTCCTTTGTTTCCGCGCTGTTCAACACCTTCCCCAACTCCTGTTTCGGACAGAATAACGGCGTGATTCAGCTGACCGGCGTGGCCAGCCGCTATGTGGGCTTTGTGGTGGCGCTGATGCTGATTGTGCTGGGGCTGTTCCCGGCGGTCAGCGGGCTGGTGCAGATGATCCCAGAACCGGTGCTCGGCGGCGCTACCATCGTGATGTTCGGCACTATCGCCGCGTCGGGGGTGCGCATCGTCTCACGCGAACCGCTTAACCGTCGCGCCATCATGATTATTGCGCTATCACTGGCGGTGGGCCTGGGCGTTTCTCAGCAGCCGCTGATCCTGCAGTTTGCACCTGACTGGCTGAAAACCCTGCTCTCTTCCGGGATCGCGGCGGGCGGTATTACCGCGATCGTCCTCAACCTGATTTTCCCGCAGGAGAAGTAAGGCCACGGGCAGGCTTCGGCCTGCCTGCTAATTATTCGGATTTACATCCAGGCTGTTGAGCTGTAACGGGAATTCAGGCATAACAACCTCTCGCCGGATTTAACTCGGGAAGGATGCAATGAAATTTCTTGGAAAGTTTTTCCTCACCCTGCTTTTACTGCTGCTGTTCACCCTGGTGGTGATCTATGTTCTGCTGCAGACACAATGGGGTGCAGGCTGGTTCAGCCGTTGGGTAAGCGACAAAACTGAATGGCATCTCTCCCTGAGTAAAATTGAACACAATTTCTCCTCTCCCTCTCATATCATTCTGGATAACTTCAGTTTTGGTCACGACGGGCAGCCTGCGGTGCTGGTCGCCAGACGGGTCGATCTGGGCCTGGCGCTGATTCAGTTCAGCGATCCGCTGCACTTCAGCAGCCTCGAACTGCGCGACGGCGAGGTGAATCTGGCCAATCTGACGGCAGGCAGCGCACTGCCGATTCAGGCCGATCGTCTGCAACTCAATAATATGCGCCTCGACAGCCCCAACACCGCACTGCCGTTGTTTGCCCGCCAGGTGAATGGCGGCATCATGCCGTGGAAGCCTGTTGCGCTGGATATGCTGGGCCGCGATGCCCGCTTCCAGATGAGCGCGGGCAGCATGACGCTGAATGAGGTGCCGGCTGAAAACGTCCTGATTCAGGGCAGCGTTTCCCAGGGCCGGATGCGCATCGACAATATGGGGGCTGACCTGGCGCGCGGCTCCATGACCGGTAACGGTGAACGCGATGCCCTGGGCAACTGGAAAGTGAATCAGCTGCGCCTGAATGACATTCGTCTGCAGACCGCCAGCAGTCTGAAAGATTTCCTGCATAAGTTACAGGTTGCCCCCTCGATTGCCATTACACGACTCGACCTGACCGATGCCCGTCTGCAGGGGCCCGACTGGGCGGTAACGGATCTTGATCTGACGCTGAGAAACGTGAACTGGCAGAACGATGACTGGCAGAGCAACGATGGTTCGCTGGCGCTGAATGCCAGCAACTTTATCAACGGCGGATTTGAGCTGAACGATCCTATTGTCAACCTGGATTTCTCCCCGCAGGGTGTGGCACTGACCCAGTTCAGTTCACGCTGGGTGAACGGGGTGATCCGGGCTGACGGTGAGTGGTCACGCAGCGATAAGCGTCTGACGCTGAAAAACCTGGCGGTCGCCGGACTGGAATATACCCTGCCGCAGGACTGGCGCGACCGCTGGCAGGCAACGCTGCCCGACTGGCTGGAGAGTGTTGAGGTGACGCGCTTCACCTCGAACCGTAACCTGATCATCGATATTAATCCGGCGTTCCCCTTCCAGCTGACTTCGCTGGATGGCACCGGTGAAAACCTGCGGCTGGCGCAGCAGCATCAGTGGGGGATATGGTCAGGTAAGCTCAGTCTGAATGCGGCCGAGTCGACCTTTAACCGCACCGACCTGCGTCATCCGTCGATTGCGCTGAGTGCCGATGCGCAGCAGATTCAGGTGACGGAGCTGAGTGCGTTCAGTAATAAAGGCCTGCTGGAAGGTACCGCTACCGTAGGCCAGCAGCCTGCCCGGCCGCTGACGCTGCAGCTGACGGGGCGTGCCGTGCCGGTCAATGTATTGCAGAACTGGGGATGGCCAGCGTTGCCGTTAACCGGTGACAGTAATATGCAGTTGCAGCTGCGCGCGGCACTTGCCGCAGGTCAGCCACTGCGTCCATCGGTTAATGGCACGTTATCTGTGGTCACCGACAGTCAGCAGGTGCAGCAGACGATGCAGGCAGGCGAGGTCCGTTAATCCCAGCGGGGCCATATCGCGGCCCCGCTCCTCAGTTAATTCGCGCGCCGGAGCCGCCCTCCTCCAGCGGCCCGTCCGGATCAGCGGGCAGAACGATATAGACCCCTTCAAACACCGCGCCGCGCTCATCGTCGCCAAACAGCTCGACTTCAAGCTGCACGCGCGCTTTACGTCCGCGCGCCAGCCGATCGAGATCGCCGCTTAAGGAACCCAGATCGGCAATGGCGCCAGGACGTCCGCTGATGGGCTGACTGTAGCGAATATGTGCATCTGCCAGAATAATGGTGCCGCCAAGGTGGCGCTCGCGCAGCAGTAACCAGATCAGTCCCCAGCCGGTCAGCGTAGCCAGTGAGAAAAGGCTGCCGGCGAACAGGGTATGATGGGGATTCTGGTTGCCCGCCTCCGGCATGGTGGTGATAAATTTCTGCCCGGTAAACTGCAGGATACGCACACCCATTTTCTCGCTGAGCGGAATATGATCGTACCAGGCCTGTTGCAGCTGACCGCACCAGTCGGCACGATGCAGGATATCATCAAGGGTGACGACCGGTTTGATCATCAGGAAGTGGCGTACCGGCGTGGTCTGCGGCGCGGTAATTTCGCCCTGATTGATATAGCCAAGTTTCGCGAAGAAGGCGACAGCATCCTCGCGGGCGCTGCAGGTTACCCGCTTGGCTCCCTCCTGACGCGCCACGGACTCCAGCGTCATTGCTACCAGCGTGCCCAGCCCCTTCCCCTGCACCGAGGGATGGACAGCCATAAAGCGGATCGCGGCCTCGTTGTCGGCATTGATATAGAGACGGCCAATAGCGACCGGATGTCCCTGTTCGTCCACGACCATCTGATGATGCGCCAGGGCATCCCACGCGTCACGTTCTGAGCCCTGCGGCTGGCGCAGAGGTTTACGTAACATCTCCCAGCGGAACTGATAATAGATATCCAGCTCTTCTGCCGTCTGTGGCACACGAAGGTGATACATATAATGTTTCTCCCGTCCGCAGCTTGCGTGGCCAGAACCATGCCGCTCCGCTTGCGATCTCACACCTGCAACCAGAACGTCACAGGACCATCGTTCACCAGCGAAACCTGCATATCAGCGGCAAAACGACCGTTCGCTGTGGTAACGCCCTGCTGGCGACAGCAGTGGCTGAAGTAATCATACAGACGCGCCGCTTCAGCTGGCTCGGCGCCGCCTGAAAAAGAGGGGCGCATCCCTTTTTGCGTGTCGGCCGCCAGCGTGAACTGCGATACCACCAGTACGCTTCCGCCCGTCTGACGAAGGCTCAGGTTCATTTTGCCCTGTTCGTCACTGAAGATGCGATAGCCCAGTACACGTTCTGCGAGACGTTCCGCACGGGCGTTGTCATCACCCTTTTCCACGCCCAGCAAAACCAGTAGTCCGGTACCAATTTCGCCGACCACATCCTGGTCGACGCTGACGCTGGCTCGCTGCACGCGCTGAATCAATGCAATCATGTTTCCTCGCGTTGTTGTTCTTTGTGCTGCTGTTTCAGCTGCCGGTAGTCGGCTAACGTGACGGTTATCTCCGCGCCCAGCAATACAATACACCAGGTCCAGTAGACCCAGAGAAACAGAATAGGGATCACGGCCAGTACACCGTAGATCAGCTGATAAGAGGGGAACATCGTAACATAGAGCGCGAAGCCCTTTTTCCCCAGCTCAAACAGCGCACCCGCTACCAGCGCACCAATCAGCGCATCGCGCGGCGGTACCCGCTGGGTCGGAACAATGCTGTAGAGCAACCAGAAAGCGAACCACGACAGCAGTAGCGGAAAAATACGCAGCATCTGATCGACCAGACTGGTTACGCCGGTGGCGTTAATCCAGCGCAGCGACAGCAGATAAGAGCTGATCGCCAGGCTGGCACCGGCCAGCAGCGGACCCAGCGTCAGGATCATCCAGTAGACCGCAAAGGAGTAGACCATCGGCCGCTTCTTGTTACTGCGCCAGATGGTGTTTAACGCGGTATCGACTGAATGCATCAGCAGTAAAGCGGTCACAATCAGGCCGATCGCCCCGACCGCCGTCATCCGGTTGACGTTGGCAACAAACTGCTCAAGATAGCGCTGCAGCGTGTTACCTGCAGCAGGCATTAAATTGTTAAAGACAAACTGCTTCAGCTGCACGCTGATATCAGAGAAGACCGGAAACGCGGCAAACAGGGCAAACACCACGGCAATCAGTGGCACCAGCGCCAGCAGTGAGACATACGCCAGATTACCCGCCTGGGTCGTCATGCCGTCTTCGTCAATGCGCTTCCATAACAGCCGGAGCCACAGCCAGAAAGCGTGCAGCCCGGGACGAAATTTACGTAACATCATGAGTCACTGTTAACCTGCAAACCAGTTGGGGACTGTCGAACTGTCAGTCACCAGAACACTTTCAATTCCCAGGGCGCGGGCCGCCTGGATATTATCGGGATTATCATCAAAGAAGACCGCCTGATCGGCCGTTACGCCCTCCGCCGCCAGAACATGCTGGTAAATCCGCGCTTCCGGTTTACGCATACCCAGATCCTGAGACAGATAGAGCTTATCAGCGGCCTGCTGCACATCCGGGTACTGCGTCGGCCAGAACTCACAATGCAGTCTGTTAGTGTTCGAGAGGATCACCACCCGATGCCCCTCCAGCCGCAGCCGGTTCATCAGCGCCAGGGTTTCCGGGCGCACATCCACAAACACCGCCTGCCAGCCCGCCGCGAACTGCTCATAGCTCAGCGCGATTTCCAGTTTTTCACACAGCGCCAGCGCGAAATCTTCATCGCTGATCTCGCCGCGCTCATGCTGTTCAAACGCCTCATCCATACGGAAATGGCTTTGCAGCGACGCCAGCGGCACACGACTCAGATCACTCCAGACACCCAGCACGCGGTTAAAGTCGATATCGATAATCACATTGCCTAAATCAAAGATATACAGCATGGTGTCTCTCCCTTGGTTCCCTGGACTCTTCACTCTAGCGGCAAAAGTGCAGGCTGAACAGGCATCCGCAGAGAGAAAAGCATAAACGCCGGAAGGCGGATAAAACATACGGGAGCACAGAGGAACAGTGCATGGTCCGGCTGAAAAAAGCGGGGCTTCAGGCAAAAAAAAAGCCCCGCAGAGCGGAGCTTTTCTCAGTTAAAGGCGCAATTATGCGTCTTTAGGACCACGTGAAGCACGTTTACGGTCGTTTTCTGTCAGGTGACGTTTACGAATACGCACTGACAGCGGCGTCACTTCTACCAGTTCGTCATCATCGATGAACTCGATAGCCTGTTCGAGCGTCATTTTCTGCGGTGGAACCAGCGTCGTGGCTTCATCTGTACCGGAAGCACGCATGTTGGTCAGCTTCTTACCCGTCAGACAGTTAACGGTCAGGTCGTTAGAACGGCTGTGAATACCGATAATCTGGCCTTCATAGACTTCTGCACCGTGACCCAGGAACAGCTTACCGCGATCCTGCAGACCGAACAGCGCGAACGCAACGGCTTTACCCTGACCGTTAGAGATCAGTACGCCGTTCTGACGCTGGCCGACTTCGCCCTGACGGATGTCATCGTAGTGGCTGAAGGTCGAGTAGAGCAGACCGGTACCGGAAGTCATGGTCATGAATTCGTTACGGAAGCCAATCAGACCACGGCTTGGGATCACGTAGTCAAGACGGACGCGGCCTTTGCCATCCGGATCCATGTTTTTCAGATCGCCTTTACGCTCCCCCATGGCTTGCATAACGGAACCCTGATGCGTCTCTTCGATATCCAGCGTAACGTTTTCGAATGGCTCCTGCTTGCGGCCTTCGAATTCGCGGAAGATAACTTTCGGACGGGATACCGCCAGTTCGAAACCTTCACGACGCATGTTTTCGATCAGTACTGAAAGGTGAAGTTCACCACGACCGGATACGCGGAACGCGTCAGCATCTTCGGTTTCTTCAACGCGCAGTGCCACGTTGTGAACCAGTTCTTTGTTCAGACGCTCAAGGATCTGACGTGACGTCACGTACTTACCTTCTTTACCGCAGAACGGTGAGGTGTTGACGTTGAAGAACATGGTGACGGTTGGCTCATCGACGCTCAGTGCTGGCAGCGCCTGCACATTCTGTGGATCACAGATGGTGTCAGAGATGTTCAGCTCACCCAGACCGGTGATGGCGATGATATCGCCCGCTTCGGCCAGATCGCTGTCGATACGCTCAAGACCCAGGTGAGTCAGGACTTTGCCGACTTTACCGTTACGGGTTTTGCCTTCGCTATCGATGATAGTGACCTGTTGGTTAGGCTTCACTTTACCGCGTTTGATACGGCCGATACCGATCACGCCCAGGTAGTTGTTGTAGTCCAGCTGAGAGATTTGCATCTGCAGTGGCGCTTCAACCTCAACTTTAGGCGGAGAAACGTGGTCGACGATTGCCTGATACAGCGGCGTCATATCGTCAGCCATATCGGTGTGCTCCAGACCCGCAATACCATTCAGCGCAGAGGCGAAAATGATAGGGAAGTCGAGCTGCTCATCGGTCGCATCCAGGTTAACGAACAGGTCGAAGACCTGATCCACCACCCAGTCCGGACGTGCGCCAGGACGGTCTACTTTGTTGATAACCACAATCGGCTTCAGACCATGCGCGAACGCTTTTTTGGTCACGAAGCGGGTTTGCGGCATAGGGCCATCCATCGCATCTACAACCAGCAGCACCGAGTCCACCATGGACATAACGCGCTCAACTTCACCACCGAAGTCGGCGTGTCCAGGGGTATCAACGATATTGATACGGTAGTCATTCCACTTAATAGCGGTGTTTTTTGCGAGGATGGTAATCCCACGCTCTTTCTCCAAATCATTGGAGTCCATCACGCGCTCGGTTGCTTCGGTACGGGCATCAAAAGTACCGGATTGTTGCAGCAGTTTGTCAACCAGGGTGGTCTTTCCATGGTCAACGTGCGCGATGATGGCGATGTTACGCAAATTTTCGATCACAGCTTTGCCTCAGGCATTAGAAATAGCGCGCTATTGTACACGGATTAAGCGGAAGACTGAACACGATCACACTTTTCACTGAAAGTTTATTGCATTGACGCAAATTCGTACTGTTCCCGGTGCAGAAAATGCACTAAGTTGGTTTTCCGCACCAAAATGGTGCCTGTAAATTCGCCTTGAGCACTATTTTGGTGCATTAAAACCATCGTGGTGCAGCGCCTTTATGGCAATAAGGTGCAGCGCAAGGCGATTTAAGCAACATCAAAAAAGTTGGCACAGAATTCGCTTTATCCTGTTAAGCGTAAACGCCAGTCAGATGTCGGTTGAAGAGCGTGCCGGAAGCGATGGAGCAGAAAACAGTTTCACGCTACGCCTTCCGGAAACGACGTTTCCTCGCCATGTAGATAATGAAAGACCATTTCCAGGAGAGTTGAGTATGTCCGCTGAACACGTTCTCTCGATGATGAACGAGCATGAAGTTAAGTTTGTTGACCTGCGTTTTACCGATACCAAAGGTAAAGAACAGCACGTTACGATCCCTGCTCACCAGGTTAACGCTGACTTCTTCGAAGAAGGCAAAATGTTCGATGGTTCCTCTATCGGCGGCTGGAAAGGCATCAACGAATCAGACATGGTGCTGATGCCTGACGCAACCACCGCGGTCATGGATCCTTTCTTCGAAGATTCTACGCTGATCATCCGTTGTGACATTCTCGAGCCAGGCACCATGCAGGGCTATGACCGCGATCCACGCTCCATCGCCAAGCGCGCGGAAGATTTCCTGCGCTCTTCCGGCATCGCGGATACGGTGCTGTTTGGACCAGAACCTGAATTCTTCCTGTTCGATGACATCCGTTTCGGTTCATCCACGTCGGGTTCGCATGTCGCAATCGACGATATCGAAGCCGCATGGAACACCGGTAAAGAGTATGAAGGCGGTAACAAAGGCCATCGTCCAGGTCTGAAAGGCGGCTACTTCCCGGTGCCACCGGTTGACTCATCACAGGACATCCGTTCTGCCATGTGTCTGACTATGGAGCAGATGGGCCTGGTCGTTGAAGCGCATCACCACGAAGTGGCGACCGCGGGTCAGAACGAAGTGGCAACCCGCTTCAACACCATGACCAAGAAAGCGGACGAAATCCAGATCTACAAATATGTCGTTCACAACGTCGCACACGCTTACGGCAAAACCGCGACCTTTATGCCAAAGCCAATGTTTGGCGACAACGGGTCAGGCATGCACTGCCACATGTCCCTTTCTAAAGGTGGCCAGAACCTGTTTGCCGGCGATAAGTACGGCGGCCTGTCTGAAATGGCACTGTTCTACATCGGCGGTATCATCAAACACGCTAAAGCGATCAACGCCCTGGCGAACCCGACCACCAACTCCTACAAGCGTCTGGTTCCGGGTTATGAAGCACCGGTCATGCTGGCTTACTCAGCCCGTAACCGTTCCGCCTCTATCCGTATTCCGGTTGTTGCCAGCCCGAAAGCCCGTCGTATCGAAGCGCGCTTCCCGGACCCAGCGGCTAACCCATACCTGGCGTTCACCGCGCTGCTGATGGCGGGTCTGGATGGCATCATCAACAAGATCCATCCTGGCGATGCAATGGATAAGAACCTGTATGACCTGCCACCGGAAGAAGAAGCTGAGATTCCAAAGGTTGCAGGCTCTCTGGAAGAAGCCCTGAATGCACTGAACGAAGACCGCGAGTTCCTGACCCGTGGCGGTGTGTTCACTGACGAAACCATCGACGCTTACATCGAACTGCGTAAAACAGAGCTGGACCGCGTTCGCATGACGCCACACCCGGTTGAGTTCGAGCTTTACTACAGCGTTTAACTGGTCAGACGTTTTTGTTGCCGTGGAAACTTTTAGCCCATCTTCGGATGGGCTTTTTTCTCCGCGAATTCACCGTTCATTCGCGCCCTTTCCGGCTTAAAGAGTAAAATGCACCTATTTAGTGCAGAGGAACGTGATATGGCAACAGGCTCTCTGCCCGATGCAGGGCAGATTCTCAACGCGTTGATCAACAGTATTCTGCTGGTGGATAACGAGCTGGTTATTCATTACGCCAACCCGGCAGCGCAGCAGCTACTGGCGCAAAGCTCACGCAAACTGTTCGGCACGCCGTTACCGGAGCTCACCGGCTACTTCTCGCTGAATATCGACGTGATGCGCGAGAGTCTTGAGGCTGGCCAGGGTTTTACGGACAGTGAAGTGACGCTGGTGGTGGATGGCCGGGCGCACATTATGTCGTTGACCGCTCAGCGGTTACCTGACGGCTTAATTCTGATGGAAATGGCGCCGATGGATAATCAGCGTCGTCTCAGTCAGGAGCAGCTACAGCACGCTCAGCAGGTGGCCGCCCGCGATCTGGTTCGCGGCCTGGCCCATGAGATTAAAAATCCGCTGGGTGGATTGCGCGGCGCGGCACAGCTCTTATCCCGTGCCCTGCCCGATCCCTCGCTGAACGAATATACCAAAGTGATTATTGAACAGGCGGATCGGCTGCGGAATCTGGTTGACCGTCTGTTAGGACCGCAACAGCCGGGCATGCACATCACCCAGAGCATTCATCAGGTGGCAGAACGCGTGGTCAACCTGGTGTCGATGGAGCTGCCGGAGAATGTCTCGCTGGTGCGGGATTACGATCCCAGCCTGCCCGAACTGCCGCACGACCCTGACCAGATCGAGCAGGTGCTGCTTAACGTAGTCCGCAACGCACTGCAGGCGCTGGGTAGCGAGGGCGGCACGATTATTATCCGCACCCGCACGGCTTTCCAGCTGACGCTGCACGGCACCCGTTATCGCCTGGTAGCACGTATTGATATTGAAGATGATGGCCCCGGCATTCCGGCCCAGCTGCAGGATACGCTGTTTTATCCAATGGTCAGCGGACGTGAAGGCGGCACCGGTTTAGGCCTCTCTATTGCCCGTAGCCTGATTGATCAACATTCAGGAAAAATAGAATTTAACAGTTGGCCAGGACACACCGAATTTTCGGTTTACCTGCCTATTCGCCAGTGAGGTTTCTATGCAACGAGGGATAGTCTGGATCGTCGATGACGATAGCTCCATCCGCTGGGTGCTTGAACGCGCGCTCACTGGAGCCGGTTTGAGCTGTGCGACCTTTGACAGCGCAGGTGAGGTGCTGGATGCCCTCTCGACCAAAACCCCGGACGTTTTACTGTCAGATATTCGCATGCCGGGCATGGATGGCCTGGCGCTGCTGAAACAGATTAAACAGCGTCATCCGATGCTTCCGGTCATCATTATGACGGCGCATTCGGATCTGGATGCTGCCGTCAGCGCCTATCAGCAGGGGGCGTTTGATTATCTGCCTAAACCTTTTGATATCGATGAAGCCGTGGCGCTGGTAGAGCGTGCGATCAGCCACTATCAGGAGCAGCAGCAGCCGCGTAATCAGCCGGTCAGCGGACCCACGACCGATATCATCGGTGAAGCCCCGGCGATGCAGGATGTCTTTCGCATTATCGGACGGTTGTCACGCTCTTCGATCAGCGTCCTGATTAATGGTGAATCCGGGACCGGTAAAGAGCTGGTGGCGCATGCGCTGCATCGCCATAGCCCGCGCGCCAAAGCACCGTTTATCGCGCTGAATATGGCCGCGATCCCTAAAGATTTGATCGAATCTGAGCTGTTTGGTCACGAAAAAGGTGCCTTTACCGGTGCGAACCAGATCCGTCAGGGCCGTTTTGAACAGGCCGATGGCGGCACGCTGTTCCTGGATGAAATCGGTGATATGCCGCTGGATGTTCAGACCCGCCTGCTGCGCGTGCTGGCTGATGGCCAGTTCTATCGCGTCGGCGGCTATGCGCCGGTTAAAGTGGACGTGCGTATTATCGCCGCGACCCACCAGAACCTGGAGCTGCGCGTGCAGGAAGGCAAGTTCCGCGAAGACCTGTTCCATCGTCTTAACGTGATTCGCGTGCATCTGCCTCCTCTGCGTGAGCGTCGTGAGGATATTCCGCGTCTGGCGCGCTATTTCCTGCAGGTTGCCGCCCGGGAACTGGGTGTGGAAGCGAAGATTCTGCATCCGGAAACGGAAACCGCCCTGACCCGACTGCACTGGTCGGGTAACGTGCGCCAGCTGGAGAACACCTGTCGCTGGCTGACGGTGATGGCTGCAGGTCAGGAAGTGCTGATTCAGGATCTGCCCGGCGAGCTGTTCGAGTCGAGCACGCCGGAGAATCCGGTGCAGTCGCTGCCGGACAGCTGGGCCACGCTGCTGGCGCAGTGGGCCGACCGCGCCCTGCGTTCCGGTCATCAGAATCTGCTGTCAGAAGCGCAGCCGGAGATGGAGCGGACGCTGCTGACCACCGCCCTGCGTCATACCCAGGGTCACAAGCAGGAAGCCGCCCGTTTACTGGGCTGGGGACGCAACACGCTGACGCGCAAGCTGAAAGAGCTGGGCATGGAGTAAGGGGTTCAGAATGGGCTGGCGCGACTGCCGGCCCATTTTTTCAGATCACACGAGAGAACTGCTGCTGACGCGCTTTCTGACGCAGATAGCGATCGAAGCACATGCAGATATTACGAATCAGTAACCGGCCAATCTCTGTCACCTTCAGCCCTGTTGCGTCAGATTCCACCAGCCCGTCAGCAATCAGCGGTTTCATCAGCGCCAGATCCTCAGCGAAGTAGTCTCTGAAGCTGATCCCCCACTGCGCTTCTGTGGCAGCAAAATCCAGCGAGAAGTGGCAAATCAGCGTTTTAATCACATCACGCCGCAGGCAATCATCTTTGCTTAAGCTAAGACCGCGCCACAAGCCATTTCCCTGCCGTTCCACACTGTCGTACCAGGTATTCAGGTCTTTCTGGTTCTGCGCATAGCTGTCGCCCATCATGCTGATGGCGGAGACGCCCAGCCCGAGCAGATCGCTATCGCCCTGGGTGGTGTAGCCCTGAAAATTGCGGTGCAGCTGCCCGTTTCGCTGCGCAATGGCCAGTTCATCCTGCGGCTTGGCAAAGTGGTCCATGCCGATAAACTGATAGCCCTGCTGCGTCAGCGTCGCGATAGTCTGCTGCAGAATATCCAGTTTCTGCTGAGCCGATGGCAGTTCATCCTCTTTGATTTTGCGCTGCGCCGCGAACATCGCCGGCAGATGCGCATAGTTAAATACGCTAAGGCGATCCGGACTCAGCGCCAGTACCCGCTCCAGCGTCCAGGCGAAGCTGGCAGGCGTCTGCAGGGGCAGACCATAGATCAGGTCAATGCTGGTCGAGCTGAAGCCCTGCTCGCGGGCCCGCGCCATCAGGCCAAAAATCACCGCTTCATCCTGCACCCGGTTGACGCGCTCCTGCACCGATTTATTGAAATCCTGTACGCCCATACTCAGACGATTGAACCCCAGCGATCGCAGGTGATCGATCATATCCAGCTCAATTTCCCGGGGATCGACCTCGATCGACATCTCAGCCTCGTCGGCTACCCTGAAGTGCTGTTTCAGCAGTGCCACCAGCCGCGAAACCTGCGCCTGGTCGAGAAAGGTGGGCGTGCCTCCGCCCCAGTGAAGCTGCGTAACCTGACGCTGGCGGAACAGCGGCGCGCGCTGAATAATCTCCTGCTCAAGCACATCCAGATAGCGGTCCGCCTTATGGCGCTGACGCGTCACAAGCTTGTTGCAGCCGCAGAAGTAGCAGAGACGATGGCAGAAAGGGATATGAACATAGAGCGACAGCGGGCGATCCGGATAGCGTGCCACGGCGCGCCGGAAGTCGGCTTCTGCGAACTGTTCGCTGAACTCCAGCGCGGTGGGATAAGAGGTGTAGCGTGGACCGGCGTAATTGTACTTTTCAATTAGCGCCCGATCCCGATCGGTCTGCAGCGATGGCATGATCACTCCTTCCGGTGACGTCGTCTGAGAGAAGGTCGCGAAGAAGAAGGGATGAAAGGTGAGCGGGATGAGACCCGACGTAAACGTTGCTTCAGACGCGACAGGCGTCGTAGTTTAAACAATAACCACAGCAGATAACATGTCGCCAGCAACGCGAAAATTGATCCAGGCCAAAACATTGTCGTTTACCTGAAAAGTGCGGCATGCGGAAACCACATGCCGATCAAAATGACTTAATTGCCCTTCAGCAGGCGATACATATCTTCTTCTGCTTTGTCATCTTCGTCATCGTCCATCACGATGCCCAGCTGCTCCATCAGTTCATCGATGCGATCCAGCGAGGCATCCAGCCAGCCCTGATCTTCAGCAGACAGCGTTTCGCCATTTTCCAGCCGGTCCAGCAGCGCATCCAGACGCTCATCATTTTCCAGCTTCGCCAGCTCTTCCTCAGGCGTCAGGCGTACTTTTTTCGCGGCTGGCTTTTCCACGCTTTTCTTTGGCTTAATGGCTGCGGTCTTGCCGTCTGCAATCAGGGCTACCGGTTTTTTACTGCCGATACGCGGATCTTTCGCGCTGTCCGCCTGACGTCCACTGCTGCTGGCAGGCGCAGCCGGATTCGCACGGCTGCCGGATGCATGCCCGCGATGCTTTTTATCACGTTTGCGATCGCGCGCTTCGTTATTGATTTCGTCACGCGATTTGCGTTTGGCTTTGACGGCAGGTTTGCCGTGCGCCGCTCGTGCAGGTTGCTTCATAGTGTTCGGTCCCGGCTTTTTTTATTCAGTATAGAATTGCGGCGAAATCTAGCAGAAACCAGACAAAGAAAAAAGGCGACAGCTCAAGCTGTCGCCTTATTTCATACCTTCAGAAGAAGGAATCATGTTTTAAATCCTTTTTGGCTCGTAACATCCCGGTCAATCCCGCGCCTGCTCAACTCCTGAGCTTTTCCTTATCCCTGTCTGGTCAACTCCCCTGACCCTTTCCATTCCTCTCGCTCATTGCCATCCTGACATCCCTGAACGCATCTTCCTGATGTGTGCTGCCGTGCACTGCACACTAATGTAGACCAACTGGTAAAACCCTCAAGTCGGCATCGAAAATAGTTCGTTCAAAAAAGAAACGAAAACAGATAACACCATGAATATACTCTTTTTTTATTTTTAGTAATTAAAGTAAAAAGCGAAATAACCCGCAGCCGCAATGGCAAATCTCTTACACCGTTTGTTAAAGAGATGTGATTGAGCACTTTCGCGCCATAACGCGTATAATCGCTGGCATTGCCTTAATGCGTTTTTTGGAGTGTCACCTTGTCTGAACTGAATTATCACGTTACCCACTTTGTCATGAGCGCGCCGGATATCCGTCATCTGCCTGCCGATACCGGAATTGAAGTGGCTTTTGCTGGCCGCTCGAACGCGGGAAAATCGAGTGCGCTGAATACGTTAACCAATCAGAAAGGTCTGGCGCGTACCAGTAAAACGCCGGGGCGTACGCAGCTGATTAACCTGTTTGAAGTCAAAGAGGGCAAGCGTCTGGTCGACCTGCCTGGCTACGGTTATGCTGAAGTCCCGGAAGAGATGAAGCTGAAGTGGCAACGTGCACTGGGCGAATACCTGCAAAAACGACAGGCACTGAAAGGGCTGGTCGTGCTGATGGATATCCGCCATCCACTCAAGGATCTCGATCGGCAGATGATTCAGTGGTCTGTGGAAAGCGGCATACCGGTGCTGGTGCTGCTCACCAAAGCCGATAAACTTGCCTCGGGCGCCCGAAAAGCCCAGCTGAATGTCGTGCGTGAAGCGGCGCTCGATTTTGCCGGCGATGTGCAGGTTGAGCTCTTCTCATCACTGAAGAAAATTGGCGTGGATAAAGTGCGTCAGAAGCTGGACAGCTGGTTCAACACGCTTGAACCGGCTTATGAGGATCAGGACGCCGACGCGTAAGAGGCAGCCCCGCACCGCTGAAGCGGCGGTGTGAAAAGCCCAATAAAAAACGCCCCAGTCACAGAATGACTGGGGCGGCTAAATTCAGCCAAATCCGATTACGTGAAGTAAAAGGTCTGAAAGATAGAACATCTTACCTCTGTACCCTACGCGACGAACTTTACCTGATTTTCTGTGCGTGACAAAGGCTTTTTTGTCGCTTACTTACATCAAAAAGTACTTTTTTTACCATATCCGTCACAGAATTAGCGTTGCGATGTAGTTAAATGACGAAAAAAATGTTTAGCCGATAAGCAGTTAGAAAACCCATTTCCTGCTAAACCTCCGCGCGCTCAGCTAAACCGGTTAACCCAACGATTTTCTTATACCTGAATCCGGATCGATTCCCTCTATCTGAACCGACCCGTAGCAGGCTATCAGTGGGCTTCGTCCCAGTTATCACCAACACCCACTTCCACCAGCAGCGGTACGTCGAGCTTCACGCTGCCTTCCATCAGTGCCTGGATTTTCTGGCTGGCTTCTTCCACCGCTTCCGCTTTAACCTCGAAGACCAGTTCATCGTGAACCTGCATAATCATTCTGACAGCGTCGTCGTTTTGCTGTTCCAGCCACGCATCGACAGCAATCATCGCCCGCTTGATGATGTCCGCTGCCGTTCCCTGCATCGGCGCATTGATCGCGGCACGTTCGGCAGCTTTACGGCGAATGGCATTGCCCGATTTAATATCGGGCAGCCACAGCCGACGGCCTTCCAGCGTCTCAACATAGCCTTTATTCGCCGCCAGCTGACGGGTGTTCTCCATATAGCGCAGTACGCCAGGATAACGTTCGAAGTAGAGGTCCATATATTTCTTCGCTTCGCCCGCCCCGATATTCAGCTGACGTGACAGGCCAAAGGCGCTCATGCCATAAATCAGACCAAAGTTGATCGCCTTGGCACTACGACGCTGTTCACCGCTGACTTTATCCAGCGGCACCCCGAAAACTTCCGATGCCGTTGCGCGGTGAATATCTTCGCCCTGAGCAAAGGCATCCAGTAACCCTTTGTCCTGGGAGAGGTGCGCCATGATACGCAGTTCGATCTGCGAATAGTCCGCCGCCACGATGCGATAACCTTTCGCGGCCACAAAGGCCTGGCGGATCCGCCGTCCTTCCTCATTACGAACCGGGATGTTCTGCAGATTTGGATCGGCTGAAGAGAGACGCCCGGTCGCGGTCACCGCCTGATGATACGAGGTGTGCACGCGCCCGCTGATCGGATTGATCATCTGCGGTAGCTTATCGGTATAGGTCGATTTCAGCTTGGATAAGCCGCGGTGCTCCAGGATCACTTTTGGCAGCGGATAATCAAGTGCCAGCTCAGCCAGCACCTCTTCGCTGGTGGAAGGCGCACCACCCGGGGTTTTTTTGGTCGGTTTGATGCCCTGTTTTTCAAACAGGATCACCTGAAGCTGTTTGGTGGAGGAGAGATTGAAGGGTTCTCCCGCCAGCTCGTGCGCTTTGAGCTCCAGTTCCGCCAGGCGTGCCGTCAGTTCTTTCGAGTGTTGCGCCAGAATGCCCTGGTCGATCAGTACGCCATTGCGCTCTATCCGGGAGATCACGGTCAGTAGCGGCATCTCAATCTGCTCGAAAACGTTCTTTGGCCCTGCTTCTTTCTCCAGCTCTGGCCACATCTTCAGATGCAACTGCAGGGTGACATCGGCATCTTCGGCCGCATAGTGCGACGCCTGTTCCAGTGCAATCTGGTTGAAGGTCAGTTGATTTTTACCTTTGCCGGCAATCTCCTGGAAGGAGATTGTTTTATGGTGAAGCCAGCGCGCGGACAGGCTGTCCATGTCATGCTTGCCTGCTACGCTGTTGAGAATGTAGGACTCAAGCATGGTGTCAAATCTGATGCCCGCCAGTTCGATATCGTAGTTCTTCAGCACGCCGCGGTCATACTTCAGGTTCTGACCCACTTTCCAGGCGCTGTCATCTTCCAGCAGAGGTTTGAGCTGCGCCAGCACAGTCGCGCGATCCAGTTGATCAGGCGCATCGAGATAGTCATGCGCAACCGGCAGATAGGCGGCTTCCCCGGGCGCGACGGCGAAACTGATGCCAACGATGCTGGCGCTCAGCGTGTCCAGCGCATCGGTCTCCAGATCAAAGGCAAAGACGTCGCTGTTTTTCAGCTTCTCCAGCCAGGTCTCAAACAGCGCCTGGTCCAGAATAGTGACATACCCTTCTGATGACAGGACGCTGCGGGTTTCGACAACAGGAGCTGGCTCATCGGCGAGGGTTTTCTGCGCCTGGGTGTTGCTCTTTTTGCCCTGCAGCCATTTCCCCTCCTGCAGATCGCTCAGCCAGCGTTTGAACTCATAACGGCTGAACAAGGCCTGTAGCGCCTCAACGTCGGGATCGGTAACCGTAAGGGCTTCGCAGGGCTGCTCCAGTTCAACATCGGTCTTAATGGTCGCCAGCTGGTAGGAGAGAAACGCGACTTCGCGATTCTGCTCAAGTTTTGCTGCCATGGTTTTGGCACCACGGAACGAGAGATCGGCGACTTTATCCAGATTCTCATAGATCGTCTTCATGCTGCCCAGACCCTGCAGCAGCGCCTGCGCGGTTTTCTCACCCACACCCGGCACGCCTGGAATATTGTCTGAGCTATCGCCCATCATGGCGAGGAAATCGATGATCAGCGCGGGTGGAACACCATATTTATTCTCTACCTCTTCCGGCCCGAGGATGGTGTTTGTCATGGTGTTGATCAGCGTAATGTCTGGCGTGACCAGCTGAGCCATATCTTTATCGCCGGTACTGATCAGCACGGAGAGACCTTTTTTCTCTGCCTCCAGTGCCAGTGTACCGATCACATCGTCGGCTTCAACACCGCTCACCGCCAGCAGCGGCAGCCCCATCGCCCGCACCATCTCATGCAGCGGTTCGATCTGCGCACGCAGCTCGTCAGGCATCGGGGGACGATGGGATTTGTAATGCTCAAACAGCTCGTCCCGGAAGGTTTTGCCTTTGGCATCGAACACCACAGCAACGTGACTCGGATTGTATTGCGCCAGCAGGCTTTTCAGCATGTTGAGCACGCCGTACATGGCGCCAGTGGGTTCACCTGCACTATTGGTCAGCGGCGGAAACGCGTGATACGCGCGATAAAGATAGGAGGAGCCATCAACCAGAATCAGGGGATTTTCTGCAATTTGCGCCATAAGTCTGTGTCGTCTTCGTTGCGATGAGTGGGTTTATAAGGATGCCACAACCTGGCAGAAATGGTGAACTAAGGTGTACTGTGGCAGGATTTTTTCACGCTTACGGAAACAGGATCACAACGATCGTTCTGTGGATAACTTTGTGCGTAAAAATCATTTCGGTTTTGTTTTCAGGAAAAAGAACAATCTGAAACCATATAAAAAGCATACTTTTCAATAGCTTGTTTAGTTTCCGTGACCCGATCGCTATTTTTAACAGCACGATCCCTTGTGTGGATATTAAATTTATGCCCTGGTGATGGACAAAAAGCATCCTGATGTTCAGAAGCCTGAAAAAAACGCCAGCAGAGCTGGCGTTTAATCAGAATAAGAAGCTGATTACTTCTGGCTTACGAGGAATTTCACCACGTTCGCATAGTCGGCGACGAAATTATCCATAGAGCTGGTATCCAGTCCGCCGTTATTCACCATGTATTTGCCATTAACGAACATGGCAGGCACACCACGAAGATCGACATCCGCAGCGGCTTTCTGCTGCTGCGCAACCAGCGCTTTAACCGCAAAGCTGTTCCAGGCTGCATCATAGTCAGCCGCAGAGATACCGGCCGCCTGGACAAAGGCCTCTTTCAGGCTGGCAGGATCGGTAATAGTCTGCGTTTTCTGGATGCCATCAAAAATAGGAGCGGTGACTTTATCTTCCACGCCCAGCGCCATCGCGACAGCCCAGGCCTGGGTTACGACCGGCCCCAAATCGCCGCCGAGGAAATCGACATGGTATTTCACCAGCTTAACGTCAGCAGGCAGATTCTTTTTCACCGCGTCATTAACGTGATAAATGCGTTCAAACTGATAGCAGTGCGGGCAGAAGAAGGAGAAGAACTCCATCACCTGAGGTTCGCCAGCCACCGGTTTCTGCAGACTCACATATTGTTTACCTTCGGTGAACTGGGCAGCAGAGGCGTTGAATGCCAGCACTAAACCCATCAGTGCAAACCAAATTTTCTTCATCGTGAAAAAATCTCCTGACTACGTCATTAATATTGCGGTGTCAGCTGCAGAGGAGGTTCCTGCAACAGCTTCTCCTGCTCGGTAAAGAGTAAAATCTGCCTGTGCCAGAAATTTTCATCTGTCATCCAGGGAAACGCGCGCGGAAAAGCGGGATCCTCCCAGCGTCGGAGAACCCAGGCCAGATAATAAACCATGCGCATGGCGCGTAAAGGCTCAATCAGTGACAATTCATTAATATCAAAGTCGCTGAATTCGCTGTAAGCCTCCAGCAGGATATCCCACTGAATACGCTGTTCCTGCCGATCGCCGTTGACCAGCATCCAGAGATCCTGCACAGCCGGGCCGTTACGGGCATCATCCAGATCGACGAACAGCGGCCCGTCACGCCACAGAATATTTCCCGGATGGCAGTCACCATGTAATCGTAGCGGCTGCCACGCAGTGTGCCACTGTTGCTGCAGCGTGTTTCCCAGTTTATCGACAGCCTGTAGTAATGCGTCTTTAAGCGATTCAGGCACGAGCAGAGCGTGCTCCAGCACCTGACGGGGTTCGTGCAGATACTCATCCAGCCCTATAGCAGGCCGATGGCTGAACAGGGCTTTACGCCCGGTCTGATGCATGCGTCCCAGAAAGCGGCCAACCCACTCCATCTGGTCTTCGTTGTCTGTCTCATACTGTCGTCCGCCGAGACTCGGGAAAACGGCAAAAAAGAAGCCCGAGTGACGGTGCAATGTCTCGCCCTGCAAACGCAGCGGTGCGGCAACCGGCACGTCGTCAGCCAGGAGGTCATGCGCAAACTGATGCTCTTCCGCTATCTGTTCCGCACGCCAACGCTGCGGACGGTAAAACTTGGCGACGTAGCGGCGTTTTTCATCATCACTGAACTGGTAAACCCTGTTTTCATAACTGTTCAGGGCAGTCAGACCTGATTCAACGCGGATCCCTGTCTCCCACACTGCATCAAGCAACACATCGGGATTCAGGGTCTGGAAGTTAAAAGCAGCGTCGCTCATGATGTTACCTGTAGTTGCCCTTGCATTTAGCTGCCAAGGATAACATTACTCGCCTGGTTTAATGACCCCCCGTGCACGCAGCAGGGCTGTTTTGAAATCAACTTCATAATCTTTTTTCAGGCCCGGGATCGCATCATCATGGGCGGCGTCACGCATTTTGAGATGGTAAATTAATACATCGTCCGTTAATTCACTTAACGGGCCACGGAAACCAGATTCCTGCGCCAGTTTCTGCAAAAATGTGACCAGATTGAGGTCGGGCTCTTTTTGCCAGGCGGGTTGCAGCAGTTCAAGCAGCTCATTTAAACGATGACATTTCATTTCGTTTCTCCTTTTACAACGACTTATCAGCGAGGGCCGACGCATGACAACAGTAACCGGCATCATTCTGGCCGGTGGTCAGGGTCGCCGTATGGGTGGCCAGGACAAGGGATTAATGCTGTTCAATGGCAGGCCGCTTTATGAGCATGTCCTTGAACGGTTCAGGCCACAGGTCAATATTGTCATGATTAACGCGAACCGTAATATTGATCGCTATCAGTTAAGCGGGTGTCGGGTGATTCAGGATCTTGTCGGGGAGTACCCTGGTCCACTGGCCGGGATCTATAGTGCGTTGCGCACTATCGACGATGAATGGGCGGCATTCTGTTCCTGCGATACACCGGCTATTCCACTTAACTTTGTGGAAAAGCTGGCCGAACACCGCGGAACGGCACCGGCGGTCTGGGTCCGCTCCGCCTCACGCGACCATCCAACGCTGGCCCTGGTTCACCGAAAGCTGGCAGCACCGCTTCAGGACTATCTGGCGGCAGGTGAACGGCGTCTTATGCACTTCCTGCGCGACCATGGCGGCTATGCTGTTCAGCTAGGCGATGATGAGTCGGCTTTCCGCAATATCAATACACCCGAGGATCTGAAGGAGAGACACTGAGATGGCATTACCCCTGCTTGCGATTACAGGCTGGAGCGGAACCGGAAAAACGACGCTGTTACAGCAGGTGATTCCCATCCTGGCCAGCAAAGGGATCCGCGCCGGACTGATAAAACATACCCATCATCAGATGGACGTTGATACCCCGGGCAAAGACAGCTATCTGCTGAGAAAGGCGGGCGCCCGTCAGGTTATCGTGGCAAGCGCGGAGCGGTGGGCACTGATGTGTGAGACGCCTGAAGCGCCGTCAATTAATTTGCCCTATCTGCTGAGCCGCATGGATCCCTCTGTACTGGAGATCGTGCTGGTCGAAGGCTTTAAGGGTGAACCCGTGCCTAAGATTGTGCTCTGGCGTGCCGGGATAAAAGGAGGCGTCAGTGAGCTGCTTGATGAGCATGTCATCGCCGTAGCCAGCGATCAGGAGCTGAATCTTGCGCTGCCCGTTCTGGATCTGAACAGTCCGGAAAAAGTGGCAGATTTTATTGCCGGATGGCTGAATAAGCACTGAAGAGTGCGCTACTGCTGCGTTTTCACGATCGACGGACGTAAAAAAGCCCCGCACTCGCGTGCGGGGCTTCTTCA
>NZ_DAMCTB010000012.1:0-115141 GCF_032114055.1 Pantoea sp.
CTGTCTGAAAAGACAGGTTTTTTTTCGTCTGTGGAAAAGAGGATGAGAACCTCCGACCGCCTCTTACCGCCACGCATAAACTCAAAGCGCAGGTAACCCGGTCAGAAGAGGAAAGCGTCCCACGGCAGGGACAAAAACGCCGGGAGCGTTTTTGAACAACGCAACGCGTTGGCCCTGCTACGGGCGCACCTCAGGGATGAGGTGCGTAATCGCGTGGGCTGAGCGCCCAGGGAGGGTTTAAGCGCCTTTCCGATCTGACCCTGTTTCCGGTGCACTCGCGATCTGACCGCCAGACAGGCTCTCTCGCTTTGCTTCCGGCGGAGATTTCTGGCAATGCAAAAGCCAGAACAGGATCACTCTGGTCAGATTTCCGGAGCCAACTGGCCTCGCGGGGTGAACGGCTTCAGTTTCTCCTGCGATATCAGGCGGCGGATGTCAACCCCACGAAGCCTCTGCCTTTTCCAGAAAATTCCAGTAAAACCCCTTCGCTGCCTGTTTCGCTGATTAACCGCTGTTATCGCCGCTTTCGCGCTGAGAGCCCTTGCCACATCAGAGCTGCCAGCATAATTCGGGACACGTTCTTCTTATGACCGAAAGCATCAACATGCTGATTTCTTATGCTTCTGTTCCAGCATATTCCGCTGCGTGAACGTCATAACGCACGGTGAATCGTTCAGTTATTCAACGTTTGCCGGTAAAAGTTTTAAGTTTTTTAGCGGTGAGAATCACTGGTCTGCGGGATGCAATTCAGCACAATGCACGGAAATCTGGCCTCATGCGCTGTGTATTGTAGGGCTTTCAGAGCAAAACGGTTTTTATTACCGTTGCATGCTGTTCCTCACACTCTGTGTAAATAAGTAACCGTTGTATTGACGTTCTTTGCAACTGTTGACAAATTGATGCGTCAATAAACGTGCAGTTACGGAATTTTCTGAATGCCTAATCAGCATGAGAAAAAACAAATGGCAGCGTGCGTTTAAACCACCCGTTCGGTGGTTAGCCTGAACCGCATAAAAAAACCAGAGGTCGGGCACTACACAACATCACATCACAATGGAGCAAAAGCATGATCAACTCCCTGGCTAAATCCGGGATGCTGAAGGTCGGTCTGAGCCTGATTGCTATGACTGTCGCCGCCGGTGTTCAGGCAAAAACCCTTGTTTACTGTTCTGAAGGTTCTCCGGAAGGCTTCAACCCGCAGCTGTTCACCTCCGGCACGACCTACGATGCCAGCTCACGTCAGATCTACAACCGACTGGTTGAGTTCACCATTGGCACCACTGAACTGCATGCGGCGCTGGCTGAGAAATGGGATGTCAGCGAAGACGGTAAAACTTACACCTTCCACCTGCGCAAAGGCGTGAAGTGGCAAACCACCAAAGATTTCAAACCAACGCGCGAATTTAACGCGGATGATGTGGTGTTCACCTTCGAGCGCCAGCTGGATAAAAATAACGCTTACCACGGCGTTTCCGGCGGCAGCTACGAATATTTCGAAGGCATGGACATGCCGAAGCTGATCAGCAAAGTCGAAAAAGTGGACGACCACACCGTGCGCTTCGTACTGACGCGTCCTGAAGCGCCGTTCCTGGCCGATCTCGGTATGGACTTCGCCTCGATTCTGTCGAAAGAGTACGCTGACAACATGCTGAAAGCGGGCACCCCGCAGAATGTCGATCTGAATCCGGTCGGTACAGGGCCGTTCCAGCTGCTGCAGTATCAGAAAGATTCCCGCATCCTGTACAAAGCGAACCCGGATTACTGGGGCACCAAGCCGAAAATCGATCGCCTGGTCTTCTCCATCACGCCAGATGCTTCCGTGCGTTACGCCAAGCTGCAGAAAGGCGAATGCCAGGTGATGCCGTACCCTAACCCGGCTGACATCGCCCGTATGAAGCAGGACAAGAACATCAACCTGTATGAGCAGGCGGGTCTGAACGTCGGATATCTGTCGTACAACGTTGAGAAAAAACCGCTGGATAACCTGAAAGTGCGTCAGGCTCTGACCATGGCGGTCAACAAAAAGGCGATCATCGACGCCGTTTATCAGGGGGCAGGTCAGCCTGCTAAAAACCTGATCCCGCCAACCATGTGGGGCTATAACGACGCGGTGAAAGATTACGCTTACGATCCTGAGAAAGCCAAAGCACTGCTGAAAGAAGCAGGCATGGCGGACGGTTTCTCCATCGACCTGTGGGCGATGCCGGTTCAGCGTCCTTACAACCCGAACGCACGTCGTATGGCTGAGATGATCCAGAGCGACTGGGCGAAGATTGGCGTGAAAGCCAAAATCGTCACCTATGAGTGGGGCGAATATCTCAAGCGTGCTAAAGCGGGCGAGCACCAGACCGTCATGATGGGCTGGACCGGCGACAACGGTGACCCGGATAACTTCCTGGCGACGCTGTTCAGCTGTTCCGCAGCCAAAGATGGCTCTAACTACTCGCGCTGGTGTGATAAATCTTTCGAGGATCAGATCCAGCCCGCCCGCGCCACCGCCGATCAGGCGAAGCGCATCGAGTACTACAAGCAGGCTCAGGTTGTGATGCATGACCAGGCACCGGCGCTGATGATCGCGCACTCAACGGTCTATGAACCGGTCAGCAAGAAAGTCACCGGGTACAAAGTCGATCCGCTGGGCGGACACTACTTTGCTCAGGTAGACATTAACGAATAATTGTCGCATTTCCGGGGCGGCTGCGCGTCGCCCCGGCTCTATCTCCCTGTTTTACTGGAAACGGTAGAGGCGCAGCCTGTCTGCGTCGCGGTCGGGCCTACCCGATCGTCAGATGTAAGCAATAACCCCCCTCGCGGCGACGGTCGCGCGGACAAGAGAGAAACCGGATTATGCTGCAGTTCATACTCCGACGTCTGGGCCTTGTCATCCCAACGTTTATCGGCATTACATTACTTACCTTCGCGTTTGTTCACATGATCCCCGGCGATCCGGTGCTGATTATGGCGGGTGAACGCGGTATTTCACCTGAACGCCATGCACAGTTAATGACGCTGTTAGGGCTGGATCAGCCGCTGTGGAAACAGTATCTGAACTACATCAACGGCGTGCTGCATGGCGATCTCGGCATTTCACTCAAGAGCCGCATTCCGGTCTGGGATGAGTTCGTTCCGCGCTTTAAAGCGACGCTGGAACTCGGCATCTGCGCCATGATCTTCGCCGTCGCCGTCGGTATCCCGGTCGGCGTACTGGCGGCTGTGAAACGCGGCTCGATTTTTGACCATACGGCGGTAGGTATTTCACTGACCGGCTATTCAATGCCGATTTTCTGGTGGGGCATCATGCTGATTATGCTGGTGTCGGTACAGCTCAACCTGACGCCGGTGTCCGGACGGATTGGCGACAGCGTCTTCCTGGATGACACATTACCGCTGACCGGCTTTATGCTGATCGACACCTTCTTCTGGGGTGAACCGGGTGATTTCCATGATGCGGTGATGCACATGATTCTGCCCGCTATCGTCCTTGGCACCATCCCGCTGGCAGTCATTGTGCGTATGACGCGCTCGGCCATGCTCGAAGTGCTGGGTGAAGATTATATTCGTACGGCCCGGGCCAAAGGCTTAACCCGGATGCGCGTTATCGTGGTGCATGCGCTGCGCAACGCCATGCTGCCGGTGGTAACGGTGATTGGTCTGCAGGTCGGCACACTGCTGGCCGGGGCGATTCTGACCGAAACCATCTTCTCCTGGCCGGGTCTGGGACGCTGGCTGATTGAAGCGTTGCAGCGCCGCGACTACCCGGTGGTGCAGGGCGGTGTGCTGCTGACCGCCGTCTTGATTATCCTGGTCAACCTGCTGGTTGATCTGCTGTATGGCGTGGTGAATCCGCGCATACGTCACAAGAAATAAGGGGGCATCATGTCTGTTGTTGAACCCGGCAGCGTTAACGTTGCACCCAAGCCGATGACCCCGTTTCAGGAATTCTGGCACTACTTTAAACGCAACAAAGGCGCGGTTATCGGCCTGGTCTATATCATCATTGTGCTGCTGTGCGCCATTTTCGCCGATGTACTGGCCCCGCATTCGCCAGCTGAACAGTTCCGCGATGCGCTGCTGCATCCGCCGGTCTGGCAGGATGGCGGAAGCTGGAGCTACATTCTGGGCACCGACGATGTGGGCCGCGACGTCCTGTCGCGCCTGATGTTTGGTGCACGTCTGTCGCTGCTGGTGGGTTGTCTGGTGGTGGTACTGTCGCTGATTTTCGGCGTGATATTCGGCCTGCTGGCGGGCTATCTCGGCGGCGTGGTCGATGCCACCATCATGCGTCTGGTCGATATCATGCTGGCGCTGCCCAGCCTGCTGCTGGCGCTGGTGCTGGTCGCCATTTTCGGGCCTTCCATCGTTAACGCCTCCATCGCGCTGACGTTTGTCGCGTTACCGCACTATATCCGTCTGACGCGCGCGGCAGTGCTGGTAGAAGTCAACCGCGACTATGTGACCGCCTCTGGCGTCGCCGGTGCCGGTATGCTGCGCCAGATGTTCGTGAATATTCTGCCTAACTGCCTGGCACCGCTGATCGTGCAGGCTTCATTAGGTTTCTCCAATGCCATTCTCGACATGGCGGCGTTGGGCTTTCTCGGTATGGGTGCGCAACCGCCAACGCCGGAGTGGGGCACCATGCTCTCCGACGTTCTGCAGTATGCGCAAAGTGCCTGGTGGGTGGTGACCTTCCCCGGACTGGTCATTCTGCTGACCGTGCTGGCATTTAACCTGATGGGCGATGGTTTGCGTGATGCACTCGACCCGAAACTCAAGCAGTAAAGAGGCACCGAGATGGCGTTATTAAATGTAGACAAACTGTCGGTGCATTTCGGCGACGAGAAAGCACCGTTCCGCGCGGTTGACCGCATCAGTTATCAGGTTGAGCAGGGCCAGGTCGTGGGCATCGTGGGCGAGTCCGGTTCCGGCAAATCGGTCAGTTCACTGGCAATCATGGGACTGATCGATTTCCCCGGCAAAGTGATGGCGGAGACGCTGGAGTTCAGCCAGCGTGACCTGAAACGCATCTCCGAAAAAGAGCGCCGCCAGCTGGTGGGCGCAGAAGTGGCGATGATTTTTCAGGACCCGATGACCAGCCTCAACCCCTGTTACACCGTGGGCTACCAGATTATGGAAGCGATCAAGGTGCATCAGGGCGGCAACAAACGCACCCGCCGTCAGCGGGCGATTGACCTGCTTAATCAGGTTGGCATTCCTGATCCTGCGTCACGACTCGATGTCTACCCGCATCAGTTGTCGGGCGGGATGAGTCAGCGTGTGATGATAGCGATGGCGATCGCCTGTCGGCCTAAGCTGTTAATTGCCGATGAGCCGACCACGGCGCTCGACGTGACTATTCAGGCGCAGATCATTGAGCTGCTGCTGGAGTTGCAGCGTCAGGAGAACATGGCACTGATCCTGATTACGCACGATCTGGCGCTGGTGGCCGAAGCGGCGCACCACATTATTGTCATGTATGCCGGTCAGGTGGTGGAAAGCGGTAAAGCCAGCGATATCTTCAAAGCGCCGCGCCATCCCTATACACAGGCGCTGCTGCGCGCGCTGCCGGAGTTTGCGGCAGACAAAGCGCGTCTGGCCTCTCTGCCGGGCGTGGTGCCGGGCAAGTATGACCGCCCGGCTGGCTGTCTGCTGAATCCACGCTGCCCCTATGCGACTGACCGCTGTCGTCAGGAAGAACCCGAACTGCGCACTATTCCAGGACGCCAGTCCAAGTGTCACTATCCGCTGGACGATGCCGGGAGACCCACTTATGAGTCATGAAACCAATAAAGATCAGTTCCTGCTGCAGGCTATCGATCTGAAGAAGCACTACCCGGTGAAAAAGGGGCTGTTTGGTCAGGAGCGCCTGGTCAAAGCGCTGGATGGCGTCTCTTTTAATCTGGAGCGGGGCAAAACCCTGGCGGTGGTTGGGGAGTCCGGCTGTGGCAAATCCACGCTGGGCCGCCTGCTGACCATGATTGAAACGCCGACCGAAGGCCAGCTCTACTGGCACGGTCAGGATCTGCTGAAGCACGATCCTCAGGCGCAGAAGCTGCGTCGTCAGAAAATCCAGATTGTGTTCCAGAACCCGTATGGCTCGCTCAATCCGCGTAAAAAAGTGAGTCAGATTCTGGAAGAGCCGCTGGTGATCAATACTCAGCTGACCAAAGCGGAACGTCGCGAGAAGACGCTGGAGATGATGGCGAAAGTGGGCCTGAAGACCGAGCATTATGACCGCTATCCGCACATGTTCTCAGGGGGACAGCGTCAGCGTATTGCCATCGCGCGCGGGCTGATGCTCGATCCGGATGTCCTGATCGCCGATGAGCCGGTTTCTGCGCTTGATGTGTCGGTGCGTGCCCAGGTGCTTAACCTGATGATGGATCTGCAGCAGGATATGGGGCTCTCTTACGTCTTTATCTCGCACGATCTGTCGGTGGTGGAACACATTGCTGATGAGGTGATGGTGATGTATCTCGGCCGCTGTGTGGAGAAGGGGAGTAAAGAGGCCATCTTCTCTAACCCGCGCCATCCCTATACTCAGGCTCTGCTGTCTGCGACACCGCGTCTCAATCCTGACGACCGCCGTGAACGTATCAAGCTGACCGGTGAGCTGCCCAGCCCGCTTAATCCGCCGCCAGGCTGTGCTTTCAATGCGCGCTGTCATCGTCGTTTTGGCACCTGTGTCCAGCTGCAGCCGAAGCTGAAAAACTACGGTGGACAGGAGATTGCCTGCTTCGCGGTGGATCAGGATGAAAATCAGCCGGTAGGTGTGGCTGAGAAGGTCAGCTGAAGATATACGGCCTGTGCGCCAGCTGCGCTGAGCGCACAGGCCGCCGCCGATTCTGACATTCTGATGCACGCCCCAGCCTGAGGCTCCTTTCTGGAGCCTTTTTTTATCTCAACTCAGCGTCACGCCTTATCCCGGGCGGGTCAGCGACAACGCAGCGGCGATACCGCGCATTTTTTCTTTAATACTGCTCACCTGATTTTTTATGGCTGAGGCTCAGTGTGCAGAAAGATAAGGACTTTCAATCCCTCAGCGTCGCGTTTCGCTTTAATGTCTGCGCGCCGCAGCTTTATTTCCATTAACCAGGGAATTTATCTCACGCTGTCTGGCTGTACCGGCGTTCATCAGAACGGTTAATTCTTAAAAATTATTAAAATTATGCTGACAGATTTAACTTAAGGAATAATTATTAATTATCAGCTTTAATGTGCCTGTAATGGCATTATTCGGCTAAATAAGAATCTTTATGATTAGTCAGTTTTATTGATTTTGGCTTTTTTGTAATCAGATTTTTCTGACCATAATTAAACGGATATGTTATATTCCGGAAAAATTTCCTCCTGTTGCAGGCCATGACGAATGAAGAATGATTACGATGATTTGCAGCGTTTTAAAGAGAAAACGCAAACGCTCGACATCGACTTTAAAGATATGTCTGGTCAGGCGCAGGAAGCGGCAGAACACAGCAAATGGGCGCTGATCCGCCAGCTGGCAAAAGAGGAAAATCAGACCCCTTTTAGTGGTGGTCAGCGTATTGACCTGCCACAACCTCAGCCACTAAGGGGTGATGAGTTCACGGCACCGCCACCTGAGGCCCCCCCTCGCCCTGCCACGCTCAGTGCGCAGCCGGCCCTGTCGGCGGGCACCTCAATTCTTGATAGTCTTTCAGGCAGCCCGATGCCTGCGCCCGGCAGAGCCGCAAATCACACGGCGTCGCTCTTTCCACCGCCGCCGCCGCGACAACCTCTGGCTCAGCCGCAGGCGGCTGAACGTGTCGCGCCGGTACACGCTGCCACGGTCGCGGAGCCTCAGCCTGCCCTCTCTCCGGCTGCATCCGCCTCTGAACCCGGACGCTTTGGTGCGCTGTTCCGCCCGCGCGAGACGCCGTTGCCGAAAGAAACCCTACTCAAACCGTTACTGGAGAAGATTGCGCTATGCCGTTAGTTTGTGTGTGCTCGCCAAAGGGAGGCGTGGGAAAAACGACGCTGGCGGCGAATCTGGCCTGGAGCCTGGCGCGGTCGGGTAACAAAGTGCTGGCCATCGATTTCGATGTGCAGAATGCACTGCGTCTTCACTTTGGCGTGCCGCTTAACGATGGTCGCGGCTTTGTGGCGCGCTCAGAAGAGCAGGCAGACTGGAGTCAGTCGATTCTCACCACGGGCGGCAATATCTTTGTCCTGCCTTACGGCGATGTCACGGAGCCTCAGCGTGAACGGTTCGAAGAGAACCTGATGAAAGATCCTCACTTCATTAAGCGCGGTCTGGACACGTTACTGAACTATCCTGGCCTGGTGATTGTGGCCGATTTCCCCCCCGGCCCCGGCCCCGCCCTTAAAGCGATGACGGCGCTGGCCGATATACATTTAGTGGTGATGTTAGCGGATACCGCCTCTGTGTCGTTATTACCGCAGATTGAAGAGAACCGGATGATTGGTAAACCGCTTAATAATAAGCATGGGCACCACTTTATTCTTAACCAGTGCGATAACCGCAGGAATATTAATCGCGACGTTACCGCCTTTATGCAACAGCGTCTGGGCGACAATTTACTGGGCGTGGTTCACCGTGATGAAAGTGTGGGTGAGGCCAATGCGTCTCAGCAGTCAGTTTATGATTTCAGCCCCGCGTCGGCAGCCGCATTTGATATTGAACTGATCGCTAAACGCGTCAGCAACATTCTGAACATTACCGTAGGTAATGGCGAAGTGCAGGCTTCCATCCGCACAAACCACTATTAACCAGCTTCGGCCAGGTGACTGACTTATACAGCTCTTCTCAGGGTGAATCATGAGTAAAATCGGGTTTTACCTGCTGCTGCTGGTGCTTGCACCCGTTGCTGCGGTGATCATCATTACGCCAATGGACAGCCAGAAACAGTATATTTTTGGCCTGATCAGTATTGGCATGATGTTTTTATTAGGGTTCAGCAAAAGCCGCAAAATAACGGTGGTGATGGTCATTCTCTCTGCCTTAATGTCCAGCCGTTATATCTGGTGGCGCACGACGGAGACGCTGCACTTTAATTCCGAGGTTGAAGCAATTCTGGGGATCGGCTTATATCTGGCGGAACTTTATGTCTGGCTGATCTTAATTCTTGGCTTCCTGCAGACCACCTGGCCATTAAAACGCACCATCGAACCTTTACCCGATGACACCACGCTGTGGCCGACGGTCGATATTTATGTGCCCTCCTATAACGAAAGTCTGGAGGTGGTGCGCGACACCGTGCTGGCGGCGCAGTGTATTGATTATCCGCGTGACAAACTGAAAGTGTATCTGCTGGATGATGGCAAGCGCAGCGAATTTGCCCGCTTCGCGGCGGATGTCGGGGTTGGCTACATCACCCGTGACGACAATAAACACGCCAAGGCTGGCAACCTCAACCATGCGATGACAATCACCAAAGGTGAGCTGATCTGCATCTTTGACTGCGACCACGTTGCGACCCGCACCTTCCTGCAGGCGACGGTCGGGCCATTCCTGAAAGATCCGAAGCTGGCGCTGCTGCAGACGCCGCACTACTTCTATTCACCCGATCCTTTTGAGCGCAATCTGCGGGCGGCGCGCAGCATTCCGAATGAGGGCGCACTCTTTTATGGCCCGGTGCAGCAGGGGAATGACAACTGGAACGCGACCTTCTTCTGCGGCTCCTGTGCGGTTATCCGCCGTTCGGCGCTGGAAGAGATTGGTGGCTTTGCGGTCGAAACCGTCACCGAAGATGCGCACACTGCGCTGAAAATGCAGCGTCTGGGCTGGGGCTCCGCCTTTTTATCCATCCCGCTGGCTGCCGGTCTGGCGACTGAACGCCTGGGCCTGCATGTCATTCAGCGCACCCGCTGGGCGCGCGGCATGACGCAGATTTTTCGTGTCGATAACCCGCTGTTTGGCCGTGGCCTGAAGTGGCAGCAGCGTCTCTGCTATCTCAACGCCATGCTGCACTTTCAGTTCGGCCTGCCACGCGTCGCCTTCCTGACGGCACCACTGGCTTATCTGCTGTTTAACCTGAATATTATTCACTCCTCGGCGTCGCTGATCTTTGCCTATGTGCTGCCGCACCTGGTGATGTCGCTCTACGTGAACTCCCGCATGAACGGCCGTTTCCGTTACACCTTCTGGGGCGAGATCTATGAGACGGTGATGTGCTTCCATCTGGTGATCCCGACCCTGCTGACTCTGCTGTCGCCGAAACATGGCAAGTTCAACGTGACCGATAAAGGCGGCGTGCTGGACCAGGGCTTCTTCGATTTCCACATCGTGCGTCCGCACGTGATTGTGGCGCTGCTGCTGGGCGTCGGGATCGTGGCGGGCATCGTCCGTGCCACGATGCATGACTATTTTGGCGTCGATCCTTACGTTATCGCGCTTAACGTCGGCTGGGCGATCTTCAGCCTGATCATTCTGATGGCCGCCATTGCCGTCGCCCGCGAAACCAGGCAGGTGCGTAAAACTATCCGCGTAGAGGTGCAGATCCCGGCGATTATTCATTACGCCAGCGGCATATCTTCACGCACCCTGACCAGCAACCTGTCGATGGGGGGCGCGCAACTCGATGCGCCGGACAACCGCCACGAGTCGGACGAGATTGAAGAGATCGATTTGCTGCTGAAATCCGGCGCGATCACCATCCCGGTCAGTAAGATTTCCGGCGATCGCGAGAGCATCCGCCTGCGCTTCGAGGCGATGCCGCTGGCACGCCGTCGCGAGCTGGTGCGGGTCGTGCTGGCGCGCGCCGATGCCTGGATCCAGCCGGAGTATAAGCAGGATAACCCGCTGCTTTCACTGGGCACGATTATCCGTACCGTATTTGAGCTGTTCTGGCTGACCTGGAAGGGCCGCCACGATAAACGTAAAAAAGTCGACCCGGTTGCGGCCGCGGCGAAAGAGGATGGCGCGGCATGAAGATCCTGATGCAAACGTTGCTGGCCAGTTCGCTGAGCGCCGCACTATGGCTGACGCCTGCGGTCGCGGAGACGCCGGTTGCTGGTGAGAGCAACAGCGCCGCACCGGTAAACAGCCCGGCCCCGACGCCCCCGGATAGCGCGTCCACAGCCCACACTGACAGTGCGGCCGTCAGCGTGCCGGTCAACAGCGCGGCACCGCTGCCGTCTGGCGCCGCTGCAACCACGCCGTCAGCCGATGCCGCTGTCAGCGCGCCTGTGGAAAATCAGGCGTCGCCAGTGATGACGCCGGTTAATACGGCGGTCGCACCGGCTGCGGATTCAGCGCAGGCGACAACGCCGGTCAGCAGTGACGAGCCGGCAGCGCCGTCACTCTCCTCAGCGGCCCCGGCGGCGCAGGCCGCTGAACCTGCACCGGCTTCAGCGCCACAGAGTGTGGCGGCGGAAACCGCGCCCGCATCGGTAAATCCAGCCTATGCCCCGGCTGATGAGGCGGCATCCGTGCCGCAGGCCAGCGGGGAGGGGTCGGCTTCTGCCGCTGCGCCAGAGAAGAGCAGCGGATCCGTCACCCAGGACAGCAGTGCGCTGTCCGACGTGCCGCCGCCGCAGGGACTGAGCGGTGCCGATCCGGCGCTGGAGGCGGCCGCCAGCGCACTGCCCTATGCGCCAGGTCAGACAACCGTGCCGGTGGCCGTGCCGCAGCCGGTTATCGCGGCGGCAATCAATCAACCCATCAGCAGCACCATCTCGGTGGCCCAGATGGGCCAGACGCGCGGCATCACGCTGACCGGCGGTCAGTTACAGTCGGGCATTACGTTTACCCTGCCGAGTGATGAGGTTATTACCAATGCGCGGCTGAATCTGACGCTGCGCGTGTCCGCCGCGCTGGCCGCCCGTAATACCTCGCTGCAGCTGATGCTGAATGGTCAGCCGCTGGGCACGCTGCCGCTGGGCGCCACGGACAGCGACGTCAGCGACTATGAGCTGGATATTCCGGCGGCGATGGTGGTGTCAGCCAATAACCTCAATTTCAAAATCAACGATGCGGACAAGCTGCTGTGCGAGAAAGAGAGTGCGCAGCAGTATCAGGTCACTATCCTGCCGAAAACTTCGCTGCACCTTGAGGGGCAGCAGCTCAATATCGGCACCAGCCTGCGTAATTTCCCGCGCCCCTTCCTGGATCCGCAGCGAATGACGGCCTCCGTGGTGACGATGGGCTTTGCCCGTCAGGTTTCATCGGACGCGGTCAGCGCGGCGGCCCTGGTCGCCTCCTGGCTCGGCATTCAGAGTGACTATCGCGGCATCCGCTTCCCGGTGGTGCGTGGTGAACTGCCGGAACACAACGGCATCCTGTTTGGTCATCCCGGCGATCGCATCGGCACCCTGACGCTTCCGGCCAGTAACGGCCCGATGCTGCAGCTGGTCGATAATCCCAACAATCCGGTTTACAAGTTACTGCTGGTCGTGGGCAACAACGACGATCAGTTACGTCAGGCGGCCAACCGGCTGACGACGCAGCCGCTGAGTACCGACGAGAGCTACCTGCAGGTTTCCCCGCAGCCTCTCGGCAACCGCAAACCGTATGATGCGCCGCGCTGGATCAACACCGACCGCCCGGTGCGCCTGAGCGAGCTGCTGCGCAAAGATCAGAACCTGACCAGCAGTGGCATCTGGCATGATGCGCTACGTGTTAACTTCCGCGCCGCGCCGGACCTGTTCCTGTGGGATGGCGATACGGTGCCAGTCAATCTGCACTACCGCTTCCCCTCTGAAAGCTGGATCGACGAGGACAACTCGTTCCTGAACGTCATGCTGAATGGCACCTTCCTGCGCAACCTGACGGTGAACAAGGTCGGACTGCTGGAGAGCGCCTGGCATCGTCTGGGCGGAGATGCGCGTCAGGAGCAGTATCAGCTCAACCTCGAACCCTATCTGATTTATGGCGACAACCAGCTGGCGCTCTACTTCAACATCAGACCGCGGGCCGATGCGCCCTGCGGCGTGCTGCTGAACAACAACATCAAAAGCCGGATTGAAGAGGATTCATGGATCGATCTGAGCCATACGCGTCACTTCAGCATGCTGCCAAACCTCTCCTACTTTGTAGGCGCGTCGTTCCCGTTCTCGCGGCTGGCTGATTTTGGTCAGACTACATTGCTGCTGCCGGAAACGCCCAGCGACGCGGAGCTGTCCACCCTGCTGGACCTGGCCGCACGGGCGGGCAACGCCACTGGCGTCCCGCTGACGCAGAATCAGGTGCTGTTTGGTCTGCCCACGGGCGGCACCCATCTGGCGCGTCTGATGCAGAGCGATCTGCTGGCAGTCAGCACCACCGGCAACAGCGCCTTTAATCAGGCGATGCTGGCGGCGTCACCCTACAGCGCTACCGGCTCCAGCCTGGGTGTGAAGGAGTCCGGCACGCTGGAAAAACTGCGTGGCTGGCTGACCGGCGACTGGAGTCGTCAGCAGCTGGATGCCGATCGTTACTTCTCCTCCAATGAGGCGTGGCGCGGCTTCCTCAGCTACCGCTCACCGTGGAATCGCGACCGGCTGGTGGTGATGACGGTAGCGACCAGCGATGAACAGTTGCTGCGTCTGCACAACGATTTGAGTTCTGCGCAGATCAACGCCGCGGTGCGTGGCGATACGGCGATTATCACCGACGAAAACGGCATTCGCAGTTTCCGTGTCGGCGCGCAGTTCCCCAGCGGCGAGATGCCCTGGTACATGATGGTGGTGTGGTATGCCAACCAGCACTCTGTGCTGCTGGCACTGGCGGCGCTGCTGGTTTCTGCCCTGGTGGGCAGTGCCGCGTGGGTGATGCTGAAGCGACATGCGGCGCGGCGTCTGAACCCCGGTCAGAACCGTGATTCCGGCAGGAAGTAAGGATAATAACAATGAAAAAAAATCTGTTGAGTGCCGGTATTCGCCATGCGCTGCTGCTGGGCAGCGCGCTGGCCCTGTCGCCGCCGCTGCTGGCGGCGGAAAGCACCAATCCGGCGTTGCAGGCGCTGTTTGATCAGGCGTCCTACTGGCATCAGAAAGCGCACGACGATCTGGCGAAAGCTTCGCTGCAAAAAGTACTGATGGTAGAGCCGGGCAACACTCAGGCGCTCTATCTGCTTGCGCTCTACTCACAGCAGGGCGGCGACAACGCGGCGGCGGCGCAGTATCGCGCCCGTCTGAGCCAGGTCTCTCCCGGTGATCCGCATCTCAGCGAACTGGAGAACGCGCGCCAGATGCAGACCATTCCACAGGCGCAGCTTTCGCTGGCGCGTCAGCAGGCGCGCAGCGGCAACATCCAGGCGGCGTTGCAGACCTGGCGCAACACCTTCAGCGGCAATGAGCCGCCCGCCAGCGTGGCGGCAGAATATTACCTGACCATGGCGGGTGACCGTACGCTGCTGCCGCAGGCGGTTGAGGCGCTGCGCCAGTTTGCGGCTCAGCATCCGCAGGATACCGGCGCGCAGCTGGCGCTGGGTAAGGCACTGACCTATCAGGAGTCGACCCGCCGCCAGGGCATTGAAGTGCTGAGTTCGCTGGCGAGCGGCAATCAGGATGCCGATCGCTCGCTGCGTCAGGCGCTGTTGTGGCTCGGTCCGCAGCCGTCTGATGCGTCGCTTTACCAGACCTGGCAGCAGCGTCATCCGCAGGATTCTGCCGTCATCGACTACTACCGTAAAAACGTCGGCGGTGCAGAAAAAGGCGCGGGCTTCAGCGCGCTGAACAGCGGTGATGTCGGCGGAGCCCAGGCCAGTTTTGAAAAAGTGCTGGGAGCCAACCCCGAGGATGCAGATGCGTTAGCGGGCATGGGCTATGTGGCTCAGCGCGCCGGGCGCTATCAGGAGGCGGCGGACTATCTGCAGCGGGCGGCACAGCTCGGCGGTGAGCAGGGTTCGTCGCGTCAGCAGCAGGCTGACGATGCCCGTTTCTATGCGCAGCTGGCGAGTGCTCAGCAGGCGCTGAAAAGCGGCGACAATGCTCAGGCGCTGACATTAAGTGAACCGCTGATTCAGGCGGAAGGCGAAAAGGGCGTAGCCGCCAGGCTGTTCCGCGCTGACGTGCTGCGCCGCACCAATCAGCCTGCGCAGGCGGAGCAGCTCTATCGCACCATTCTGCAAAGCGATGCGGATAACCGCAGCGCGAAAGAGGGGCTGTTCTACGTGCTGCGCCAGCAGAACCGCACAGCGGAAGCAAATACCCTGCTGGGTGCGCTGCCGGAGAGCGTCCGTCAGAGCGTCACGCCACGCGCCAGTGAAGCGGATGCGCTGCGTCAGCAGGCGAAGCGTCAGCTGGCGGCGGGTAACCGCGCGGCGGCTATCGCGACGCTGCAGCAGGGCGTTCAGCGCTATCCCACCGATGGCTGGCTGCGGCTTGATCTGGCGCGGCTCTATCGTCAGCAGGGTGACACGCTGCTGGCGGCCAACGTCATGCAGCCGGTGATGCGCAGCGGAGCCAGCACCGGCGAACTGTATGCAGGCGCGCTGAACGCCAGTGAAAGCGGCGGCTGGCAGCAGGCCAGCGCGCTGCTGGCGCGGATCCCTGCGCAGTCGCAGACGGCGGCGATGCGCGAGCTGGCGCAGCGGGTGAATTTCAACCTGCAGATGAGCACCGCCGATCAATACCTGGCGCAGGGCGCCACGGCGGCGGCGGCTAATACCCTGAAAGCGCTGACGACCACGCCACCGGTCAACCCGGTGGATGCCGGTAATCTGGCGCAGAAACTGGCGCAGGCGGGCGATCTCACCAGCGCTGTCTCGGTGGTACGCACCAACCTGCAGCGAGGCGTGCAGGGCAATGCGGGCGACTATGCTGCGCAGATGGCGGTACTGAATCAGGCCGGACTCGGCAGCGAAGCGCAGCGCTTTCTCAATAATCCGGCGCTGCAGGCGCGCAGTACGCCGATGCAGCTGGCGGGTATCCGCAACGGCTATCTGATCAACGAGGTCGATCGCCTGCGGCAGCAGCGGCAGTACGCAGCGGCCTACGATAAGCTGATCGGTGCGCTGCAGCAGGATCCGCAGAACCGCGACCTGATGTTTGCCATGGCCCGGCTTTATCAGGACGGCAAAATGAACCGTGATGCGGGCGTGGTGTATGACTACCTGATGACGCAGGATACGCCGACCCAGGATGCGCGCGTCGGGGCCATTAACGTCGCGCTGGCGCAGAACAATGTGCCCCGTGCCAATGAACTGACCCGTGGCCTGAACAGTACGACCCGGTCGCCGGATCGCCTGCTGCTGCTGGCGCGGGTGGCGGAAGCCAATGGCGAACATTCGCAGGCGATGGCGTATCTGCGTTCGGCGCGCGGCCAGCTGATTGGCCTGCAGGATGCGCAGCCCGGCAGCGTGCCGACGGTCGGCGGACTGGCGCTGGCGGATAACCCATTTATCAACCGTCATACCTCGCCGGTGGGGCGTTCACCTTCGGCTTACGGCACTGTTCTGCCGTGGCAGGCAGCACCGGCGGAGGCCGCGCCCGCGGGCGAACCGGCCGCAGGCAACGAAATCGTCGCGCAGCGCACGCAGATTCTGCACGATGTGGATACCATGATGGACGCGCTGCAGGAGAAAACCGCCACTTGGAGTCAGGGCATGGTGCAGGTGCGCGGACGCGATGGCGAGTCGGGCCTGAGCAAGCTTACGGAAGCTAAAGCCCCGCTGACCTTCTCGACGGTACCATTTGAAAAGTCCCGTCTGGACTTTACCGCTACGCCGGTCTCCCTGACGGCGGGCAGCGGCGCGGCGGATGCCTGGCGTCGTTTCGGCACCAATGCGCTGAGTCAGGGCAGAGTGGTAGCCGCAGGCGGTGCGACGGTGAATGACCTGCCGAACGCCACCACCGATTCGCAGACCGCCTCTGGCGTCGAACTGAACCTGGCGCTGAAGGGCGACAGCTACAAAGTGGATCTCGGCAGTACGCCGCTGGGCCAGGATCTCAGCACCCTGGTGGGCGGCGTGCAGTGGTCACCGAAACTCACCGACTTCCTGACCCTGATCCTGACCGGTGAGCGCCGCGCGATTACCGACAGCCTGCTCTCGTATGTGGGTGCAGAAGATAAAACCAGCGGCAAACGCTGGGGACGCGTGACGAAGAACGGAGCGAACGCGCTGCTGAGCTACGACAATGGCGATGCCGGGTTCTATGCCGGTGCAGGCGCTTACAGCTACCTGGGTGAGAATGTCGCCAGCAACAATAACCTGCAGGCGACGGCCGGGGCCTATGTCCGCCCGTTCCACACCGACGACCGCGAGCTGAAAGTGGGAATGAGCCTGTCGTGGATGGACTTCTCAAAAAATCTTAGTTATTTCAGCTACGGACAGGGGGGCTACTTCAGTCCGCAGAACTACGCGTCGGTTTCGTTCCCGATAGAGTTCTCACGCAAGTTTGACGATCTGAAAGTGAATATCGGCGGGTCCGCCGGTTATCAGTCCTACAGTCAGGATAAGAGCGCTTACTTCCCGGCCGATGGCCGCCTGCAGTCGGAGCTGGAATCCCTTGCCGCCAGCGGCAGCGTGAAAGAGGCGTACTATTCTGGCGGCAGCAAAAACGGTATTGGCTATAACCTGCACGCCGGGGCGGACTATAAACTCAATAAAGATGTGACGATTGGCGGCCAGCTGGGTTATGACACCTTTGGTGACTATAACGAAAGCAGCGCGCAGCTCTATGTCCGCTACCTGTTTGGAGAGAAGTAATGAGTGAACATTCAGGGGTATCGCATCCTTATCAGCCGGGCTGGTTTGACCTGGTCAGCGTGCTGATCGACGGAATGATCGCCAACGCCGGTCAGCAGGAGGCGGAAGCCTTTCTCTACCAGATGGGGGAATCGCTGGCGACACGCTATCCTTTGCCACAGGCGCGCACCGTGCAGGATCTGGAGCGCGAGTGTAATCTGCAGCTGGCACGGTTTAACTGGGGCTTTGTGCAGTTTCAGCCCGAAGAGACGGCGCTGCGGATTGCGTATCACGCTTTACCCGCAGGCGACAGTCTCCATTCACCGGCAGACTGGCAGGCCGCATTTGGGGCGGTAATGGCCGGCCTCCTTTCGGGCTGGTTGCAGGGGCAGGGCGGCAGTCACCAGGTGCCGGTGACGCCTGAACTCAATGACGGCACGACGCTGCACTATCGATATCAATAGGACGGAACATGAAACGTAAGCCATTCTGGCTGGGCTGGATTTGCACTGTCGTACTGCTGGCCTGCAGCGCCCAGGCCGCGGCCAGCGGCTGGGAGACATTTAAGAGTCGCTTTGTCACTGCGGAAGGGCGGATCACTGATACCGCCAATAATAACGTCAGTCACACCGAAGGGCAGGGCTATGGCATGTTGCTGGCGGTAGCCAACGACGACCGGGCCACCTTTGATCGGCTCTGGCAGTGGACACGCAGTCAGCTGCGTAATCCGCAGACTGAACTGTTCTACTGGCGCTATGTGCCCGGCAGTAACGATCCGGTTGCGGACAAAAATAACGCCGCAGATGGCGACGTGCTGCTGGCCTGGGCGCTGCAGCGAGCCGCACAGAAATGGCAGGAGCCAGCCTATCAGCAGGCGTCTGACCGCATCCAGCGCGCCATCATCAAACTGGATGTTATCCGCTTTGGCGGCCACACCGTGCTGATGCCGGGCGCGCAAGGCTTTAATAAGACCAGCTATGTGGTGCTTAACCCCTCCTATTTCCTGTTTCAGGCCTGGCGGGAGTTTGGCGAGCACAGTCATCTTCAGGTCTGGGACGCACTGATTAATGACGGCTTCGATCTGCTGGGTAAGCTGAGCTTTGGCAAAACGGGTCTGCCGCTGGACTGGGTCGCGCTGAATGCGGATGGCTCGGTGGCACCGGCGGTCGGCTACTCGAACCGCTTCAGTTATGACGCTATTCGCGTGCCACTGAATATCTGGTGGTACGATCCACACAGTCTGGCTCTGGTGCCGTTCCAGCGCGTCTGGCAGGGTTACAGCCGGATGCTGACCCCCGCCTGGTTCGACGTGCTGGCCAATACCCCGGCGCCTTATCATCTTGAGGGCGGATTGCTGGCGGTGCGGGATCTGACGCTGAATGAAACCGGCTATCTCAGCGATCGGCTGGCGGCAGATCAGAACTACTTTTCGGCCAGTCTGCAGCTGCTGACCTGGCAGGCGTTTCAGGAGAAACGCTGATCGCGGCGCGGGTCAGGGCTGTTCAGCCCTGACCCGCCGCTGACGGCTTACTCCGGATAGGGCACCCAGTCGCCGCCGTTAAGCCGTATCCACGGCTTACCCTGATACATCATCACCACCGCCCCGTCGTTTTCCGACACCACTGGCGTCTGTGGCAGCTTGTCGGCCAGCACCGACATATTCACATTCGGCGCATTAAAGACCTGTCCATCCACCACGCGCGACACCAGTTCTGAGATCGCCAGCAGGCTGGTCGGCGCATCAATATTGAGCGGCTGCCCCTGATGAGGCGCCTTCATGCCGACAAACTTAATCCCCACCGGCACATGCGTAATGCCTGGGCTGGGAATATCGCGCAGGCCGGACATCTGCATCTTATCGCCCTGCAGGGCTGCGCCATGTTCCGGAACGATCAGCACCATCACCCGGCGGCCCGACTTCTCCAGTTGGGTGAGGAAGGTATCGATCTGGTCAAACAGCAGCTGCGCCCGCGGCTTCCACGGGGCAGTTTTAGTGCTGCCGAGTTCGCGGGTGCCGTCATGCAGCGGGATCAGGTTGTAGAAGGTAGCACTGCGTGCATCGCTGCTTTTGTTGCGATCGTCGAGCCAGCGCTGCATCAGCTGAGCATCGTTAAACACCGGCGAGCTGTCGAAGGAGGAGAGCTCCGGCGCAATGCCCGCCTGCGACATCAGCGGAGCCTGAATGTCGCCTGCCTCACGCAGCTCTTTAAGATAGTTACCAAACACGCCAGTGTGGTCCATCATCAGCTGCTCTTTAAAGCCCAGTTTCGCCAGATTGTCGAACAGATAGCAGCGTGCATCGGCCGGTTTGTAGAGGTCACTGTGCGATGTCTGACCGCAGCTGGCACGCAGCAGGCGAATCCCCGCCGGGCCGCTGTAGCTGGTAGCCGAGTTATAGTTGGTCAGCATAATGTCGACGTGCTGCCACAGCGGATGATTGCGCAACTGGGCCGCATCCATATCAGACCAGGCGAGCGAACAGATGTTGATGACCAGAATGTCGAATGGCTGCGAATCCGCGGGCAGGCTGTCCGGGAAGTGGGTCACGCGCTTGCGTTCACTTTCATAAAAACGGCTGAGCCAGGCGGTCAGACTGGCGCTGGTGGGCGCGGCTGACTGATCGAGCCCATCCGGCACAGCCGCCGCCGGGTTCGCTGCGGGTGTCTGATTCAGGACGACCTGCGGCGTGGCAGCACGCGTCGGCAGCAGCGACATGGCCGGACCCGCAATAGTCAGCACATTGAGCCAGATCAGCATCAGCGACACCAGCACGGTGAGGCGAATCCAGGGGGAGATAAACAGATAGAGCACCAGCAGCACAAACAGCGCGCCCAGCATTTGCCAGTTGACAAAACGGTTGACCAGGTCGAGCAGATAATCCGCCGAGAAGCCCGCCAGCTGGTCGCCCTGACTGAGAAGGCTGTTGATGCCGGGCAGCCAGGTGTCATGCCAGAACAGCCCGAAACCGATCGGAATCGAAACCCAGTGGCGCAGACGATGCAGACGGGCCGACGGCAGCGGAAAAAGCAGCCAGGCAAGGAACACCAGGTTGCTCAGGGCGTGAAAATTGAGATAGCCGTACCACAGCAGGGCGAACTTGACTAAGAAGTAGAAATTCCAGCCGCCCAGCCCACGCCAGCGGGACCACAGACGGGAGGCATGACCCGCAGCGGGTTGATCATTTTTCATTACTGTTTACATCCGTTTTTGAGGATTGACGCTGCCAGTGTCCTTCAGATTTCAGCGCACGTGCCGGTAACAGCCGATTCAGCAGGCCATTCCAGCGACGCGGCAGCCACCGCTGCCATACCGGCTTCAGAATCAACGCGACCGCAATTACCAGCAGCGCAATCTGTACCCAGTCCATCAGGTTCATCAGGATTCGTTCTCCGGCAGTAAAGTGATGGGCTGTGGCGTCGCGCGCGGAGGCGTTTCTGCGGGCCGGGTGAGAGCAGTGCGCGCCGGCGCAGCCACCGCAGCCACGGTCTGCAGCGCCACCGGCCGCATTTTTTTGATATTGCCGATTTCAGCCTGAATCTGGTTGTCCTCAAACCAGATAATCCGGTTGGCAAACAGTTCGTCGTGCGGCAGGGAAAAGATAAATTTCAGCGCCTTATCCAGGTCGTTATAACGGCAGGAGGAGAGAAACAGGATGACCCGATCCGCCAGTACCGTGACCAGATCGCCAAAGCGACGCGGTTTGCAGAGCGTCAGGATCTGCTGCGGCGTAAGTTGCGGCACCGGGCGCAGAGCAACCAGCAGACCTTTGTCATTTTCCGGCAGCAGAGGATTACTGATAAGCTGGCTGACCGCCTGACAAAACGCTTCAGGAGGCAGATACCCCTTTTCGTGTAGCGGCTGCACTGCGGCGATCAGGGCATCCAGACTGGCGGGAACCAGGCGACTGAACCGCTGTCCCTGAATGCCTTCGAGCAGGGTAAGGAATTTCGACATCGCGGCCGTGGTGGGTACAATGCTGTTCACGCCGCACGCCTGCAGCAGACGCTCATCGCTGTAACGCAGGCTGACGCCCATCTCACGCACGACGATCTTCAGCCCGTTACCCCGGCTGCGGCGCAGGCTGTGTACCATTTTTGCCAGCTCGCGGATCTGTTCGCTGTGCGTCAGACTGAAAATCACGGTGGCAGCGTTGGCCTGCTGTGCGCTTTCCCAGACCTGCTGATTATTCTCAAACAGTCGCCATTGTCGTGAAAGCGGCGGTGCGCCTTCAAGCACGCTTTTATCAGCCAGATAATGCTGTTCGTCATTCAGGCTTAACGGTTCCTGCGTTTCTTTTAACGCAAAGAAGTGGTCATCTTCACAGCCCAGACGCAGCGTGCGGTCGGCCAGCAATCGTTCACCGGTATACCACCAGCTTATTTGATACTGCCAGCCACCCTGCTGAGAGGTTAAATAAGCCAGCCCGTCCATCTGGCGAAAATAACGCTGCAGATTATTACTCTGATTAAATTGCGTAATACCGGCAGTAACAATAAGAAGCGTCATTTTCTTTTTATGCAGCAGCCTGCGCATACGCGTTATCCAGTCGCTTAATTCTGCATCATTTAATTTATCCCACTGCGCGGCCGCGCTGCTAAAGATGACCAGGCCATTTTTATGGCCGAGCGTGCGGGCGAAATCGCGCGCCAGATGCAGCAGGCTTTTTTTATTTTCGGGCAATGAAAACAGCGGGATGCGGTCGGGGCCACTGGCAGGTTCGGGTGTCAGCAGCGCCGCAGGCGGCTGACCGGCGCTGATGAGCGTGACAGCCTGCTGATGTGAAATAACCTGACGAATAAAAGCATGGGCATCCTGCTGACGTGTGCAGCTTACCCAGTAACATCCAGGATTTTGTAATGTGCTTACTTCAGGCTGAACCTGTCGCAGCCCCAACGAAAAAGAATTTTTCATATTGAATTCGTTATTTTTCCAGCCCAGGCTAGTTTATTATAGACAGCATAGGTTGTAACCTGACGAATTAAAAATAACTGACTGCCGAATGTTTGCCTTTTCCGGGCATCGTACGCATTCTGGAAACCATTTTCCAGATCGCGGGTAAATGACACAGTTCTGGTGCCGACGTTTTATTAGTGGCGGGAAATAATGAAAAATCACGATGTTTATACGCCGGTCTCCGCTCAGCGTGAGCCTCAGGATGATATCAGTGCGCTGCGTGACGCCTTTTCTTTGCATGCGTTTCGTTATGTCGATATTGCACGTGAAGAGCGGCTGAAAGAGATTGTGACCTGCTGGCCGCTGTTATCGGAAACCCTGTCTGTGCTGCCGGAGTCCTCTCGCTGATGCCACAGATTGCGCTTCAGGGCATCCGGGGCGGCGTCGGCACGACATCGCTCTGCGCAGCACTCGGCTGGGCGCTGACCACGCTGGGTGAACGGGTCCTGCTGATTGATGGTTCGCCAGTCAGTCAGTTGGGTGCGCACTTTAATCTGCCCGTACAGGCGGCACAGGGCTGGATGCAGGCGCTGTGTGACGGCGGTGACTGGCAGCAGCATGCGCAGCGCTATCCGCAGGGGCCCGACCTGCTGCCTTATGGCCTGCTTTCCTCTCCTGTCCCGGCGCAGGATGCGGCTGTCGCCACGCCGCTACTTGACACGCTCCCGGCCCTGCGCAGGCGCTATGGCTGGATTCTTTTCGATCTGCCTGCCGAAAGCGTACCGTGGCATGAAAAACTTCTTCCGCTGCTGGATAGTCTGCTGTGCATCGCTACGCCGGACGCCAACTGCCATCTGCGCCTGAGTCAGCGACCGTTTCCGGCAGTGACCCGGTTTCTGATTAATCAGTTCAATGCCAACAGCCGCCTGCAGCAGGATCTGCATCAGTTCTGGATGGCGACGCTGCATCCGCTGATCCCCTTGCTGATCCACCGCGATGAGGCGCTGGCAGAAGCCCTGATGATGAAGCAGCCGGTCGGGGAATACCGGCCACACGCGCTGGTCAGTGAAGAGATCACTACCCTGGCGAACTGGCTGCAGCTGCATCTGAAAGAGGAGCGCGCATGAACCCGCTACGCTGGCTGCTGACCGCCCCGGCCTGGCTGGGAATAGAGCGACGCTATGCCGACGCACGTCGTCATGGCGCCTCCCGTTTCGCCAGCGCGTTTAATCTGTTCTGGTGCGGCCTGGTGGTCATGCTGTTCCGCGTCGAAACACCCGGCTGGCAGCGCATTCTCCGGCAGCGCCGCCGCCTCTATCCGCACATTTCGCCGGAGCGCCCCCGGCCGCTCGATTTTCTGCGCTATCTGACGCAGACCCTGTGGCTGGTGATTGTCCTGCCAGTGGAGGGCCCCCGCCGCCGCGCGAACGGCTTCGCTGCGCTGATTCGCTGGCGGCAGCAGGCCTATCGCTGGCTGGAGCGGCGCGCAAAACGGGCAGAGACGAACCAGCTGGGCGCACGGGCTGAACGGCGACTGAAGCGACTGCCGCCGCTGCTGCGCTATACCCTTTTTATCGGTACAGGGCTGTTCGCCTCGCTGCTGGCGCTGCTCTGCATCAGTCAGCCCTTCGATCTGACGACGCAGTTTATCTTTGTGCTGCTGCTCTGGGCGCTGGCAATGGGCATACGGCGGGTGCCGGGCCGTTTACCCACGATGATGCTGATTGTGCTGTCGCTGACCGTATCCTGTCGTTATCTCTGGTGGCGCTATACCTCGACGCTGAACTGGGACGACCCGGTGAGCCTGGTACTGGGACTGCTGCTAATCGCCGCCGAAACCTACGCCTGGGTGGTACTGGTGCTGGGCTATTTTCAGACGTTATGGCCGCTTAACCGGCAGCCGGTGTCGATGCCAGACGACCGCTCGACGTGGCCATCAGTGGATCTGCTGGTGCCCACCTATAACGAACCGCTGAGCGTGGTCAGGCCGACGCTCTACGCCGCACTGGGGGTGGACTGGCCGAAAGATCGGCTGAATATCTATCTGCTCGACGACGGTAAACGCCCGGAATTTCGCGAGTTTGCCGCCAGCATTGGCATTCACTATGTGGTCCGTCCGGACAATGCACATGCCAAAGCGGGCAACATCAATCACGCGCTGAAAACGCACTGCCGCAGCGACTTTGTGTCGATCTTTGACTGCGACCATGTGCCGACGCGCGCCTTTCTGCAGATGACAATGGGCTGGTTTATCAAAGATCCCCGGCTGGCCATGCTGCAGACACCGCATCACTTTTTCTCCCCCGATCCGTTTGAGCGCAATCTGGGGCGTTTTCGCCGCACGCCTAACGAGGGATCGCTGTTTTATGGACTGGTTCAGGATGGCAATGACACCTGGGATGCCACCTTTTTCTGTGGCTCCTGCGCCATTCTGCGACGCGACGCACTGGAGCAGATTGGCGGTATCGCGGTTGAAACCGTGACAGAGGATGCGCATACCTCACTGCGTCTGCATCGCCTCGGCTATACCTCCGCCTACATCCGCATTCCGCAGGCGGCCGGACTGGCGACAGAAAGTCTGTCAGCGCATATCGGTCAGCGCATCCGCTGGGCGCGAGGCATGGTGCAGATTTTCCGTCTCGATAATCCGCTGTTCGGCAAGGGGCTGAGGTGGGTACAGCGCCTCTGTTACGCCAACGCCATGCTCCACTTTCTCTCCGGGATCCCACGCCTGGTGTTCCTGCTGGCGCCGCTGGCGTTTCTGCTCTGTCATGCCTACATCATCTATGCGCCCGCGCTGGCGATCGCCGTCTATGTGCTGCCGCACATGCTGCACACCAGTCTGACCAATTCACGCATTCAGGGGCGCTGGCGACACTCGTTCTGGAGTGAAGTCTACGAAACCGTGCTGGCATGGTATATCGCCCTGCCGACGACCGTCGCGCTGGTCAATCCGCATAAAGGCAAGTTCAACGTGACCGCCAAAGGCGGACTGGTCGAGAAGCGGCACCTGGACTGGGTCATTACCCGGCCTTATATGATGCTGGTACTGCTCAATCTGGCGGGCGTGGTGATGGCATTCTGGCGAATGCAGCACGGCCCGGCCAATGAAGTGTTAACGGTATGGGTCAGCCTGGTCTGGGTGCTCTACAACATGGTGATTCTCGGTGGCGCGGTGGCGGTGTCGGTCGAGGCCCGTCAGATCCGCGAAGCGCATCGGGTTGAAATTGCGATGCCAGCGGCGATCTCGCGTGAAAACGGCCACATGCTGCCCTGTACGCTGCGTGACTATTCGGATGGCGGTGTCGGTCTGGAGCTGCGTGAGCCTGATGCGCTGCGGGAGGATGAGAAGGTCTGGCTGCTGCTGCGTCGCGGGCAGCAGGAGTTCAGTTTTCCCTGCCGGGTACAGCGCGTCTTTGGGCTGCGGGCAGGCGTGCGTCTCGACGCGCTGACCACCCGACAGCATATCGATTTTATTCAGTGTACCTTCGCCCGTGCCGATACCTGGGCGCTGTGGCAGGACGGTTTTCCTGAAGATAAACCGGTGCAGAGCCTGGCCGATATCACGATCCTCGGCTTCAAAGGGTATCTGCGTCTGGCGGAATATGGTCCGCCGCAGTTACGTCGGTTGTTTAACCTGCTTACCGCTGGGGTAAGCTGGCTGGCTTCGCTGTTGCCGCAGGGCATCGGTCGCGCGCCCGCTTAAAAAAATCTGCATTGAGTTGATGATATGACGACAACGAAAGTAAACAGGTGGGTCGCTGCGCTGCTGCTGGGCTCCGCAACACTAAACTGCGCGCTGGCGCAGGAGACGGCACCGGTGACTGCCGCCGCAGAACCCGCCTTGCAGGCGGTGACGCCGGAGGCGGGTGCGCCGCTGCGTAGCAGTCAGCTGAATTTTGTGACGCTGGCACCGCCGCCGGGCAGCATGACGCTGAACGGAACGCGCAGCAGCGGGCAGATTGAGTTCGGCGTACGCAGTGATGAGGTGGTGACGCGTGCGCTGCTTAATCTCAGTTTCCGTCCCTCGCCCGCACTGCTGCCCACGCTGTCACAGCTGAAAATCTACCTCAATGATGAGCTGGTGAGCCTGATTACCCTGACGCCGGAGCAGATGGGTAAACAAAACCAGATGCAGCTGGCGATAGACCCCCGGTTTATCAGCGACTTTAACCGCCTGCGCTTTGAGCTGGTGGGACACTACGCGAACATCTGCGAAAATCCGGCCAACAGCACCATCTGGCTTGATATCGGTAAAGAGAGCGGGATGGATCTGACGCTGCAGAAACTGCCGCTGAAAAACGACCTCTCACACTTCCCGGAGCCCTTCTTTGACGCACGCGATAAGCGGCCGCTGACGCTGCCGATCGTGTTTGCTGCCGGGCCGGACATTAAGCAGCAGCGTGCCGCCGCCATCCTCGCCTCGTGGTTTGGCAGCAAAGCCGCCTGGCGCGGACAGCGTTTTCCGGTGCTCTACGATCAGCTGCCCCGGGAGCAGCATGCGGTCGTCTTCGCCACCAACGATGCCCGTCCGGCGTTCCTGAAAGATCTGCCTGCGGTGATGAAGCCGACCGTCGCGATGGTCAGCCAGCCTGACAATCCTTATGAAAAGATGCTGCTGATCCTGGGTCGCAATGACGACGACCTGCTGACGGCGGTGCAGGGAATTGCCCAGGGTGAGTTGCTGCTACGCGGCGACTCCGCGACCATTGATCACGTCACGCAGCTGGCGCCGCGTCAGCCTTACGATGCGCCAAACTGGGTACGCACCGATCGCCGTACCACCTTTGCGGAGCTGTCGCAGTATGAGAACCAGCTACAGTCTGACGGTCTGCAGCCCAATCCCGTCAGCCTGACGCTGAATCTGCCACCCGATCTCTTTCTGGTGCGCGCGCGGGGTATCGATATGGATCTGAGCTATCGCTATACCTCGCCTCTTCAGGAGGATGGCTCGCGGCTGACCGTTAACCTGAATAATCAGTTTATTCAGGACTATCCCCTGACGCCCAAAAATACCGCCGGGCAGCAGTTGCTGCATATTCCGCTGATCCAGGGCATACAGGATAAGAATCATGAACTGCGCATCCCGGCGTTGCGTCTGGGTGTCGTCAACCAGCTGCGTTTCGATTTTGATTATGCCAATACCTTTATCGGCGGCACGGCTGACGGCCGCTGCGAAACCGTGACGCCGGTCGGCCATCATGTGGTGCTGGATGATCGTTCCAGCATCGACTTCTCTGGCTACCGTCACTATATCGAAATGCCCTCCCTGCAGACCTGGGCAAACGCAGGCTTCCCCTTCAGCCGCCTGGCCGACCTCTCTCAGACGCTGGTGCTGGTTCAGCCCAATCCGGATGCACAGCAGGTCAGCACGCTGCTGAACGCGCTGGGTAATATCGGTGCACAGACCGGCTATCCGGCACTGCGCGTGCAGCTCACCGATGACTGGAGCAGCGCGAAAAAGCAGGATGCGGATCTGCTGATGATCGGCGGCATCCCTGCCGATCTTCAGGATGACCAGCGGATCAGCGCGCTGGTGGAAGCCACTGCCAGCTGGCTGAAAAAACCGGCGCGCCAGACCACGCAGCAGACGCAGCAGCTCAGCCCGGCTGAACGGACGGCGGAAAGTCGCACCGCAATCGGCTCCCGTGGGCCGCTGGCGACCGTGATTGGTTTCCAGTCACCCTTTAACGATCAGCGCAGTGTCGTGGCGCTGCTGGCCGACGGCAGTCCGCGAAGCTGGCAGCTGCTGGATGAGGCCCTGCAAGACAGCGGCAAGCGCGACGCGATCTCCGGCTCCACCGCCATTATCCGTGAGTCGGGCGTTAACAGCCTTCGCGTCGGAGAAACCTACTTCGTGGGTCATCTTCCGTGGTGGGAACGGCTCTGGGCCACGATTGCGCCCCATCCGTTCTGGCTGGCGCTCTGCGCTGCGCTGGTTGTCGTGCTGTTCGCGCTGCTGGTCTGGCGTCTGATGCGTCTTGTGGCACACCGCCGTCTGCTTGACGATGAAGATGAATAAGGCGCCTCTGCTGCGGACAGGTGTCCTGATCGGCGTGCTGAGTGCGCTGTCGGCACAGGCTGCGCCGGTTGCCGGGCCGCAGGTTTCACCGGTCGACTGGCTGCTGACCCAAGTGCGCATCGGCGAATCGACCAATAAATATGAGCTGGTGCAGCAGTCGCTTTACCGGCTGGAGAAGATAGACCCGGATAATCCCCAGGTGCTGGCAGCGCGCCTGCGGCTGGCGCTCCATCAGGGCAATATTGCGGCAGCGCAGACGCTGCTGGATCAGCTCAACCGGCAGGCTCCCGGCTCGGCGGCGGCGCGTGAGTCGGCGGCGGGTCTGCGCATGATGTCTCCGGAGGGACGGCAGCAGCTGCAACAGGCGCGACTGCTGGCCACCTCGGGCCGTCTGGCGGAGGCGAAAAACGCCTATGACGCGCTGTTCAGTGAGGTCTTTCCCAATCCGGACATCGCGCTGGAGTACTGGCGGCTGCTGGCGCGTCTGCCCGGTCAGCAGGATCGGGTCTGGCAGCAGCTGCAGACGCTGGAGCAGCGTTATCCCGGCAACGTCGGGGTCGGCCTGCAGATTGCCCGCATGGCGTTTGATCGGCAGCAGCTGGATCAGGCCATTGCGCAGCTGAAGCGGCTGGCGGAGAGCAGTGGCGGCCGTGATGCCGCGGCTGACCTCTGGCTGCAGCACATCAACAGTCAGACAATCAGTGACGGCAGCGTGGCGCAGCTGAAAGCGTATCTGGCTGTGTTCACCGATGGCGAGCCACATCAGCAGGGCATGGAGGTGCTGAACAGGCAGCAGCAGACCCTGGCCGATCCCGCCTATCGTGAACGGATGCGGGCGCTGGCGCTGGTGGAAGCGGGCAATGTGAACCCGGCGATGAGTGCCCTGAACCGGGCGCTGAAGGCCAATCCTGATGATGCCGAACTGATGGGCGCGATGGGGCAGACCCAGGCCCGCGCAGGCCATCGCGACGTCGCCATTCTCTGGCTGGCGCGTGCTATCAAAGCGGGTCAGCAGAGCACGCTGGTCGGCAAATGGCAGTCGCTGCTACAGACCAGCCGCTACTGGCTGGCGATAGAGCAGGGTGATAAGGCGCTGGCGCAGCATGATATTGATGGTGCTGAACGGCACTACCGGCTGGCACAAACGTTTGACAGCCGCGACAGTTATGCGCTGATTGGACTGGGCGATGTGGCGATGGCGCGTAAAAACAGCGCCGCTGCTGAGCAGCTCTGGCAGCGTGCACGCCAGCTTGACGGATCCAATATCACCGCGGTGCGGCGGCTGGCGGCGCTCTACCAGACGGTTTCGCCCGCCCGCGAAATGGCGTTTATTAATTCATTACCGGTCGCGCAGCAGCAAGCCCTGGCCGACACGCTGCGCGCACTGCGCAGTGACAGCCTGCGTGCGGAAGCCGACGCTCTGGCACAGCAGGCTCGCTGGCCGCAGGCCGCAGACAAATATCGTCAGGCGCTGACGCTGACACCGGATGATGTCTGGCTCAGCTACCGGCTGGCTGGCGCACTGCGCAGTCATGGAGAGATGCAGCAGGCAAACGCGGTCATGCGCGCCGTGGCGCAACAGCATCCGCAGGATCCCACCGCGCTTTATGCTACCGCACTCTGGTTCTCGGGCAGCGACGACGAACGTACGGCACTGGCTACGCTGCAGCGTCTGCCTGAGGCGCAGTGGAGCCGTGATATGCGTCAGCTCGCTGAGCGCCTGAAGCAGAATCAGATCTTTGCCAGGGCCGACAGGCTGCGTGAAACAGGCAATGAGCAGGCAGCCATCGCGCTGCTTGAACAGCAGCCGGTTTCCGGCCGCCGGGATCTGACGCTGGCCGACTGGGCGCTGGCGCGCGGTAACGCACAACAGGCGCTGGCAGGCTATCAGCAGGTGCTGTCGCGCCAGCCGGACGACAGTGATGCGGCGCTGGGGCGCATTGAAGCGCTGGTTGCCCTGCAACGCAACGGTGAGGCACGGCAGGCGCTGGCGCAACTTCCGCAGCCGCAGCCAGGACTGAATGCGGCGCGCCGCATTGCGCTGGCGTGGCAGGCTGTGGGGGAAACCTCGCGGGCCGCCGGACTGTTCGCTGAACTGAAACAGCGCGCCGCGTCGCTGCCGCCGTCACAGACTAAGGCGCTGCTGTTTCGGGATGCGGCCCGGCTGGAACGTGCTCAGCAGCAGCCCGAACAGGCGCTGGCCGATTATCGTCAGGCGCTGACGGCCAGCGGTATTGAAAGCAGTGGCAGCCTCAGTCGCGCCACGCGTAACGATCCCCAGGATGAGTGGCTGAAGCGCAGCCTCCGTAGTGACACCGCCGATCTCTACCGTCAGCAGCAAACCACACTGACGCTGCAGCAGGACTACTCACGCAACAGTGGCACTGGCGGCATCTCTGATTTTACGGCACACACCACGATGCTGCAGGCCGAACGTCCGTTTGCCGACGGACGCGGCTTTTTCCGCGTGGATCAGGTCAACCTCTCTGCCGGTACGTTTGCAACCCGCAACGGTACTCTTGCTGAACGCTTTGGCAGCTGTGATGACGCCAGTTCGGGCGGATGTCGTGGTCAGACTCACCAGCGCGACAGCGGCACCGCGCTGGCCGCTGGCTGGCACAACGGTGTCTGGTCAGCTGACCTGGGGACCACGCCGCTGGGTTTCGAGGTGACAAACTGGACCGGCGGTCTGAGCTGGAAAACGGATATCCGCGATCTCGGTGTGACGCTGACCGCCTCACGCCGGCCCATCGCCAGTTCGCTGCTGGCCTACGCCGGCACGCGTGACCTGGCCGCCAGCGGCGGTAAAAGCTGGGGCGGTGTGGTGGCTACCGGCGGCAGCATCGGGCTGAGTTACGATCAGGGCGGTGCGCACGGCGTCTGGGGCGACATCAGCGCCCATCAGATCAGCGGTAAAAACGTTGCTGACAACAGTCGCGAACGCCTGATGGGGGGGTATTACTACAAGCTGATTAACAGCGACAACCGCCGCGCCACCGTGGGGCTGAACACGATGCTCTGGCATTATCAAAAGGATCTCAGCGACTACACGTTTGGTCAGGGCGGCTACTACAGCCCGCAGCAGTATCTCTCGTTTTCGATGCCGGTGACCTGGCGGCAGCGAACAGAGAACTGGTCCTTTGATCTCGGCGGGTCGCTCTCCTGGTCGCATTCCGCTACCCATGCGCAGCAACGTTATCCGGTCAACCCGGGCTTCGCGCTTGCCAGCAATCCCTCTTCCGCCAGCAGCAGCGGCGGCGGCGTGGGCTACACGCTTCAGGCGGTGGTAGAGCGACGGCTGACGTCAGACTGGTTTATCGGCGCAGGTATTGATATCCAGCAGGCGAAAGATTATACGCCGAGCCATGGCCTGCTCTATGTACGCTACGCGGCCGGAGGCTGGGAAGGGGATCCGGATATGCCGCCACAGCCCCTGACACCTTACGCAGATTTTAAATAATCCCGGGCGGGAAAAAGCCGGAGTTTTCAGACGGTAAAAAAGTCAGTTTATGGGATATACTGACCCGCATTCACCTGTCTGCTATCTGGGCTTTTTCATCCTCGGGAGAGAATTTTTGCGCGTAAGCCGGTCACTTACGATAAAGCAGATGGCGACAGTTTCGCTGGTTGCAGTTATCGCCATCAGTATCTTTATCGTCATCCAACTGTTTCATTTTGTGCAGCAGCGCAGGATTGACTACGCCCAGCAGATGGAAAACATCGCCCATACCGTCCGTCAGCCGCTGTCGGAAGCAGTGCTTCGCGCAGACATTTCACAGGCCGAACGCATTCTTCACTCCCTGAAACCGGCCGGAATTTTATCGCGCGCCGATGTGGTGCTGCCGAATGCGTTTCAGGCGCTGCACGCCGACTTCGAAACGGAAAAACCGGTGCCGCGTCTGGTGGCCCGGCTGTTTGAGCTGCCCGTGCAGATCACCCTGCCGCTCTATTCGGTAGAGAATACCGGCATGCCAAAGCCGCTGGCTTATCTGGTGCTGCAGGCGAACTCGACGCGCGTCTACCAGTTTATCCTCAGCACACTGTCGACCATGATTATCACCTATCTGCTGCTGGCGCTGATTCTGTCAGTGTCGATCAGCTGGTGTATCAACCGGCTGGTGGTGCATCCGCTGCGCAGCCTCGCGCGTGAGCTGCAGGAGCTGCCACCACAGTCGATTCTGACGCATAAACTCGCCCTGCCGCAGAGCCATCGCGATGATGAAATCGGCATGCTGATCCGAAGTTACAACCGCAATCAGCAGGTGCTGGAGTCGATACACGATGAGATGAGCCGGCTGACCACCCACTTTGCTGTCACCGACCTGCCAAACCGCACGCTGTTTCTGGCGCTGGTCGAGCAGTTTATGTGCAGTCCTGAACGCGCGCTGGGCCTGATGGTGATCCGCATCGAAACGCTGCAGGAAGCCAACGGCGTACTAAGCGACGAACAGCGCGATACGCTGATGCTGACGCTGGTGGAGAAGATCCGACATACGCTGGACGACCACACCCTGCTGGCGCAGACGGGCGTCAGCGATTTTGTTCTGTTAATGAAGCGCGCCAGTAATCCTTTCCGCGCACTGCGTCTGGCCCGCAATCTGATGATTCGCCTGAACCAGCCGGTCAATCTGCATCAGCTGCAGCTGCGTCCTAACGTCAGCATCGGCCTGGCGCTGCGCGACGACCAGCCGCTGAGCGCGAACGAGCTGCTTGACCGTGCCACCTCGGCAATGATGTCTGCCCGTCATCAGGGTAAAAATCAGATCCTGTTTTTTGACGCTGCACTGACTGAGCGTGCGCAGAAGCGGCTGACGCAGGAGCATGACATTCTGCAGGGACTGCACGATGAGCAGTTTGCGCTCTATCTGCAGCCTCAGGTTGATATGCGCACCGGCATCTTAACCGGCGCGGAAGCCCTGCTGCGGATGCGCCAGCCGGACGGCAGCTATGGTCTGAGTGAAGAGTTTATCGCCAGCGCCGAAGAGATTGGGGTGATCAGCGCCATTGGCCGCTGGGTGTTTGAAGAGGCGTGCCGCATTCTGGCGGGCTGGCAGCGGCAGGGCATCATGCTGCCGCTGAGTGTCAACATTTCTGCAGTCCAGCTGCGGGATACCAGTGTCGTTTCTCATCTGCAATCACTGCTGACGCGTCACCGTATTGCCCCCGGCACGCTGGTGCTGGAAGTGACAGAAACGGCGCAGCTGGAAGATGCGCAGCAGTCGATGTCGATGCTGCGTATGCTGCAGCAGACCGGCGTGGCGGTCGCTCTGGACGATTTCGGTATGGGCTACTCCAACCTCAACTACCTGCATCAGCTGAAAGCGTTGCCTGTTAATAAGCTGAAGATGGACCGCAGCTTTGTGGCGGCGTTGCCGGATGATGACACCATGGTCTGTATTGTCGCGGCTATCGCTGAGATTATGCACCTTGAGGTGATCGCCGAAGGCGTAGAAACCGCTGAACAGCGCGACTGGCTGCTGGCACGGGGTATCGCTATCGGTCAGGGCTATTTCTACGCGGAAGCCCTGCCGGTAAGCCGTTTTAATGCATGCTGGATTGAAAAATCCTCACCGGCAGAATAGTTACCTGATCCATTGATTTTGCGAGAATTTTAGTTACAAAACCCCTTGCTGAAGCGTTTCAGTTCAGAAATACGGCCCCAGGGTTTACCGGGGCTTTGCCACCCTGTATTAATCACGTAAACAGAGTGTTATTTTCGGGTTGCTGTCAGGCGCCGCCGCCGTTGCCCGTCAGTCACAATAACAAAACCGACAACATCACCTCATGGCGTTAGTGGACATCTGTTTATGAAAACTTCACTTTTTAAAAGCCTTTATTTCCAGGTGCTGATGGCTATTGGCATCGGCGTATTGTTAGGCCATTTTTACCCGGAGTTAGGGACCCAGATGAAGCCGCTGGGAGATGGCTTTGTTAAACTGATCAAGATGATTATCGCCCCGGTTATTTTCTGTACCGTGGTGACCGGCATCGCGGGCATGGAAAGCATGAAAGCGGTCGGCCGGACCGGCGCCGTTGCGCTGCTCTATTTTGAAATCGTCAGTACCCTCGCGCTGATTATCGGCCTGATTGTCGTGAACGTGGTGCAGCCAGGGGCCGGGATGAACGTCGATCCGGCCACCCTGGATGCCAAAGCTGTGGCGGTTTATGCGCAGCAGGCTGAACAGCAGGGCATCGTTGCCTTCCTGCTGGATGTGATCCCCAACAGCGTGATTGGTGCCTTTGCCAGCGGTAATATTCTGCAGGTATTGCTGTTTGCCATTCTGTTTGGTTTTGCCCTGCATCGTCTGGGTAACACCGGCACGCTGATCTTCAACGTAATCGAAAGCTTCTCTAAGGTGATCTTCGGCATCATCAACATGATCATGCGTCTGGCACCGATAGGGGCATTTGGCGCGATGGCATTCACCATCGGTAAGTATGGCGTGGGGTCGCTGGTGCAGCTCGGCCAGCTGATTATCTGCTTCTATATCACCTGTGTGCTGTTTGTCGTGATTGTGCTGGGGCTGATTGCCCGCCTGTTTGCCGGCTTCAGCATCTTTAAATTCATCGCCTATATCAAAGAAGAGCTGCTGATTGTCCTCGGTACCTCCTCTTCGGAGTCTGCGCTGCCGCGTATGCTGGATAAGATGGAAAGGCTGGGTTGTAAGAAGTCGGTTGTGGGGCTGGTTATTCCTACCGGTTACTCTTTTAACCTCGATGGCACCTCAATCTACCTGACCATGGCCGCCGTGTTTATTGCGCAGGCAACTAATGCGCACATGGACATCTTCCATCAGATTACGCTGCTGGTGGTACTGCTGCTCTCCTCGAAAGGGGCGGCCGGGGTGACCGGAAGCGGCTTTATCGTACTGGCTGCGACGCTCTCTGCAGTAGGCCATCTGCCGGTAGCGGGTCTGGCGCTGATTCTGGGAATCGATCGCTTTATGTCTGAAGCGCGTGCCCTGACGAACCTGATCGGCAACGGTGTGGCAACCGTGGTAGTCGCGAAATGGGTCGACCAGCTGGACCACAAACAGCTCGACGACACCCTGGCAGGCCGGAATAAGGTGAATAAAGCGACTGAATCTTCAGTTTAATCATTGAATTTCACTTAAATCTCCACAAATGCCCGCTGTCGCTTGCCCTGACAGCGGGCATTTGCATAATGAACCCTACTTGTTTTTTTACCGTTTTTCACTTCGCTGCGCGACATCCTGAACTTCCTGTGGTCAAACACAATGTTGTTGGATAACAGCGCGATTCGGCGCCCGCCGATTCGTCAATAACAGCGGCTCTACGCGCCAGTGATAACAATATTTGAATTATTTGAGTAGGGGTTCACATGCAGGGCACCAGAATTCGGCTTTTGGTTGGTGGATTAGTGCTGGCTGCGACCAGCTATGGTCTCCAGGCAGAAACGCTGCAACCGGATCCGGCCTGGCAGGAAGGCAAGCTGGATAATGGATTTAACTGGCAGTTACTGGCCACACCACAACGGCCCAGCGATCGCATTGAACTGCGGCTGGTAGTGAACACCGGATCGCTGGTGGAAAGTGCACAACAGACCGGTTTCAGCCACCTGCTGCCCCGTCTGGCGATGGTGCATAACACCGCGCTGGATACGCAGGAGCAGCGCGCGCTGTGGCAACAGGCAATGGATCCTCAGCATCCGCTACCGCCCGCGATCGCCTCTTATGATTACACTCAATATAATCTGAGCCTGCCCAACAACCGTCCTGAGCTGCTGAAAGAGGCTCTCAGCTGGCTGGCGGCCACGGCGGGCAACATGGCCATCACCGACGCGGTCGTTAACACCGCGCTCAGCGCCTCCGATCCGGTTGTGACCTGGCCGAAAGATCCTCAGGATGTCTGGTGGCGTTATCGCCTGAAAGGCTCTGCGTTGCTGGCTCACGATCCAGCAGCACAGCCACGTGCGCCGGTGGATTTAACGCAGCTCAATGATTTTTATCATCAGTGGTATACCCCGGATGCGATGACGCTTTATGTTGTCGGCAATGTCGACAGCCGCAGCCTCTCTGAGCAGATCAATAAAACCTTCTCGGCGTTAACCGGCAAGCGGGAAACGCCTGCGCCTCTGCCTACTCTGTCACCGCTGCCGCATGAGCCGGTGAATCTGGTCAGCGGCAACATGACGCAGGATCGCCTTTCGCTGGTATGGGATACGCCGTGGCAGCCGATTCGTGACTCTCAGAATCTGCAGCGTTACTGGCAGGGCGATCTGGCCCGCGAAGCGCTGTTCTGGCATGTCCAGCGTGCGCTGAGTGACAGCAAAGCCCAGGGCATCCAGGTCGGCTTCGACTGTCGTGTGCTTTATCAGCGTGCACAGTGCTCCATCAATATGGATGGCCGCAATGACAGCCTGGCGCAGAATATGAGTCTGGTGGCGCGTGAGCTGGCAAACGTACGTGATAAGGGCTTACCGCAGGAGGAGTTCGATGCGCTAATGGCGCAGAAGCTACTGGAGCTGAACAAGCTGTTTACCACTTACGCCCGCACTGACACCGATGTGCTGATGAGCCAGCGCCTGCGCTCCCAGCAGAACGCCGTGGTGGATATCGCGCCTGAACAGTACCAGAAGCTGCGTCAGACGTTCCTGGCCGGTCTGACCCGCGAGCAGTTAAATCAGGAACTGCGTCAGCAGCTGACGCAGGAACTGATGATGGTGCTGATTCAGCCGGAAGGCGAGGCGGAAACGAACGTGAAGAGCCTGCAGAACAGCTGGGATAAAGTGATGGCCCCGTCGTCAGCAGCACCGGCGACCGGCAGTGAAGCCGGTGCGCCGGAGAGCAACATCAACAAAGACGTTCCGCCCGCCGCCTGATGTCAGGTCTTTGCCCTGAGCCACTCGGTCACTAACATCGGCCAGCTGGCGAGGGGCAGGTCGGCCACGCCACGGATACCAAATCCGTGGCCACCTTTCTGATAAAAATGCACCTCTGCCGGAACCTTGTGTTCACGCAGTGCGCCAAAAAACGCCATGCTGTGGTTCACCGACACAGCTTCGTCATCAGCGGCGTGGATGAGCAGCGTCGGCGGCACTAGTGGATGCACACGGGTTTCCAGTGAGTAGGCCTCAATCGTTTTCTGATCGGGCCACGCACCCAGCAGACGGGTTCGCGCACCTTCATGCGCGATGCCGTCACGCATGCTGATCACCGGATAGACCAGAATCATCGCATCCGGACGCGGCGAGAAATTTTCTGCGCCATCCTGCACCGGATAGAGTTTCTCCGCAAAGCGCGTGCCCAGACTGGCTGCCACATGCCCGCCCGCCGAAAAGCCCATCATAACGATATATTTGCCGTTAAGACCGCGCTGCGCCCGTTCACGCAGGACGCGTACGGCGCGCTGAGCATCCGCCAGCGGCGCGTCGGGGCCTTCATGATGGCCATCATAGGGCAGCCGATAGGTCATGACGGCAAGGGTGTAACCCATTGAGGTGAAGAAGGTCGCCAGCGCACTGCCTTCGCGATCGATCATCACCCGCTGATAACCCCCGCCCGGCGCGACCAGCAGGGTAATACCGTTAGATTCGACCGGGTGCCAGAGAGCGATCTCCGGGCAGCGCACGCCCGTCGCCGCGCGATCGTAAGGTTCATACTCTTTTGCCATGTCGACAATCTGCGGCTGTGCGCGTGAATCGCTGGCGCCAGGTGCATCACCGTGTGGCCAGATATTAATAATTTCTGTGTGCATAACGAGATCCTGATGCGGAGAGTCTTTTAATTTTTGTTCGCGGCCGGAGAGAACAGCGTCCTGCTGTCTTTTGATTAAAAGATGGTCTTTTTTCAGGCGGTCGTCCATCCGAAAAGGGTGAAACGTTCCAGATTCGGACTATGCCTGGTGGCGAATTTATTGGGTTAACTGATTAATATTGATAGATAAATTATAAGAGGCATTTAAGGTGAGATGAGGCTCTGACGCTGATTTAAACCACAATTTTTTTGCCTAATCTAAATGGCTGGCAGAGGTCACTTTGTTAGCCAAAATTAACCGGATATCACACTGCCGGCGCTTAAGACGGGATAATGATTCGGGCGGCAGCGTCAACCCGATCGGATGCCGCGGCTAACATACCCGCTTCATTGACAGCCGCAGCAGCATGAATGAGCATCTGCTTCTGCTTCTGCTTCTGCTTCTGCTTCTGCTTCTGCTTCTGCTTCTGCTCAGGCGGCCGCGCAGGCCGACGTTCAGAATGAGAGCAGGCCCTGCCCGCTCTGAAAATGCATCCGGGTGTGTGCTATCGCAATCAGTGCGCTTCGCATATCTCACTGATTCTGACTGCGGCTCTGGTACCCTCTCTGTTCCGTGTAAAGAGAGACGCTGTTTTGCCTGGTCAGTGCCCGTTCGCTGCGTAACGTGCTATCAGCCAGGCATCGCCTCTGCCGGAATAATGGCACCGCGATGCTGAATCACGGTGCTGGCAAGCTGGTGTCCGCGCTGCGCGGCGGCGGCGGCGTCGGCACCGGTCAGGCGACGCGCGAGATAACCGGCGCTGAACGAGTCACCGGCTGCCGTGGTGTCGATCACCTTCTCCTTCGCCAGACGGACAGCAGGAACCTCGATCAGCGGCGCATCATCAAGCGCCACCAGGCAGGCATCTGCGCCCCGTTTAATCACGATTTCGCGGGCACCCGCCTGGCGGGTGCGGGCAATCACCTCATCCAGCGGCTGTTCGCCCCACAGCAGATGTTCATCATCCAGCGTCAGGAAGGCGATATCGGTGTGACTGAGCATTGCGCGATAGGCAGCCTGCGCGCAGGCCCGGTCGGCCCAGAGTCGCGGACGGTAGTTGTTATCAAAAATGACCTGGCCGCCGTTCGCCCGGCAGCGGGCCAGCAGCGCCATCAGCCTGTCACGACTCGCTGACGGCAGAATCGCCAGGCTGATGCCGCTGAGATAGAGGTAATCGTAGTGGGTGAGCTGTTCGGCGATGGCCGCCGACTGCGGGCTGTCGAGCCAGTAACGCGCCGCGGCATCGCTGCGCCAGTACCAGAATGTGCGTTCACCCCTGGCGTCAGTTTCAATGACATAGAGGCCCGGCATTTTATTGTCGAGGCGCTGAATCAGGCCGGTGTTGATCTGCTCCTGCTGCCAGGCGGCGATCATCTGGTCGCTGAACGAATCGGTTCCCAGCGCAGTGACATAATCGACCCGCAGCTGTTGTTCATCAACCTGGCGGGCGAGGTAGACAGCGGTGTTAAGCGTATCGCCGCCAAAACCCCGTTTAATGTTCTCGCCCTTTTCAGACAACTCAATCATGCATTCGCCGATAATGGCGATTTTCTTTTGCGTCATGGCTCTGGACCCCCAGTGAAATATCACGCTAGTCTCGCGTCTGGTATGGCAGACGTCAACGCTTTTAAAACGGTGTTTTAATTTAGCTTAAGTTGCTAAACAGGGCCGGTGTGGCAGATAAAAGCAGCTAATTCCAGCCTGTTTTGCCGATTATCTTAGCGAAGCGGCTGATAAACTCCCGGTTTCATGTAGCCGGGCTGGTCATCGCATTATCTCAGGCAATCCCGATAATCGCGGCAGCGTCTCCCGTTTTGGGGACCCGTTACTCACCAGGAAAAAAAACATGGTAATGGAGAGTATTCTTCAAAGGCTGCCGTCTTCAACTGATCCCAATCACTGTCCGGAAAGCCCCCTTTTCTGGCAACAGTGTCAGCGGCACTATCGCTTCCAGCCAATCTACCGGGTAACCGGTCGGCTGCTTGCTATCGAACTGCTGACTGCCGTTTCTCATCCTGGCGCACCGGATCAGCCGCTTTCGCCCGAAGCCTGGTTTGCCGGGCTCGATATTACACAGCGCCTGAACGTGGTACATGAGCAGCTGACGCTCCTTATGCAGTGGTCATCCTTTTTTGAACGCCATGAAGTGATGGCGTCGGTCAATATCGACGGCGCTTCTCTGCTTGCCATTCAGCACCAGCCCGCAATGCGACATCTTATCGCCCGTCTGCCCTGGCTGCGCTTTGAGCTGACCGAGCATCAGGCGCTGCCACAGCCGGAGAAAGTGGCAAAGATAGCCGAACTGGGTCCCCTGTGGCTGGATGATTTTGGCTCCGGAATGGCGAACTTTTCGGCGCTGACCGAACTGCAATATGACTACATTAAGTTATCGCGCGACCTCTTTATGCTACTGGGCAGCAGCGATGAAGGGCGCAGCCTGTTTCCGACGCTGCTGGCGCTAATCAATCGCTATTGCAACGGCGTGATCGTAGAAGGGGTGGAAACCGACGCGCAGTGGCAGCAGGTCAAAGCCTCATCAGCGATTGCAGCGCAGGGCTACTACTTTTCGCGTCCGGTTCCATTTCCTGAACTGAATCATCTTACTCTCCAGCTTCTCTGATGCCGTTACCCGTGGTCTGGACTATCTTTAAGCCAGACCGTGAATGAGCAAGGAGAAAGCGTGATGTCACGTACCGGGAAAATAGTCAGCTGGGTCGCGGGAATTCTGGTGCTGTTGATTGTGGTGATCATCGTCATCATCGCAACGTTTGACTGGAATCGCCTGAAACCCACCATCAATCAGAAAGTCTCAACTGAGTTAAACCGGCCCTTTGCGATTCGCGGGGATCTGGGTGTTGACTGGGTGCGTCATCGTGAAGAATCAGGCTGGCGGCGCTGGGTGCCGTGGCCGCAGCTGCATGCGGAAGATATCATGCTGGGCAACCCGCCCGGCATTCCTGACGTGACCATGGTGCATCTGCAGCGGGCCGATGCGACGCTGGCCCCGCTGTCGCTGCTGCACAAAGAGCTGTTTATCCCCTGGATTAAACTGCAGCGGCCTGATGCCCGGCTGATCCAGACGGCAGATAAGAAGAATAACTGGACGTTCGACCTCGCCAGCAATGACAGCGATGAGAAGGCGAGTACGCCATCTGCCTGGTCATTCCGCCTGGATAATATTCTGTTTGATCAGGGGCAAATCCGCTATCGCGATGCGGTTAACCGCGCGGACGTCACGGTTCAGATCAATCCGCTGGGAAAACCTGTGCCCTACGCGCAGATCGCCGGCGGCGATGACCAGCAGAAGGGTGCGGGCGACTTCGTCTTTGGCTGGAAAGCCAATGGCAGCTACAACAACGAGAAGCTGAGTGGCGAAGGGAAGATCGGCGGCATGCTGTCGCTGCGCAGTCAGACTACCCCGTTCCCGATTCAGGCCGATGTCCGTAATGGCACCACACGCGTTCAGGTGACAGGTGGCCTGCAGGACCCGATGAACCTCGGCGGGCTCAACGTGCGGCTGCGTTTCTCAGGCGATACGCTGGCGAACCTGTATGGCCTGACCGGCGTCCTGCTGCCGGACACGCCGCCGTATGAAACCGACGGTCATCTGATCGCAAAATTCAGCGGTAAAAAGGGCGCGGTCTACCGCTATGAGAAATTCAACGGCCACATTGGTGACAGCGATATTCATGGATCGCTGGTCTACAGTCAGGGCAAACCCCGCCCGATCCTCAGTGGCGAGCTGACCTCTGAGCAGCTGCGGATGGCCGATCTGGGCCCGCTGATTGGTGTGGATTCCGGCAAAGGCAGTGAGAAAACGGCACAGGCAAAGGCCCGGCGCGGGGAGAAATCGACTCAGCCTGCCGACCGCGTGCTGCCGCACGATAAGTTTGAGACCAAAAGCTGGGACGTCATGGATGCTGACGTGAAGTTCAGCGGCAAACGTATCGAACACAGCAATTCGCTGCCGCTAAGCGATCTCTATACTCATCTGCAGATGAAAAACGGTGACCTGCTGCTGGATCCGCTGCGCTTTGGTGTCGCAGGCGGCAACCTGAACAGCACCATCCGTCTTGAGGGGAGTCGCTCACCGATGCGCGGGCGCGTGGATCTGCATGCGCGTAAGCTGCGCCTGCGTCAGATGTTCCCGGATGTGCAGGCGATGCAGAACAGCCTCGGTCAGCTCAACGGCGACGCCAGCTTTACCGGAACAGGTAACTCGGTGGCCGATCTGCTGGCGACCAGCAACGGCCAGCTTAAGCTGCTGATGAACGATGGCCTGATCAGCCGCAGCCTGATGGAGATCGCGGGTCTCAACGTCGGTAACTATCTGGTAGGCAAACTGTTTGGCGATGATCAGGTGCGTATCAACTGCGCGGCTACAGATATCCGGCTGCAGAACGGTCTGGCGACGCCCAACCTGTTTGTGTTCGATACCGAGAACGCGATCATTAATGTGTCAGGCAACGCGAACTTTGCCAGTGAGCGGCTGGATCTCACGGTCAACCCCGAGAGCAAAAGCATCCGTATTGTGACGCTGCGTTCGCCGCTCTATGTGCGCGGAACGTTTAAAAATCCTGACGCAGGCGTTAAAACGGGGCCGTTGCTGGCGCGCGGTGCCGCAGCCGTGGCGCTGGGCGCGGTAGCCGGTCCGGCCGCGGCGCTGCTGGCACTGATTTCCCCCAGCGACAACGACGATAACCAGTGCAGCACCATACTGCAGCAGATGAAGCAGAAGAAGTGATCAGTTGCGATAGAGCACTTTGATAATGTGATAACCAAAGCTGGTTTTTACCGGCCCGTAAGGCGTCAGCAGCGGGCAGGTAAAGACCGCTTTATCAAAGGCCGGCACCATCTGGCCCTGACGGAATTCCCCCAGATCGCCCCCTTTCCGCCCGGAAGGACAGGTTGAGTGTTTCTTTGCCAGCTGCTGAAAATTGCCGCCTTTCGCCAGTTTAGCCAGAATCTCTTTTGCCAGCGCTTCCTCTTTGACCAGGATGTGTAAAGCCGCCGCGGTTTTCGCCATGTTGGTATCTCGGTTGTGTATAATTGCCGCCCAGTATAAACCCCTTTCTTTTGATTCAATCAGGCGATTTCTTCTATGCGTTTAAACCCCAGTCAGCAACGTGCCGTCGAATTTGTTACCGGTCCCTGTCTGGTGCTGGCGGGCGCGGGTTCAGGTAAAACCCGCGTGATTACCAATAAAATTGCCCATCTGATTCGTGAATGCGGCTATCAGGCGCGCCATATCGCAGCGGTGACCTTTACCAACAAGGCCTCGCGCGAAATGAAAGAGCGTGTGGCGCAGACCCTGGGCCGCAAAGAGGCGCGCGGTCTGCTGATCTCGACGTTCCATACGCTGGGCCTTGAGATCATTAAGCGCGAGACAGCGGCGCTGGGCATGAAGTCCAACTTCTCGCTGTTCGACGATCAGGATCAGCTCGCGCTGCTGAAAGAGCTGACGAAAGAGTGGCTGGAAGAAGATAAGACGCTGTTGCAACAGCTCATCTCCACCATCTCTAACTGGAAGAATGATCTGGTCGATCCACAGACCGCCACCGCGCAGGCGCGATCGCAGCAGGATCATATCTTTGCCCACTGCTACGCCCTTTACAGCCAGCATCTCAGATCGTGCAACGTGCTGGACTTTGATGACCTGATTCTGCTGCCGACGCTGCTGCTGCAGCGTAATCAGGAGGTGCGTGAACGCTGGCAGCAGCGTATCCGCTACCTGCTGGTGGATGAGTATCAGGATACCAACACCAGCCAGTATGAGTTGGTTAAGCTGCTGGTTGGCGCACGGGCGCGCTTCACGGTGGTAGGCGATGATGACCAGTCGATCTACTCCTGGCGCGGCGCACGTCCGCAGAATCTGGTGCTGCTGAATCAGGATTTCCCGGCGCTGGAGGTGGTGAAGCTGGAGCAGAACTACCGCTCATCGCAGCGCATCCTGAAAGCGGCGAATATCCTGATTGCCAACAATCCGCACGTCTTTGAAAAGCGACTCTTTTCGGAGCTGGGGCAGGGCAGCGAACTCAAAGTGCTGACCGCCAACAGCGAAGAGCATGAAGCCGAACGGGTGACCGGCGAACTGATCGCGCATCACTTTATCAACCGTACGCAGTACAAGGATTACGCGATTCTTTACCGTGGTAACCATCAGTCACGAACCTTTGAAAAGTTTCTGATGCAGAACCGCATTCCCTATCGCATCTCGGGCGGTACCTCGTTCTTCTCACGGCCAGAGATCAAAGATCTGCTCGCCTATCTGCGCGTGCTGACCAATCCTGAGGATGACAGCGCGTTTCTGCGGATCGTTAATACACCGCGCCGCGAGATTGGCCCGGCTACGCTGCAGAAGCTCGGTGAGTGGGCTAATCTGCGCAGTAAAAGCCTGTTTAACGCCAGCTTTGACGTCGGGCTGGGGCAGACCCTTACCGGGCGCGGTCTGGAACACCTGCAGCGGTTTACCCACTGGCTGAACGAGATTATCCAGCTGGCCGAACGCGAACCGGTCAACGCCGTCCGCGATCTGATCCGCGGCATTGACTACGAGAGCTGGCTGTTCGAAACCTCCGGCAGTCCGAAAGCTGCCGAGATGCGGATGAAGAACGTCAATACGCTGTTTCAGTGGATGACCGAAATGCTGGAGGGCAGCGATATCGACGAGCCAATGACGCTGGCGCAGGTCGTCACCCGCTTTACCCTGCGCGATATGATGGAACGCGGCGAAAGCGACGAAGAGCTGGATCAGGTTCAGCTGATGACGCTGCACGCGTCAAAAGGGCTGGAGTTCCCTTATGTGTTCCTCGTCGGGATGGAAGAGGGGCTGCTGCCGCACCAGAGCAGCATCGATGAGAACAACATTGAAGAGGAGCGCCGTCTGGCTTACGTGGGCATCACCCGGGCGCAGAAAGAGCTGACCTTTACCCTGTGTCGCGAACGCCGGCAATATGGTGAGCTGGTCCGGCCGGAACCGAGTCGTTTTCTGCTGGAGCTGCCGCAGGACGATTTGCAGTGGGAGACCGAGCGCAAGGTCGTCAGCGCCGAGGAGCGGATGAAAACGGGTCAGAGCCGCGTTGCCGGGCTGAGAGCGATGCTGGATAAGGCGAAGAAAGGTTAAGGCGGGAAAACGGTGAGGCAAAGAGTATTCGCCTCACCGGAGCGGACTTACGACAGCGTTAACAGCCAGTGGACGTAAGACTGATAATGGCTTTCCTGCTCAAGCAGTTCACTGCGCAGCGGATGCGCCTCCAGCCAGCCCGCGGGCAGAGTCAGATGCAGGGCATCATCGTCCGCCTGAAGCCGGACTGCAGGCAGGGTGTCATCACGCCGGCGGGTGGAGAAGATGATCGCCAGCCGTAGCAGACGACACATCCGTTCTGCCAGGCGCGGCGGCAGGGCGTTCTGCTGGGTCAGCAGCGCCAGATCGATGCTGCCGCCCTGGTTCTGCAGTAAACAGGCCAGCAGCTTCTTCTGCGCCGGGGTGAAGCCTGGCAGGTCGAGGTGACGCACCAGATAGGCCGCATGCTGCGGCGCATGGCGGAAATCAACGCTCAGGCCGATTTCATGGATCGCGCAGGCGCTGAGCAGCAGCTCGCGACAGCGTTGATCCAGCTTCCACAGCGTGGCAACCTGGCGGAAGAAGCTCTCTGCCAGCTGACGCACGCGGTCGGCCTGCTCAACGTCGATGCTGAACCGGCGCTGGACGTTGTGCAGCGTGCGGGTTCGGATATCGCGATCGATCGGCAGATGCAGCATGCCGTAGACCAGCCCTTCGCGCAGGGCACCGCCCGCCAGCGTCATGCTGTCGATACTCAGCTCCTGAAAAATGGCTATCAGAATCGACAGGCCGCTGGGGAACACCAGTGCCCGCTCCAGCGTCAGCCCTTCAATTTCCAGCTCTTCCAGTTTGCCGCACTGAATGGCGCGCTGCTTGAGCTGCTGAAGTTTATTCAGCGTGATGCGCTCATCCATGCCCTGCGCCACCATAATCTCCTGCAGCGCCTGCACCGTGCCAGAGGCACCGACGCACGCCTGCCAGCCCTGCTCACGCAGCTGCGCGGCAACCGGCTGGATCATCGCTCGTGCAGCGCGCTCTGCCTGGTCAAAGTTCTCTTTTGCCAGATGGCGATCGCTGAAGAAACGTTCCAGCCAGGTGACGCAGCCCATCGACAGACTGAACAGTACTGAGGCATGAGAGCCGTCGCCGGTCGCCAGCTCCGTGCTGCCTCCGCCGATGTCGACCACTAAACGCTGGTCGGAACCGCCGGTAGTGTGTGCCACACCCTGATAAATCAGGCGCGCTTCTTCCTCACCGCTGATGACGTTGATGGGGCAACCGAGGATCTGCTGAGCCGTGTCGAGGAACGTCTGCGCATTGGCTGCCAGACGCAGCGTGGCGGTTGCCACCACACGAATCTGATCGAGGGGAATATCCTGCAGTTGTTCAGAGAAGAGTCTGAGGCATTGCCAGCCGCGCGACATCGCCTCGGCTGACAACAGGTTTTGTTTATCCAGTCCGGCCGCAAGGCGAACCTTGCGCTTAATTTTCGCAACGGTCTGAATACTGCCAGAGACCTCGCGCACCACCAACATATGAAAGCTGTTAGACCCTAAATCAATCGCTGCATAGAGTGACGACGCGCTGAGCATGATGGCCTAACCTGAACGTTTACGGTTGTTGTTGCGTGGCGCACCGCGACGACTGGCGTTGTTGCCTCCGCGACGCGGGCCATTACCGGAACGGCTGCGCTGCAGACGTTTAGGCGGCGGTAAATCGGTTAACAGCGCTTCGCTGCTGTACTTGCTGACCGGAATACTGTGACCGATATACTCTTCAATCGACGGCAGGTTCAGCGCGTACTCTTCACAGGCCAGGCTGATCGAGTGTCCGCTGGCACCGGCACGGCCGGTACGGCCAATACGGTGAACGTAATCTTCACAGTCGTCAGGCAGGTCATAGTTGAAGACGTGTGTGACCGCCGGAATGTGCAGCCCACGCGCAGCCACGTCGGTGGCGACCAGAATATCGACATCACCTTTGGTGAAGTCATCCAGAATGCGCAGGCGCTTCTTCTGTGCCACGTCGCCGGTCAACAGCCCAACACGGTGTCCATCAGCGGCCAGATGGCCCCAGATATCTTCACAGCGGTGTTTGGTGTTAGCAAAGACAATGGCGCGGTCAGGCCACTCTTCTTCGAGCAGGGTCTGCAACAGGCGCATTTTCTCTTCGTTAGACGGATAGAAAAGCTCTTCCTGGATGCGGTGACCGGTTTTTTGCTCTGGTTCCACTTCCACATATTCCGCACTGTTCATGTGCTCGAATGCCAGTTCACGAACGCGATAGGAGAGCGTGGCCGAGAACAGCATGCTCAGACGCTGCGTTGCCGGCGGCATGCGACGGAACAGCCAGCGGATATCTTTGATAAAACCGAGATCGAACATGCGATCGGCTTCATCCAGCACCATGACCTGAATGGCGCTCAGATTAACGTGGTTCTGCTTGGCGTAATCGATCAGGCGACCGGTGGTCGCGACCAGAATATCAACGCCCTGTTCCAGCACTTTCAGCTGTTTGTCATAACCGTCTCCGCCATAGGCGAGACCCAGTTTCAGGCCGGTTGAGGCGGTGAGGGGTTCGGCATCTGCATGAATCTGTACAGCAAGTTCACGCGTCGGTGCCAGAATTAATGCCCGTGGCTGGTTTACCTGCCGGCCTTCGGCCGCAGGATGAGAAAGAAGATGATGAAACGTTGACGTCAGAAACGCCATCGTTTTGCCGGTACCGGTTTGCGCCTGGCCTGCAACATCACGCCCTGAAAGCGTAAAAGGCAGAGCTAACGCCTGAATCGGCGTGCAGTATTGAAAGCCTTTACTATCAAGGGCTTCCACCACTTTCGGGTGCAGGGCGAAGTCGGAAAACTTCTGTTCAGTTAAGTGTGTTTTGCTCATAGTGTGGTAGAATATCAGCTTACTATCGCTTTACGAAAGCGTATCCGATGAAATAAAGTCAACCTACATTGGTATATATTACGCCAATTCGCCAGGCATAATCTTGTGGAGTAAAACATGAGCAGCGATAAAATCGTTCATCTGACCGATGACAGTTTCGACACCGACGTGCTGAAAGCCGACGGCGTTACACTGGTAGATTTCTGGGCTGAATGGTGTGGTCCTTGCAAAATGATCGCGCCAATCCTTGATGAAGTTGCAGAAGAGTATGATGGCAAGCTGACCATCGCTAAGCTGAATATTGACGATAACCCAGGCACGGCACCGAAATATGGCATTCGTGGTATCCCGACGCTGCTGCTGTTCAAAAATGGTGAAGTCGCTGCGACCAAAGTGGGCGCGCTGTCTAAAGGCCAGCTGAAAGAGTTCCTGAACGCTAATCTGGCGTAATTCAGGGCTGAACGTCTGGCAGTGGTGAATTTATCTCCTGCTGCTGGACGTTCGCTTTCAGGCGTGCTAAGTTACCTATACTGCATTACGCACTTACCTTGTAGTTAGCATCTAAAAGTTTTCCCTTGCTGAACCCCGTCGCACTGTACCTTTTAAAGAGAAAACGGGTCAGCAATCTTACGGTTAGCTCCAACTCTGGCATCACATTCGGACATCTTTCTGCATACCGATCGCCATTTCATACGATGATCGCCGGGAAGAGCCGAAAAGAGCCATTAACGGCATGGATTAATTGCCATACCACTCACGACAAACATTCCGAGTAATACCCCGAGTTTAAGAACCCATCACTATGAATCTTACCGAATTAAAGAATACGCCGGTTGCTGAGCTGATTACTCTCGGCGAAAATATGGGGCTGGAAAATCAGGCTCGCATGCGCAAGCAGGACATTATCTTTTCAATCCTGAAGCAGCACGCGAAAAGCGGCGAAGACATCTTTGGTGATGGCGTGCTGGAGATCCTTCAGGATGGATTTGGATTCCTCCGTTCAGGAGACAGCTCCTACCTCGCCGGTCCTGATGATATCTACGTTTCCCCCAGCCAAATACGCCGCTTCAACCTCCGCACTGGTGACACCATCTCTGGCAAAATCCGTCCACCAAAAGAAGGTGAGCGTTATTTTGCACTGTTGAAAGTTAACGAAGTTAACTATGACAAACCAGAGAATGCGCGTAATAAGATTCTGTTCGAAAATCTCACACCGCTGCACGCGAATAAGCGTCTGCGTATGGAGCGCGGTAATGGCTCAACGGAAGATTTAACTGCCCGCGTACTGGATCTGGCTTCGCCGATCGGTCGTGGTCAGCGCGGTCTGATCGTGGCACCGCCAAAAGCGGGTAAAACCATGCTGCTGCAGAACATCGCGCAAAGCCTGGCGTACAACTATCCGGATTGCGTACTGATGGTGCTGCTGATCGACGAGCGTCCGGAAGAAGTGACCGAGATGCAGCGTCTGGTTAAAGGCGAAGTGATTGCCTCAACCTTCGATGAGCCAGCTTCACGCCACGTTCAGGTCGCTGAAATGGTGATCGAAAAGGCCAAGCGTCTGGTTGAGCACAAGAAAGACGTTATCATTCTGCTCGATTCCATCACTCGCCTGGCGCGCGCCTACAACACCGTTGTACCGGCTTCGGGTAAAGTGCTGACGGGTGGTGTGGATGCTAACGCCCTGCATCGTCCAAAACGCTTCTTTGGTGCGGCACGTAATGTGGAAGAGGGCGGCAGCCTGACCATCATCGCAACGGCGCTGGTTGATACCGGTTCGAAGATGGATGAAGTGATTTACGAAGAGTTTAAAGGTACAGGTAATATGGAACTGCACCTTGCGCGTAAAATTGCGGAAAAACGTGTCTTCCCGGCGATCGATTACAACCGTTCCGGTACCCGTAAAGAAGAGCTGCTCACTTCTCAGGAAGAGCTGCAGAAAATGTGGATCCTGCGCAAGATTATTCACCCGATGGGCGAAATCGACGCAATGGAGTTCCTCATTAATAAGCTGGCGATGACCAAAACGAACGATGAGTTCTTCGATATGATGAAGCGTTCCTAATCCGAAACGGCCAGGCCGAATCCCTGATTCAGCTTTTTTAGTCCGGATGCGCAGAAAATCGACCTTACGCCACGTCTCAACGTGGCGTTTTTCATTTATGAGCTATAGGATTGAACACTGGCAGGAGCATTTATAATGACTGTGGTAGCGATGGCGAAGGTTTAATCGTTCGCTTTTCTCTTTATGCAGAATTCGGAATCTGACACAGCGACAGGCGAGTTTTTTCGCGTATTGTTGTGCAGGATGTTAGCTGAGAGCGTTTAACGTGAATTTACTCACTATGAGTACTGAGCTTGGATTAATTTTTCTCTTTTCTTTGGCTTTCCTCTTTTTTGCGCGAAAAGCAGCTAAAAAAATTGGTTTAGTGGATAAGCCTAACTCACGTAAACGTCACCATGGCGCGATTCCGTTGGTTGGCGGCATTTCCGTGTTCGCAGGTATCTGCTTTACCTTCGCTATCACCAACTATTACCTCCCTCACGCACTGCTTTATCTGGGCTGCGCGGGTGTGCTGGTGCTGGTCGGGGCACTGGATGACCGTTTTGACATCAGCGTTAAAATTCGTGCGGTCGTGCAGGCCATCGTCGCCTTTGTAATGATGTTTGGTGCCAAACTTTACCTGCTCAGCCTGGGGTTCATCGTGGGTCCGATTGAGCTGGTCGTGGGACCTTTCGGTTATGTGCTGACGCTGTTTGCTGTCTGGGCCGCCATTAACGCCTTCAACATGGTAGATGGCATTGACGGCCTGCTAGGTGGACTCTCCTCAGTGACTTTTGCCGCAATGGGGACCATTCTCTATTTCGACGGCCAGACCAGCCTCGCGATGTGGTGCTTTGCGATGATCGCCGCCACGCTGCCCTATATCCTGCTTAACCTCGGCTTCCTGGGGCGTCGTTTTAAAGTCTTTATGGGCGATGCCGGCAGCACCATGATTGGTTTTACCATTATCTGGATTCTGCTGGAAACGACCCAGGGTCTGAGCCATCCCATTACCCCGGTAACCGCGCTGTGGCTGATCGCCATTCCTCTGATGGATATGGTGGCGATTATGTATCGTCGCCTGCGTAAAGGCATGAGTCCATTTTCTGCTGACCGTCAGCACATTCATCATCTGATTATGCGAGCCGGTTTCAGTTCGCGTCAGGCTTTTGTACTGATTACTGTTGCAGCGGCGATCCTGGCCGGTATCGGTGTGCTGGGTGAATATCTGGCTTTCATCCCGGAGTGGGTGATGCTGCTGCTGTTCCTGGGCGCTTTTATGGTTTACGGCTACTGCCTGAAACATGCGTGGCGTGTGGCGCGACGTGTCCGGCGCATTAAACGTCGTCTGAACCACTATCGCGAAGCCAAAAATAAATGAACCCGATGCTGATAAAGGATAACGCTGGCATGCCTTCTGACGTTGTGGACAACGAACTGGATATACGCAGCTTTGGCTGCCGTTTATGGCGCGGTAAGCACTGGATTATCGGTCTGGCGCTGCTGTTTGCGCTGGTCGCCTGGATTGCTACGCTGCTGATGAAACAGGTCTGGAGCACCACGGCGATCACCGATCGACCCACGGTCAACATGCTCGGATCCTACTATGCGCAACAGCAATTCCTGACCAACCTGGATACGCGCAATAACGCCTTAACCCTGGCGGCACCGTCACCGACCGTGATGGATGAGGTCTATCAGGAGTTCACGATGCAGCTCGCGTCCTGGGATACGCGTCGCGAATTCTGGCAGCAGACCGACTATTACAAAAGTCGTAAAACAGGTAACGCGCACAACGATGCCGCCCTGCTCGACGATATGATCGGCAATATTCTGTTCACGCCCGCCGACGCAGCGCATAGCCTGCCCGATAACATCAGACTTAAAGCGGAAACGGCGGGCGACGCCAACAATCTGCTGCGTCAGTATATCGCTTACGCCAGTGAGCGCGCGGCGCGGCATCTTAACGATGAACTGAAAGGCGCCTGGCAGGCCCGCACGAACCAGTTGCAGGCGCAGGTAAAACGTCAGGAAGATGTGGCGAATGCGGTTTTCCAGCGCCAGCAGCACCGGCTTGAGCAGGCGCTGAAGCTCGCCAGTCAGCAGGGGATCAGTCAGAAACAGACACGCGAGATGAGTGAAAACCTGACAGACAGCGATCTCTTCCTGCTGGGCCAGCCGGTTTTGCAGGGACAGCTGGAAACCCTGCGCGCCACCGGTCCGGCGTTTGATATCAGCTATGATCAAAACAGGGCAATGCTGACGACGCTTGCGGCCGGGCCAGAACTGAACAGCCAGTTCCAGACCTACCGTTATCTGCGTACGCCGGAAGAGCCGGTATCCCGTGACAGTCCGCGACGCCTGTTCATGATGATTCTGTGGGGTGCGGTTGGTGCATTAACCGGCGCTGGTGTGGCGCTGGCACGTCGTCCGCGTCCGATGTCAGACATGCATGATTGAGAGAAACAGTGTGAAAGTTCTGACCGTATTTGGTACTCGCCCGGAAGCCATCAAAATGGCCCCGCTGGTTCAGGCGCTGGCGCAGGATCCTGCGTTTGAGTCGCGACTCTGCGTCACCGCCCAGCATCGCGAAATGCTCGACCAGGTGCTGCGTCTGTTCAGGCTGCAGCCGGACTATGATCTCAATATCATGCGTCCCGAACAGGGGCTGACCGAAATCACCTGCCGTATTCTTGAGGGGATGAAAACCGTCCTGCTCGACTTTAAGCCGGACATCGTGCTGGTGCATGGTGACACCACCACCACGCTGGCGGCGAGTCTGGCAGCATTTTATCAACAGATCCCCGTCGGCCATGTGGAGGCGGGTCTGCGCACCGGCGATCTCGCCTCACCGTGGCCGGAAGAGGGAAACCGCAAACTCACCGGCCATCTTGCCCGTCTGCACTTCACGCCTACCGCCCGATCGCGCCAGAATCTGCTGCAGGAGAATCTGCCGGATGCGCGTATTATCGTGACCGGTAACACGGTCATCGATGCGCTGCTGTGGGTCCGCGACCAGGTACTGGACGATACCAGTCTGAATGCGGAGCTGGCGGCGCGCTATCCGTTCCTCGATCCCGCTAAGAAACTGGTGCTGGTCACGGGCCATCGGCGTGAGAGTTTTGGCGACGGTTTTGAGCGTATCTGCAGCGCGCTGGCACAGATCGCCCGCCAGCATCCGGAAGCGCAGATCGTCTACCCGGTGCATCTCAATCCCAACGTCAGTGAGCCGGTGAACCGCATCCTCAGCGGCATTGAGAATATCATCCTGATCGAACCTCAGGAGTATCTGCCGTTTGTCTGGCTGATGAATCGTGCCTGGCTGATCCTTACGGACTCCGGCGGTATTCAGGAGGAGGCGCCTTCGCTGGGTAAACCGGTCCTGGTGATGCGTGATACCACCGAACGCCCCGAAGCGGTGGATGCTGGCACAGTCAGGCTGGTGGGCACCGATATTGCCAGAATTGTTGCGAGTGTCGGGGAATTACTGAGCGACGACGAGGCCTGGCAGGCGATGAGCCACGCCCATAATCCCTATGGCGATGGCAAAGCCTGTGGTCGCATTTTACAAGCCTTAAAAGATAACCGAGCCGAATTATGAGTTTTGAAACCATCTCCGTGATTGGACTGGGATACATTGGGCTGCCGACGGCAGCCGTTTTTGCCTCAAAGGGAAAAAAAGTGGTGGGGGTGGATATCAACACCCGCGCGGTAGAAACCATCAATCGTGGTGCGATCCACATCGTGGAGCCCGACCTGGACCAGGTCGTCCATGCTGCCGTCACGCGCGGCGATCTGCGAGCCACGACGCAGCCGGAAGCCGCTGACGCCTTTCTGATAGCCGTTCCAACGCCGTTCAAGGATGGGCATCAACCTGACCTGCGCTTTGTGAAAGCTGCGGCAGAGTCAATTGCGCCGGTACTGAAAAAAGGCGATCTGGTCATTCTGGAGTCGACTTCGCCGGTGGGCAGCACCGAACAGATGGCCGACTGGCTGGCTGCGGCCCGGCCCGACCTGCGCTTTCCTCAGCAGAGTGAAGCGCCTGACGTGTTTATTGCCTACTGCCCGGAGCGGGTGCTGCCGGGTCAGGTCATGGTTGAGCTGATTAACAACGACCGGGTTATCGGCGGCATGACGCCCGCCTGTTCCGCCCGTGCCAGCGAACTCTACCGGCTGTTTTTAAAAGGCGAATGTGTGGAGACGAATGCCCGCACCGCCGAAATGTGTAAACTGACCGAAAACAGCTTCCGTGACGTGAATATCGCCTTTGCCAATGAGCTGTCGCTGATTTGCGCCGATCAGGGCATTAACGTCTGGGAACTGATTGCGCTGGCAAATCGCCATCCGCGCGTCAATATCCTGCAGCCGGGGCCGGGTGTCGGCGGCCACTGCATCGCGGTCGATCCCTGGTTCATCGTGGCGCAGAATCCTGACCTGGCCCGCCTGATCCGCACTGCGCGCGAGGTCAATGACGCCAAGCCGCAGTGGGTGCTGGACCAGGTGAAAACGGCGCTGGCAGACTGCCTGACGCAGACCGGCAAGCGCGCCAGTGATATCACCATCGCCTGTTTTGGCCTGGCCTTTAAACCCAATATCGATGACCTGCGCGAAAGCCCGGCCATTGGCGTGGCGCAGAACATCGCCGAGTGGCACAGTGGCACAACCTGGGTGGTTGAACCCCATATTGCGCAGCTGACGGATGCACTCGCTGACCATGCGGAACTGGTGTCGGCTGAGCAGGCACTGGCGCAGGCCGATATTCTGGTGATGCTGGTCGACCATCGCGCCTTCCGTGCTATCGACGCGGCCAGCGTGCAGCAGAACTGGATTGTCGACACCAAAGGTGTCTGGCGATGATGTGCTTTCTGATCACCGGCGATGCCGGTTTTATCAGTTGGGTACAGGTGCGTTTCTCCGTTTACAGGGCGGCTACAGAGGGCTACCTGGCGTAATCACTGGCTGACGACCAGCTGTGCGCTGCGGGCGAAGCGCTTATAAAAACCGGCTACGGCCACTATCAGCTGGATTTATGACATGTCTCTCCACGTCAGTATTCATCCCCTTAGCTGGGAGAGCACGTTCTTTGGTGTTGAGACCGTGCGGCTGGAAGCAGAAGGTGACACCCCTCTGGGCCAGGCGCTGCGTCATCCCTGTGCGCTGATGCAGATGAAAGTGGCGGCCAGCGAGACTGCGCTGATTGATACGCTGCAGCAGCATCAGTTTCAGCTGGCAGAAGGGGAAGCGGACCTGACGCTGGCGGTGGCGCAGACGGAACGGCAGGCGGGGATTCGCATTGCCCGCGAGTCGCAGATCCCGCTGTTGCGCGATGCGGCGTCTGTGCTGTTCAGCCAGAGTCGTTTCCGTGCGCCCTGGTACGCGCCGGACGCCAGCAGCCGCTTTTACGCGCAGTGGATTGAAAATGCAGTGCGCGGTTCGTTTGACGATCAGTGCCTGGTGGCGACGGATGCCGCAGGACAGCTTCAGGGCTTTGTTTCACTCCGCGCGGTCGACGGCGATGCCCGTGTTGGCCTGCTGGGCGTACTGCCTGATGCGCAGGGCCAGGGGCTGGGTCAGCGGCTGCTGCTGGCGGCGGCTGACTGGGCACGGGTACGGCAACTGAACCAGCTGCGGATTGCCACCCAACTCAGCAATCTCACGGCGATGCGCCTCTATTTACGCAGCGGTGCCCGGCTCGACAGCACCGCCTACTGGTTTTACAGGAAAGGTCATGATTCCATTTAATGCGCCTCCGGTTGTGGGCACCGAAATCGAGTATATGCAGTCGGCAATGAACAGCGGCAAGCTCTGCGGCGACGGCGGATTTACCCGTCGCTGCCAGCAGTGGATGGAGCAGCGTTTCGGCAGCAAAAAAGTGCTGCTGACGCCTTCCTGCACCGCGTCACTGGAGATGGCGGCACTGTTGATCGATCTGCAGCCTGGCGATGAAGTCATCATGCCGAGCTATACCTTTGTCTCTACCGCCAATGCCTTTGTGCTGCGCGGTGCGCGGATTGTATTTGTCGACGTGCGCCCGGACACCATGAACATTGATGAGACGCTGATCGAAGCGGCCATCACGGAAAAAACCCGCGCTATCGTGCCGGTGCATTATGCAGGCGTGGCCTGTGAGATGGACACCATCATGGCGCTAGCGGCAAAGCATAAGTTGTTTGTGATTGAAGATGCGGCGCAGGGCGTAATGTCACGCTACAAAGGCCGTGCGCTGGGTACCATCGGCCATATCGGCTGCTTCAGCTTTCATGAAACGAAAAACTACACCGCAGGCGGTGAGGGTGGGGCGACGCTGATCAACGACGCCAGCCTGGTTGAGCGCGCCGAAATCGTGCGCGAAAAAGGCACCAACCGCAGTCAGTTCTTCCGCGGACAGGTGGATAAATATACCTGGCGCGACATGGGATCGAGCTATCTGATGGCCGACCTGCAGGCAGCTTACCTCTGGGCGCAGCTGGAAGCTGCAGAGCGTATTAATCAGCAGCGGTTACGCATCTGGCAGCGTTATTACGACGCCCTCCAGCCGCTGGCGGCCCAGGGCCGCATCAGCCTGCCGGTGATCCCAGCCAGTTGCGAACACAATGCGCACATGTTCTATATCAAACTGCGCGATCAGGACGATCGCGAGGCGCTGATTAGCTGGATGAAAGAGGCCGAAATTCTGACGGTGTTCCACTATATCCCGCTGCACAACTCGCCTGCCGGTGAGCGATTCTCGCGCTTTGCCGGTGACGATCGCTTCACCACCCGCGAAAGTGAACGCCTGCTGCGCCTGCCGCTGTTTTACAACCTGTCAGATAACAACCAGAGCACCGTCATCAGCTCGCTGCTGAGCTTCTTCTCCTGATGTCACTTGCCAGAGCCTCAGTGTGGACCGCGTCGTCCACACTGGTAAAAATCGTGGCTGGTCTGCTGGTCGTTAAACTGCTGGCGGTCAGCTTCGGACCCGAGGGCGTCGGCCAGGCGGGGAACTTCCGTCAGCTGATTACCGTGCTGGGCGTACTGGCGGGCGCGGGGATTTTCAACGGCGTTACCGCCTATGTCGCGCAGTATCAGCAGCAGCCCGACCGGCTGCGGGCGATGACGGGAACGGCATCGACCCTTGTAATGGGCTTTTCCGGCGTGCTGGCGCTGCTGTTTCTGCTGGCGGCGGCTCCCATCAGTACCGCGCTGTTTGGTCACGACCGCTATCAGGGGGTCATCCGCGTGGTGGCCTTTCTACAGCTCGGCATCGCCTGGGCTAATTTCACTCTGGCGCTGCTGAAGGGGTATCGCGATGCGCGCGGCAATGCGCTGGCGCTGATCTTCGGCAGTCTGATTGGTGTGGCGGGCTATCTGGTCTGCTGGTGGGCCGGTGGCTATCAGGGCGCGCTGATCGGGCTGGCGCTGGTTCCGGCCTTACTGCTGCTGCCGGCGCTGATCATGCTTAAACGCCGTGTGCCGCTGCCGCTGAGCTGGCTGCGTCCCCAATGGCATCCTGAGCTGGCAGGGAATCTGGCAAAATATACGCTGATGGCGCTGATTACTGCCGTCACCCTGCCGGTCGCCTGGGTGCTCATGCGTAATCTGCTGGCGGAGCAGCAGGGCTGGGCACAGGTCGGATTATGGCAGGGCGTCACCAGCATTTCCGATGCTTATCTGCAGTTTATCACCGCCACCTTCAGCGTCTGGCTGCTGCCGACGCTGGCGCGGCTCGACAATAAGCGCGATATCGCGCGTGAGATTGGCCGTGCGCTGCGCTTTGTCCTGCCCGCCGTCGCGGTTGCCAGCTTTAGCGTCTGGGTGCTGCGCGATTTCGCCATCAGCCTGCTCTTCTCTGAGGCGTTTCGCGGCATGCGCGATCTCTTTGTCTGGCAACTGAGCGGCGATGTTTTTAAAGTTGGCGCCTATGTTTTCGGATATCTGGTGATCGCCAAAGCCTCGCTGCGCTTTTATGTTCTGACTGAGATCAGCCAGTTCCTGCTGCTGACTCTGTTATCGCGCTGGCTGATCCCGCTCAATGGCGCGACGGGGGCAGCTCAGGCTTATATGCTGACCTATATGCTTTACTTTGCCCTGTGTTGTGGCGCTTTTATCGTTTACTGCCGGAAAAAATGACTTTAATTCACGTTTTGGGATCGGACATTCCCCACCACAACCAGACGGTGCTGCGCTTTTTCAACGACGTCCTCAGCGTTGAGCAGCCCGCGGCTTCGCCACGCCATTTTATGGTGGTGACGCCGCAGCCCGAAAGTCTGGCTCCCTTCAGCGCGTTGCAGATCGAATGCTTTGCCAGCAAGAAAGCGCTGGCTCAGGCGGTCATGGCGCGGGCCAGCGATCGTCAGCAGCGGTTTTTCTGTCACGGGCAGTTTAACCCGTGGATCTGGCTGGCACTGCTCAGCGGGAAACTGCGCCGCTCACAGATCTTCTGGCACGTCTGGGGGGCCGATCTCTATGAAGATTCGCGCAGCCTGAAGTTCCGTCTGTTCTATCACATTCGCCGAATCGCCCAGGGCCGCGTCGCTCAGGTTTTTGCGACCCGTGGCGACCTGCATCACTATCAGCAGCGCCATCGCCGCGTGCCCGGTTCACTGCTCTATTTTCCCACCCGCATGCCTGCCGTCGCGGTTACGTCTGTGCCTTCAGCGCGGTTTACGCTGCTGCTGGGTAATTCCGGCGATCCGGGTAACCGGCATATCGAAGGCCTGAAGGCGATTCACGCGCAGTTTGGCGAGCAGGTGCGTATTGAGGTTCCGCTGGGCTATCCGCCGGGCAACGACGCTTATATCAGCCAGATTCAGGGCGCCGCAGAGACGCTGTTTCCGGACGGGCAGGTCAATCTGATCCGCGAAAATCTGCCATTTGAGCACTATCTGGCCCTGCTGGCGCGCTGCGATGTCGGCTATTTTATGTTTGAACGACAGCAGGGGGTGGGAACGCTCTGCCTGCTGATTCAGGCCGGTGTGCCTTTTGTCCTGAGCCGCAAAAATCCCTTCTGGCGGGATGTGGCTGAGCAGCAATTACCGGTCCTGTTCAGCGACGATGCGTTGTCGCCTGCGGTGATTGCTGAGGCGCGGCGTCAGCTGGCGAGCTGCGATAAACAGGCGATCGCCTTTTTTGCGCCGGGCTATCTGGCTGGCTGGCGGGCGGCGTTACAGCTCAGCGAAGGAGAGTTGTCATGAGTCTTATGCAGTTTGGCGGCCTGCTGGTGGTCTATCTGCTGTCGCTGGCTTTTATCCTGACCCTGACCTGGCGGGAGTTTAAGCGTGTTCGTTTTAACTTCCATCTTTTCTTCACGCTGCTGTTCCTGCTGACTTTCTATTTCGGCTTCCCGCTGACCTCGGTGCTGGTGTTCCGCTTTAATGTCGATGTTGTGCCGGTTGAAAATCTGCTGGAGGCGCTGCTGTCGGCGACGGCGTTTTATGCCATCTATTACGTCAGCTATAAAATACGGCTGAAGCCCGCCAGCGCCACGCCGGCGAAACCCTGGCTGCAGATGAATCGTGTCGAGACCCATCTGACCTGCGTCATTCTGGCGCTGGTAGCGGTGGGAACCGTCACAGTGTTTTTTATCCACAACGGCTTTTTACTGTTCCGCCTGACCGCTTACAACCAGATCTTTTCCAGCGAAGTCTCGGGCGTGGCGCTTAAGCGTTTTTTCTACTTCTTTATTCCGGCGATGCTGATCCCCTACTTTTTACGCCCGACACGTCGCAACTGGCTGCTGTTTCTGGTCGTCACCGTGGCCTTTGGTTTACTCACCTATGCGCTGGTCGGGGGCACGCGCGCTAACATTATTATTGCGTTTGCCCTGTTCCTGTTCATCGGCATTACCCGCGGCTGGATCACGCTGTGGATGCTGGCAACGGCTGGTGTGATGGCGATTGCCGGGATGTTCTGGCTGGCATTGCGCCGCTATAACCTGGATGTCATGGGTGATGAAGCGTTCTATACCTTCCTCTATCTGACGCGTGATACTTTTTCGCCGTGGGAAAACCTCGCCCTGCTGCTGGATAACTACGCCAGAATCGAATTCCAGGGGCTGGCTCCGCTGTGGCGCGACTTTTACGTATTTATTCCGACCTGGCTCTGGCCGGATCGGCCGCTGGCGGTGCTGAACAGTGCTAACTACTTTACCTGGGAAGTGCTGAATAACCACTCCGGCCTGGCCATTTCACCTACGCTGATAGGGTCGCTGGTGGTGATGGGCGGCGTCTGGGCGATTCTTCCCGGCGCGGTCGCGGTCGGGATGATTATTAAAGCCTTTGATGCGATCTACCAGCGCGGCTGCCTGGAGACTAATCGCTACAGCGGCGCCATCCTGCAAAGTTTCTGTTTTGGCGCAGTCTTTAACATGATCGTGCTGGCACGCGAAGGTCTTGATGCCTTCGGCTCACGCGTGGTGTTTTTCTGCATCATTTTTGCTGCCTGCCTGGGCATGGCTAAATTACTTTTCTGGTTACTGGATCGCGCAGGTTTAATCCGCGACCGCAGCAGGCGGGTAGCGCACAGCCCGCTCTGATTAACCTCTGGGATTAACGGAAGATATGACAAAGTTAACGGAAACGCCGCAGTACCGGATTCGGGGCGTTGAGCTGTATGGCTTCGAGAACATGCCGTCGGCGGTGAATTTTTTGATGCCGCCACAGCAGGTACGCAGCGGCATTTTGGTGGCAATCAATGCGGAGAAGATCCTGACCGCTGAGCAGAATGAGGGACTGCGCACGCTGCTCACCCAGGCGGAATATGCCTACGCGGATGGCATCAGCATTGTGCGCTCGATTCGCAAGAAGTATCCCCAGGCGCGGGTGCAGCGCATTGCGGGCGCGGATTTGTGGGAAGCGCTGATGGAGCGTGCCGGGCGGGAAGGGACGCCGGTATTTCTGATCGGCGGTCGTCAGCAGGTGCTGGATGAAACCTGCGCTAAGCTGCGTCGCCAGTGGAACGTGAATATTGTCGGGGCGCAGGATGGCTATTTTGCGCCAGCCGAACAGGACGCATTGTTTGCCCGGATTGCGGCCAGCGGTGCAAAGCTGGTAACCGTGGCGCTGGGGTCGCCGCGTCAGGAGCTGCTGATGCTGGCGTGTCGTGCACACTGGCCAGATGCCCTCTATATGGGCGTAGGCGGCACCTATGATGTGTTCACCGGTCATGTGAAGCGTGCGCCGGTAATCTGGCAGCGGCTGGGGCTGGAGTGGCTTTATCGCCTTATTCGTCAGCCCTCACGCCTGCGCCGACAGCTAAAACTGCTGAAATATTTGCGTTATCACTGGCGAGGCGATCTCTGATATTGCTGATAAATGCCGCATTTTTAGTCTCTGTGTATACGCGAATGCGCTTTTTCTCGACAAAATGCACAAAGCGTAATCAAACGCATCTTTTTATTTAAAAAGCACTAGACACGATGGGCGCTTATCTCTAGTATGCACATCCGCAACGGCGCTACGCGCCCGTAGCTCAGCTGGATAGAGCGCTGCCCTCCGGAGGCAGAGGTCTCAGGTTCGAATCCTGTCGGGCGCGCCATATCGTTTGTGCGCATGAGCTTCGGTGGTTGATTTACCGCGGTTGGCAGTAAAGATTTAAATGCTGCAGGTTTGTAATCTGTATCATGAAGAATTGTGGTGGCTATAGCTCAGTTGGTAGAGCCCTGGATTGTGATTCCAGTTGTCGTGGGTTCGAGTCCCATTAGCCACCCCAGATTTTGCTGGGAAACGCGAAGGTGGCGGAATTGGTAGACGCGCTAGCTTCAGGTGTTAGTGTCTTAACGGACGTGAGGGTTCAAGTCCCTCTCTTCGCACCAGGCAAAACAGTTTAAAAAAATCGGCGAGTAGCGCAGCTTGGTAGCGCAACTGGTTTGGGACCAGTGGGTCGGAGGTTCGAATCCTCTCTCGCCGACCATATTTAAGAAACCTGTCTGAAAAGACAGGTTTTTTTTCGTCTGTGGAAAAGAGGATGAGAACCTCCGGAGGAGGTTTGCGCCGGGCGCAGCGAGACAACGTTGCGTCAGCAACGGCCCGCAGGGCGCTGCTCGCAGAGCGGCGTTATCCTCTCTCGCCGACCCTTTTTAGAAACCTGTCTGAAAAGACAGGTTTTTTTTCGTCTGTGGAAAAGGGGGTGATGACTTTTGAAGATGATTCAGGGGGTACAGCGAGATAAGTTTGCTGTAAATCCGAGCCTGCGAAGGGAACTCGGGCAGATCGGAAAGTCGCTTAAGCCATCCATGGCCGCCCGGCCCACGCCGCCCCTGACGTAGGACGCTTTCCTCCTCTGCCCGTGTTTCCTGCGTGTTGAGTTTTGCGCTGTGGTCAGATGCATCCAGGTTTAGATCTGTCATTAGTCTGAAGCGTTCAGATAAGTAACAGATGCGTCTGCCATACATGAAGCAAAGGGAGCATACGCATGTAGCAAAGCAACGCGGGCATGGACGGCCCGCGCTGAGCTCGCCAGGGATAGCGTCTTTTGCGTCTTTGCGAAAGGCGTATGCTCCCTGAGCCCGCACCGTGGTGAGAACGGGCGGTGCGTTTGAGCTTATCCGTGGCAACCAAAGGTACGCTGCTTCTATTTGGCCAACAGTCTGAGCAATGTCGTGAATTGCAGACAAATAAACCATTGTTATTGTTGTGATAACCGTAATAATGATCTCGCCGTCTCCATTCAGAGACAGCATAATTTACGCCTGTCGCTTTATCCCGACGCTTCCTGCCAGGTCTCGCTCAGGAAAGGCTTAGCCACCTTATTAAATTATTGATTATTATCAAATTAAAAAATAAATCTTAACCTGGCATGACTTGTGCAATACTTCTGCTGTAGATGCTCATTCCACCTCTTATGTCGGCTGATGCTACATAAACCTGGGAATGATGCAGAGCCAATTTCAGATACCTGTTGTCTGCCTGCCTGTATCGCGCAAGCCTTACAGGGTTAACAGACACTACGTTGAGTCAGGTATCTCCCGGTTGTCTTACCGACCTGATCTTGCACCTGCCCGTGGCAGGTGTTTTTTTTGCCTGCGGCAGGGTGGGATGAGAGAAGAAGGGCATAAAAAAGCCGGGCAAGCCCGGCTTTTAATTCTCCAGACGGCATCAGCCGTTGGGATTATTCTTCAGCGTCAGCAACAGGCCTTCACGACGCATTTTCGCTGCTTCTTCCGGGCGATGCAGGCGATCATAAACATCCGCCAGCCATGCATAGTCGAAGGCATCGGGACGCTGTTCCAGCGCCTGCTGCAGGGCTTCAGCTGCCTGCTGCCATTCGCCGTGGCGCATCAGCAACTGTCCCAGCGTACTGTGCAATAGCGGTGTCGCGCCATGCTGCTTGATCTGCTGGCGTAGCGCCTTTTCCAGTGCTTCCGGATTACCGCTTTTAATACGAGGCATCAGCAGCACCAGACGATCGTCATAATGGCGCTTGAGGCCCTCCAGCACGATTGACTGCGCAGTGTCGTGATCGTTGCACTCAATCAGATGATCCGCCATTGCCACCTGCAGCGTCGTATCCTGACGGGTTTTACGGCTCAGCGTGTTCCACCAGCGCTTCAGTCCATCACTGCCCTGGTCGGCCATCGCCTGATTCATCAGACCCAGCCAGGCCTGCTGCTGCAGAGCCTCGCGATGCAGTTCATCGCCGACCTGCGCCTTCTGCATGGCGGGCAGAATATCCAGCAGGGCGCTCCAGGCACCGGTACGGATATAGGCCTGTTCAGCCAGACGCAGCACTTCCGGATGACGCGGTGCCACTTCCAGCAGACGATCGATGCTGTGACGCGCCGCGTGATCTTCGTTACGTGCCAGCTGAATCCGTGTGCGGGCAATCTCAACCGGAATGGTGTTGTTTTCAGCAAGCTCCGCAGCCCGTTCCAGATGCTGATTCGCACGGACTTCGTCGCCACGCTGCTGAGCGGCTTCGGCGGCCAGCAGATAGTTCGCGACCGGCACATCGGCGTGGTCGGCATCTTTAGACAGCAGTTTTTCTACCTGACGATGGTCGCCCTCGGCCAGCTTCATCAGCGCCGACTGAGTATGACGCTGGGCACGACGGCGCTTGCGTCCGGTAAACCAGCCACGGGTACGTGCCCCGGTGCGCAGCAGGCGACGCAGCAACCACTCAACGGCCAGAATCACCAGCAGGCTGATGATAAGGATAATGGCCAGGCCGGTGACGCTGGTTTCGATATTCCAGTTATCGGTCTGAATCAGTACATAGCCCTGATGACCGGCGATCATCGGTCCCAGCACCACGCCCGCAATCAGCAGGATAAAGAGGATAAATACCTTAAGCATCCTTAGCCTCCCTGCTGATTAGCAGCGGCAGAAGGTTGCGCTAACAGGTTCCGCACGCGGGTCTGCATCAGCTGCTCCAGCAGCGGCTGACTTTGCAGGTTATCCGGCAGATCCATATTGATGTTCTGCTGGCTCAGTTCATCAAGCTGAGCGAGAAACGCTTTGGTGGCAGCATCGTTGGTGTCGTACCAGGCGCGAACCCAGGCCGAAACGGTATCAATAGACTGCTTGTAGATCTCATCCTGATGACGCGGTACAGCCTGCGCCGCAATCAGCAGACGTGAGCGGATGTTCTCGCGCAGATAAACGTCCTGATTAGGGGCCAGCAGGGGCTGGGCGGTGTTGTCGCGGCGGCGGATGGTAATAAAATCATCCATGAAGTTATGCCAGCTTTTCACCAGGTTCTGCCGCCATTCACGCACGGAACCTGACAGCTCACCACCGTCGCTGTCCATCGGCGCATCGTCACTGTCGTTATCCGCCAGACGCAGATTATCAACGTTATTCGACAGCTGATTCAGCTTAAGGATCACCCCGTCGTAATCGACCTGGGTCACGGCAGAGAGGTTACCGATATCCTGAGTCAGGGCACGGCGTACGTTCATGACGCTGGGGTCGTTCATGTCGGCCAGGCTGGCATCGGCACTTTTCAGCAGCGCCGCAGCGGTCGTGACATCCTGGTCGCTCCAGAGTTTACGACCGGCCAGCTTCACCAGATAGTCCGCCTGTGCCAGCAGCCAGCTGCGCACATCGTTGCCGGAAATGACGGCCATCTTTTCACGCAGCGTTTCCAGCTCTTTTGCTGATGCCGCCTGCTGGGCCTGTGCTGTCTGCAGCGCGGTTTCTGCGCCACTCAGTTGCTGTGTCAGCTGCTGTTTATCGCTGCTGGCCTGCTGCTGCAACGCGCTTAATTGATCGCTCAGCTTCTGATTGGTTTGTGCCTGCAAATCAGCCTGATGTTTCCCGTTAAGGTATAAGCCCGCACCTATTGCCAGCGCAATGACAATCGCCACTGCCCCCAGCACCATGCCACCATTTTTCGCCTGACGCGGTGGTGTGCTGTTGCTGGAAGGAGAGCGGTCGACCGCTGGGGTGGTTTCTTCAACCATGGCGGAGGAGTCTTTTTGTTCCGTCATATGTGGCACATCCCATTATTAAAGTTCAGCGTAACGCGCGCAGCAGCGCATCGTTATCGGCACCATCGGCTACCTGAATATCCTGCCAGCCCAATCCTGCAGCCAGGGTAGCCAAACGTTCACTGACGACGATCAGTCGGCAGTTGAGCAGCCATTCCTCGCGATCAACTGCGGGGAACAGCGAAAAAAGCTGTTGTAACATTTCACCGCTGGTCACCACCACGACAGAGACGCCGCGATCGCGCCAGCGACGGCCTTCAACCGGACCGTCGTAGTGCTTCTGGCAGCGCTGATAGCAGGCAGCAAACGTCACCTCAGCACCGCGCCGGGTTAACGTCTCTGCCAGCAGTTCCCGTCCGGGATCGCCACGCAGGATCAGTGCACGTTTACCGGCTACCTGCTGAAGCGTATTCAGCTGGATCAGCTCTTCACTGGTTTCATGGGCATGAGGCCAGGTCACCTGCTGACCGCTGACGGTATGAAATGCCAGAGCGGTGCTGCGACCAATTGCATAATAGTCCAGCTCAGGAGGCCACGCTTTGATCCGGTGCTGTGCGTAGTGAATAACCTGCTGTGAAAGGAGAAAGACGAGGTCACCGGCGCGCAGTCCGGCCAGCGTCTGAGGCAGAGAGGGGAGGTCAGCGCCCGGCGCAAATTCGATCAGCGGCAGGCTCCACGCCTGTTTACCAATGGCATGCAGGCGTGATACCAGCTCTGCCGCTGCGGGCTCCGGGCGCGTCACCAGGATGGTCATGCTGGCGGCTGCCCCTGATAAACCTCTTTCAGGATTTCACGCGCGCCGCCGTTTAGCAGTTCATCGGCAAGTGAAATGCCCATCTGTTCCGCCTGCGCGCGTGGGCCACGGCGTTCACCGCTGACCATCATCCGGCCATCCGGAGCGCCGACCATGCCGCGCAGCCAGAGATCGTCGCCTTCCAGCACCGCGAAGCTGCCAATCGGCACCTGACAGCCTCCCTCCAGACGGGTGTTCATGGCGCGCTCCGCTCTGACACAGACTTCGGTGTCGGCATGGTTCAGCGCCTGCAGCAGATCAATTAAGGTACTGTCATTGAGACGGCATTCAATGCCGACCGCGCCCTGGCCCACGGCGGGCAGAGACACCTCTGCAGGCAGCGCCTGACGAATGCGATCTTCCAGTCCCAGGCGCTTCAGCCCGGCAACGGCAAGAATAATGGCGTCATAGTCACCGGCATCCAGTTTACCGAGGCGGGTGCCAACGTTGCCACGCAGTGAGCGGATAACCAGATCCGGACGGCGTGCGCTGATCTGACACTGACGGCGCAGGCTCGACGTACCTACAATGGCACCCTGAGGCAGCGCGTCGATAGAATCATAATGATGAGAAACGAACGCATCGCGCGGATCGTCGCGCTCGCAGATGGTCACAAGGCCCAGCCCCTCGGGGAAACTGACCGGCACATCCTTCATGGAATGCACCGCCATATCGGCACGGCCTTCCAGCATCGCCAGCTCCAGCTCTTTGACAAACAGCCCTTTGCCGCCCACTTTAGCCAGCGGCGTGTCCAGGATAATGTCACCTTTGGTGACCATGGGCACCAGCTCAACGCGCAGGCCCGGATGGGCGCTCATAAGGCGTTGCTGAACATAATGTGCCTGCCACAGTGCGAGCGGACTTTGTCTTGTAGCAATTCTGAAAATTTTGTCTAACATGCTGTTAACCATTTTTATCGTTCACTGAATATCCTATCATCTCTGGGCGAATACTGTCAGTTTCAACGGATTGAAAAGGGCGGCGCACGGTTTGCGGCCCGGTTTATCAAGCCGCCGCGTTGGATCCGGTCCTGAAAATGCAGGAAGCGGGTCAGAACGTGCTAAACTGTTAAGTAGCGCAACTTTCTTTACGGTCAATCTGCCGGGTGTTAGATTGATCACGTTTCCAGCAATTATCTGCCCACTTTTTTACGCCATCAGAGGCAGAGCGGGGAAACAGGGTGCTTAAACACTGGGACAATCAGGCGAAACGTCTTGTACCTCTATATTGAGACACTGAAACAGAGACTGGATGCAATCAACCAGCTGCGCGTTGACCGTGCGCTGGCTGCCATGGGGCCCGCTTTTCAGCGTGTCTACAGTCTGCTGCCAACCTTATTACATTATCAACATCCGCAGATGCCGGGTTACCTTGAAGGTAACGTTCCACATGGCATCAGCTTTTTCACGCCTGATGAAAATCAACGCCAGCTGCTGGCCGACCTGACCGGCGATAATGACCTGCGCCATGCTGATGTGCCAAAAGGTGAAAGGCCCATCACGGCCATCTACTCCATGGGCAGTACCTCCTCTGTCGGTCAGAACAGCATCTCGGATCTCGATATCTGGGTCTGCCATCAATCCTGGCTGGATAACGAAGAGCGCCTGAATCTGCAGCGCAAATGTACGCTGCTGCAGAAGTGGTGCGTCTCTATGGGCGTGGAAGTGAGTTTCTTCCTGATTGATGAGAACCGTTTCCGTCATAACGAAAGCGGCAGTCTGGGCGGAGAAGATTGCGGCTCAACCCAGCATATTTTACTGCTGGATGAGTTTTACCGTACTGCGGTTCGCATGGCCGGTAAACGCATCCTGTGGAACATGGTGCCGGGCGAAGAAGAGCATCACTACGACGACTATGTGATGTCGCTGTACGCCAAAGGCGTCCTGACCCCGAACGAGTGGCTCGATCTGGGTGGCCTTGGTACGCTGTCGGCCGAAGAGTACTTTGGTGCCAGCCTGTGGCAGCTCTATAAAAGCATCGACTCGCCTTATAAAGCCGTTCTGAAAACGCTGCTGCTGGAAGCCTACAGCTGGGAATATCCGAATACGCAGCTGTTGGCGATGGATATTAAACAGCGTCTGCATGACGGCGAAATTATCTGTTTCGGGCTCGATCCCTACTGCATGATGCTGGAGCGGGTCACCCATTATCTGACCAGTATCGACGATCAGCCGCGTCTTGATCTGGTGCGTCGCTGCTTCTACCTGAAAGTGTGCGAAAAACTTAGTACCGACGATCATCAGCATCGCAGCGGCTGGCGCCGCGAAATTTTATCGCAGCTGGTCAAAGCCTGGGGCTGGAACGACGAGAAGATTGCCATTCTGGACAACCGTGCAGAGTGGAAAATTGAGCGGGTACGTGAAGCCCATAACGAACTGCTGGATGCGATGATGCAGAGTTATCGCAACCTGATCCGTTTTGCCCGCCGTAATAATTTAAGCGTCAGCGCCAGCCCGCAGGATATCGGCGTGCTGACCCGTAAACTCTATGCGGCCTTTGAGGCGCTGCCGGGAAAGGTCACGCTGGTTAACCCGCAGATCTCACCCGATCTCTCCGAGCCTAATCTGACCTTTATTCATGTGCCACCCGGTCGCGCCAACCGTTCAGGCTGGTATCTCTATAACCAGGCCCCGGATATGGATTCGATCATCAGCCATCAGCCGCTGGAATATAACCGCTACCTGAACAAGCTGGTGGCGTGGGCATGGTTCAATGGTCTGCTGACCCGCAAAACCCGGCTGCATATTAAAGGCAACGAAATCTGCGATCTGGCGCGGCTGCAGGAACTGGTAAATGATGTCTCCAGCCACTTCCCGCTGCGTCTGCCTGCGCCGACGCCAAAAGCGCTCTACAGCCCGTGCGAAATCCGCCATCTCGCCATTATCGTCAACCTTGAGCACGATCCGACGGCGGCCTTCCGCAATCAGGTGGTGCACTTTGACTTCCGCAAGCTGGATGTTTTCAGCTTTGGTCAGCAGCAGCAGTGCCTGATTGGCAGTATCGATCTGCTCTATCGCAACTCCTGGAATGAGGTACGTACGCTGCACTTCAGCGGCGAGCAGGCAATGATCGAAGGGCTGAAAACCATTCTGGGCAAGATGCATCAGGATGCATCGCCGCCCGACACGGTGGAAGTTTTCTGCTACAGCCAGCATCTGCGCGGTCTGATCCGTACGCGCGTGCAGCAGCTGGTTTCAGAGTGCATTGAGCTGCGCCTTTCCAGCACACGTCAGGAGCCGGGTCGCTTCAAAGCCCTGCGTATGGCGGGCCAGACGTGGGGACTCTTCTTCGAACGCATGAGCGTCTCGGTGCAGAAACTGGAAAATGCGGTGGAATTTTACGGCGCGATCTCCAACAACAAGCTTCACGGCCTGTCGATCAAAGTCGAAACCCATCAGACGCCGCTGCCGCCGGTGGTAAACGGCTACGCCAGCGAAGGCATCATTCAGTTCTTCTTTGAGAACACGACCGACGAGCGTGGCTTCAACATCTACATCCTCGATGAAACCAATCGGGTTGAAGTCTATCATCACTGTGAAGGCAGCAAAGAGGAACTGGTGCGAGACGTCAGCCGGTTCTACTCCTCGTCGCACGATCGCTTTACCTACGGGTCGAGCTTTATCAACTTCAACCTGCCGCAGTTCTATCAGATCGTGAATACCGGTGAGCGATTCCAGGTTATTCCGTTCCGCAGTCAGACACTGACGCAGCTCTGCACATCGCAGCCTGACAACGACAACAGCGACTATCAACCGCGCTATCAGGTGCATTGATGCTGACGGGCTGCCTGCGCTCCGCAGGTGGCCGCCTTCTTTCTGGCCTGTCACCCGGTTCACGCTATTTGCGGGGATTTCCTGTTGCTTTTCCACCTTCAACTGCGATGATAAGCATCCAGGTAAAGGACATGAAGAGCATAAAGAATGAAGAAAGTAATAAGCCTGTTGGCCATGACACTGGCAGTAATCAGCCTTACAGGTTGTGGCCTGAAAGGCCCGCTCTACTTCCCGCCGAAGGATCAGCCGAAGAAACAGCAGGCACCGACCGAACGCCAGAAAGCGGACGCCACGAAAGCCGATGTGGGCGGGCTGGTGACCGGCAATGCAGGCGTAAAAGCGAACTAATCTGATGGCTTATCCGGCGGAGCAAAAAATGCAGTTCTCCAAAATGCACGGTCTCGGCAACGATTTTATGGTTGTGGATGCCGTGACACAAAATATCTTTTTTTCGCCGGAATTGATCCGCCGGCTGGCCGACCGCCATCTGGGTATCGGTTTTGATCAGCTGCTGATTGTTGAACCGCCTTACGATCCCGATCTCGATTTCCACTACCGCATTTTCAACGCCGACGGCAGTGAAGTGGCGCAGTGTGGCAATGGTGCGCGCTGCTTTGCCCGCTTTGTTCAGCTGAAAGGGCTGACCAACAAAAGCGATATCCGTGTCAGTACGCAGAATGGCCGCATGGTCCTGTCCGTTACGCCGGATGACCAGGTGCGGGTGAACATGGGCGAGCCCAACTTTGAGCCGCAGCAGGTGCCTTTTCGCGCCAATAAAGCGGAAAACCTCTATCTGCTGCGCGTGGCAGAGCAGACTGTGATGCTGGGTGCGGTGTCGATGGGCAATCCGCACTGCGTTATTCAGGTTGAAAGTGTTAAAACCGCCCAGGTTGAGCTACTGGGGCCGATTCTGGAGAGTCATGAACGCTTTCCGGAGCGCGTCAACGTCGGTTTTATGGAGATCCTGAATCCCGAACATATCCGCCTGCGCGTCTATGAACGCGGCGCAGGTGAAACGCAGGCGTGCGGCAGCGGTGCCTGTGCTGCCGTTGCGTGCGGCATTCAGCAGGGCATTCTGGCCCCGAAGGTCCGGGTTGATCTGCCCGGCGGCACGCTGCATATCAGCTGGAAAGGGGCCGGTCAGCCGCTCTATATGACCGGGCCTGCTACACATGTTTATGATGGGTTTATTCATCTATGAAAAATATCGAAGAGCAGGCTGACAGTTCGGTTCTGCTGGACGATCAGGCCGTCAGTGATTACCTGCGGCAGAATCCCGAATTCTTTATCCGCAATGCCCGCGAAGTCGAACAGATGACTGTGCCACATCCGGTGCGTGGCAGCGTGTCGCTGGTCGAGTGGCACATGGCACGGCAACGTAACCATATCCAGCGGCTGGAAGAAGAGATCACGCTGTTGATGGAACAGGCCAGCGCGAACCACGAACTCTTTGACCGTCTGCTGTCGCTGGAAAGCCATCTGGCCGCGGCGGACTCTCTGCAGGATATGCTCAATCGTCTGCACCGCTGGGCGCGTGAGCTCGGTCTGGCGGGCGCAAATGTGCGGCTGTTCAGCGATAAATGGCTGCTGGGCGCGCCTTCAGATTTCTTTCAGCTGAGCCTGTCGCGCCAGGCGTTTGAGCCGCTGCGCATTCAGCGCTTCGGCAATCAGCATCACTATCTCGGCAACATTAACGGACCGGAACTGCTGCTGCTGTTGCCGCAGGCCAAAGCGATTGGATCGGTGGCGATGTCGCTGATGGGCGAAGAGGGCGATCTCGGCGTGCTGGTGTTCAGCAGCCGCGACAGCCAGCACTATCAATCGGGCATGGGCACGCTGCTGTTGCAGCATCTGTCACAGATGATGCCGGGCCTGCTGGCCCGCTGGGTTGAGCGCGCATGAGTCAGATGCTGCAGGAGGCCATCGACGGGTTTCTGCGCTACCTGAAGGTGGAACGCCAGCTCAGCCCGCTGACGCAGAGCAGCTATGCGCGACAGCTTGCCGCGCTGGTGGCCATTGCCGATGAAATGAAGCTCAGCAGCTGGACCGCGCTGGAACCGGCGCAGGTGCGCAGCATGGCGGCACGCAGCCGTCGCGCCGGACTTTCCGCCAGCAGCCTCGCGCTGCGTCTCTCGGCCCTGCGCAGTTTTCTTGACTGGCAGGTGAGCCAGGGGCTGCTTGCCGCTAACCCGGCCAAAGGGGTGATGACCCCGCGTAAAGCACGTCATCTGCCGAAGAACATCGATGTCGATGAGGTGAATCAGCTGCTGGAGATCGACCTCAGCGATCCGCTGGCCGTGCGCGATCGGGCGATGCTCGAAGTGATGTATGGCGGCGGGTTACGTCTCTCTGAGCTGGTGAACATGGATTGCCGCCACGTCGACCTCGACTCCGGCGAAGTGTGGGTGGTGGGAAAGGGCAGCAAAGAGCGTCGGGTGCCGATTGGCCGCACGGCGGTTACCTGGATCCAGCACTGGCTGCCGCTGCGCGACACCTTTGGCGGCCAGGATGATGCGCTGTTTCTTTCGACGCGCGGCAACCGCATCTCGCCCCGCAACGTACAGAAGCGTTTTGCAGAGTGGGGCATCCGGCAGGGTGTCGCCAGCCATATTCATCCGCATAAGCTGCGTCACTCTTTTGCCACGCACCTGCTGGAGTCCAGTGGCGATCTGCGCGCTGTGCAGGAGCTGCTGGGCCATGCGAACCTGTCGACAACCCAGATCTATACCCATCTCGATTTCCAGCATCTGGCATCGGTGTATGACGCTGCGCATCCCCGCGCCAAACGAGGAAAGAACGAATGAAGTTTTATCGTCCGCTGTCGGCCATTAAAGCCCTGACTTTCGACCTTGATGACACGCTTTACGATAACCATCCGGTGATCCATCGTACCGCCCTGGCGTCGCACGCCGCGCTGCAGGCGTATCATCCGGCGCTGCGTAGCTTTACGCCGCAGGATTATCAGCGGCTGCGCGACGACCTGCTGCTGCGTGAACCGGAGATCTATCACGATGTGTCGGAGTGGCGACGCCGCTCGGTCGAGCTGGCAATGCTGAATGCCGGCCTCTCTGCGGCCGACGCCACTGCCGGTGCGGCAGAGGTGATGGCAGTGTTCCACCACTGGCGCAGTCAGGTGGAGATGCCGGAAGAGACGCATCAGACCCTGAAAGCGCTGGCGGAAAAAGTGCCGCTGGTGGCGATTACTAACGGCAATGCCAGCCCGGAAAAAATGGGGATCGCAGCGTACTTCCGCTTTACCCTGCGTGCCGGACCGGACGGACGCGCCAAGCCGTGGCAGGATATGTATCAGCTTGCCGCGCAACGGCTGGCTATCGCGCCACAGCACATTCTGCACGTGGGTGATGACCTGACCACCGACGTGGCGGGCGCGCTGCGCTGTGGACTGCAGGCGTGCTGGATTAATCTGCGACAGGGCAATCTGATGCATATCCCGGATGCGCGTCTGTTACCGCATGTCGAAATTTCGCGGTTGGCATCACTCACCTCACTGCTATAATGGCTGTAAATTTATCCAGTCGTCATCTTTTTTCTGCTGTGCCGCTGCCTCTGAAGCGGCCTCTGTGTCGTCGTCTTTTCTGCATCGATACGCCCGCGGCAGACAAGCGCCACAGCGCGACGACGGCGTTTTTTCTCTGGTAAACGGTGCTTATGGACGTTTCTGAACTGCTCGATGGTTTAAATGACAATCAGCGCGCTGCCGTTGCGGCACCGCGCAGTAACCTGCTGGTGCTGGCAGGCGCGGGCAGTGGCAAAACGCGGGTGCTGGTGCATCGCATTGCCTGGCTGATGTCGGTCGAGAACTGCTCGCCTTATTCAATTATGGCGGTGACCTTTACCAACAAAGCGGCGGCGGAAATGCGTCACCGTATCGAGCAGCTGATTGGCACCAGTCAGGGCGGCATGTGGATCGGAACGTTTCACGGCCTGGCGCACCGCCTGCTGCGCGCCCACCATCTTGATGCCGGTCTGCCGCAGGATTTTCAGATCCTCGACAGCGAAGATCAGCTGCGGCTGCTCAAGCGCCTGATCAAATCGATGAACCTCGATGAGAAGCAGTGGCCTGCGCGTCAGGGCATGTGGTACATCAACGGCAAAAAAGATGAAGGCCTGCGGCCAAAGCATATCGAAAGCTACGGCAACCCGATTGAGCAGACCTGGCTGCGTATCTATCAGGCCTATCAGGAAGCGTGCGATCGCGCCGGGTTAGTGGATTTTGCCGAGCTGCTGCTGCGCGCGCACGAGCTGTGGCTTAACAAGCCGCATATTCTTAATCACTATCGCGAACGCTTTACCAACGTGCTGGTGGATGAGTTTCAGGATACCAACAACATTCAGTACGCCTGGATCCGGATGCTGGCGGGCGACAGCGGCCGGGTGATCATCGTGGGCGACGATGACCAGTCGATCTACGGCTGGCGCGGCGCGCAGGTCGAAAATATCCAGCGCTTCCTGCAGGATTTTCCGGCTGCAGAAACAATCCGGCTGGAGCAGAACTATCGCTCGACCAACAATATCCTTAAAGCTGCTAACGCCCTGATCGCCAACAACAATGGCCGTCTGGGTAAAGAGCTGTGGACCGAAGGCAGCGACGGCGAACCGATCTCTATCTATTGCGCCTTTAATGAGCTGGATGAAGCGCGTTTTGTGGTGAATCGCATCAAGGTCTGGATGGAGAACGGCGGCGCACTCAACGACTGCGCGATTCTCTATCGCAGCAACGCCCAGTCGCGTGTGCTGGAAGAGGCGCTGCTGCAGAGCAGCCTGCCGTACCGTATTTATGGCGGTATGCGCTTCTTCGAACGTCAGGAGATCAAAGATGCACTCTCCTATCTGCGCCTGATGGCGAACCGTAACGATGATGCGGCCTTTGAACGTGTGGTGAATACTCCGACGCGCGGCGTGGGCGACCGCACGCTGGATGTGGTGCGACAGACGGCCCGTGAGCGTCAGATGACGCTGTGGCAGGCCACCCGCGAACTGCTGCAAAGCCGTGCGCTGGCGGGTCGGGCCGCGTCGGCCCTGCAGCGTTTCTGTGAGCTGGTCGACTCCCTGGCCACCGAAACCGCCGAACTGCCGCTGCATGTTCAGACTGACCGGGTGATTAAAGACTCCGGCCTGTGGCTGATGTATGAGCAGGAGAAAGGCGAGAAGGGCCAGGCACGTATCGAAAACCTTGAGGAGCTGGTGACCGCGACGCGTCAGTTCAGCTATCAGGATGAAGATGAGGATCTGATGCCGCTGCAGGCCTTCTTATCCCATGCGGCGCTGGAAGCGGGCGAAGGTCAGGCCGACAAATGGCAGGATGCGGTTCAGCTGATGACCCTGCACTCGGCGAAAGGGCTGGAGTTCAGCCAGGTGTTTATCGTCGGCATGGAAGAGGGCATGTTCCCGAGCCAGATGTCGCTGGACGAAGGTGGCCGGCTGGAAGAGGAACGGCGTCTGGCCTATGTTGGCGTGACCCGGGCCATGCTCAAACTGACGCTGACCTACGCCGAAACCCGCCGGCTTTATGGTAAAGAAGTGTATCACCGGCCTTCCCGCTTTATCGGTGAGCTGCCGGAAACGTGCATCGAAGAGGTGCGTCTGCGCGCCAGCGTCAGTCGCCCGGTAAACCATCAGCGGATGGGCGCGCCGGTGACCAAAAATGACAGCGGATTCGCGCTGGGCCAGCGTGTTCATCACGCTAAATTCGGCGAAGGCACCATCATCAATCTGGAAGGCAGCGGTGAGCACAGCCGTCTGCAGGTGGCGTTTCAGGGGCAGGGAATCAAGTGGCTGGTAGCGGCCTACGCGAAGCTGGAAACGCTTTAGCGTGCGGTTGACGGCTTTTTCGTCTCAGCGTAACATGCGCCCACTATTATCATGAGAGGACAATGCCTTGGACACGCCCAGTCGATGCTGGCTCAATGACCTGTTTAGCAGGCATAACATCTAAGGCTACCTCTTTACGCGGGTAGCCTTAGCGGTTATCAGCGACCTCCCTTTTTGATTCCGTCGCACGAGTCAGCACTGATTTACCTTTGAAACTCTGTTTCCGTGTTCAGGTTGCCGATTCCTGTTAAGGAACGGCGGACAGCCTTGTCCCATTTAGTCTGCAATGGGGAGTATTGCTATGCTGAGCGCATTTAAACTGGATCGCAGCCGCCTGACGCGACTGGAGCTGGAAGACGAAAACGACAAACTGGCCACGTCGGTCTGGGTCGATCTGATCGAACCCGAAGAAGGCGAACGCGACCGGGTGCAGTCCGAGCTGGGTCAGAGCCTGGCGACACGACCTGAACTGGAAGATATCGAGGCCTCGGCGCGTTTCTTCGAAGATGAAGATGGTCTGCATATCCACTCCTTCTTCTTCTATGAAGATGCTGACGATCACGCCGGTAACTCCACCGTGGCATTCACCATCCGTGAAGATCGACTCTATACGCTGCGCGAACGTGAACTGCCCGCGTTTCGTCTTTACCGCATGCGCGCCCGTAATCAGACCCTGATTGATGGCAATGCCTTTGAGCTGCTGCTCGACCTGTTTGAAACCAAAATCGAGCAGCTGGCGGATGAGATCGAGAACATCTATAGCGCGCTGGAGAAACTCAGCCGGGTGATCATGGAAGGCCAGCAGGGCGAAGAGTACGATCAGGCGCTGTCGCGGCTGGCTGAACTGGAAGATATCGGCTGGAAGGTCCGTCTCTGCCTGATGGATACCCAGCGCGCCCTGAACTTCCTGGTGCGTAAAGCGCGGTTGCCGGGTAACCAGCTGGAGCAGGCGCGGGAAATCCTGCGCGACATTGAATCGCTGCTGCCGCATAACGAATCGCTGTTCCAGAAGGTCAACTTCCTGATGCAGGCGGCGATGGGCTTTATCAACATTGAGCAGAACCGCATCATCAAGATCTTCTCAGTGGTTTCCGTGGTCTTCCTGCCGCCAACTCTGGTGGCCTCCAGCTACGGGATGAACTTTGAGTTTATGCCGGAACTGAAGTGGAGCTTTGGCTATCCCGGTGCGATTGGCCTGATGATTCTGGCCGGACTTGCGCCCTATCTCTACTTTAAGCGTAAAAACTGGCTATAAAACAGGAATGGGCCATCTGAGATGGCCCATTTTACTGGCTCCTGTCCCCATTTCTGCGTAATCTCACCCTTCTGTTTTTACAAATAATTAACTTCTTATGGATGCTCTGTCGTTGCCTGTGCAGTGGACGCTGCTGCTGCTGATCTCAGTGCTGCTCGGCGCAGTGCTGCACGTTTTCCATGTGCCCGCCGCGCTGCTGCTGGGGCCGATGATTGTCGGTGTCGTGATGGGGCTGTCGGGTGCCACGCTGCGGATTGATAAACGGCTGTTTCTGCTGGCTCAGGCCGTGCTGGGCTGCATGATTGCCCAGAGCCTGTCGCCGTCGATCCTGACACCGCTGATTCAGGAGTGGCCGATTATATTGATGGTGCTGCTGCTGACGCTGGCGGCCAGCGGCCTGTCGGGCTTTCTGCTGGTGCGCTTCAGTCATCTGCCCGGCCCGACCGGTGCCTGGGGATCGTCGCCGGGCGGCGCGTCGGCAATGGTGGCGATGGCGGGTGACTTCGGCGCGGACGTGCGGCTGGTGGCGTTTATGCAGTATCTGCGGGTACTGTTTGTTGCGTCAGCGGCGGCGCTGGTGGCGCGCATCGGGCTGGGCGATCAGGCGCACAGCATCTCGTTAGTCTGGTTCCCCGCCCTGAATCACGGCTTTGCGCTGACTCTGGTGGTGATGCTGACGGGCGCGTGGCTGGGTACCCGTCTGCGCATTCCGTCTGGCGCACTGCTGCTGCCTGCGCTGGCTGGCGCGCTGCTCAACGGCAGCCATCTTGTGGCGCTGCAGGTGCCGGAATGGCTGCTGGCGGTAGCCTATGCGCTGATTGGCTGGAGCGTGGGGCTGCGGTTTACCCGGCCGATTTTCCTGCTGGCACTGCGCACGCTGCCGCAGATGCTGGCCTCGATCTTCGGACTGATGCTGTTGTGTGGCGGGCTGGCCTGGATGCTGACGCAGATGCTGGATATCGATCTGATGACGGCCTATCTCGCCACCAGCCCGGGCGGACTGGACACGGTGGCGATTATTGCAGCGGGCACCCAGGTCAATATGGCGTTTGTGATGGCGTTACAGACGCTGCGTCTCTTTACCATCCTGCTGACCGGACCGGCGTTAGCCCGCTTTATTTCACGCTATGCGCGCACGGGAACGGAGTGAAAACGCCACCGCGTCGCAGATAAACACCAGCAGCGCCAGCCAGATAAAGCCGAAGGTGACCATCTTATCCGGGGTGATCGTTTCACCGTAAAACGCGACGGCCAGAATAAACATCAGCGTCGGACCGAGATACTGAAAGAAGCCGACGGTCGAGAGCCGCAGCCGGGTACAGGCTGCGGCAAACAGCATCAGCGGAATCGTGGTCACGACGCCTGCGGCAATCAGCATCAGGTTGAGACTGAGCGGGTTGGCCGAAAGATGACTGGTGCTGCTGTCGGCAAAGCCAAACAGATAAAGCGCCGCCAGCGGAAACAGCCACAGGGTTTCAATCAGCATGCCGCTCTGCGCATCGACCTGAATCTTCTTCCGCATCAGCCCATATACAGCAAAACTCAGCGCCAGACCGAGCGCAATGATCGGCAGCGAGCCAAACTGCCACAGCTGCACCAGCACGCCGACCGCCGCCAGCAGGACCGCCAGCCATTGCAGACGACGAAAACGCTCGCGCAGGAACAGCATGCCGAACACGACATTGATTAATGGGTTAATAAAGTAGCCCAGGCTGGCTTCCAGCATGTGCTGATTGTTAACCGCCCAGATAAACAGCAGCCAGTTGCCACCAATCGTCAGCGCGGTAATCGCCAGCAGCAGCACTTTTTTGGGTTGCCGCATGACTGAACGCACGACCGGCCAGCTGCGGCTGGCGGTAATCAGCAGCAGCATAAAAAGTGCAGACCAGATTACCCGGTGTGTCATGATCTCCGTCGCCGGAACCTGTTTAACCAGTTTGAAATAGGCGGGCGCGATGCCCCAGATAAAGTAAGCACCCAGGGCAAAACCGATACCCTGGCGGGTCTGTTGCGTATCCATGTGAAATCCAGAAGTGATTAGCCGATCAGATAGGTGGCGGTAGCGGTGGCGATATAGTCGCCCTGCTGATTGTGCAGTTCCACGCGCGCCACGGCGACTTTGTTACCGGCACGCAGCAGCGTGCTGGTGGCGGTAAAACGCTCGCCGCGTCCGGGCCGCAGATAGTCGACGCGCATGTCGATGGTGCCCATGCGCGACAGCCGGTGGCGCAGATCCGCTTCGCTGATGCTCTCATGACGGGTTAAGGCATTGCTGACGCAGACCATGCCCGCCGCCACGTCCAGGACGGCAGCAATGACGCCGCCGTGCAGAATCTGCTGCACCTGGTTGCCCACCAGCATGCTTTTGTTATTGAAGCTGATCTCAGCGTAGTCGGCGTCAAGGCGCATCAGCTCCAGGCCCAGCGCCTGATTAAACGGCATGTGATAAACGAAAATTTCGCCGACCAGCTGGCGAGCGTCCTGCGGTGTCAGCACGGGTGATGACATGATGAGATGTCCTGAAAAAATCGGGCCAGAGGGGCGCGGAACGTTAATGAGTTGTGTATTCTATGCCGCCTGCGAAGGGGTTTCCAGTTTAAGAAATCAGCACTCATGCTCACTGCCATTTGCGTGTAGAATGGCCTCCTTTTTACGACACCCTTTCAGTTGTTTTGATACGCAGCGCCTACCGGAGAAATTTATGCGTAAGCATCGCGCCTTGCTGGCGGCAATGTTGATCGTCCCTGCGCTGGCGCAGGCGGATGAAGCCCAGATTAAAGAGGTTCATGACGCGCCAGAGGTTCAGGGAAGCATCATTGCTAACCTGCTGGAGAAGCACGATAACCCGTTTGTTCTCTATCCCTATGAGAACAACTATCTGCTTTACACCTACACCAGCGACATAAACAAAGAGGCGATCTCCTCCTATAACTGGGGGAAAAATGCCCGCAAAGATGAAGTGAAATTCCAGCTCAGCCTGGCGTTTCCACTGTGGCGCGGTATTCTGGGCGACAACTCAGTGCTGGCGGCGTCCTACACCCAGCGCTCGTGGTGGCAGCTGTCGAATCGCGGTGAGTCATCGCCTTTCCGTGAAACCAACTATGAGCCGCAGATTTTCCTTGGCTGGGCCACGGACTATTCGCTGGCAGGCTGGACGCTGCGCGATGTGGAAGTGGGTCTTAATCATGAATCCAACGGACGCAGCGACCCGACCTCACGAAGCTGGAACCGCGTCTATGCGCGTCTGATGGCCGAGAACGGGAACGTTCTGGCGGAGATCAAGCCCTGGTATCGTATCCCTGACGGGGCCAACAACGATGACAATCCCGATATCACCAAATATATGGGCTACTACCGCGCCCGTCTGGGCTATAAACTGGGCGACAACATCTTCAGCGTAGAGGGCAACTATAACTGGAACAGCGGTTATGGCGGCGCCACTCTGGGCTGGAGCTATCCGATAACTGAGCATGTTCGCTTCTATACTCAGGTATTCAGCGGCTACGGTGAATCACTGATCGATTACAACCATCGCCAGACGCGTCTGGGTATGGGTGTAACGCTCAACGACTTGTTCTAATCCCTAACGTAAGACAGGAATCGCGTGGCAACCTCGGCAGTTCTCAATCAGGAAGCGCTGGCGCAGCAGGTATTACATGATACCTTCGGCTACCAGCAGTTTCGTCCCGGTCAGCAGACGATCATCAATGAGGCGCTGAACGGGCGCGATTGTCTGGTGGTTATGCCCACCGGCGGCGGTAAATCGCTCTGTTATCAGATCCCGGCGCTGGTGCGCGAGGGGCTGACGCTGGTGGTTTCCCCGCTGATCTCGCTGATGAAAGATCAGGTCGATCAGCTACTGGCGAATGGCGTGGCAGCCGCCTGTCTCAACTCGACCATGACGCGCGAGCAGCAGCAGGCCGTGATGGCAGACTGCCGCACGGGGCGGGTGAAACTGCTCTATATCGCCCCTGAACGCCTGATGATGGATAACTTCCTGGAGAATCTGGCGCACTGGCAACCCGCAATGCTGGCGGTGGATGAAGCGCACTGCATTTCGCAGTGGGGCCACGATTTCCGACCGGAATATGGTGCGCTCGGCAGGCTGCGTCAGCACTTCCCGGCGTTACCGGTGATGGCGCTGACTGCCACGGCGGATGAAACCACCCGTAACGACATCGTTAACCTGCTGCACATGCAGGATCCGCTGATCCAGATTAGCAGTTTTGACCGTCCCAATATCCGCTATACGCTGGTAGAGAAGTTCAAGCCCACCGATCAGCTGCTGCGCTACGTGCAGGATCAGCGTGGCAAATGCGGCATTATCTACTGCAACAGCCGGGCGAAGGTGGAAGACACGGCCGCGCGTCTGCAAAGCCGGGGATTCAGTGTCGGCGCATACCATGCCGGGATCGACAGCGAACAGCGCAGCCGGGTGCAGGAAGCGTTTCAGCGTGACGATCTGCAAATCGTGGTGGCGACGGTCGCCTTTGGGATGGGCATCAACAAGCCCAATGTCCGTTTTGTGGTGCACTTCGACATCCCACGCAACATCGAGTCCTATTATCAGGAAACCGGGCGCGCCGGGCGTGATGGCCTGCCTGCAGAAGCGATGATGCTCTACGATCCGGCGGATATGGCCTGGCTGCGTAAATGTCTGGAGGAGAAAGTACCCGGACCGCTGCAGGATATTGAACGCCACAAGCTGAATGCCATGGGCGCGTTCGCTGAGGCGCAGACCTGTCGTCGTCTGGTGCTGCTGAACTATTTCGGCGAGGGTCGCCAGCAGCCGTGCGACAACTGCGATATCTGTCTCGATCCGCCTAAGCGTTATGACGGTCTGGTCGAGGCGCAGAAAGCGCTTTCCGGCATCTATCGCGTCGGGCAGCGCTTCGGCATGGGCTACATCGTGGAAGTGCTGCGCGGATCGAATAACCAGCGCATCCGCGAACAGGGCCACGACAAGCTGCCGGTTTACGGACTGGGTAAAGATCAGAGCCACGAACACTGGGTCAGCGTGCTGCGCCAGCTTATTCATCTGGGGCTGGTAACGCAAAACATCGCCATGCATTCCGCGCTGCAGCTCACCGAGGCGGCGCGCCCGGTGCTGCGGGGCGAAGTGCCGCTGATGCTGGCGGTGCCGCGTCTGATTACCGCGAAAAGCAAAAGCAGCAGTCCTGCGAAGTTTCACGGTGGCAACTATGACCGTAAACTGTTCGCCAAGCTGCGTAAGCTGCGTAAAGCGATTGCAGATGAAGAGAACATTCCGCCTTATGTGGTGTTCAACGACGCCACGCTGATAGAGATGGCAGAACAGATGCCGGTCAGCGCCTCAGAAATGCTGAGCGTGAACGGCGTCGGGCATCGCAAACTGGAGCGCTTTGGCAAACCTTTCCTGGTGATGATCAAAGAGCATCTCGATGAAGAGTAAAGGACACTGATTATGCTGATGTTATTTGCAACGGTCGCACTGGTGCATCTGGTGGCGCTGATGAGCCCCGGCCCCGACTTCTTTTTCGTTTCGCAAACCGCCGCCAGCCGCTCCCGCAAAGAGGCGATGATGGGGGTGCTGGGCATCACGCTGGGGATTGTGGTCTGGGCAGGTGTGGCGCTGATGGGCCTTCATCTGATCCTGGAAAAAATGGCGTGGCTGCACCAGATCATCATGGTCGGTGGCGGACTTTATCTGCTGTGGATGGGCTGGCAACTGATGTGCTCAGCCCGCCAGCGTCACAAACAGCCGCAGCAGGATGAGCCGGTGGTTGAACTGCCAAAACGCGGCATGAGTTTCCTCAAGGGGCTGCTGACCAATCTGTCGAACCCGAAGGCCATCATCTATTTCGGCAGCGTCTTCTCGCTGTTTGTCGGCGATGATGTGGGTGCGGCGGAGCGCTGGGGCCTGTTCCTGCTGATTATTGGTGAAACCTTTGCCTGGTTTGCGCTGGTGGCGGCTATCTTTGCGCTGCCGTGGATGCGCGCGAAGTATCAGCGTCTGGCGAAGTGGGTCGATGGCATGGCCGGTGTGCTGTTTGCCGGTTTTGGCATCCACCTTATTATCTCGCGTTAAGCCCGGATTCAGTCTGTTCTGCCGGAACGCGCATGGTGCGACCGGCAGACGTTCCACCCTTTGCCATCTCTTTTTGATTTACCCTCCGCGATTCTGTTCTTTCTCTCTCTGCCGCCGCCGCAGATAAATCGTCACCCTTTGTTAAACAGTGAAACGCTGGCCTCCGGTAGGGTGGCGTGGAAGGCCTGTTGTGAAGAGGAGAACCGGAATCAAACGCCTGTTACTGCTGCTCATCGCGGCCGCGCTCAGCGCCTGTGCTTCGCCGGAATTGATTTCTCCACCGGCAGCGGCACCACCTGGAAGAGACGAGGTGTCGGCGATCCTGGCGCAGGCACCGCCGCTGTCAGCGCCGCAGGGCGAGAGAATCGCGCAGATCTCTGCCGCCTTTCTCGGAACGCCCTATCAGGCGCATACGCTTAAGGGGGCGCCGGACATCCCCGAAACGCTGGTGGCGAATTTTCACGGCGTGGATTGCTTCACGCTGCTGGATTACGTTCAGGCACTGAGCGTCAGCCGCGACCGCGCCAGCTTTGAAGCGAACCTGATCCGCACCCGCTACGCGGGCGGCGAGGTTCGTTACCTGAACCGCCGCCACTTCTTCTCTGACTGGTTCGCGCAAAATCCGCGCAATGCCGATGATGTGACACGCAGCCTCAGCCCGGAAACGGTGACGATCGTGAAGCGGCTGAATCGTGCGATAAGCGGAAAACCGCAGGTGCCCGGTCTCGGCGTGATCTCCCGCCGCATTACCTATCTGCCCGCTAAAGCAATCACGCCCCAGGTGCTGGCGCAGATCCGCACCGGCGATTATGTCGGCGTCTACGCCACCGCGCCGGCGCTGGATGTCACCCATGCCGGCATCGCCGTGCGCCATGATGGCCGGTTATGGTTCAGAAACGCCTCTTCGCTGGCCACGACGCGTAAAGTGGTCGACGTGCCTTTCCGGGAATATATGCGGTCTAAGCCGGGGATGATTGTCCTGCGTGCGCTACCGGTCAGTGCGCCTTAACGGCGAGGCAGGAAGGGGGGAAAAGAGGCGCCGACCGGAGCGGGTCGGCGCGCAGGACTCAGGCGATCTTTCTGGCACTGGCGAGCAGGGCGCCCACCGCCATAAACAGCCCGCCAAAAATGCGGTTCATCAGCTTCATCTGTTTTGGCCCTTTAATCCAGCCGGCAATGCGCGTTGCCAGCGTGGCATAGCCAATCATGACGATGATATCCACCACCACGGTCGTGACACCCAGTACCAGATACTGCATAAAGAGCGGCTGATGCGGCTGGATAAACTGCGGAAACAGCGCGGCAAGAAAGACGATGCTTTTCGGGTTGGTCAGATTAACCAGCACGGCGCGTTTGAATAGACGACGACGCGGCATCGCTCTGGCGACGGCATCCAGATCGATCCCGCCTGTGGAGCGCCACTGTTGAATACCCAGCCAGACCAGATAGGCCGCACCGGCCCATTTCAGGATTTCAAACGCCAGCAGCGACTGAGAAAAGAGGGCGCCCAGGCCGATACCCACCAGCACGATATGCAGCGCCAGTCCGACCTGCAAACCCGAGATCGACGCCACTGTGCCGCGGTAGCCATGGCTGATCCCGGTACTCATGGTGTTAATGGCACCGGAGCCCGGCGACAGGCTGAGAATGGTTGTGGTAAGCAGATAGGTCAGCCACCATTCGATGGTCATGGGTCAGGCTCTCTTTAGTCACGGAATTGTGACACAATACGCCAGAATTAAGCGCGGCGCTACGGCCTGCGCAGAGCATTCAGGACGCGGTATCCGCTCAACAGGAGGGCGAATGGATCAACATAAAGCCAGCTGGCTGAGACGGGAAAAAGCCTTTGCGGCCTTTGCCACCGGGCCGCTGCTCGACTTCTGGCACCGCCGTGAAGAGTGTGAATTCACCGGCGTCGGCAATCTGACGCTGCGCTATGTGCGTTTCACATCACCGCAACATCAGCGTGTGATCCTGATTGTGCCAGGCCGCATCGAGAGCTACATCAAATACCCTGAACTGGCCTACGATCTGTTCCACTGCGGGTTTGACGTGATCATCCTGGATCATCGCGGTCAGGGACGATCCGATCGTCTGCTGGAAGATTCCCATCGCGGCCATGTGGCGGAATTTACCCACTACGTCGACGATCTGGAAACGCTCTATCTGAAAGAGATCGTCAGCGGTCACTACCAGCAGCGTTATGCGCTGGCGCACTCAATGGGGGGAGCCATCTTAACGCTGTTTCTGGCGCGTCAGCCGCAGGCGTTTCATGCGGCGGTGCTGGTGGCGCCGATGTTTGGTATTGCGCTGCCGTTACCCTCTTTTCTGGCTCACCGGATTCTGGACTGGGCGGAAAAGCGACCGGCCGTGCGCGATGGCTATGCGCTGGGGACCGGACGCTGGCGCGCCCATCCGTTTGGTATTAACCGGCTGACTCACAGTGCCGAGCGTTACCGGCGCAATCTGCGTTTTTATGCGGACGATCCGGCTATTCGCGTGGGCGGACCCACCTATCATTGGGTACGTGAAGGCATCCATGCAGGCCGCAATATCCTCAGTCAGGTTGATAAGATCACCACGCCACTGCTGCTGCTGCAGGCCAGCGACGATCGGGTGGTCGATAACCGCTCGCAGGATCTTTTCTGTGCCGCAATGGCCGCGGCGGGTCACCCGTGTGCAGGCAATACGCCACGGGTCATCGACGGTGCGCGTCACGAGATCCTGTTTGAAAAAGATGAAATGCGTGCCGAAGCACTCAATGCAGTGGTCGACTTTTTTTCATCGCATCACTGACGTTATTTATCCGACCGGTAACACCGGCTGAACCAGTTATCCGAGGTTTTCATGTATCACATCGTTGCATCCGATCTGGATGGCACGCTGCTCTCCCCCGAACATCGCCTGACCCCTTTTGCGCGCGAAACGCTGCAGCAGCTGGTCGCGAAAGAGATCCACTTTATTTTCGCCACCGGTCGTCACCATATTGATGTGGGCCAGATGCGCGACAGCCTGGCAATTCCGGCCTATATGATCACCTCAAACGGTGCGCGCGTGCATAACGCCCGCGGTGAGCTGGTGTTCAGCCATAATCTGGATGAGGATATCGCCAGCGATCTGTTCGGCCTGCAATATCATCACAGCGATATCCTGACGCATGTTTACCGCGACGATGAGTGGTTTGTCAGCCGTTCAAGCCCGGCTGAGCAGGACTATTTCCGCGAGTCGGTGTTTAACTATCAGGTCTATGAGCCGGGTCTGCTGCCGACCGATAACATCAGCAAGGTCTTTTTCACCTGCGAAAATCCTGAGCATCTCATCCCGATGGAGCAGGCTATTGAGGCGCGCTGGGGGGATCGGGTGAATGTCAGCTTTTCGCTGCCGACCTGTCTGGAAGTGATGGCGGGCGGCGTGTCCAAGGGCCATGCGCTGGAAGCGGTCGCGAAACAGCTGGGCCACTCGCTGGAAAATTGCATCGCCTTTGGCGATGGCATGAATGACGTGGAGATGCTGAGCATGGCCGGAAAGGGCTATATCATGCAGAACGCGCATCAGCGGCTGAAAGATACCTTGCCAGAGCTGGATGTGATTGGTTCCAATGCCGATGATGCAGTGCCGCAGCTGCTGCGCACGCTCTATCTGGCTTAAGCATTCCGCATAAAAAAGGGCCGGTTATCCGGCCCTTTTTTTATTACCTTCAGGCAAGGTTCTTTTTATGCCTGTTTTCACTGACCATGGTCAGCAGCAGCAGAATCACCGCCAGCACACAGCCGGCAATCATCACTATGAAGCCACCGTCCCAGCCGAAGTAATCAACGGTATAACCGACAATGGCGCTGGCGGCGACAGAGCCCCCGAGGTAGCCGAACAGGCCGGTGAAGCCCGCCGCCGTCCCCGCCGCTTTTTTCGGCGCCAGCTCCAGCGCGTGCAGACCAATCAGCATCACCGGACCGTAGATCAGGAAGCCAATCACGATCATGCAGGTCATATCGACCCCAGGATTGCCCGCCGGATTGAGCCAGTAGACCACGGTTGCGATGGTGACCAGCGTCATAAAGAAGACGCCGGTCGCACCACGGTTGCCGCGGAAGACTTTGTCCGACATCCAGCCGCACAGCAGAGTCCCCGGAATTCCCGCATATTCATACAGGAAGTAAGCCCAGGAAGACTTATCCAGCGTAAAGTGTTTCACTTCGCGCAGGTAGGTCGGCGACCAGTCGAGGATGCCGTAACGCAGCAGATAGACAAACACGTTGGCCAGCGCGATGTACCACAGCAGCTTATTTGGCAGCACATATTTCATGAAAATCTGCTTTGCCGTCAGCTCCTCTTCATGGCTGGCATCATAGTCTGGTGGATAGTCGTTTTTGTACGCTTCAATCGGGGGCAGACCGCAGGACTGGGGCGTATCACGCATCAGCGCAAAGGCCAGAATCGCAATGGCAATGGCACCGAAGGCGGGCATATAGAGTGCCGCCTTCCAGTCATTGAACCACGCCATCCCGAGCAGGAACAGCAGCGGTGGAATACCGCCACCCACGTTATGCGCACAGTTCCAGACCGAGACAATTCCGCCGCGCTCCTTCTGTGACCACCAGTGCACCATGGTGCGTCCGCAGGGCGGCCAGCCCATGCCCTGGAACCAGCCGCAGATAAACAGCAGCACGAACATCACCATGATGCTGGAGGTCGCCCAGGGAACGAACCCCATAATCAGCATGACCGTGGCGGCCAGAATCAGCCCGGCAGGTAAAAAGACGCGCGGGTTGGAGCGGTCAGAAACGGATCCCATGATGAACTTAGAAAAGCCGTAGGCAATAGAAATGCCCGACAAGGCAAAGCCCAGGTCACCGCGTGAAAAACCCTGTTCGACCAGATAGGGCATGGCGAGGGCAAAGTTTTTTCTGACCAGATAGTAGGCCGCATAACCAAAAAAGATCCCGATGAAAATTTGCCAGCGCAGACGTCGGTAGAGAGGATCAATACGATCCTCTGCCACCTGCGGCTGGCGTGGTGCAGGTTTAAAAATACTCAGCATTAGTGAGGCCCTCCAGGGCACATTATGGTTTTAATTCCCAGCAGGTTGGGGCAGGACGTGGACAGAACGAAATGGACAAAAGATGTTCCATTTCGCGCAAAGAATAGTGTTAGTTGCCTGATGTTACTGTGATGAATGGCACATTTGTTACAGTTTTATTACAGTTGAGAGCGAAAGTAATCACGGGATGGATTATTTCGCGCATTTTGTCTGGCTGAACACCTCTTCCGCCGACAGTTATGTCAGGACGTGTAAATAACCACCAAAACGGGATTTCTGACTGCGGTTTTTTTAACCTCATGTCAACCAGATTTTGCAGCCTCGGGGCGGCACATTGTTTACACTGGCGGCCTGTTAATTTCGGGACTGTTACCGTGTTCTTACTGATTGTTACCACTATTCTGTGGGCCTTCTCGTTCAGCCTGATTGGGGAATACCTCGCCGGTCAGGTGGACAGCTGGTTCTCTGTGCTGATGCGACTGGCGCTGGCTGCGCTGGTGTTTTTACCCTTTCTGCGCTGGCGCGGCTATCGTCCGTCAACGCTGCTGCTTTACATGCTGGTGGGAATGCTGCAGCTGGGTGTGATGTACCTGCTGAGTTTCGAAGCCTATCTCTATCTCAGCGTGTCGGAGTTCCTGTTATTTACGGTGATGACGCCGCTCTATGTGACGCTGATCTATGACCTGATCAGCCGTCGTCGCCTGCGCATCGGCTACATTTTCAGTGCGCTGCTGGCGGTGGCCGGGGCGGCGATTATCCGTTATGACAAAGTCAGCGATCATTTCTGGTTAGGTCTGCTGCTCGTGCAGCTCGCTAACATCTGCTTCGCGGCGGGAATGGTAGGGTATAAGCGTCTGCAGGAGACGCGTCCCATGCCACAGCACACCGCCTTCTCCTGGTTTTATCTGGGCGCCGTCGCGATCGCGGTGGTCGCCTGGTCCGCCTGGGGTAATCCGCAGAAACTGCCAACCACTTCACTGCAGTGGGGGATTCTGGTCTGGCTGGGAGTGGCTGCGTCCGGTCTTGGCTATTTTATGTGGAACTACGGGGCAACGCAGGTCGATGCCGGCACGCTGGGCATCATGAACAACATGCACGTTCCCGCCGGACTGCTGGTCAATCTGGCTATCTGGCAGGAGAAACCGCACTGGCCGAGCTTTATTGCGGGCGCACTGGTGATCGTCGCCTCGCTGTGGGTGCACAGGCGCTGGGTGGTCGGTCGGAGTGATCGTACATAAGCGGAAAGGAGCGCGCCGAAACAGAGGATAAGCCGGCGTTGAAAGCGGCAACTGAAGCGGACAGCGGCCCCGGCTGGCGCGTCTGATCACGACGGCATCTCATCTTCCACTGAATCGGCCGGGCCAGAGGGCGTCAGGCCGTACAGCCCGGAGGCGGGTTTTCTTTGCGATCAGAGTCCGGTCTCCGACCACGCAGTAAACCCGCGTGAACGGCAACAGGCCTTAAGCTGGCTTGCCTTTCACCGGGCGCTGAATCATTGCCAGCCCTTTCAGGAAGTTACGCAGAATCTGGTCGCCACACTCGCGATAGTTTTTATGGTCAGGCTTGCGGAAAATCGCGCCCACTTCCGCCTGCGAAACCGTAAAGTTCGCCCGCTTCAGCACTTCAGGAATGTCGGTCGTTTTCAGGTCGAAAGCGATACGCAGCTTCTTCATGAAGATGTTGTTGGTCATTTTACGCTCAATAGAGGGCGCAGGGGCATCTTCACTTTTACCACGACGATAGAAAATCAGGCCATTCAGGAAATAGCCCATCAGCACGTCGGGGCAGGGGCGAAACGCAGCGTCATCCTCTTTTTTCAGCCATGCCTGAATATCTGTCTGCGGCACGTCACACTCTGCCAGCGCAAAAATCTCCACCATTTTCGCATCGCTCAGGTTAAGCATGTAGCGCACGCTGCGCAGAATATCGTTGTTAGTCATGGTGAGATCTTCTCATGGTCGGTCAACAGGCTGCGCATTATAGGGGATTTTGCCCGCGTTCGCGCAGGTTTGTGCCGATCCGGTTAACGCTGCAACACGGCACCCGGTCGCGCGGCATCGCGTACAAAAGGCAGATGCTCACAGGCGTGCTGGCGGGCAAAGCGGATGAACGCTTCCAGCACCGGCTGACGCTGTTCGCCGTCGCGCACGGCGGCATAAAGGCGGCTCCAGAGGCCATCGCCCAGCGTCCGGGTCACGACCAGCCCCTGTTTTTCAAAGCTCTCGACCACCCAGTGCGGCAGTGCGGCAATGCCCATACGTGCGGAAACCATCTGAATCATCAGCAGCGTGTTATCCACATTTTTCAGCGCCGGGCTGACCCCGGCGGGCTGCAGGAAGTGGCGCCAGATATCCAGACGCTGACGCTGCACCGGATAGATCATCAGCACTTCATCGGCCAGATCTTCCGGCGAGATATGCTCCACCTGCGCCAGTGGATGGTCTGTTGCCAGCACCAGCCGTACCTCAAAATCAAACATCGGCGAGTAGAACAGACCTGAGCGCGCCAGAATATCGGAGGTCAGTACCACATCCAGCTCGCCCTGTTGCAGCGCGGGCTGAGGATCAAAGGTGACGCCTGATTTGAAATCCATCACCACCTGCGGCCAGCTCTGACGGAATTTATCCAGCGCGGGGGTCAGCCACTGAATACAGCTGTGGCACTCAATGGCAACCCGCAGCGTGGTCTGATGCGGCTCATCGCAGGCCTGCAGTGCCTGCTGGATCTGCGGCAGTACCTGCTCCGCCAGCTGCAGCAGAATATCGCCCTGCGGGGTAAAACGCAGTGGCTGACTCTTACGCACAAACAGGCGGAATCCCAGACGCTGTTCCAGATCGCTGAACTGATGAGACAACGCCGACTGGGTCTGATGAAGCTGGGCCGCTGCCGCAGCCAGTGATCCCGTATTGCGCAGAGCCTGAAGCGTCCGCAGGTGCTTGAGTTCGATCATGAGTGTCCTTCACATCGAAAATGAACATGTTGCGCTTGAGCTACATACAGTACCCGCAGATTATAGCAGTGTAAACATCTGGACGGCTAAACATCACTGACTTCCGGTTGACCTAACCTGACCCTTTATCTGGAGACTGGTACATGACTATCCTCAATCATACCCTCGGTTTTCCCCGCATTGGCCTGCATCGTGAACTGAAAAAAGCACTGGAGCGTTACTGGGCGGGCGACAGCACGCAGGAGGCGCTTCTGGCGACGGGGCGCGAGCTGCGTGCACGTCACTGGCAGCAACAGAAAGAAGCTGGCGTGGATCTGCTGCCGGTGGGGGATTTTGCCTGGTATGATCACGTGCTGAGCACCAGCCTGATGCTGGGCAATGTGCCTGAACGCCATCAGAACCCATCAGGCACGATTGACCTCGACACGCTGTTCCGCCTGGGCCGGGGGCGCGCGCCCTCCGGTGAACCCGCAGCGGCGGCCGAAATGACCAAATGGTTTAACACCAACTATCACTATATGGTGCCGGAATTCAGCCGGGGTCAGACCTTTACACTGAGTTGGACGCAGCTGCTGGACGAGGTAGATGAGGCGCTGGCGCTGGGGCATAACATCAAGCCGGTGCTGCTGGGCCCGGTGACCTATCTGTGGCTGGGCAAGGTCAAAGGTGAGCCGTTTGAGCGTCTGTCGCTGCTGACGGCGATCCTGCCCGTTTATCAGCAGGTGCTGGCGGAACTGGCAAAACGGGGTATTGAGTGGGTCCAGATTGATGAACCCGCGCTGGCCCTTGAGCTGCCGCAGGCGTGGCGCGACGCTTTTCAACCGGCTTATGAGGCCCTGCAGGACCACTGCAGACTCCTGCTGACCACCTATTTTGACAGCATCGGCCAGAATCTTGAGGTGATCCGTACGCTGCCGGTGCAGGGGCTGCATGTTGATCTGGTTCATGGCAATGATGATATTGAGCAACTGCATCAGCATTTGCCTGCCAGCTGGCTGCTGTCGCTTGGCGTGATCAACGGACGCAACGTCTGGCGCACCGATCTGAGTCGCTGGTTTGATCGCCTGCAACCGCTGGCCGGCCGGCGTCCGTTGCTCTGGATCGGCTCCTCCTGCTCTCTGCTGCACAGCCCGATTGACCTGAACACGGAAACGCATCTGGATGAGGAGGTCAGAAGCTGGCTGGCCTTTGCGCTGCAGAAGTGTGCTGAGCTGTCGCTGCTGAGTCAGGCGCTGAACCGCAACGATGCGGCGTCACTGGACGCCTGGAGTGCGCCGGTTCGCGCCCGGGCGCACTCCCGTCGTGTGCATAATGCAGCGGTGGCGCAGCGCCTGCAGGCCATTACCCCAGAGCAGAGCGCACGCCAGAGCGTCTGGCCGGTGCGAAGCCGCCTGCAGCATCAGCGACTGGCCCTGCCTGCCTGGCCTACGACGACCATCGGCTCTTTCCCTCAGACCACGGAGATTCGCAGCCTGCGCCTCGACTTTAAGCAGGGGCGTCTCGACAGCAGTCATTATCGCACCGGCATCGCGGAGCATATCAGGCAGGCAATCCGCGAACAGGAGCAGCTGGGGCTGGATGTGCTGGTGCACGGTGAAGCGGAACGTAACGATATGGTGGAGTATTTTGGCGAGCATCTGGAGGGCTTTGCCTTTACCCGTAATGGCTGGGTGCAGAGCTACGGTTCGCGCTGTGTAAAACCGCCTGTCATTATCGGCGATGTCAGTCGCCCGGAGCCGATCACCGTTGAATGGGCCCGCTATGCGCAGTCGCTGACCGACAAACCGGTTAAAGGCATGCTGACCGGTCCGGTCACAATCCTCTGCTGGTCATTCCCGCGTGAAGATGTGCCACGGGAAACCCTCGCGAAACAGATCGCGCTGGCGTTGCGGGATGAAGTGGCGGATCTGCAGGATGCAGGTATCAATATAATCCAGATTGATGAGCCTGCCCTGCGGGAAGGTCTGCCGCTGCAGCACTCTGCCTGGGCCCGCTACCTGGACTGGGCGGTGGAAGCTTTCCGGCTGACGGCCGGCGTCGCGCGGGATGAAACGCAGATTCACACCCACATGTGTTACTGCGAGTTCAGTGACATCATGGCGGCGATCGCCGCGCTGGATGCGGATGTCATTACCATTGAAACCGCGCGTTCTGATATGGATCTGCTGGCGTCGTTTGAACATTTTGACTATCCGAACGAGATCGGTCCCGGCGTTTATGACATCCACTCGCCCAACATTCCCGGCGTGGAGGAGATTGAGGCGTTACTGCTGAAAGCGGCGAAGCGTATACCGGCAGCACGTTTGTGGGTGAACCCGGACTGTGGTCTGAAAACGCGCGGCTGGGCGGAAACGCGTCAGGCGCTGGCGAATATGGTGCGGGCGGCGAAGAAACTGCGTGGAGAGACGGCGTAGCCGAAAGTCTGACGGCCGAAAAAAGGGGCGCAGAAGCGCCCGTATTTTATTTATCGTGAGGCGACACCATACTGCCTGAACCAGGCCAGCATCCGCTGCCAGCCATCCTGGGCAGATTCCGCATGGTAGCTCGGCCGGTAGTCGGCGTTAAACGCGTGTCCCGCTTCGGGGTAGACGATAATCTCGGCGGTGGCATTGGCGGCATGCAGCGCCTGACGCATCTGCTCGACACTCTCCAGCGGAATCCCCTCATCCTGACCGCCATACAGGCCCAGCACCGGCGCATTAAGATCCACAGCAATATCAATCGGATGCTTTTGCTGCTTCAGCGTGCGCTCTCCGGTCAGTCGTCCATACCAGGCGACCGCAGCGCGCAGCTGGGGATTGTGCGCGGCATAGAGCCAACTGATGCGACCGCCCCAGCAGAAACCGGTGATGCCCATGCGGCGGATATCTCCGCCATTACGTGCTGCCCAGTTGGCGGCATGATCGAGGTCGGAGAGCACCTGGCTGTCCGGCACTTTGCTGACCAGTTCGCTGAACAGCGTCGGAATATCGTGATACTCCGACGGATCGCCCTCGCGGAAATAGAGCTCAGGCGCGATAGCCAGATAGCCCTCCAGCGCCAGACGGCGGCAGATGTCCCGGATATGTTCATGCACACCAAAGATCTCCTGCACCACCAGCACCACAGGCAGCGGACCGTCTGCGCCCTGCGGTCTGGCGAAGTAAGCTGGCATGTTTTCGCCCTGGCTGGGCACTGAGGTTTCACCCGCATGAATGGCCGGACTGTCGGTCATGATGGTGGTAGCGGCGGTGGGCTGCACGGCAGGGGCAAAGCCGTCCGTCGCCGGTTTTTGTGCCATATTATCACTGGGTTTCATTAGTCTCTCCGTGCAAGCATTTGCGCAATCAGGTAACTATAGCCTGGCGTTAAACCGCGTGCGCCAGGTGCCGGGCCACAGGATCAGCCACGAACAAAATCTTCCCACTCTTTAACATTGCGCTAACGCCGACACAGCCCTGCTGAGCACAGTCCCGACCGGGAAGATGTATTTATGTGACAGTAGTCTCAATATGTATTCTGAAAAATGTAACTTTCATTTTCTTAAGTGAAAGCTGTCACATATTTATCCAGCGCGCTGACGTAAAGTGGCACGATAATTTTTCTTAACAGGAGTCTGAAATGACACAGTCTGACGTTTTCCATCTGGGCCTGACCAAAGCCGACCTGCAGGGCGCTACCCTGGCGATTGTGCCAGGCGATCCGGAGCGCGTGAAGAAAATTGCCGGGCTGATGGAAGAGGCCACACATCTCGCTTCGCACCGTGAATTTACCTCCTGGCTGGCAAAACTGGATGGGAAGCCCGTCGTCGTCTGCTCAACCGGCATCGGTGGCCCTTCCACCTCGATCGCGGTTGAAGAGCTGGCGCAGCTTGGCGTGCGGACCTTCCTGCGCGTCGGCACCACGGGTGCAATCCAGCCTCATATCAACGTCGGCGATGTGCTGGTGACCACCGCGTCGGTTCGCCTGGATGGCGCCAGCCTGCACTTCGCACCGATGGAGTTCCCGGCAGTGGCTGATTTCAGCTGCACCACGGCCCTGGTTGCCGCCGCAGAAGCCTGTGGTGCGAAGACACACATCGGCATTACCGCCTCGTCAGACACCTTTTATCCGGGGCAGGAACGCTACGACACCGTATCAGGGCGCGTGGTCAGTCGCTTTAAAGGATCGATGAAAGAGTGGCAGGAGATGGGCGTCCTTAACTATGAGATGGAATCCGCTACACTGTTAACCATGTGCGCCAGCCAGGGCCTGCGAGCCGGTATGGTGGCAGGCGTGATTGTAAACCGTACTCAGAAAGAGATCCCGGATGCGGTCACCATGAAGCAGACAGAAAGTGACGCCGTGAAGATTGTGGTCGAAGCGGCGCGTCGCTTGCTGTAACGGTCGCGTCAGGCAGCCGGTTTTCCGGGCTCAGAAATCGGCTGCTGGTTATTAACGGCGCGTAACATCAGTCAGACCCGAGGATGTTTATGCGCCATACCTTTCCTGTCCGACGTCCTGCTCCTGGCGTTAATCCGGCCGCACTTAACGCGCGGCTGGAACGCAGTGCTGAACGTTTCCGCGCCGCCATGCAACAGGGCGACTATGCGCTGGCTGCCCGCTGCTGTGAAGAAGTACTGCGGTCAATGCCGAATCAGATGCAGGTGCTGAGCGACTATGCCCTTTGCCTGCTGCGTCTGGGCCAGCACACGAAAGCGTACAAAACCTATCAGAAAATCCTTCATTCACCGCCTGCGGTGCAGGCCACCGCCACCGAAACCTGGCTGGATGGCTTAACCGAGGTGTGTGGCTGGCTCAACAGGCGCGAGGAGGTGGCGCAGTATGGGCTGGCCTCGCTGATGCGTTCTGATGCGCGTTTCAGCCAGGGGCAGCGCGCGGCATTTCCGGCCCCACAGCCCGAACCCGCCGATCTCAGTCAGCCAGAGCAGAACGTTATCGCTTTCTGTCTGTATGGCGATCAGCCTCGCTACTGTGAAACCCTGATTAAAAATGTGGAAGTGGCACCGGCGCTCTATCCCGGCTGGTCCTGCCGTATCTATCTTGATGACAGCGTACCGCAGCATGTCTGGCAGCGTCTGAATCAGCCGCACGTCAGGCTGATCGACATGTCGCACGAGAAAACGCTCTATCCGACCCTGTGGCGTTTTCTGGTGATCGACGATCCGCAGGTAAAGCGCTTTATCGTGCGCGATGCCGACTCGCTGCTCTCGGAGCGCGAAGCGGCCGCGGTTAACGCCTGGCTCGCCTCGCCTTACTGGTTCCACCACATGCGTGACTACTTCTCTCATACCGAACTGCTGCTGGCGGGCATGTGGGGCGGCTGTCACGGCGTCTTCCGGCATGTGGAGCAGGCGATGCGCGATTTCATCGCGCAGTATCAGGGGAGCCAGCGCTTTACCGACCAGTATTTCCTGAAAGTGGCGTTATGGCCAACGGTGCGGGAAAGTCTCCTGAGCCACGATGAACTCTTCCATTTCCACCAGGCCCGGCCCTGGCCTGACCATGCGCCGGTGCGCTGGCAGACACCCCATTTTCATGTGGGCAGCAATGCCGGGTTTGCCAGTATGACCGGCAAATCGGCGGCAGCGGAGGGCAGCCGCCAGCGCGTCGCGATCACCGCCGGAGAGACGACCTGGCACTATCTGGCACCGGTCAGCAAGGGCGAGTGGCGGCTACCCATGCCCTTTTTTCTGATTGAAGAGTGGCAGGCGGGCAGGCTGTCGGTAGCGGCTCTCTAAGGCGCTGAATCCCGGTAAAATTATCTGGACATTCATACAGTGCAACTCTACCTTTTCCCTCAGCAGCCTGAGTCGGGGGAAATCATGGATCAGCACATCATCATCAGCGCCTGTCTGGCGCTTGCCGGGGCAGGGATCGGCTGGATGCTGGCACAGTTACGTGCCGGTCATCAGGTCGCCCGTTTCCAGACCGAACGCCGTCTGCTGGAGGAGGCGCAACAGCGTCAGCAGCAGCAGATCGATCAGCTTCAGCAGCAGGCGCTGCAGCGTGAGCAGGAGCTGCGTCAGCTTCACGGCGCGCTGAGCGGTGCCACGGAACGGCTGCAGCAGCTCGACTACTGGCGTAATGAAAGTGAGCAGCTTAATCGCGAACTGCGCAATCAGCTGGAGGTGAACAGCGCACAGGAAGCGGAGCTGCGCGAAGTGACCATCCGTCTGGAAGAGACCCGCTACGCCGCAGAAGAGAAACAGCGCCTGCTGACCAACAGCGAACAGCGTCTCAGCGCCCAGTTTGAAAACCTCGCCAACCGTATCTTCGAAAACAGCGGCCGTCGCGTTGACGAACAGAACCGCCAGAGCCTTAACGGGCTGATTGGCCCGCTGCGTGAGCAGCTGGATGGCTTCCGCCGGCAGGTGCATGAAAGTTTTGGCGCAGAGGCGCGTGAACGGCATACCCTGACTCATGAAATCCGCCAGCTGCAGCAGCTGAATGCGCAGATGGCGCAGGAGGCGCTTAACCTGACCAAAGCGCTGAAGGGCGACAATAAAATCCAGGGAAACTGGGGAGAAGTGGTGCTGAGCCGGGTGCTGGAAGCCTCGGGACTGCGGGAAGGCTACGAATATGAAACCCAGGTCAGCATTCAGTCAGAGCAGCAGGGCAGGATGCAGCCGGATGTAATTGTCCGCCTGCCGCAGGGCAAAGATGTGGTCGTGGACGCCAAGATGACGCTGGTGGCCTACGAGCGCTATTTCAATGCAGAGGATGAGATCGCGCGTGAGCAGGCAATCCAGGAGCATGTCAGTGCCATGCGTGCACACATCCGCCTGCTGAGCCGGAAAGATTATCAGCAGCTGCCCGGCTTACGATCGCTGGATTATGTGCTGATGTTTATTCCGGTAGAACCCGCTTTTCTGCTGGCGATAGACCGACAGCCTGAGCTGATTAGCGAGGCGCTTCAGCAGAACATTATGCTGGTCAGCCCCACCACACTGCTGGTGGCACTGCGCACGATCAATAATCTGTGGCGCTATGAGCACCAGAGCCGCAATGCCCAGCGCATTGCCGACCGGGCGGCACGGCTCTACGACAAGATGCGGCTCTTTGTGGATGATATGAGCGGCATTGGTCATAACCTGGATAAGGCCCAGAACAGTTATCGCGAGGCGATGAAAAAACTGGCAGAAGGGCGCGGTAACCTGATCGCGCAGAGCGAGGGATTCCGGGCGCTGGGCGTAGAGATCAAACGCCCTATCAACCCGCAGCTGGCCGAACGCGCCATGCCGGAAAACCGGCTGGAGGAGGAGGCCGATGAGGCGAGGGAAGAGGAGGAGAACGAGTCGCGTGTGAGACGCCTCCACGAATAGTATGGGCGCAACGTGCCTGACTTCCGTGACTCTGATACACTTCGGGAAGTATTGTTTGTGGAGCAGGTAAAACCGATGGCAGATGAATCACAGCAGGAAACCACCCATTTTGGCTTTCAGACGGTCGCCAAAAGCGAAAAAGCGGACAAAGTCGCGGACGTTTTTCACTCCGTAGCCGCAAAATATGACCTGATGAACGATTTGATGTCATTTGGCGTCCATCGTATCTGGAAGCGTTTTACCATTGACAGCAGCGGCGTACGTCGCGGTCAGCGCGTGCTGGACCTGGCGGGCGGAACCGGCGATCTGACGGCGAAATTCTCGCGTCTGGTCGGCGAAACGGGTCAGGTTGTGCTGGCCGATATCAACAGCTCGATGCTGAAGATGGGCCGCGAAAAGCTGCGCAATCAGGGCGTGGTTGGCAACGTCAGTTACGTGCAAGCCAACGCAGAAGCGCTGCCTTTCCCCGATAACTATTTCGACTGCATTACCATCTCCTTTGGCCTGCGTAACGTCACGGAAAAAGAGAAGGCGCTGGCCTCGATGTTCCGCGTCCTTAAGCCAGGCGGACGTTTGCTGGTGCTGGAGTTCTCTAAGCCGGTGCTGGACCCGCTGAGCAAAGCGTATGATGCCTACTCATTCCACATTCTGCCGCGTATCGGACAGCTGGTGGCGCAGGATGCAGAGAGCTACCGCTATCTGGCCGAATCGATCCGTATGCATCCCGATCAGGAGACACTGAAAGCGATGATGAACGATGTCGGCTTTGAAAATACCACTTACTCCAATATGACCGGCGGCATCGTGGCGCTGCATCGTGGATTTAAGTTCTGAGTGAGATGGTAATGAACCTGACGCCCCTGATTACCGCAGGTCTGGAAACGGCGCTGAACCGTATTCTTTATCGCGATCGCGGCCTGAAATCAGCGCGGCAACGCCTGAACGGCCGTGTGCTGACGCTGCGCCTGAACGAGTTCTCTCATCCGCTGGTGCTGGTGTTCAGTGAACAGCAGCTTGATGTTCTGGCTGACTGGCAGGACCGCAGTGACTGTACAGTGATCACGTCGCTGAAAACCCTGCCAAAGCTGCGCGATCGCCAGCAGCTGACGCCGCTGATCCGCAGCGGTGAGCTGCAGGTCGACGGCGATCTGCAGGTCGTGCAGCAGTTCTCTGCACTGATGGATCTGGCTGAGCTGGATCCGGCAGAATATCTGGCGCCCTGGGTCGGCGATATCGCTGCGCAGGGCATCAGTCAGCGCTCACAACAGGCTTTACGCTTTTTCAAAGGTGAAATGCAGCGTCGCCAGGACTATCTTGGACAGGCCATCACGGAAGAGTGGCGTGTTGCGCCTGGCTCGCTGGAGTTAGCCTGGTTCTCTGAGGAGGTCGACGCGATGGAACGTTCGCTCGAGGCGCTTGATGCGCGTCTGGCGCAGCTGGAGGCAAAATGAGTTTTGGAGAGATCCGCCGCTTATATCTGATCATGAAGGTCTTTCTGACCTACGGCCTTGATGAACTGATCCCGCAGACACGCCTCACTTTCCTGTTCCGCCTGTGGCGTCGTTCTGTTTTCTGGATCCCGAACCTGCATCAGCATGAACCGGTCGGTGCCCGTATGCGCATGGCGATGGAGCAACTGGGGCCGGTCTGGATCAAGTTTGGCCAGATGCTGTCGACCCGTCGTGATCTCTTCCCGCCGCTGATTGCCGATCAGCTCGCTATCCTGCAGGACCGTGTGGCGCCTTTCGATGGCGTTAAAGCGAAAGCCCAGATTGAAGCCTCTATGGGCGCGCCGATTGAAACCTGGTTTGACGATTTTGATATTAAACCCCTGGCGTCGGCCTCTATCGCACAGGTGCACACCGCCACGCTGAAATCGAACGGCAAGGCCGTGGTGATCAAAGTGATTCGCCCTGACATCCTGCCGGTGATTAAAGCCGACATGAAGCTGATCTATCGTCTGGCTCGCTGGGTGCCGCGCCTGCTGCCGGATGGCCGTCGTCTGCGTCCGGTTGAGGTGGTGCGCGACTATGAGAAAACCCTGCTGGATGAGCTGAACCTGCTGCGTGAAGCCGCCAACGCGATTCAGCTGCGCAGAAATTTCGAAGACAGCCGCATGCTCTATGTACCGGAAGTCTATTCCGACTACTGCAGTGAAACTATGATGGTCATGGAGCGTATCTACGGGATCCCGATTTCCGATGTGGCGACGCTGGAGCGGCATGGTGTGAACATGAAGCTGCTGGCGGAGCGTGGGGTGCAGGTCTTCTTCACCCAGGTTTTCCGCGATAGTTTCTTCCATGCCGACATGCATCCGGGCAACATTTTTGTCAGCTATGAGCATCCCGAAGATCCGCAATATATCGGTATCGACTGCGGAATTGTAGGGTCGCTGAACAAAGAAGATAAACGCTATCTGGCGGAAAACTTTATCGCTTTCTTCAATCGCGACTACCGCAAAGTCGCGGAGCTGCATGTGGATTCCGGCTGGGTGCCGCCCGATACCAACGTGGAAGATTTCGAATTTGCGATTCGCACCGTCTGTGAACCCATTTTTGAAAAGCCGCTGGCTGAAATTTCCTTCGGGCACGTGCTGCTGAACCTGTTTAACACCGCCCGCCGCTTCAACATGGAAGTGCAGCCGCAGCTGGTGCTGCTGCAGAAAACGTTGCTCTACGTAGAAGGGATTGGCCGTCAGCTCTATCCACAGCTTGACCTGTGGAAGACCGCGAAGCCGTTTCTGGAGGAGTGGATTAAGGATCAGGTAGGGCTTTCTGCACTTGTTCGTGCGGTTAAAGAGAAAGCCCCATTCTGGGCTGAAAAGTTACCCGAGCTACCCGAACTCTTTTACGACAGCATGCGTCAGCACAAACTTCTGCGTCACAGCGTCGATAAATTAGTGGGCGATCTGAATGTGCAGCGCGCCCGTCATCATCAGGCACGTTACCTGTTTGGCGTCGGGGCTACACTGCTGTTAAGCGGAACGGCGGTTCTTCTCGCCAGGCCGGACTGGGACTTCTTCCCGGCGGTGCTGATGGCGGCGGGAATCGTCTCCTGGGTTATTGGCTGGCGTAAGACAAACTGATTGTCACGTCCGGCTAAAAAAGGGTAATGTCGCTGGTTCAGGCCCGGTTAAAAAGGGCTCGCTGTGGCGCATTACCTCATCATTTTCACAGAACATCAGAGGCTATCTCATGGGCGGTATCAGTATCTGGCAATTGGTAATCATTGCCGTGATTGTTGTACTTCTGTTTGGTACTAACAAGTTACGTAATCTGGGGTCAGATTTAGGTTCGTCAATTCGTGGTTTTAAAAAAGCCATGAGTGATGAGGATGACAAAAAGGACCTGCCGAAAGATCAGGACGCGGATTTTTCAGCTAAAACACTGGCAGACAAACAGCCCACGTCGGCTAATAAAGAAGAAACCAAGAACGACAAGCAGGTGTAAACCGTGTTCGATATTGGTTTTAGTGAACTGGTTTTGGTGTTCGTTATCGGGCTGATTGTTCTCGGCCCGCAACGATTACCGGTTGCGGTGAAAACCGTGGTTGGCTGGATCCGGGCGATTCGTTCGCTGGCAGCCAATGTACAACATGAACTGGCGCAGGAGCTGAAACTGCAGGAGCTGCAGGACAGCCTGAAAAAAGTGGAAGAGGCGAGCCAGGGCACACTCTCCCCTGAGCTGAAAGAGTCGATGGAAGAGCTGCGTAAAACTGCGGATTCAATGAAACGCTCGGTCAGTCAGAGCATCGACATTGAAAAAGAGGAAGACGAGGCTAACACCATCCATTCTGCCCGGCACAACGTTGCCCCACAGCCAGCTTCTGAGCCTGTGGCGACCCCGGCGACGGCAGAACAGCAGGCCAGCGCACCTGCGCAGGCACCGGCTGCGGCACCCTCCGGTCCCGCTGCGCACGCTTCTGCGGGATCTTCCGGTGCAGCCAGCGCACCTGCGCAGGCACCGGCTGCGGCGCTCTCCGGTCCCGCTGCGCACGCCTCTGCAGGTTCTTCTGGTGTGGCCAGCGCACCTGCCCAGGCCCCCGCAAACGATGTGGCCAGAACAGCCGACGCCGGGCGTCATGCTGCATCCTCCTCTTCTGCAAGTGATGAACGATAATGGCCGTTGAAGATACCCAACCGCTCATCAGTCATCTGATTGAGCTGCGTAAGCGATTACTGAACTGCATCATCGCCGTCTTAGCTATTTTTCTGGTGCTGGTTTTCTTCGCCAACGACATCTACCAGCTGATTGCGGCCCCGTTAATCAGCCAGATGCCGGTCGGTTCCAGCATGATCGCGACCGATGTGGCTTCGCCTTTTTTCACCCCGATTAAGCTGACCATTATTGTGTCGGTGTTTCTTGCGGTACCGGTGATCCTTTATCAGGTCTGGGCCTTTATCGCGCCGGCGCTATACCGGCATGAACGCAGGCTGGTCATGCCGCTGCTGTTTTCGAGCACCTTCCTGTTCTACTTCGGCGTGGCCTTTGCCTATTTCGTGGTCTTCCCGCTGGCATTTAGCTTCTTCACCAAGACCGCACCAATTGGCGTCACCGTTGCGACAGATATTGCTAAGTACCTCGATTTTGTCATGACGCTGTTTATGGCCTTTGGTGTGGCGTTTGAGGTGCCAGTGGCGATCGTGCTGCTCTGCTGGACCGGCATTACCAGTCCGGAAGATCTGAAAAAGAAACGTCCCTATATTCTGGTAGGTGCATTTGTCGTTGGGATGTTGCTCACACCACCGGATGTTTTTTCCCAAACTTTGCTCGCTATTCCGATGTACTGCCTGTTTGAAGTCGGCGTATTCTTTTCCCGTTACTACGTGGGTAAAGGCCGCCGCTTGCAGGATGAGGAAGAGAACACCGACTCCTGACGCGGCCAGTCTTACCCGCCCAGGCGGGAAGCGAACGCTCCAAACCGCCCTGATGGGCGGTTTTTTGTTTTAAAAACTGTGGGAAAAATTATGTTTGATATCGGTGTAAACCTGACCAGCACGCAATTCGCCGCCGATCGGCAAAAGGTGGTTAAACGCGCGCGTGATGCGGGCGTCACCGGCATGCTGATTACCGGCACTAATGCGCTGGAGAGCCAGCAGGCTCAGCGACTGGCTGAAGATCAACCGGGCTTCTGCTGGTCTACTGCGGGCGTTCATCCGCATCACGCCAGCGAGTGGTCCACGGAGATTGCCAGTACCCTGCGCCGTCTGGCAGAAAAACCGGAAGTGGTAGCCATTGGTGAGTGCGGACTCGATTTCAACCGCAATCTCTCCGCTCATGAACAGCAGGAGTATGCCTTTGACGCGCAGCTGGCGCTGGCGGCAGAACTTAATATGCCGGTGTTTCTGCACTGTCGCGAAGCCCATGCGCGTTTCGCTGCAGTCCTGGCGCCCTGGCTGCCAAAACTGCCGGGCGCGGTGATCCACTGCTTTACCGGCACGCGCGATGAGCTGGAAGCCTGTCTGGCGATGGGCTTATCGGTAGGGATTACGGGCTGGGTATGTGATGAACGACGGGGGCTGGAACTGCGCGAGCTGCTGCCGCTGATTCCAGCCGACCGCCTGCTGCTGGAGACGGATGCTCCTTATCTGCTGCCGCGCGATATGCGCCCACGTCCGACCTCGCGCCGTAACGAGCCCTGCTTTTTACCGCATATTGTGAATCAGGTGGCGACATGGCGTGGCGAGAGTGCTGAGGCGCTGGCGGCCCGCGTCGATCAGAATGCGCGGACGCTGTTCAGACTGGCTTAAACCTTGCGGAACTGCTTGTTATCGACGCTGCGCATCACCTGCTTGTTCAGCAGATTGAGCAACAGAATAGAGCGCGTTTCGCCATCCGGTTCGGCAAAGATGGCGCGCAGCCCCTCAAACGTACCTTCGGTGATCACCACTTCATCGCCGCTTTGAGGGGTTTCCGGATCCAGCAGGATTTGCGGGGCGTCGGTTTCCAGCGCTTCAATCACCGCCGACGGCACCGTAGCGGGCGCAGTGCCGAAGCGTACAAAGTGGCTGACACCACGGGTACTGCTGATCGTCGTCGTGTGAATCGCTTCAGGATCGAATTCAATAAACAGGTAATTAGGAAAGAGGGGCTCACTCACCGTGGTGCGTTTACCGCGCACAATCTTTTCCAGAGCGATCATCGGACTGAGGCAATGCACTTCCTGCCGCTCCAGATGCTCCTTCGCGCGTAATAGCTGTCCACGTTTGCAATAGAGTAAGTACCAGGATTCCATAATTGCTCCCATCGAATGGACGCTAAGAATAGCAAACCTGCTGCCAGAGTTATAGCGCAGGGGCAGCGTAAAGCGCCCCCGGACGAAAATAAACTGAGACTTTTCCTAACCTGCCGGATCGCGGCAGAAATGGCGACGGGAAATTGACGTCTGCCACCGCGCTGTATCAGACTCAGTATCCATCACGGCGGCTGTCGTATAAACCTCAGCATCTCCGCCTAATCAGACCTATAATGGCCGATTCACTCTGGCCGGAAAGTTAAAGCCGCATGAAATATCACGATTTAAGAGACTTTCTCGCGCTGCTCGAACAGCGCGGAGAGCTAAAGCGCATTACCCAGTCGATCGATCCCGAACTGGAGATGACCGAAATTGCCGACCGCACCCTGCGCGCTGGTGGTCCCGCTCTGCTGTTTGAAAACCCGAAAGGGTATGACATGCCGGTGCTGTGCAACCTGTTTGGTACGCCAAAGCGCGTAGCCATGGGCATGGGCCAGGAGGATGTCAGCGCCCTGCGCGAAGTGGGTAAGCTGCTGGCTTTCCTGAAAGAGCCGGAGCCGCCAAGAGGCTTCCGCGATCTGTTCGACAAGATGCCGCAGTTTAAGCAGGTGCTGAATATGCCGACCAAACGACTGCGTAATGCACCCTGTCAGGAGGTGGTGTTCAGCGGCGATGAGGTCGATCTGACGCGCATCCCGGTGATGCGGTGCTGGCCAGGCGATGCGGCTCCGCTGATTACCTGGGGCCTGACCGTGACGCGCGGACCGCACAAAGAGCGGCAGAATCTCGGCATCTACCGCCAGCAGGTGATTGGCAAAAACCGGCTGATTATGCGCTGGCTGTCGCACCGTGGCGGCGCGCTTGATTATCTGGAGTGGACAAAGGCGCATCCGGGTGAGCGTTTTCCGGTGTCTGTGGCGCTGGGTGCCGATCCCGCCACTATTCTCGGCGCCGTGACGCCGGTGCCGGATACCCTGTCAGAATATGCTTTCGCCGGTCTGCTGCGCGGTAATAAAACCGAAGTAGTGAAATGTCTGTCGAACAATCTCGAAGTCCCCGCCAGCGCGGAAATCGTGCTGGAAGGGTATATCGAAGCGGGGGATATGGCGCCCGAAGGCCCTTACGGTGACCATACCGGCTACTACAATGAAGTGGATAGCTTCCCGGTCTTCACCGTCACGCATATTACGCAGCGTCGTCAGGCCATCTATCACTCCACCTACACAGGCCGTCCACCGGATGAGCCCGCTGTGCTGGGTGTGGCGCTGAACGAAGTGCTGGTGCCGATTCTGGTGAAGCAGTTCCCGGAAATCGTGGACTTCTATCTGCCGCCGGAAGGATGCTCATACCGGCTGGCGGTCGTCACCATCAAAAAGCAGTACGCAGGACACGCTAAACGTGTCATGTTTGGCGTCTGGTCGTTTTTACGGCAGTTCATGTACACCAAATTTGTTATTGTGTGTGACGATGATGTTAATGCGCGTGACTGGAACGATGTGATCTGGGCGATCACGACGCGAATGGATCCGGCCCGCGATACGGTATTAGTGGAAAATACCCCGATCGATTATCTCGATTTTGCTTCACCCGTCTCCGGACTGGGATCGAAGATGGGGATGGACGCGACCAATAAGTGGCCGGGTGAAACGCAGCGCGAATGGGGCACCCCCATCGTCAAGGATCCTGCGGTGACCGCGCGCATTGATGCTATCTGGGATGAGCTAGGTATTTTTGATCAGCCGCCACAGCGTTGATGGCGAGCACAACCATAAAGACGACCCGACAGAGGGAACGCATGACAACGTTAAGCTGTAAAGTAACTTCGGTTGAGGCGATTACCGACACGGTCTATCGCGTTCGCCTGATCCCGGAAGCGGAATTCACCTTTCGCGCGGGACAGTATCTGATGGTAGTGATGGATGAGCGTGACAAGCGTCCCTTCTCACTGGCCTCCACGCCAATGGAAAAAGAGATCATCGAGCTGCATATCGGCGCCTCCGATCTCAATCTCTACGCCATGGCTGTCATGGATCGGATCCGCAACGATCGTCAGATCACGGTCGACATCCCGCATGGCGATGCCTGGCTGCGCGAAGAGAGCAGCAAGCCGCTGATCCTGATTGCAGGCGGCACCGGCTTCTCCTATGCCCGTTCAATTCTGCTGACGGCGCTGGCGGAACAGCCTGAACGCGATATCGCCATTTACTGGGGCGGACGTGAACTCAAGCATCTGTACGATCTGGATGAGCTGAACGCGCTGGCGGTGAAGCATCCGAATCTGAAAGTCATTCCGGTAGTCGAGCAGCCTGAAGCGGGCTGGCAGGGTCGTTCAGGTACGGTGCTGACGGCAGTGATGCAGGATTTCAGCACGCTGAGTGAGCACGAAATCTATATCGCCGGTCGTTTTGAGATGGCGAAGATTGCCCGCGATCGCTTCTGTGCCGAACGCGGCGCCGTGGAATCACAGATGTATGGCGATGCGTTTGCCTTTATCTGAGGCCAGGTAGCGGCCGGCTGCAGACAGAAAAAACCCGCCGGTAACGGCGGGTAAATCTGACAAAGTAAGACTCAACGTATTACAGACGTTCGAACACGGTGGCGATCCCCTGGCCCAGCCCGATACACATGGTGGCCAGACCAAAACGGGCATCCCGTCGTTCCATAATATTCAGCAGCGTCGTACTGATGCGTGCGCCTGAGCAGCCGAGCGGATGGCCCAGGGCGATCGCGCCGCCGTTCAGATTCACCTTCTCATCCATTATTTCCAGCAGACCCAGATCTTTGATGCAGGGCAGCGTCTGCGCGGCAAAAGCTTCGTTCAGCTCAAAGACATCAATATCGCTGACCTTCAGTCCCGCCCGTTTCAGTGCCAGCTTACTAGCCGGAACCGGCCCGTAGCCCATGATTGACGGATCGCAGCCTGTCACTGCCATACTGCGAATACGGGCGCGGGGTGTCAGCCCCAGTTCACGGGCACGTGATTCGCTCATGACCAGCATCGCGGCTGCCCCATCTGACAAGGCCGACGAGGTACCGGCTGTCACGGTGCCATTCACCGGATCAAACGCCGGCTTCAGTGCGGCGAGACCTTCTGCGCTGGTTTCCTCGCGGATCACCTCATCGAACGTATAGCGTTTAAGGATGCCGTCGCTGTCATGGCCATAAGTCGCAACAATTTCGTTGGCAAAGTCTCCGCGCTGCGTCGCCTGCCAGGCGCGCTGATGCGAGCGCAGGGCGAACGCATCCTGCTGCTCCCGGCTGATATGATGCATACGCGCCAGCATTTCGGCGGTCAGGCCCATCATGCCTGCCGCTTTTGCCACGGTGCGACCCAGGCCGGGATGAAAGTCGACGCCGTGACTCATCGGCACATGCCCCATGTGCTCCACGCCTCCAATCAGGCAGCACTGCGCATCACCGACCATAATGGTGCGGGCCGCGTCGTGCAGCGCCTGCATAGAGGAGCCACATAACCGGTTAACGGTTGTAGCCGGCACCGAATGCGGTATTTCGGCCAGCAGCGCGGCGTTACGCGCGATATTAAATCCCTGTTCCAGCGTCTGCTGAACGCAGCCCCAGACAATATCGTCCAGCGATGCCGGATCCACCGCCGGGTTGCGGCTCAGGATTTCGCGCATCAGATGCGCGGAGAGATCTTCAGCACGGACATGACGAAAGGCGCCGCCTTTTGAGCGGCCCATCGGCGTACGCACCGCATCAACAATCACCACATTTTCCATTTTTATGCCCTCAGGCGCTTTTCAGCGCGGCTTCGTCAATCGGTTTGGCGGCGGGATACCAGCTTTCATGCTGATGGGCTTTCTGTACCAGCAGCGCGGGCAGGACGTACAGGCCACCGAGCGCGCTGTAGCGCCGGGCCTGATCAACGACGTTACTGTTGCCCAGCGTATCGAGGTAGCGGAACGCCCCGCCACGGAAAGGCGGGAAGCCGAGACCGTAAACCAGCGCCATATCGGCTTCTGCAGGCGAAGCGATGATCTTCTCTTCCAGGCAGCGCACGACCTCATTCAGCATCGGCAGCATCATACGGTTCAGGATCTCTTCATCGCTGAAGAGCCGTGCAGGCTGGCAGACCTGCTGCAGCAGCGTATCCACCTCTGCATCTGACACTTTTTTCAGCTTGCCCTTTTTATCATCTTCCCAGCGCCAGAAGCCTTTGCCATTTTTCTGGCCAAAGCGCCCGGCTTCGAACAGCAGGTCGATTGCATCGCGGTAATCATGCTTCATCCGATCCGGGAAACCCTCAGCCATTACGCTTTGCGCGTGGTGCGCGGTATCAATGCCGACCACATCCAGCAGCCAGGATGGTCCCATCGGCCAGCCGAACTGTTTTTCCATGACCTTATCGATCTGACGGAAGTCGGCACCGTCGCGCAGCAGCAGGCTGAACGCGGCGAAGTAGGGGAACAGCACCCGGTTAACGAAGAAGCCGGGGCAGTCATTGACCACAATCGGGGTTTTTCCCATCCGGCTGGCCCAGGCCACCACTTTACTCAGCGTCGCTTCGCTGGTTTTCTCGCCGCGCACCACTTCAACCAGCGGCATACGCGGCACCGGATTAAAGAAGTGCATGCCACAGAAGTTTTCCGGGCGCTGCAACGCCTGAGCCAGCTGGCTGATCGGGATCGTGGAGGTATTAGAGGCGAGAATCGCATCCTCACGCAGATGCTTTTCGGTTTCAGCCAGCACGCGGGCTTTGACCTGCGGGTTCTCTACCACCGCCTCAACCACCACATCAGCCTGGTCAAAACCGGCGTAGTCCAGGGTTGGCTGGATGGTGGCGATCACGCTGGCGAGTTTATTACCGTCGATTTTGCCGCGCGCCAGCAGCTTATTGAGCAGCTTGCTGGCTTCGTTCATCCCCAGCGTTAACGCCTGCGGATTAATGTCTTTCATTCTGACCGGCACACCTTTCCACGCAGACTGGTAGCTGATGCCACCTCCCATGATGCCTGCGCCCAGCACCGCGGCCTGAGCGGGCGCGCCGCTTTCGGCGGCACGCTTTTTCGCCAGACTTTTGACGTATTGATCGTTGAGAAAGATGCCGACCAGGGCACGCGCTTCATCAGACTGCGCCAGCGGCACAAACGCGGCGGTTTCAAGTTTCAGTGCGTCGTCACGGCCCAGCGTGGCTGCTGCTTCGATGGTTTTCACGGCCATCAGCGGCGCGGGATAGTGTTTACCGGCAGTCTGCATCACCATCGCTTTGGCGATCGTAAAACTCATAGCCGCTTCGATCGGGCTGAGTTTTAACGGCGCCAGCTTAGGCGCGCGGCGCGCGCGCCAGCTGCCATCGCTGGCCGCGGCTTTGAGCATGGTGATGCCCGCCTCGTGCAGTTTTTCACGGGTAACGACCGCGTCGACCAGACCGAGTTTAAGGGCTGCGGCCCCGTCAACATCTTTGCCTGCGGCGATGATCTCCAGCGCGCTATCGGCGCCCAGCAGGCGCGGCAACCTGACGCTGCCGCCAAAGCCTGGCATGATGCCGAGTTTTGTCTCCGGCAGACCGATGCGGGCGTCCGCGGTGGCGATACGCAGATCGGTTGCCAGCACGCATTCACATCCTCCGCCCAGTGCATAGCCGTCAATGGCGCACAGGGTCGGCACCGGCAGATCTTCCAGACGGTTAAAGATGCTGTTGGCGTAGCTCAGCCACTGGCTCAGCTTTTCGGTCGGTGCATTAAACAGCGAGAGAAACTCGGTGATATCCGCGCCGACAATAAAGGCGGGTTTAGCGGAGCTCAGCAGCAGGCCGCGCAGGTCGGGCTGCTGTTCCAGTACGGCGATCGCCTCGCCCAGACTGGCGACAGTCTGCGTATCAAGCTTGTTGACCGAGCCGGCAGCGTCAAAAACCAGTTCGGCGATGCCATCGTCCAGCCAGTGAAGAGTAAGGTTAGCGCCTTGGTAGAGCATGTGCGTCTCCTGAAACCGCGAAAAGTGATCTGGTCATACCAGATGATCGTGAGTGTGGGAGTGATGTTAATCTTTTGCAAACGAGTCTTTGCTTATTTGCTAACAAGATCACAGCTGCGCCAGCTTCGTCATCTGTGCAAGGGGTGTGCTAAACTGCGGCCATTTCGCGACACTGGAGAGACGGCAATGGATTCACTGAAGACCTTGTATCACGCGCATATCGCCACGTTGCAACAACGGGCGCAGCAGGTGCTGGCACGCAATAAACTGGATGCGATGTTGATCCATTCCGGTGAGCTGTTGACGGTGTTTCTGGATGATCACACCTACCCCTTTAAGGTGAACCCCCAGTTCAAAGCCTGGGTTCCGGTGACGCAGGTTCCAAACTGCTGGTTATGGATCGACGGGGTGAACAAACCGAAACTCTGGTTCTACTCGCCGGTGGATTACTGGCATAACGTCGAGCCGCTGCCGGAGAGCTTCTGGACCGGCGATGTCGAGGTTATCGGCCTGAAAAATGCGGATGAGATCGGGCAGTTGCTGCCTGCGCAGCGCGACAACGTCGCCTATATCGGCCCGGTCAGTGCGCGCGCCACCCAGCTCGGCATCGCTTCGGGCAATATCAACCCCAAAGCGGTTATCGACTTCCTGCACTTCCACCGCAGCATCAAAACAGATTATGAGCTGGCCTGTATGCGCCAGGCGCAGAAGCTGGCCGTTGCGGGCCATCGGGCAGCGAAAGAGGCCTTTTCGGCGGGTTTGAGCGAGTTCGACATCAATCAGGCCTACCTGACTGCAACCGGACACCGCGATACCGATGTGCCCTACGGCAACATCATTGCGCTGAATGAACATGCCGCGGTGCTGCACTACACCCGACTGGATCATCAGCCGCCTGCGAAGCGCCACAGCTTTCTGATTGACGCCGGCGCCGAGTATCTGGGCTATGCCGCCGATCTGACCCGCAGCTATGCCGCGCAGAGCAGTTCCCTCTATGCGAGAATGGTGGAGGCGATGAATGCTGAAGAGCTGGCGCTGATTGCCACGCTGAAACCCGGCGTGCGTTACACCGATTATCATCTCCAGATGCACCATCGTATTGCGAAGATGTTGCTTAAGTTCGAGCTGGTTCGTGGAATCAGTGAAGAGGCGCTGGTGGCTGAAGATCTGACCGGGCCGTTTATGCCGCACGGTCTGGGGCATCCTCTGGGTCTGCAGGTACACGATGTGGCCGGTTTCATGCAGGATGAGCAGGGCACCCATCTGGCTGCGCCTGCGCAGTATCCTTATCTTCGCTGCACGCGCGTACTGCAACCGGGCATGGTGTTAACCATTGAGCCGGGCTTCTATATTATTGACTCACTTCTGGCACCGCTGCGCGAAGGGCGTTTCAGTCAGCACTTTAACTGGCAGGCGATCGATGCGCTTCGGCCTTATGGCGGCATTCGCATCGAGGATAATGTGGTGATCCATGCGCACCGCGTTGAGAACATGACCCGCGATCTGCATCTGGCCTGATATGGAGGCCTTTGATATTCCCGCTGTGCCAGTGAGCAGCAGCGAAGAGACGATTAAAAAGAGTCGCTTCATTACGCTGCTGGCGCACACCGAGGGCGCAGAGGCGGCGCGTGCTTTTGTTCAGCAGGTGAAAAGCGAGCATCCCACCGCCCGGCATCACTGCTGGGCCTGGGTCGCGGGCGCGCCGGATGATTCTCAGCAGCTCGGTTTCTCTGATGATGGTGAGCCGTCAGGCACGGCGGGGAAGCCGATGCTGGCGCAGCTGATGGGCGCCGGTATTGGTGAGATTACTGCCGTGGTGGTGCGCTATTACGGCGGCATCATGCTGGGAACCGGCGGCTTAGTGAAAGCCTATGGCGGCGGCGTTCAGCAGGGCCTTAAGCAGTTGCCACGACAGCGCAAGGTGCCGATGAAATACTTTACTCTGCAATGCGATTATCCGCAGCTGAGTGATATCGAACGACTGGTACAGCGTTTCGACGCTAAGGTGACAGAGAGCGACTATCAGGATCGTATTGCGTTGACGCTGGCCGTACCCTACGGGCAGATCGACGGTTTCAAACAAAATCTGTCAGACTTTAGCCGGGGAGCCTTATCGCTTATCCCGCTCACACCCTGATCTTCATCTCTTTTATTTAAAGGAACGGCTGAATGCACTTTCGCGCCATTACCCGTATCGTCGGTCTGCTGGTCATCCTCTTCTCAGTGACGATGATTTTGCCTGGCCTGGTCGCATTGATCTATCGCGATGGCGCAGGGCGGGCGTTCAGCCAGACCTTTATGATGGCGCTGGTGATCGGCTCGCTGCTGTGGTGGCCGAACCGCAAAAAGAAAACCGAGCTTAAGCCGCGGGAAGGGTTTCTGATCGTTGTGCTGTTCTGGACGGTGCTGGGCAGCGTAGGGGCAATGCCCTTTATTTTTGCCGAGCAGCCACATCTTTCGGTGACGGATGCGTTCTTTGAATCGTTCTCGGGCCTGACGACCACCGGCGCCACGACGCTGGTGGGACTGGACTCGCTGCCTAAAGCGATTCTCTTCTACCGGCAGATGCTGCAGTGGCTGGGCGGGATGGGGATCATCGTGTTAGCGGTGGCGATTCTGCCGATTCTGGGCGTCGGCGGCATGCAGCTCTATCGTGCTGAGATGCCGGGGCCGTTAAAGGATAATAAGATGCGGCCGCGAATTGCTGAAACGGCTAAAACCCTCTGGCTGATTTACGTTCTGCTGACGGTCGCCTGTGCGCTGGCGTTATGGCTGGCAGGTATGCCGGCGTTTGATGCCATCGGCCACAGTTTCTCAACCATCGCTATCGGCGGCTTCTCAACCCACGATGCCAGCATCGGCTATTTTAACAGTGGCACGATCAACACGATTGTGGCGGTGTTTCTGCTGATCTCAGGCTGTAACTACGGCCTGCACTTTGCCATGCTCAGCGGACGTAATCCGCGTGTCTACTGGCGCGATCCGGAGTTCCGTATGTTTATTGGTGTGCAGCTGACGCTGGTGCTGATCTGTACGCTGGTGCTCTGGTTCCATAATGTGTACTCAGATGGCTGGCAAACGCTGAACCAGGCTTTTTTCCAGGTGGTTTCCATGGCCACAACGGCGGGATTCACTACCGACAGCATCTCACGCTGGCCGCTGTTCCTGCCGGTTCTGCTGTTGTGCTCTGCCTTTATCGGCGGATGTGCCGGTTCTACCGGCGGTGGCCTGAAGGTGATCCGCATCCTGCTGCTGTGCAAGCAGGGCAACCGTGAACTTAAACGTCTGGTTCACCCGAATGCGGTCTACACCATTAAGCTGGGCAATCGTGCGCTGCCGGAGCGTATCCTCGAAGCCGTATGGGGATTCTTCTCGGCCTATGCGCTGGTGTTTCTGGTCAGTATGCTGGCGATCATTGCTACGGGCGTCGACGACTTCTCGGCGTTTGCCGCCGTCGCCGCCACCCTGAACAACCTCGGGCCAGGCTTAGGGGTAGTCGCTGATAACTTCACTTCGATGAATGACGTAGCGAAATGGATACTGATCTCAACTATGTTATTTGGACGCCTCGAGGTATTCACCTTGCTGGTGCTGTTCACACCGACCTTCTGGCGTGAATAATAAATAAGGATGCTGAAATGAAAGCACTGATTCTCTATTCGACCCGTGACGGACAAACGCAGAAAATTGCCTCTTCGCTTGCTGAAACGATCCGTCAGCAGCAACCCTGTGACCTGATGAACATTCAGGATGGGCCTCAGCCTGTTTGGGCAGACTACGATCGCGTGCTGATCGGCGCCTCCATCCGCTACGGTCATTTTCAGCCGACCGTCGACACCTTTGTGAAGCAACATCTTCAGGCGCTACAGCAGCGTACCAGCGGATTCTTCTCCGTTAACCTGACGGCACGTAAACCGGAGAAGCGTTCTCCCGAGACGAATGCCTATACCCGGAAGTTCCTGGCGGCGTCGCCGTGGCAGCCCGATTGCTGCGCCGTATTTGCCGGAGCGCTCTACTATCCGCGCTATCGCTGGTTTGATCGTGTCATGATTCAGCTGATTATGCGGATGACCGGTGGAGAAACTGATTCGACGAAAGAAGTCGAGTACACAGACTGGGCGCAGGTCCGTGCTTTTGCTCAGCAATTTGCACAGTTACCAGGCAAATCGTAGCGAAATAACGCGATTTGATGAAAATTACTTCGAACGGTAATCTTTTTGCAATAAACGCTTGTCAGGCCGCGCGAACGCCCTATAATGCGCCTCCATCAACACGGCACACCGGCAACGGGAAACGCGCTGAGA
>NZ_DAMCTB010000013.1:0-110521 GCF_032114055.1 Pantoea sp.
CTGAACCGGCCTCTGTTCCGGAGGAGACTTCAGCGTCTGAACCGGCCTCTGTTCCCGAGGAAACCTCAGTGTCTGAACCGGCCTTTGTTCCGGAGGAAACCTCAGTGTCTGAACCGGCCTCTGTTCCGGAGGAAACCTCAGTCTCTGAACCCGCGTCAGTGTCAGATGTAACCACCGCGTCTGAGCCGGCGTCTGCTTCAGAACCTGTTTCTGCGCCTGCAACAGATTCTGTATCTGCCTCATCAGATGGGCAGGCGGCAGGTAAGCAGGTGGCATCAGAAGCAACGAAAACTAAAACTGCACCAGAAGCCAAACGTCAGGACAGCGCAAAACCTGAAGAAAAACTGAAAACCGATAACAAAGCGGCAGAAGAAGCCGAAAAAGCAGAAGAAGATGCCCGGGCAGTAGCGGTATTTAATCCGGATGACTGGTTCACGGTTCATGATAACCAGCCACTCATCCAGCATACCCGCGCCCTGCTTGCTTCGCGGCAGTACATTTTCAGTGAAGCAGTCAGCCAGCTGCACAATCGCACCGAGAGTCTGCGTATGTCACCAGATCGCAGTGGATCATGGGCTACCATTGAGCAGAGGAACGGGCATTTTATGGGGCTGAATGCCCGCCAGCAGACGCTGAATGTAGGCTGGGATATGCACAGCGATACAGAGACAGCGGGTATCAGTGCGAGTTACACACAGGGAAAAGTCAAAGGCGAGGGGCAGGAGAAACACTGGCTGGCCGCGGCCGGGGCCTATTACAGCTGGCAGTCTGCATCCGGATGGTTCATTGATACTGCCAGCCGATACATGTACCTGAACCAGGCGTTATCGCTGGATCCTGGCCTGAACATTAACCGTAGTCACCAGGAGAGTCAGATGCTCGCTGGCAGTCTCCGCAACGGCTACCAGTTCAGAATGGTCAACGATACGCTGTCAATTTCACCCTACGTCGGTGTCAGCGGCGGCGTGATGTCTGGCTATTCGCTGAAAGGAGAAGATGCAGAAGTATCGTTGAGCTCATCAACGCCTTACTTTGCAACGACCGGTATTCTGGCTCAGAAACGCGGGCTGGGAAGCGCCCTGCCGGGTGTAACTCTCAGCGCGAGCCTTGAATACCAGTACTCGCCTGGTAAAAACGGCTCCACTACCTCGCTTTCAGATCGGCAGTCAACCCGTCAGTACAGTGCCTGGTCTGATAATCGATACCGCAGCAGTGTCAGTCTGCAGGGCGTTATTTCACCTGACCTGTCGCTCATTGCGAAAGTCGACACCAGTTTTGGAGGAGAGTTTAAAACGGACTACAGCGGTCAGGTTGGCTTCGCCTGGCAATTCTGACAGACAAAGCGCGATTTTAACAGAGCCACACTCTTTTCCGGGGTGAGGCTCTTTGTCTTTAATCATCTATCGTTAAATGCTGCATAAAATGACGTTGCGGGACGTTTACGACGGCCTTCCTGCGCTGCAGCTCACTCTTCTCTCTGCCTGAATGGCACTTCACTGCAGGTCTTACGTCTTTCATAGCCGGCATGGCCATTGCCTTTTACATCCTGTAGATAGAGGCGCGATCGGTGTGAAGATCCCGCGGCAATCATCAAGCGGCTGACGCAGCCTGCCTGAACAGAGTCACAACTGACGCATCGGGCGTCAGTGAACGGTATTACTGATGACGTAATTATCAGTGCGTGGTGAAAGCGGACAACCTGTCCCTGCAGCCACTCATTGCAGGCCAGTATGGACGTCGTTATGAGCGTCAGGCGACCCGTGCAAACAGTGCTTTTCTGAACAGGCAGGGCAAACGAGGAAATAATTTTATTTTTCATCGAATAGAAACCACTGCTGAGTTGTTTACTACAGAGTGCTGCACCAGCGCACTGCAGATGGCGGGCGTCAGTGCCTGCCCCAATAGCCCCGATGAGGATAAGTTATGATGACGCGCTCTGGTCTTTCTCTGTTTGCTATCCCGGTTCTGTTACTGATGCTGCATGCTCCGCTGAGCATGGCGATGGGCAATGATGACAGTGAGAAAAAAATGCCTGACTGCCCGAAAGGCCAGGTCTATGACAGTCAGAGCAAAAGCTGCGTGCCCGAAAAAACCAGCAGGCTGAGTGACGGCGATAAAACGCGCTATGCGTATCATCTGGCAAAAAAGGGCGACTATCAGGCGGCCCTGAACCTGCTGGATACGCTGAAAAACCCTGACACGCGCGAGGCCTGGAACTACCGTGGCTATGCCACCCGCAAACTGGGGCGCACGGATGAAGGAATTGGCTATTATCAGCGCGCGATTGCACTCGATCCTCATTACGCTAAAGTGCGCGAATATCTGGGTGAAGCCTGGTTGATCAAAGGCCGTCCGGATCTGGCGCGTGAACAGTTGAAAACCATCGCCGGAATCTGTGGCACAGCGTGCGAAGAGTTTCGCGATCTGCAGGCCGCCATTCAGGGCCATCCAGAGGTCTGATTCGGCAGGAGGAGCGTAAAATTACTTACAGCGACATCCGTCAGCATCTCGCAGAGCATCTGCCCCGGCTCTGGCGTTACGGCTATGTGCTGTCACACGATCGTGACCTGGCAGAAGAGCTGGTGCAGTCAACCTGTGTACGCGCGCTGGAACGCGGCGCGCAGTTCACACCCGGCACACGCCTGGATCGATGGCTCTTCTCGATCCTTCACTCCATCTGGATCAGCGATCTGCGGGCGCGAAAGGTCCGTCAGGGGCAGGGATTTGTGGACCCCGACGGACTGCTGGCCAGTGATACCCACGACTCAGGCGACAATAACCGCCAGTTCCAGCGCATCATGCAGCAGGTTAACGCCTTACCGGAGGCACAGCGTAACGCGCTGTTTCTGGTTTACGTTGAAGGACTGACCTATCAGGAAGCAGCAGAAACCCTCTCTGTCCCGATTGGCACCATCATGAGCCGTCTGGCCGCTGCCCGGGCCATACTGGGCAGGCAGCCGGCGTCCGCACCCGTACCGCTGGAGAAACAGCGATGAGCAGAGAAACGTTTACGCCGCCCTGGCGCGATGAAGCCATCGTTGCCTGGCTGGATGGTGAGATGACCCCGCAGGAAGCCGGGCAGTTTGAGCAGGCCATGGCACAGGATGCCGGACTGACCCGACGGGTTGAGCAGTTCCGGCGCAGCAGTTTTGACTTCGGGCAGGCATTTGCGCCGCTGCTGGCGCAGGCGCCACAGGCCAGAATGTCAGAGCGTCTCGCGGCGATTCCATCTTCCGGGCCTGCCAGAACGTACAGTCGCCGCGCCCTGATTGCCGCTTCAGTAAGTTTCCTGCTGGCGGGCAGCGCGATCGGGCTGCTCGCCAGACCGGAAGAAGAGAAGGAGGATGAAAACCAGACTATCCGCGATCTTGAGGCGCGTTATATGTCGCTGTACAGTGCTGAAACACTCGCCGATCTGCCAGATGATGCCGCGATCCTGCAGAAGGGACTGGACCGGGTCCGACTTGATTCAGGTCTGCAACTGCACCCGCAGCAGCTACGCCTGCCGGGAGCTGAACTGAAAATGGTCAGGATCCTGCGCTATGAACGAACATCGATAACACAGATCGCCTGGCTGCATGCAGATTATGGTCCGATGGCGCTCTGCATCTCGCCGGCCCCGCACGGCCCGGATGCCATCGCCTATGAACGGCGACACGGAATGGAGCTGGCCTGGTGGAACCGGGGTGGTTTTCAGTATGTGCTGATTGGCCGCAACCCGGGTTCCCAGCTGTCAGCCATCGCCACAACCCTGCAGACCGCCCTGAAGCAGACTGTCTGACCCTTCAGCGGAATGGGGCTTTAACCTGCGCTGCAATCGTCAGCGCAATGTTTACCCGGTCATCCACCACCCCGACCAGCCGGTCCACATGGAAAGCCGTTCGGGAGATCGCGGTCGAGGCATGCAGGGCCAGCGCGTGTGAAGCCGGTTCAATTGCCTTACCGCTGTCGAGCGCGGCAAGCATCATGACTGGCCGGCTGACATCCTTAACCGTCAGTACGCCAAAGATCCGATACTGTCCGCCATTCAGAGCCACGATGCGGCTGCTCACGAAGTGAATCTGCGGGTAGTGCTCTGCATCAAAAAACAGATCGCTTTTCAGCTGCCATGTGAGCAGGCTGTTTGATGCTATCAGCGTGCCGACCGGGATGTTTACTTCGACATGGTCATCACGATCGTCATCCGGATTCAGTATCACGTTTCCGGTGACGCCCTGCAGTCTGGCTTGCGAAAAATCGTGCCCAAAAGCACGCCACGAAAGATGAATGGTTGTTTTATCCGGGCTGATGGCATAAGTCATTGGGGCGGCATAAAGCTGTGGAGTAAACAGGGTAAGCAGAGCACTGAAACAGGCGGTACGTATCATCACTATTTTCTCTTTTCTGGCAGACCTGACGTAAACGCCTGACATCGTTATTGTATTCATTTTTTAGCACTGCTTTTACGTTTCAGGTACATTTTATTAGAAAGATAATAACCGGGTAATGCCTGACTTCACCAGAAAATAACGAGAAATCTGGGTTAAGAACAGGCGTGAACGGCAATATTAAGATTGCATTAAGATTCTTTTTTTATTTTCCAGGTGCGCACGCTGCTGCCGTCTTCGGCGGGTAATACTAATTATTTCTGATTTGAATAATAAAAAATCGCAGCCTTAACATCACGTTACTGTGCGTTCTGTTCCACGAGTGCAACATTTGTGGCGGCGATGGTCAGGTAATGCTGTCGATGTTTAAACGTATTATCAATAAAATGAAAAGAGTGGCGATAAAGCCTGATTTCTGCGATCTGAAATTGAACTTTCCCTGAAATTAATAAGTTGCCTTTTTTTTAATTTTACTGTTATTCACGTCATCCATTTAATGTTCAGTTAATGTTTGTGCAGTAGTTTGTATTAGCTGTCCGGTAACCTGAATTCCATAACGGGAAAACAGAGGGGTGATAACACTGTTGCCGGGTGTGAATAAATCGCTATTTGAATTCTTTTTCTGGCGTTGTGCCTGATTAAAACGCGCGACAGTTTACAGGTCTGATCTGCAGGAGTTTCGCATGGATTTTTTGCCTTTTTCCCGCCCTTCATTCGGTGATGAAGAGCTGGCGGCTGTTAAGGCCGTATTTGACTCGGGATGGATTACCACCGGAGCAAAATGCGCCGAACTGGAGCAGGCTTTTGTTCAGCTGACCGGCAATCAGCACGCCATTGCGGTCAGCTCTGCTACGGCGGGGATGCATGTTACGCTGATGGCCATGGGGATCGGGCCTGGCGATGAGGTGATTACACCTTCCATGACGTGGGTCTCTACCCTGAACCTGATTACGCTGCTGGGCGCGACGCCGGTCATGATTGATGTCGATCCTGACAACCTGATGGTGACACCGGAACAGATTGCACAGGCGATTACCCCCCGGACGCGCGCCATTATACCGGTGCATTACGCCGGTGCACCTGCCGATCTCGCGCCAGTTTATGCACTGGCTGAACAGCATGGCATCGCCATCATTGAGGATGCCGCTCATGCAGTGGGTACCACCTGTTATGGTCAGCCGGTGGGGCATCGCGGTACGGCGATATTCTCCTTCCATGCCATCAAAAACATCACCTGCGCAGAAGGCGGCCTGGTGGTGACGGATGACGCCGCGCTCGCCGATCGTATTCGTAGTCTGAAGTTTCATGGTCTGGCAGTAGATGCTTTTGATCGCCAGACTCAGGGGCGGCTACCGCAGGCGGAAGTGATGATGCCTGGCTTCAAATACAATCTGCCGGATATCAGCGCGGCTATCGCCCTGGTGCAGCTGCAGAAACTGCCGGGCTTTATTGCCCGCCGTCGCGCGATCGCGGAACGCTATCTGGCGGCGCTGCGCACGCTGCCGTTTACGCCGCTGTCACTGCCTGACTGGCCCCATGAGCATGCGTGGCATCTGTTTATTATCCGGGTGGATGAACAGCGCTGCGGCCTGTCACGCGATGCGCTGATGCAGGCACTAAAAGAGCGGAATATCGGCAGCGGCCTGCATTTCCGGGCAGCCCATACCCACAAATATTACCGCAACCACTATCCGGATCTGTCGCTGCCCGCCAGCGAACGTAACAGTCAGCAGATGTGTTCGATCCCGCTTTTCCCGTCGATGACGGACCAGGATGTTGAGCGCGTCATTCAGGCTTTACATGACATTGCCGGGGCCTGAGATGCGCGATATTCAACCTATAAATATGCTTTCCGTAGTGATCCCGGTTTACAACGAAGAAGAGAGCCTGCCGGCGTTGTTACAGCGTACCTGCGCCGCCTGCGGCGCTACCGGGCTGGAGTATGAAATTCTGCTGGTGGATGACGGCAGCAGTGACCATTCAGCCTTACTGATTGAGCAGGCTGCCACCGTGCCAGAGAGTCGCATAAAGGGCGTATTGCTCAACCGTAACTACGGTCAGCACTCCGCCATCATGGCCGGATTCAGCCAGGTGCGTGGCGATCTGATTATTACGCTCGATGCTGACCTGCAGAATCCGCCGGAAGAGATCCCCCGCCTGGCAGACGCCGCCCGTCAGGGGTATGACGTGGTGGGCACCGTCCGGCAGCAGCGCCAGGATACCTGGTTCCGTCGTAAGGCTTCACGCACGCTCAACCGGTTGATTCAGCGCGTGACCGGCAAAGCGATGGGTGATTACGGCTGCATGCTGCGCGCCTATCGCCGTCATATTGTCGATGCGATGCTGAACTGCCATGAGCGCAGCACTTTCATTCCGATTCTGGCTAACACCTTTGCCCGTCACACGATTGAGCTGCCGGTGCTCCATGCGGAGCGTGCCTTTGGTGATTCGAAATATAGCTTCATGCGGCTTATTAACCTGATGTACGACCTGGTGACCTGCCTGACGACGACGCCGCTGCGATTGCTCAGCGTGGTTGGCAGCCTGATTGCGATTGTCGGTTTCGCCTTCTCACTGGTGCTGATCATCCTGCGACTCTTTTTTGGTGCGGCATGGGCGGGGGATGGTGTTTTCGTCCTGTTCGCCGTGCTGTTCATGTTTATCGGCGCCCAGTTTGTGGGTATGGGACTGCTCGGGGAGTACATCGGGCGCATTTATAACGACGTCCGCGCGCGTCCGCGCTATTTCGTTCAACGCATTGTTCAGGCTCCTGAAGAGCCTTCAGTACAGGATACTCAATCATGAAGACCCTCGTTTTCGCCTATCACGACATGGGCTGTGTCGGCATTAATGCGCTGCTGAACGCAGGCTACGAGATCAGCGCCATCTTTACGCACAACGATGTGGCGACCGAAAATCCATTTTTCGGCTCGGTAGCCCGTCTGGCGGCAGAGCACGGCATTCCGGTCTATGCGCCAGACGAGGCGAATCATCCGATCTGGCTCGACCGCATCCGTACGATGGCGCCAGAGATGATTTTCTCCTTCTACTATCGCCATCTGCTGAGCGACGAGATCCTGCAATGTGCTGAAAAGGGCGCTTTTAACCTGCACGGCTCGCTGCTGCCGAAATACCGTGGTCGCGCCCCGCTCAACTGGGCGCTGGTGAACGGCGAGCGCGAAACAGGCGTGACGCTGCATCGCATGGTGAAGCGCGCTGATGCCGGGAATATTCTGGCGCAGCAGAAGGTCGCCATTGAGGCGCAGGACAACGCGCTGACGCTGCACCGTAAACTGACCCAGGCTGCGGAGCAGTTGCTTGCCGACGTGCTGCCACGCCTGCGTGAGGGCGATGTAGCGGAGTGGGCGCAGGATGAGAGCCAGGCAACCCGCGTGGGCCGGCGCACGGCCGAAGATGGCCGTATCGACTGGAATCAGCCAGCTGAAGCCATCCACAATCTGGTCAGGGCAGTCACCGATCCCTGGCCTGGCGCGTTCGCCTTCGCCGGTTCGGTTAAATTCATGGTCTGGAAGAGCCGGGTTCATCCTCAGCAGCATCAGGCGAAGCCTGGCACCGTGATCGCTAAGCAGCCGTTTCTTATCGCCTGCGGTGAGGGTGCGCTTGAAATCCTGACCGGGCAGTCTGAGCACGGCGTTTACATGAACGGCAGCCAGCTAGCGCAGAGTTTAGGCATGGTGCCGGGCGCGCTGCTCTATTCCAAACCGCAATCGGTTCTGCAGCGTCGTACCCGTGTGCTGATCCTGGGCGTGAACGGCTTTATTGGTAACCATCTTACAGAACGACTGCTGCAGGATGCGCATTTTGAGGTCTACGGGCTGGATATCAGCTCCGATGCCATCAGCCGCTTCCTCGATCATCCGCGCTTCCACTTTGTGGAAGGCGATATCGCAATCCACTCAGAATGGATTGAGTATCACATCAAAAAATGTGACGTCATTCTGCCGCTGGTTGCGATCGCCACGCCGATCGAATACACCCGCAATCCGCTGCGCGTATTTGAACTCGATTTCGAAGAGAACCTGAAAATCATCCGCGACTGTGTGAAATACCAGAAGCGTATTATTTTCCCGTCCACCTCTGAGGTGTACGGCATGTGTACGGATGACAGCTTCGATGAAGACACCTCTAACCTGGTGGTGGGGCCGATCAACAAGCAGCGCTGGATCTACTCGGTCTCCAAACAGCTGCTGGACCGCGTCATCTGGGCTTACGGCGAAAAAGAGGGGCTGCGTTTCACCCTGTTCCGTCCTTTCAACTGGATGGGGCCACGTCTGGATAACCTCAATGCGGCGCGCATTGGCAGCTCCCGCGCGATTACCCAGCTTATCCTGAACCTGGTGGAAGGCTCGCCCATCAAGCTGATTGATGGCGGCAAACAGAAGCGCTGTTTCACCGATATCCGTGATGGCGTTGAAGCACTGTTCCGCATTATTGAAAACAAACAGCAGAACTGCGACGGCCAGATTATCAACATCGGTAATCCGGACAACGAAGCCAGTATCAAAGAGCTGGCCGAGCAGCTGCTGTCGAGCTTCGAGCGTCATCCGCTGCGCAGCCAGTTTCCGCCATTTGCCGGTTTCCGTGAAGTGGAGAGCAGCAGCTACTACGGCAAAGGCTATCAGGATGTGGAGCACCGCAAACCGGCTATCCGCAATGCGCGCCGCTTACTCGGCTGGACGCCAGCGGTCACGATGGATGTCACGATCGACAATACGCTGGACTTCTTCCTGCGCACCGTTGAGCAACAGGCTGATAAGTGATGAAAAAGATTGGTCTGCGGATTGACGTAGATACCTGGCGCGGCACACAGCAGGGTGTGCCGACACTGCTGGCGCTGTTTCAGCGCCACTCGGTGCGGGCCAGTTTTTTCTTCAGCGTCGGGCCGGACAACATGGGCCGCCATCTCTGGCGGCTGATTAAACCGGCTTTCCTCATCAAGATGCTGCGCTCCCGCGCAGCATCGCTTTATGGCTGGGACATCCTGCTCGCCGGAACGGCCTGGCCAGGCAAGCAGATGGGGCGCGGCCTGCGGCATATCATTCAGGATACCGCCCGGTATCACGAAATGGGGCTGCACGCCTGGGACCATTTTGCCTGGCAGACCTGGGCGGGGGTCTGGCCGCAGGATAAGCTGGTAGAGCAGATTGCACGTGGCACCGAAACGCTGAGTGAGATCCTGGGTCATCCGGTCAGCTGCTCGGCGGTGGCCGGCTGGCGCGCCGATGGCCGGGTGCTCGCCGCCAAGGAGGATTTCTGCTTTCACTATAACAGCGACTGTCGCGGCACCGGCCCTTTCCGGCCCCTGCTGCCGGACGGGCAGGTCGGCACCGTTCAGATCCCGGTGACGCTGCCGACATGGGATGAAGTGGTTGGCCGTGAGGTCAGCGCGGAAGGCTACAACGACTACATTCTGGCGAAGATGCTGGCTTCGGATGATGGGGCGGTTTACACCATCCATGCTGAAGTCGAAGGCATCATTGGTTCCCCGGACTTTGACCGGCTGCTGACGGCGGCTGCCCGCCACGGCATTCAGTTCTGCCCGTTAAGCGAGCTGCTGCCTGACGATCTGAACACCCTGCCGCTGGGCCGGGTTGTCAGAGGAGAGCTCGCCGGCCGGGAAGGGTGGCTGGGTTGCCAGCAACTGACTGAAGAGGCGAACTAGTGCGGATACGTAACAAAACAGCGTGGCTACTTTTTTTCAGCTTTTTCATCCTTTATTACCTGATTCCGCCGATGTTCCGCGATCTCTGGCAGCCCGATGAAACCCGCTATGCGGAGATCAGCCGGGAGATGCTGGCAAGCGGAAACTGGATCACCCCTCACTTCTTCGGCCTGCGCTACTTTGAAAAACCGGTGGCCGGTTACTGGATCAACTCGCTGGGGCAATGGCTGTTTGGCCATAACAATTTCGGCGTACGGTCGGGGTCGATCGTCTCCACGACGTTCACGGCTGTACTGATCTACTGGCTCGGCAGGCGGCTGTTTGGTTCAGCGCGCACCGCCGCTGTCGGCAGTGTGATTTTCCTCAGTTCGCTGCTGGTCTATGGCGTCGGCACCTATGCGGTGCTTGACCCCATGCTGATGCTCTGGCTGGCGGCAGCGATGTGCAGCTTCTGGCTGGCGACAGAAGCCAGCGGGCGCGCCGGACGCGCGGGCGGTTATCTGCTGCTGGGGCTAACCTGCGGTATGGGCTTCATGACCAAAGGTTTTCTGGCGCTGGCGGTGCCGGTGCTGGCGATTCTGCCATGGGCGATCTGGCGGCAGCGGCTGCGGGAACTTATCTGTTACGGTCCGCTGGCGCTGCTCTCTGCGGCGGCGATTAGCGCACCCTGGGCGTTGGCGATTTATCATCAGGCGCCTGATTTCTGGCACTACTTCTTCTGGGTGGAGCATATTCAGCGCTTCGCAGAGGAGAATGCGCAGCACAAAGCGCCTTTCTGGTACTACCTGCCGATACTGCTGTCCGGCACGCTGCCGTGGCTGGCGCTGCTGCCCGGTGCATTGCTCAGCGGCTGGCGTGAACGTCGGCAGCATCCCGGCGCGCTCTATCTGCTGAGCTGGACGGTGATGCCGCTGCTGTTCTTCAGCCTGGCGAAAGGCAAGCTGCCGACCTACATACTGCCCTGTTTTGTACCGCTGTCGCTGCTGATGGCGCACTATGGCCTGAATGCGGCACAGCGGGCAGGGCGGGTATTAACCGTCAACGGCTGGATTAACGTGGTTTTCGGCAGCCTGACCGTGGCCACGGTATTACTGGTGCTGGCCCCGTGGAGTGTGACGCATCATCCGCTGTTCGCCCCGGAGGAGACGCTGAAACTGACGCTGGCGGCACTGGCGTTTCTCGTCTGGGGCGTGGCGGGCGCTTACAGTTGCCGTTCTTCCCGGCACCGCTGGCTGGTATCCGCGCTGTGTCCGCTGGGTGTGGCGCTGCTCATCGGCTCTGCGATACCGGAGAAAATCCGTGATGCTAAGCAGCCGCAGAACTTTGTCTCGGTCACGGGTGATCGGCTGGCGGCCAGCCGCTTTATCCTGGCGGATAATTCTGGCGTAGCCTCCGCCGTTGCGTGGCATCTGCACCGCAGCGACATCGATTTCTATGACGCTAAGAGCGAACTGGAATATGGGCTGAGCTACCCCGATGCGCAGTCCCGCTTCGTCTCTGCGGCGGACTTTAGCCGCTGGCTGGCGGAGCATCGTCGTCTGGGTAACGTGTCGCTGCTGCTGCTGGTTGACTCGGTTCACAGCGATATCAGTGAGGAGGTTCCGGTGCCGGATGCGGTGTATCGTCAGGGCAGGCTGGTCAGCCTCTTTTATAGCCAGATGAAATGATGGTGCTGCTGATTGTCCTGGTCAGTCTGCTCAGCTGCAGCGCGCAGCTCTGCCAGAAGCAGGCAACCCATGCGCTCTCACGTCAGGGGCGGTTAAGCTGGATCGCCCTGAGCGTACTGCTGTTAGGTTTTGCCATGCTTCTCTGGCTGCGGGTACTGCAGCAGGTGCCGGTGAGTCAGGCCTATCCGATGCTGAGCCTTAATTTCATTTTCGTCGCGCTGGCCGGACGCGTCCTCTGGCGCGAGCGGCTTACGCTGCGCCAGCTGGCGGGCACGTTGCTGGTGGTGACCGGCGTAGCACTGATGGCGAGTCAGCTATGAAAGGCTACGGATGGGTCGCCTGTAGCGTGCTGCTGGTTTCCGCCGCGCAGTTGATGATGCGCTGGGCGATGCCGCGACTGCCTGAGTTCAGCAGCCTCCTGTCGCTGCCTGCCATGGCTATTCTGCCCGTTCTGATGCTACTGGCCGGGCTGGGGGCCTATGGTGTCTCGATGCTCTGCTGGATCCGGGCGCTGCACTTTTTCCCTCTGAACCGGGTCTACCCGCTGCTGAGTCTCAGCTACGTGCTGGTGTGGCTGGTGGCAGTGAGTCTGCCGGTATTTCAGGAGGCCTTCAGCTGGCACAGTCTGATCGGTGTGGTGATGATTGTGGCCGGTCTGCTCTGCATTGTGGTCAAATCCTGACGGTGCATCGTTGTTATTATTTTCGCATCAACCGGCCATTTAATTATCATTTTCGGGCGGCTGTTAACGCTTTCCTGATGGCGTAATTAACGTTTTCGTGATAGAACTCCTTTCTGTTATCGTTTTCATTCAACAGATAAAGGATTCATCATGCTGGTCGGCTTCAGCGCGCTGCGCGAACGTTATGCCATTGAACTGGCGCAGCCGCTGCGCGTAAAGTCGGCCATCGGCACGGTACGCTCTCATCATGAGAGCCAGGGACAGGTAGAAAACCACTATCCGCCTGGCTATCAGCCGGAAGACTCCTTTGCCGGACACTTTGCCTTCGGACTGAAATATGAAGAGATCAATCTTGAGTTCTTCGCCCGGCTGTTTACGGCGGTCGGGCCTGAACCACTGGAACAGTGGTGCCGCCAGGAGCCGTTTGGCCAGTATGCGCGGCGGGCCGGATTTTTCTATGAATGGCTGACCGGCAGCCCGCTACAGGTGCCCGATGTGACTAACGGCGGTTATGTCGGGGCGATTTCATCCGATGCTTATCTCACCCGCACTACGCTGAAGCGTAACCGACGCTGGCGCATCAACGACAACCTGCCGGGATCGGTAGATTTCTGTCCGCTGGTGCGCAGAACGCCTGCCGTCGAGCAGGCGCTGGCCTTCGATCTGAATGATGCCCTCAGGGAACTGGATAACGCGTTTGGCGCAGATATCCTGATGCGCACCGCCAGCTGGCTGACGTTTAAAGAATCGCGTGCCAGTTTTTTGATTGAAAAAGAGTCTGACCAGGGCGATCGCATCCAGCGCTTTGCTCACGTTATTGCACAATATTGCGGCCAGCTTGACGATCCGCTTAGCGAAGAGAGCCTGCACATCCTGCAGCAGGGGATTCTGGGTCAGGATGCGCTGGGCCTGGGGCTGCGACGTTCGCCGGTGTTTGTCGGACAGTCGACAATGCGCGAAGATATCGTCCACTATATCGCTCCGCATTACGATGATGTCCCGCACTTTATGCAGGGTCTGAAAGCCTTTGAACAGGCGACACAGGGCGCCGCGCCGCTGGCCCGGGCGGGCGTCATCGCGTTTGGGTTCGTCTATATTCATCCGATGCGCGACGGGAATGGCCGCATCCATCGATTTCTGATCAATGACACGCTGAACCGGGATGGCGCAATACCGGATGGCGTAATCCTGCCGGTCTCGGCCACCATCACCAGCTCAATGGATTTCCGGGTCGGCTACGACCGTACGCTGGATCTCTTTTCTAAAAAACTGATGCGGCGCTATGCAGGCTGCTATCGCTTTGGCGAGCTGAAAACTTATGAAGATGGCACGCGGAGCAACTTCGTTTTCAGCGATTATGACGATGCCCGCTTTGCCTGGCGCTATCCCGATCTGACCGAGCATGTCCTCTACACGAGCAGAGTGATCGAACATACCGTGCGGACCGAAATGGCGGATGAAGCGCGGGTACTCGTCCTGTTTCAGCGTGCCCAGCAGCAACTGAAGGAGGTGGTTGAGATGCCCGATCAGGATGCCAGCCGCATCATCCGGTCGCTGAAGGAGAACGGCTGGCAGATTTCCGGCAAGCTGAAAAAAAACTTCCCGCTGTTTGAGGATGACGCCACAGCCCGGCGCATCGTCGGGGCGGTCAGATCGGCGTTTGAGACGGAACAGTGAGTGCAGTGCATCGCTGCATCCGGCCTGATGCGGTTCAGCAGAGCGGTGCGATCTCTGCGGCCAGCGCAGCGATATCATCGACAACATAATCCGGTGACGGCGCCAGCGGGTAAAGCGCCTGACCTTTACGGGCGACAAAGGCTGTTTTCATCCCTGCACGTTTAGCCCCGTCAACATCCCAGCCATGCGCCGCCACCATCATGCAGGCGGAGGCGGGCTGCCCCATCTCATTCATCGCCCACTGATAGACTCTCAGATCGGGTTTATAAACCTGAACCTGTTCCACGCTGAGAATTCGGGTGAACAATGGTGCCAGCCCGGCGGAACTCAGCTGCTTTTCCGCCAGCGCGGCTGAGGAGTTAGTGAGCGCGACCAGCGTATAGCCCTGCTGCTGCAGCGCGGTCAGCCCGTTGGCCACATCCGGATAAGCAGGCATCGCGGCGATGATTTCAGCCAGCGGTGTTGCCGCCTCAGACAGGGTGATGCCATAGCGTGCGGCCGTCATCTCCAGAATAGCTTCGGCGATATCGCCAAAACTGTGGAAGCTGCCTGTGACGGTCCCGACCAGCGAATGATGTAACACTGAAGTGAACCAGGCTTCGGCGCGTTCAGGTTTATTACCAAGCCGCTGCGCCACCGCCTGATTTAGTCCGGACGTGTCCAGCAGGGTCTGGTTAACATCGAAAAATAGCGTGCCGTTGCCAGGGAGAAGAGGGTGACTGTTTGGCATCTGAGCTCCGGTTGTGTTGATGCTTCTAAGAAGTGTAGCGTCAGTGAGAGTGATAGAAGGTAGGTTACTGTCCGGGATTTCTCAAGAGAGCGTAACTGCGGTGCTTACAGGCATAGTCAGAAGCGTTTCTTAGCCTGAAGTCTGATGTTCAAAAAGCGGAGGCAGAGGCTTTCACATCTCAAAGCGGATAATTGTCTGTGGCGACCACTGTTTCAGTCATAGCACCATCGCCTGGCACGGGCTGACTCGATCAGCATCCCAACGGTAAGAGGGATGGCTTCGTGCGGATCTTCTGGATAGTAGAGGCTGAAAGTCACCTGGTCAGAATCCATTTCAAAGGCATCAAAGACGTTCTGAAGGCATTCCGCAGCGTCTTCCGGATCAAGCTTCATGTCCAGATTTAGCGACGTTTCTGGCGTGAGTGTTCTTTTCCGGAACGTAAGAAAGGAGCGGCCGTTCCACGGCTCAATGAGTGCCATTACGCGTGTCTGGGTGGCATCTACCATAACTTATCCTTCCCTCGGGCGATGGTGTTATAGAGTCTGACTGAATTGTAATTGATATCAATAACATCTTTGGCCAGTATCACCCAGCCCACAACAGGAATGGCTCGTCCTACAAAGGTGCTGAGCTTATGTGTAAACAGAATACGCGCTGTCCGAGGCGGGTATCCCCCTACGATCGTGGGGAGCTGAATGCCGAAAGGAAATTTTGCGTCAGGGAATACTCTGCGCGCTGCCTTAGAGGCATAGGACGTTCCCTTGAGAGCATCGCGCGGTTTGGTTCGGGTAGTCAGGACATTACGTCCAGACAGGATGGCCACGATCGCTCCGAAGTCATCAATGCCAAGTTGCTTAGCGACTTCTTCACAGAAAATCATGAAATAAAGCTCACCAGCGTTGAGATTCGGTCTGCCTGCGTAGAAATAGGTATTATTAAGATCTTCAGTCGTGTCCATTGCCAGCTCCTGCAGGTTCATCTTCATCTGTCATCCTGACGATTTGTGAACAATACCTCCCTCATTCAAGCCTGACAACCTGTCAGATGCTGGATAAAAAGATAGGATGATTCAACCGCATTTTCCTACAGTTTAAAGTCATCAATGCCACTAGCCAGGAAATGCCGACATGCCTGAGGAAACACGTCTTACTTACCGTCGTTACGTAGAAGCTTGGTAATAGCCCGTTCAGTGTTGCGAATTGCAATAAGAGTCGTATAATGCTATTTATGTTAAATGACATTCGCTTATCTAGCTTTCTTTATTTTTTAATGAAAAGATTATGGGCAATATACAATTGAATATTTTTAATCATTATTTTTAACCACAAGGTCCAATTTTCGATGAATATAAGATATTAATGATAAAATATCTAAGGCATCCTGTTCAGTCATGGGCCAAGTTTTTTTTGGCGCATGGGCTAAGGGATTTCTTACTGCTCCGAAAAGACCAACCATCAAATTAGCAAGTCCTTTCTGCTCACTTTTTTCTGATTCAGTAATTAAAGGTCCTATAGCAAGCAAGGGATTTTGGCCTGCAAATGATTTGTTTACTAATTCAGCTCCATCATAATGTAGACCGGATAGTATTCTAATTCTCTCGGCTATACCTTTAGTTGCTTCAAACACAGCATGGAAATAGTTATCCTCTACGAGTTCTGCACGGCAATAATGCATGACTTCATCGTGCACAAAACGGTTTTCCAGAGCCATTTTAAGTTTTCCCGCACGAGAGCGAGCTTCATCTAATGTTGTAGCCTTATCAATGTGACCAACTTTTCCATCTTCACGTACATAAAATCCTGAGAAAGACAAAACTAAATTTAACTCATCACGACGCCACTTGAATGCATTAACTTCCCTTGCATAACTAACAGGATTCATGGCTTTATTTATGAAAATAATCGTATGGTTTCCCGCTTTGTATTTATTTTGTGAAATTGCTAAGGCATTATAAATTCGTTTCCATTTAGTAATACCAGGTCCGGAGTCCTCAATTCCTATATCACGTAACAACCCTTCAATTTGTGAGCCTGTCAATCCCATATTCGTATCAGCTAAAACCCGACAAATAGCTTCAAGATGTTCGGAATCAAAAGGGGCTATGCGTGCCATAAAATTTCCTTATCTTTAATAAAGTTAAATAAATATTTTATAAGCTACTTATTATCTTTGCAACTCTAACTCGCTCAAGAACAACTTGAAACGTATCATTTTTTTCAAATGGTGGAATGAATTCGGAGAGCTTGATAAAATCCTTATGTACTAATCTTCTGATAGTATTCTTATCATCGACAATTTCAAGGGCTAGCTTTTCCACCTGGTCATATCCTTTTTTAACGCATGAGCCTAATTTGTCAAGTGCTAGAGGTATATGAATTTCGCTAGATTTAGATAAGCATAACGCTAGGTAAACTTGGCTAGGCAATCCGTAAACATAAGCAAGTTCTGGCACAATGCGTAGAACAAATTCACGCGCCTTTTCACAAGTTTTTATTAAATGAGGTTTTGTCCCACATTTAATCTCTATTTCTTTTAATGATTCGCCACTAATCCATGCATTGAGAAGAGGAAGTAATTTTTCGGTTGCTTGGATCCACTTGTCAGAGCCATTTAGCATCTTTTTGAATGATGTTCCCATAAAGCTTTCTATGGTCTCATTTCTAATTAAAATTTGGAGGTGAGTGGGGTTATTAACTAACCATTCAGTAATCCAATTAAACCATTCTATTGTAGTGGCTTCAAACCTAATCGTACCGTTCAACATTCCAGATAATTCTGCAATTATTTTTACATCAACTCCTGTAGAAGCGGCTAATTTTCTTTGCCAATCAGTACCTTCAGATCTACTTTCAGATACCTTTTGTAGAGAATTTAGGCGATCAGATAACCATTTATGGTCGCTTCTGACTCTAGCTTGATAAGCAGCTAAAGAATTATTAATTATATTATAGGCGTCTTTATCTTTCGAATCGGATGTGTTTATATTAAAATACAATCTACCAATCAGATAAGAACTAAGTTCGTTGAGTTCTTCAGAAGTATTATGAATGCTATCAAGTATTGGTGCCATCGGATCTTCAATTATTAAACACTGGTCACTTTGAGAGAATATGCTTTGAAGCTCTGACCAATATTTGTGTATCCTACTATTTTCATTATTAAAATCAATGATTTTACTGGGTACAATTAAAACAAATCCATGTGAACGATCTCCTGCTCTTCCCGCTCGGCCGGCTGTATTAAGCAATTCATGAGCTTCCAACTGATCTAATTTCTGAGACTCCGGGTCAAACCTACTGTCACCCCCTATAATAACTATATCGCTAGGTAAGTTCATTCCTTGGGATAAAGTTGATGTTGCAACGAGTACATTAATCCCATCATTCCTAGAAAATAAGGATTCGTGTAATTTTCTCTCAATTGATAATAAATGACCGTGGTGACATGTGCTTTTGTTGTTAATAGATTTAGTGTTTGGATCGAATACCAGATAACTAGCATCCAAATCCCCAAGCTCTACTTCAAGCAAATGCTGAATTGATATCTCATGATCATTTAAGTGGATTGGTTCATCCTTAATTAAACTTGAAATATATTTGTCAGTCGAAATGCTATTAGGTATCGTTTGGACGAATAAAATTGTTTTTAGATTTTTTATGGCACTATTGGCGGCTATTTCTCCAGATACTTTCAAACTGTTTGGTGTTAGATACCATTTATAATTTTCATTTTTATCATCAACATTTTCAGGAAGGATATGCCCCGCACTTAACTTAACAGGTTCATCAAGTAATGGTATCAGAGAGTAATCGTTACGCGAAGTGGACTGCCAAGTTTGATGTAAACAAAATAGACCAAGTGGTTTTGCTTTTAATTCATTTTTTAATTTTAATGGGACGGATTTATTATTTGAAACAACTCTTTCATTATATAATATTTCTTTCAATTTATTTACTTCTTCTTCTTCATAAACAACACACCCGCGCACCTGTCTTGTTGGCTTCCAATCTAAATTCAGAGATAAGCATTGTTTATTAGTGATGTCTGCTAACCAATTAGCAATCTCATCAGTGTTTTTCATCATTGCAGATAAAAGCAAAAGTTTTATATCCTTTACTATATTTACAATATTAATTATACATAACATTGAATCTAATGCTCTACGGCTTTTTTCAGATGATCTGGGGTGCAATAAATGACATTCATCAAAAATCAATAGACCAGTATTTTCGAATAATCCTGGCCTGAAGTTTAGTAGCATTAGGCATTTTTCTGGTGTGAACACTGATATAGGAAGTAGCCTTTCTAAATCATTGGTTAAAAGTGTTTCTTCATTTGAATCTTTGAGTATTTCATAATTAGGGAATGAAATTTTCAATGACTTTGTAGTTTGATCAACCAGCGACAATGTGGGAGCTAAAAACACAATATTTTTGTTTTTTGCTAATACGGATGCTATTTTTAACTCTGAAAGAGTGGATTTTCCTGCCCCAGTGGGAAAGCTTATAGCGGCTGATACATCATTCAAAAGTCCTTCATTAATAGCATGTTGATGATTCTTCCATATATATGGTCTATTCATAGAAATGTGGCTTAATAAGCTGTTCCACTTTTTTGCTGAAATGCCATTAGGTGTGGGGATATTCAATAATGAAGAACTTATCAGGTCTGGATAAGCCATCATTAGAAGTTTAGCTAAATGATAGGGGCCGGAATAAACTGACTTCTGTTCTGCGTTTTCGCCATTTTTAATGTGTAGATTTTCAACTGATAGATCAAGAACTTGTTCTAATAAATTTCCGGCGGTTGCTTCTTCTGAGTTATCTGTAAATGATATTTTTTTTGCGATTAACTGCACGGCTTGGAAAATAATGAAGTATAACAATTTAGCGGCGCTATTCTCACTAAAGTTTAACTCACTAATTATTGATTCATCAATTCTTATCTGAATCAGTTCTTGCAATCTTCCTCTACATAGCAAAGAAATGCCTTTAATAAGAGATGACTCAATGCTTCCATCATCCATAAAAATAAAGTTTTTAGTTATTTCATTGGCATCAGTTATTGAGTTGGCAATCAAATATAATATTGCTGCTGAAATTTCAGATGATATAAAATGTTTGTTTAATACTGTTATGTCATCTTCAATCATAATCGTTTTGTTATAGAGCATACAGGCATGGTGTGCGGATGCAGCAACAAATGCAGCAGATTCTCTATGATTATTATCTTTCATTGTTGCTACTAATGCTTCATGCGTTGAAGATAATCTTCTCAGAATTTCAATGTTATCATTTACATTTTTGTCATTAATACTTCTATCTCTTAGTCTTATTCTTGCTGAAATTATTTGAGCGTAAGACTCCGTCAGTAATCTTGGTATATCACTGTTTTCCAATCCGTCTAATTTAGGCGCATCTAATAATAACTTTTTTGTCTTGGGATCAAACATTTCCTTTAGTCTCCTTTATTTTTGTTTTTACTAATTCGGCCAAGTCGTCCATCCACTCTCTCAAATTATTCACATGGAAAGTTTCGGCTTTTCTTCTTTTGAGGTCCCCATCAATTATTTTTTCATATCCTTTAAATAGATTTAATCTGCCATTCTCATCAGAGTAGGTGTCTGAAACCGTAATGCTGACTCTATATCCTCGCACTTGTTTCCATATTATTTTTTCAATTGCCTCTTCAACATCTAATGATGGGTGGTTGTTTAATAGAGTAGATATCTTATCTGTCAGTAAGGGTTGGCGGTACCCTGATTCTATTTCGATGAATTCGTCCCAAACAGAAATCCCTTTTCCTTTGGAATCTTTCTTTGTAGCTATTGTTTGTCTAGCGTTTGTTGTTGCTTTATCTTCAAAAATCACAACCGAATTTATTCTACCTGTATCAGTATCTATCTCTAACTTTAAACCGTCTAACCCCTTCGCTGTATGTTGCATATGTGGGGAATCAAAAATTCCTGTGGGGTCATCTTGTATTGCTGCAATATATGAAATTGTTTGGAACAACCATCCATCTCTGTGCCAAGGATCTGTCCCTTCCATAGTCAATAAAGATAGTGCACCTTCTACATTATTAATTGCGGAGGCCGGTATTTTGACATTAACACCTGAGAAAATTTTTTTAATATGTGAAGAATAACCCATTGCAACTCGTGAAATTTGTTCAGCAAGGACGTCTTTATTTTCGACCATCCAAGTATTTCCGAAGAATAAATTATCATGCGTAAAGGGTGTCAATAATATACTCATTGTTTTCCTCAATAATTAATGAGCAGCCTTCTTATCATTATTTTCGTTTGAAAGGTATGCTAAGAAAAGAAGAGTTTTAACGTTACATACCGCATTACTATGCTTTCAGTAGATGAAATTTTGCAAGAAATATTCTATAAAATTCACCATTCCTACTCTGCCTAAGTCTGGCTCAAGTTCAATCACAATCTGACCTTATATAATATGTATTTGTCAGCCCAGCTTTTACACACTGTGCCTTACCGCTGCTAGCGCATTGGTCAAATCATTAAGCTCACATAATCAGGAGCTTATCAGCCTAAACCCTGCCCATTTTGCCCTGCCAATACTAGTGTACTGTACATGATCCTGACTTCATATGATTAGTGTATTAGCCAAAATCCCTCGCATTAGTGCCCTGCTACTGGCAGTGCACTGTCTAAAATTATAACTTCATATAATTATACTTATACGAAGCCATGACAGCCGGGAGGCACTGCGCTATCATGGATCTCAACGAGAAGGTGCCAGAAAATGGCGACGCTACGTAAATTCTGGCCTGCTACTCCCCTGCAATTTTCTCAGAATTCACGTAGCGCGATCGCGGGCATTTTAGGCTAATAAGTGAGCAATAATGCGTAAATCAGAACCACTAATGAGCCTGGCGGTGAGCCGGCATGGTGATATCGCGGAGCGGCTCAGGCAGTTCGTTCAGGATAAAGAGGCCTTTTCACCCAATACCTGGCGACAGCTGATCAGCGTTATGCGTATCTGTCATCAGTGGTCCGAAGTTCATCAGCGCACTTTCCTGCCGATGAGCGCAGAAGATCTTCGCGACTATCTGGCCTTTCTGGCGGAGAGCGGCCGTGCTTCCTCCACTGTCACATCACATGCTGCGCTGATCTCAATGTTACACCGTAACGCAGGTCTGAATGCGCCTAATGCCTCGCCGCTGGTATTTCGTACGATGAAAAAAATAAACCGGGTAGCGGTGATGAACGGTGAACGGGCGGGTCAGGCGGTTCCGTTCAGGCTTAGCGATTTGCAGAGGCTCGATAAACAGTGGTCAGGCTCGGTAAACCCTCAGGAGCTTCGTGACCTGGCATTTTTGCATGTTGCGTATTCAACGTTACTGCGGATCAGTGAACTGGCGCGGCTACGGGTACGTGATGTGATGCGCGCTGACGATGGGCGAATCATCCTGGATGTCGCATGGACTAAAACAGTAGTACAGACAGGCGGATTAATTAAGGCACTCAGCAGTCGTTCAACCCGGCGTCTTGAAGAGTGGATTGTGGCATCCGGACTGGCGGATCATCCTGATGCTTTTCTGTTTTCTGCCGTACATCGTTCCGGGCGAGTGCAGACAGCAGAAAAACCCATGAGTACGCGCGCACTGGAGGATATTTTTAATCGCGCATGGCGCATCGCTGGAAAAACAAGTGCGATTAAAGCTAACAAGAACCGTTACACCGGATGGAGTGGCCACAGCGCCAGGGTGGGAGCCGCGCAGGATATGGCAGACAAAGGCTATCCGATCGCACGGATTATGCAGGAAGGTACCTGGAAAAAGCCAGAAACGCTGATGCGTTATATCCGGCATGTTGATGCACATAAAGGCGCTATGGTGGAATTCATGGAGCAGTCTGGCGACGACGAATTTCCTGGCTGATGCAATGAGATCGCTGTTTCAGAGCGGAGTTATCCACAGAAAAAGTGGACAGGCTGTGGGTAAGCCGGTACAGAATTGCAGGTCGCTGATTTAACAATATGACTATATGCTGTCGGGCTAAAAAGCGTCGTCAGAAGGCGCCTGACTTTGCGTGATATCTGCTTTTTCTGTGCCGGAAAGCCAGAACAGTGCCAGGCTATATTGAGGGAAAACAGTGCGTTTTATACGGCCAGCCGGTCAATTCCCCCTTTTGCTACTCTCCTTATCCTCAAGGGCGTGATTATCTGATAATTTTCAACGCTATCAGAAGCCAGCAAAGCCGTTCATTTATCACCCTTTGCACTGAGGCAGTTTTATGAATTGAGCTGAACTGTATTCCGGAATGCCGGCTATCAGGTTTTGCGCAGAAATTGAATTTCAATCAAATTTAATGAACCTTCAACAGCTAAGGCTGTTTCATCGTCCCGGGAGTGACGATACTGGATTTATAAAAAGGGTTTTAATAAAATCATCATGCAATATATTGATATATCTACTCATTAAGAAGGCAGGAACAATGGGCAAGTCTTTTTTTATGGCCGCTTGTGTTGCGGCTGCAGTCACCGCGCTTGCGGGATGTTCCAGTGACTATGTTATGCAGACCAAATCAGGTGAGATGGTTGTGACTAAAGGAAAGCCGGTAATCGATGAATCGACCGGCCTGATAAGCTATAAAGACGCAGGTGGCTACGAGCACGAAATCAATCGCGATCAGATCAGTAATATGATTGAGAAATAAAATTCAGAATACCCCACAGCGTATTAAGATGTGGGGTATTTCTGCAATGAAGATTGCGAGGCGATTTATTGCTGAACTTCTATCTGTGTCCAGCCTTTCCTGTACATACAATCTTTCACCAGAATATCCCGGTTACCTGCGTTCTCATCCGTTGATGAATAGCTGGTGTCCGTCGTTTTATGTTTTTCATCTCTGGACGTGTACTTACCCGTAACCTCATTGTCGGGCGGTAACTCCCTGAGTGCCTGTGCTTTACACTGTGTTTCTGCCATCTCTTCCTGCTGTTTGTCCATGCCAGGTTTTACCCATTGATAGTCAACACAGCCCGTCAGCGCTGTCACGATTAACGTTATAACAAGAGTCTTTTTCATCACACCCAACTAAAGTCAGATTAACATAATCTCTATGATAGAGCTTCCACAGGCGTGAAATTAACACATCTCAGGTATCAGAGTAGCGGCTGCACTCGGCAGAAAAAACATTTATTTCGGGTTATTTCAGACGGAGAGCCGGTATACGACCTGGCAATGTCAGCCGCATATTCAGTGCCATGCCGCTATAAGAGCGGCTTTTCAGCTTTGAAGACTGTGTTTATTTGCTCAGTCATGGTCACCTGTCCGACAGACCGCCTGTGTGGGTGCCTGCCTTTCCACCGGTTACGCTGAAATCTCTTTATTTGGTCAGACAAGAGACAGCACCGCAGGCTGCATAGCAGTCATCCCTGCTTCTCCAACATTTCTGGCAAACACGAACTACAACGTAAGCAAGATGCGGAACTCTTTTGTATGAATGTATGCCAATAAATTTTCAGCCAGAAGATTCTTTCTGAATACACGATGAGTGGCAGGATGATATCTGTAAGTTCACTTTAAATGAATTTCATTATCATCTCTTATTACTGCAACATGTAATTAACCTCTTTTCTGAGCAGGCATGCCGGATATTGCAGCCAACTGCAATGGCCAGTGCGTTAAGAAGTATTCTTGAGGAAGCATCAGGCTGTCCGAAGCAATCCTTTCTCCAGTAATGAATGGCCAATTATCTGCAGAGTCTCCTGGCGATATGGCGCTTACTCCTCTGCAAACCGACCTGCAGCTCCGGGACAGCAAACAGTGTAACGCTGCCAGCCCGTTGCGGATGAAGGAACGGCTGCCTCGGTTTTTCCGGACGAACACAGATTTTAGCCGGGATTGATGTCGCGCTTCTGTTTACCTGCTCTTCAACCGAGCACCATAAGTCTTTGAATGCCGTCCTGCATTCATTACTGCACCAGACTTTCCTCCCTGTCACAGCCGTTGTGGCAGCCGGAACATTTCCCTGGCTTATTTCTGTGTATGACAGGGATCGTTAACCGGCTACCTGCATGGCGCATTGCCAGCAGAATGATTGTGTTTAGTGTCAGCACGCTTAGCAGGCAGGTCATGCTATAAACGGGATGTTCCGCAAACGTCATCGTCTGATAAAAAAGCGTTGCTGTGGTGAAAGCGATATTCAGCCCCCAGAAAAAAGAGAAGATCATCCACTTTTTACCCGCTTCGCGTGCGATGGCGCCCATTACCGAGACGCAGGGTACATAGAGCAGCACGAATATCAGATAGCTGTAGGCTGCAAAACCGCCGCCAAATTTAGCCGACATCACGCTCATCGGGCCGGATGCCATCTCGCCGTCACCCTTGCTGGCATCGAGGGGGGGCGCCAGCGCGTCAATTTTTAACGCGGCCGATAATCCCATCCAGGTTTCTGTCAGCGCGTCTTTCAGTTCACCGGGTAGATCAAATGCCTGCGGATCAAACGCGCTGTTGCGCAGCGCTTCTGTGGTGTAAAGACTATTGAGCGTACCGACCACCACTTCTTTCGCCATAATGCCGCTGATGAGCCCGACGGTAGCCTGCCAGTTATCCTGAGTTACCCCAATCGGTAATAGTGCGGGAGTGATGACTTTGCTGGTCGTTGCCAGCGCCGAGTGATTAATGTCATCAACCAGACGGCCATTAATAGAAAAGCTGGTCAGCAGGCCAATCAGCATACTGACCAGGATGATGACCTGGCCGGCTCGCACCACGAACATTTTCAGTCGCTGCCATGTCTGCAACAACATGCTTTTAAGATGAGGCCGATGATAAACCGGCAATTCCATCAGAAACGGCGTGGACTCTCCACCCAGCAGGGTGTGCTTAAGTATCAGTCCGGTCACGATTGCCACTGTGATGCCCAGCAGATAGAGCGAGAAAACAATGCTGGAGCTGTAAACGTTAAAAAAGGTTGCGGCAAACACTGCAAAGATGGCCAACCGTGCGCCGCATGACATGAAAGGCGCAATCAGGATGGTGAGCAGGCGCTCGCGGGGCGTGTCCAGTGTGCGGGTTCCCATCACTGCGGGCACATTACAGCCAAAGCCAACAATTAGCGGCACAAAGGATTTACCCGGCAGCCCCAGCGACTGCATCAGACGGTCCATGACAAAGGCAGCCCGCGCCATATAGCCTGAATCTTCCAGTAGGGCAAGGAACAGGAACATCAGGCCAATCTGTGGAATGATCGGCAGCACCGTATTAATGCCAGCACCGATGCCCTGAGCCAGGAACACCGTCAGCCAGTCCGGAAAGTGGCCGACATAACCCAGCCACTGTGCGCCGTGAATGAATAATGCTACCGAGCTGTTGTCAAACAGCGGCTGGAGTGCAGCGCCAATATTTATGGAAAGCACGAACATCATATACATGACGGTCAGAAATACCGGAATGCCGAGCCAGCGGTTCAGCACGATCCTGTCTATTCGCTGGGTCAGCGTGGCGGGCAAGGCCTGATCAATGTTACTGACGGCGGCGCAGATAGCGCTGATTGTGCGGAAGCGGCAGTCGGCAATCGCTATTCCCGGATCTCCTACCGCCTGCGACATCATCTCAGGCAGATGCGGCAACAGCGCAGGACACTGTTTCTGGCTATTGATATCCCCTTCCAGCAACTGCAATGCCAGCCAGTAACCTTTCTGAGGCGCGATATCAGCAGGCATCCGCTGACGGAGCTGCATAATCGCCATTTCAATTTCTGCCGGATAGCGGATCTGTGCTGGCGGCAGATAGTCATGGGGCTCATCGATCATCGCCTTAAGCCGGGCGATACCCTCCCCTCTGGTCGAAGTCAGTGCAACGACCGGACATCCCAGCCGGGCTGATAGCGCCGTGACATCAATAGTTATGTTCTGGCTGGCGGCAATATCCTGCATATTCAGAGCGACAATACAGGGCACACCGAGCGCTAACAGTTGCAAGGTAAGAAACAGATTACTTTCCAGACTGGAGGCGTCCACAACGTTAATGACCAGGTCAGCATTATTCTGAAAGAGATACTGACAGGCGATGCTCTCATCAATTGAGCTTTCAGCAGATAACGTCGTCAGCGAACGGGTACCTGGCAAATCGATGAGCCGGACATCGGAGCAGGCGGTAAAAAATTGTCCCTCTTTGCGCTCGACCGTGACGCCAGCCCAGTTACCGACCCGCTGGCGGGAGCCGGTGAGTTGGTTGAACAGCGTGGTTTTGCCGGTGTTAGGGTTGCCAATCAGCCCGATGGTTATCTTTTTCATCGGACGATCTCCTGCAGGATGATGTCGGCCAAATCACGTCGCCGAACCGCCAGACTGACGCGACGGGTGCGGATCTGTACCGGGTCACCCAGTGGCGCCACACGAACAACCGCAATTGTGGCGCCAGGCAGGATGCCCATCGTCAGTAATTTCTGCCGCCAGGCGGAATTGACCGAAGACCGGTAGCCAAGAATCCGGTAAGTACTGCCCATGTTAACTGTCATTACATGCCCTGCCACTCTGAACGAAGAGCTCATTTTACAAATGATAAGCATTACGATTATTGATCTGGCATCAGGGCAACAGAGAAAACTTTTACCAGAATCAACGGTGATGCCTCATGTAAAAGGAAAAGCGGCCAGGGGGGAGTCAGCGCGCATTGATAAACGGATTCGCGTCTGACCAGCTTTGGATGAGTATAGGTTGCATCAGCTATTTTAGTTACATCATTCGATCACATTTTAAATACCTGACGGCCCTTCGGGCCGCGGCGGGCGGCAATTCAATAGGCACTCGGATTTTCAGATCAGCGCCATCGGGGTGTTAATCAGCCGCACAGAGTCACGAAAGGGCAGAATTCAAAATGCAATTAAAAGGGTGTTGTAACTAACAAACTGACTGGCTGAATTGCTTAAATACAGACAACCCTGGTTGATAGGATACTGCCCGGTGTAAGAGGCCTGTATTTGCCGCAGCCTGAAGTTCTGCTGTCAGGTAGCAAGCCTGATTTACACAACGAGAACGCAAGCATCATAGGCTTCGGTTAACTGTTTCCCTTTCTCCTCTTATTTCAGCAGCAGATTATGAAAACGCTCTGATCAGGCCCGAAGTGCCGGCTAACGTGCCTGTGGCAGAAACCGACAGTGAGGTACAGCGCAATAACCGGCGGACAGCCTTACAGGTGATAAATGCATCTGAGAACAGAAATAAAAAAGCACAGTCACCGGCTGCCCGACCAGTGACGTAAGTGAGAACCAGTGTAAAACTGGATGAATAATTCATGTTTACAAAAGTGTGGCAGCAGACAGAGGCCCAGCCTAATCGGTTCAGGCCTGACTCTGGCCCGGACAATTCCTTATCAGGTATCCGGCTCAGCAGAAAAATTGTTCTCTCTCTGCTGCAGATTGCGTTGCCGCCGGCAACGTTCCGAGCAGTACATCACTTCGTCCCAGCACCGTTCCCATTTCTTTCGCCATGTCATCGGCTTTTTGCACGTTTTACAGTAGCGAACCGGTAACGACTTTTTATTACCTTTAAACACGTCAGCTTCCCCTGAATAGCCCCTTAAGTGCATTTTCTGTAAGTGTAGCTTACCGCCTGTTGCGGTAAGCGAAGAGGAACATAAAACCAAGCCAGCTTCAGAAGCTTTCTAACGGCCTTTGCAGATGGCGCTTTTAACACGCCCTGCACGCTGAAATCTGAAGCATAATGGTTAATCTTCAGGCCAGAATGAATAAGCTGCGACAGCGCCCATGACGCAGACTCTTAAACATTGCCATCCTCTCTGTGCTGATTATTTTCTGGTCTTCACGGCTGAGGATTTAAACGTAGCAGGATGACACTCGTCAGCAACAGGGTGTCAGGAAGATTTGTCCTGCAACCGGCACATAATCACTGCAGCAGCCTCAGGGCCTGCGCTCCAATGTCGTGATCAGGTCTGCAGATTAACAAGTAGCCTCATTTGTACAACGATGGTTAAAAAAATTGCGCACGTAAATAATTAATCTAAGCGTGGAGAAACTGGCTACCAGAGTGACGAGAGTCTGTGCATTTATCTTTATCCTCTCAGCCTGACGGCAATTTCCCGAAGAGACAGTATAGTATCCCGGCACCGGATTTTAATAAGGATAAAAATAAAGCATTATCAGCATGTTACAAATAGCCATAATTAACGAGTGATCGATGGATCATTTTTCCTGTTTGGCCTGTTGCTTCCCTTTTCTCTATATAAACCCAGCACAGTGCTTTGCAGATCGGACACAGTGCCCAAGGCAGGCCATTTAACCTGCAGAGTAAAGCAGGCCAGGCTTAGCGAAGCGTAGACGCCAGAAAATCTTGCGTAAAGAGCGATAATCCATCACGTAACTAAATTATTCAGCCTATCAGGGCAGCTATTTTTTTGACATTTTGAGCGACGACCGTAAAAAAAGAGTAACTTTACTTTTGTTTAAGGTGCAGACGTTAATCAGAGTTTAAACTCTCAGAAAAAGAGATTAATATGTCAGCGTTGAACTCCCGGTTCTGTATTATGATTGTTCGAAGGCAAGCATTTAAAAAAGCAGGTCTGACGAAAAGCATCAGCGTGAACCCGCTCTTCTGTATTTTATTATCTGAACATGACTATGGTGACTTTGATGAGTGACACTCTCAACAGCTTGAATAATATCCGCACCCTTCGCGCCAATGCTCGCGAGCTTGACCTTGCTGCTCTGGAAGAAATGCTTGAAAAACTGTCGGTCGTCGTCAGTGAGCGTCGTGAAGAAGCACAGGCTTCCGAAGCGGCTAATCGTGAAAAAGCAGAAAAACTGGCGAAATATCGTGAGCTGCTGCTGCAGGAAGGTATCGACCCAAATGAACTGTTAAGTGGCATGCAGGCTGCACCCACAGAGAAGAAAAAACGCGCCCCTCGCCCTGCTAAATATCAGTACACTGATGAAAATGGCGAAGTTAAGCAGTGGACTGGCCAAGGCCGCACGCCTTCTGCCATTAAAGCCGCGATTGATGCCGGTAAATCGCTGGACGATTTCCTGATCTGATAAAGGCTGCCATGATGACAACCGCCTGAGCCTGCTCCGGCGGTTTTTCTTTTTATTTCCTGATGCCAGGCGTTTCTGTTTGCTTTAATTCAATGGCATTCGGTTAAAACTGCGCGAGGGCTTACTCCTTAGCGTCTTCGCTTTTAACCTGATTACGTCCTGCCCGTTTAGCCCGATATAACGCCTCGTCTGCGCGTTCTATCAGCGTTTTTTCCCCTTTTCCCGTTTCAGAGTTGAGATGTACGGCGCAGCCTGCACTCAGTGTGACATGCTTTTGTGGTAAATCTGTAGTGAAATGCGGGATTGCAAGCTGACTGACAGCGGCAATGACAGACTCTGCAAGACTCACTGCCGCAGAGAGGGGTTGTCCCGGCAGAATAATGGCGAACTCTTCACCACCATAACGGGCTGCAAGGTCTTTTTTACGCCGTACCGTATTTTTCAGTACCATGGCCACGTTTTTCAGACACTCGTCACCCGCAACATGGCCATAGGTGTCGTTATAACGTTTAAAATAATCAATATCGAACAGAATCAATGACACCAGCTGTCCACTGCGCTTCGCGTGCTCCAGACTTTCAGCCAGTTTTTCATCGAAATGACGCCGGTTGGCTACTCTCGTCAGCCCATCGTTTTGCGCCATGTTTTCCAGTGCACGATTCGCCGCGGTCAGTTCGTCGTGTAATCGGGTCAGCTCCCGCTGATAACGCAGCGTATGACGGGCCTGGCGCAGTACAAACGAGCCCAGCATGAGAATCATCACCAGCAGTGCTGTATTCAGAATCAGATCATGTACCCAGCTTTTCAGCCAGTGAGTGAAAAGCGTATGCCTGTCATAGCCTGCGGCCACTACCAGAGGATAACGCTGTGAGCGGACAAAACCGAAGATGCGTGTCTTGCCATCCAGCGCGGCGGTCCACTGGCCGCTGCCTTTATCCGAGTTCGCCAGCATTCTGAGAAACAGCGGACTGACGGAGAGATTTTTGCCGATGTAACTATCCGGCATCGGACGGGCATAAAGTACCGTGCTGTCGGCCAGCATCAGTACCAGCACATCGCCGTCGCTGAGTTCGTAATAGCTGTAAAAGCGCCGAAAATAGTCCACCCTGATAGTGGCCAGTAAAACACCCCGGAAGCTGTTAAAAGCATCGTTTACCCGAAGCGTAACCGGGATAACCAGCTCGTGAGTCGTGCGGCTGCGCAGCACAGGACCGACGTGAAGATTATCGCGCGGAGTGGCGCGATGATAATCGAAATATTCGCGGTCAGAATTATCAATGCCTGGCGGTACGCTGCGCATAGAAGTTGCGACCCAGGTTCCCTGATTATCATAGTAAAACAGACCGTGAAGCTGCGGCAGGCGGCTCTGCAACTGACGCATCGTCTGGCTGAGCGTCTCACCCTCCACATCAGTCGTGGCCATCTGCTTTTCCAGCTCGCGCTGAACTTCGCGTAACGCGATTTCAGTCTGCAGGAATGTATCGTCCGCCTGACGCGCCTGAGATAACGACAGATTAACGGCCATATCTTCAGCTTTATCCACGGTTTCATGCCAGTCTTCATGCAGCATCCATAAATTCAGGCTGATTACCGTTGCCGTGAGCAATGAGCCTGAAAGTATGATGCTTCTCAGCAAGGGTGAGAAAACAGACGGCGGACTATCATTTTTACGGCGAAACTTCATGCCGATCCTTAATAAACCCTTTGTGCGATTTAAACACAATCAGCCGGAAGCAAAAATGCTCCCGCTCAGATCGCGTGTCTGTCGCGCTGATTTTCATTCAGCCAGAATATTTCGCTCAAATGATGCTCCTGACTGGCTCATTCAGCTTCCCGCATGAAATTTTAGTAGCGAATAAAATTGTGCTGAAGCTTCAAATCCTGGGCAGGGTAATGTTACCCTTGCCGGCTGAATAATTTGCACTTCATTGATTAACTTGAGTATTTGAGGAATTTTATGAGTAAGAGCCTGAACAACCTGAACAATATCCGCACTCTTCGTGCTGAGGCGCGCAATATTGAGCTGGCTGTACTGGAAGAATTACACCAGAAACTTAAGACTGTGGTAACCGAACGCCGTGAAGAAGAAAGTGCGCGGGAAGCTGAAGCGCGTGAAAAAGCAGAAAAACTGGCGTTTTACCAGGAGCTGTTAATGGAAGAGGGAATTAACCCTGCGGAACTGGTAAATAGCCTCTCTCCTGCCGGAACCGCCAAAAAGAAACGTGCGAAACGTCCGGCAAAATATCGCTACAGTGATGAGAACGGTCAGGTGCATGAGTGGACCGGTCAGGGACGTACCCCGTCTGTGATTAAAGCCGCCATCGATAACGGCGGATCGCTGGATGATTTCCTGATTCCGGCACAATAAGTTTCTGCCGGGCCGGTAATACGCGACATCAGTGTGACGACGGACATGCATAAAGCGGATCTGCTGGCTGAAAAAGGAAAAAAAATGCCGCAGCACGCTGCGGCATTTTATGTTACAGGGTCATCAGAAATCGGCTTTCAATACCACACGGTAATTCGCTTTACCGGCCCGGACATGATCGAGCGCGTTATTGATGTCTGACATCGGGAAGAACTCAACCTGCGGCGCAATATCTGCGCGGGCAGCGAGTTTCAACAGCGACCGCAGCTGACCCGGTGAACCGGTTGATGAACCGGTCACGGCTTTATCGCCCATGATCAGCTCAAACGCACTGACTTCAATCGGCTTGAGTACTGCACCCACCGTGTGGAATTTACCGTGCGGAGCCAGCGCCGCAAAATAAGGTTTCCAGTCCAGGTTGACCGCAACGGTGCTCAGAATCAGATCAAAACGGCCCGCCTGCTGCTTCAGCGCTTCAGGATCACGGCTGTTAACCACTTCATCCGCACCCATATCCAGAATGGACTGCTTCTTCTCTGGTGTAGAGCTGAATGCCACTACTTCGGCGCCCATTGCGTGCAGAATTTTGATCGCGATATGACCCAGACCACCGATCCCAATCACGCCGACGCGGCTGGATATTGAGATGTTGCTCATCAGCAGCGGTTTGAAGACGGTGATCCCCCCGCAGAGCAGCGGACCAGCCGTTTCAGCATCCAGTTTTTCGGGCAACGGGATCACCCACTGCCAGTCTGCGCGTAACTTCTCGGCGAATCCGCCTTTGTTCATGATAGTAGGGATACTGCCCTGCTGGCAGTTAACGTGCTCACCATTAATACAGGCATCGCAGTGCTGACAACTTTTCGCCGTCCAGCCAATCCCTACACGCTGACCCACAGAGAGGCCTTTGTTTTTAGCCGCTGCGCCCAGCGCAGAAACGCGACCAATCACTTCATGTCCTGCAATCACCGGGAACTGCGAGATGCCCCACTCGTTGTCGATCATCGACAGATCCGAGTGGCAGACACCACAGTACTCGACCTGGACTTCGACTTCTTCGGCTGCCAGTTCAGCGGCATCGTATTCGTAGAGTTCAAGGGCCTGGCCAGCCTGCATGGCTGCATAACTTTTGATTTTCATTCTTACCTCTGCGTGGTTAATCACCGACAAGTGTAACAACCTGACGACCGCTTTGCCTGGCCGTTACGCTTAGACCGCATTTTTTTGTCATTTTATTCAGTTAAATCAGGCCTTAGCCTGCGCACCGGAAAGCGTTTGTAACACTTTAAGCTGTGCGACAGCTTCCTGCATCGCATCCATCCCCTGGGTCAGTTCACGCAGACTGCCAAGATGTTTCGCGATATCGGCGCGCTCATGGCGGGTCTGCTGATTCATGGCAGCCAGCGTATCGGCGGCGCTGATGCTGCGCTCTGCCATCTGTGCAGCAGTCTGAGCTGAATCGCTGGCCACCAGCCGGATACGTGAGATGGTTGAAACCGCCTCACCGATATTGCTGGCTGTGGCTTCGGCCTGTTCTTTGGAGGAGTGCGCCAGACGACGGACTTCACCGGCCACCACCGCGAATCCCCGCCCCGCTTCCCCGGCACGTGCCGCTTCAACAGCGGCGTTCAGTGCCAGAATATTTGTCTGGAAAGCAATGTTGCTGATGCCATGAGTAATCTCGTTAATGCCGTGAGAGATTTTTTCCAGATCGTCCAGTCCGTCATCCAGTCGCCCCTGCGCCTGCTGACTTTCAGTGGCAATGTGGCTGATGTTACGGATGCTGCTTTCGGCCAGGCTCAGCGTTTCACCCTGGCTCTGGGTTGCCGTTTCCAGCACCGGCAGTGCCTCCATCAGCGGCGTCAGTGCCTGCTGATAGTTAATCACCCGGTCCAGCACGCGTGTCTGAATACTGTTCAGGGCTTCCCAGCGACGTAGCGCGCGCTGCGCATAGTGTGCGGCATAGCCGGCATACTCAACCGGGAACTGACGCATCGCTTTAACATCATGATTGAAGAACACCAGCGCAGAGAGCGTCTGGTTAATAGGCACACCCAGAATTTCGCCAAAACTGGAAAAACCGGCGGCCACGATCCCTTTAAAAAAATGGGCGTTGTGCAGTTGTGTGGCATTTCCGACGCGACGCAGGATACAGTCGTTCATCAGGATGGCCGCCGGTTTGCCATGCTGAGCAGTAAAAGCCTGCCACTCCTGCTGCGTTGTCTGACGGAAATCCTTCTCCTGCATCAGGTAGAGTCGATCGCCAAACTCCAGATCGCAGAAGAAGGTTACGCCGCCCGGCTCAATTTTGGCGATAGAGCGAATAAAGAACTCGCCGCCGACTTTCACACCAAAGGTTAATCCCTTCAGCCGGTCAGTCAGTTGCGCTTCGGTACAGCTGAGATAGTCACATAACGTTGCAACAAAGGGTTGCTGCTGCCCCTGGCTATTAAATACGGAGGTGACGCTGCGCGCAACAGGATCGGCCTCGGCTATCAGCCAGCTCTGATCCCGTGGCGTAAAGTTCTGGCTCTTGAAGGGTGCAAATGATTTTCCGGCGGCCATCTGGCAGAAGATAATCACAGCCTTACCCTGCAACACCCGGCCACCGGTACCAATCCAGGTCCCATCAAACGTCACTTTTCCGCCCGCTGAGCCCCCAATCGCCAGGCAGGGAAAGCGTCCGCTGTTATACCAGGCCTGCATCAGAAAGCCTTCTGAAGCTGACAGTCCATCGCAGTAAATCATCGCGAAGGTGTGCTCGGCCGACAGCGGCATCCGCACCTGCAGTCGCATCAGCTCCTGCTGTATGGCGGTAATGCACTGACTGGCGGTCTGCGAGTCATTAACGTGGAGATCGACGATATGCGTCTCATGACGGGCTATCAGACTATCCGGCAGCCAGAGATAGCTCCCTTCCGGGCCATTACCGTCGCAGTAGGTACTCTCAGCCCGGCTGCTGCTCAGCGCACCGTTTGAGGAGAGCGTCAGCACCGTCAGGCTGGAGGAGTTGAAACGCTGCCATGCCTGGCTGACGCGCTGAAAATCCGCTTCGGGCGGAACGAATGTCATCAGGATTCCGCCCGCGCGTGAGCTTAATCCAATGGCACTAAGTGAAGCAGGTAAAGCACGACAATCCCAGGTGCCGCTGGCGGGCCGGCTCCCCCGCCGGAAAGAGGAAGCAGACAGAGAACTTTTGATCGTCTTCAGGATCGACATATTATTATTTTCGCTTTTATTTGAGTAATCTGCGCTGGGTCAGCGCTTTCTGGTGTGTGTAAAAGGAGGGCTAAAGGCAGGTCCGTTCGCATTCAGAACTCGGCGCTGAAGGTCAGATTCGTCAATGATCGGCCTGTTCAGCGCCAAGGGGTTATCGCCAGTAGTGTGAAAATCTTTAGCTATTGCTGTGATTAGTTTACTCCATTGTTTTGTTGCAATTATGTAGCATGAAATAGGCTTTAGCGGCGGTTATGCAGAGCATACCTGCTAACCCTGGTTACAGTTTATTACATTTTGCGAGCAGGTCAGGACATGCAGAAGCAGATTTGAGAAAGGTTGGCCGAGCGGAGGCGGAGGAAGGACTGATTCGCAAAGCAGGCTGCCCCCTGTTGCCCTGAGTCAGGGTAATCAGCGTAACGGGCATCGGGTGATGACCATCTCTGCCACACACCGGCTTTTAGGGTGATAACGACGGCGGCAGACAGGCAACAAAATACGTACGGCGTGCGGTTTACCGTATCCGTACGTTCGGGCGATAACCGGGGGATTTAACGTTTATGCTGTTCATGCCAGTGCTGTTCACAGCGCGCACGTGCTTCGGCAGGCAGATCACGTAAATCAGGCAGCGTATCCCCGGAACCATAACCCATCGATTCGGTCGCTTCCTGCTGCTCATCCTGCGCGGCGAAAGTGAGCCTCTCCTCCAGCGGCTGCCAGTCACTGCCCTGCTGCCGGTAGATCACCGCATAAACGGGCGTCTGTTCATCCTCACCATAAATTTCATATTTCTGCTTCTGAGTGTCAGAACCCAGCTCTAATGTGTCGATCAAGATCGCGTCAGCCATAGCCTTCTCCTTTTTCATCAGGCCCTTAAGCGTAGTTTATTCGTCGCTCTCCTGCCGCAAAGAAATCAGGACGAGAAATAAATCACTGGCTTATCAACGACGTTGCGCTCTGTATTTGCATAACCGAAGCGGAGGACTATGCTTCCTGCTGTGACTAGCTAGTCCTTTTTATCTCACGGAACATTGATATGAGGTCTTCCTATGACACAACAGAAATACAGAGGTGGGGCCGGCAATTTTGCCAACAATCCAGAACGGGCGAGTGAAGCTGGCAGTGCAGGAGGCAAGGTCAGTGGGGGCAATTTCAAAAATGATCATGAAAAAGCCAGGGAAGCCGGTCGGAAAGGAGGCAAAGTCAGTCGACGTCCTGCTAAGTAATTCTGAATAAAGCGCTTCAGGATGTTTTACGCCATGGACGGACTTTTTTCCTCTTCCCTCTGCCGTTTTTTAACAGTGTGCTTTTCTGCGCAGAATCAATGCCTGTGCAGTGATGATCTCCCGATACAGATAGAATCGGATAATAGTGTGATCAAAATGGCGAGACCTGACTATCCTGATATTCAGGACATGAATCAGGAGAGAATAATGAAATTTTTTTACTTCGTTTCGCTTATCGGTTCTGCACTCTATTTATTAATCTTTCTGCCCAAACTGCGTACCCGTCGTGAACCTATAGCCTATTGGGGATCCTGGGCATATCTGGGTGCAAATGCTATTTTCTGGGCTGTGTATGGTGTCCTGCATTATATTTAGCTCAGAGCCCGGGAAGGCCATTCCTGTGTGCTGGCGTGCTGCTTAACATACTGTAACAGAATTACAGTGTGTTAAGGGTTATCGCTTCGTTATTTCTTCTTCGCCATTATGAGCCTCTGACATCCGGAGGCATGACGAAAAGTAAAAAAAGGCAGCAAACGTCATGCGGCGGCAAGCAATCATTTCTCCTCCTGTTCCGTTGTGGGATATAGTGGCCGCCTTATCGTAAACATCTCTGCATAACAGGTAACGTCAGCAATGGCTCTGATCCCCAAAAACTATTCGCGGCTGGAAAGTGGCTACCGTGAGAAAGCGCTTAAACTCTATCCATGGGTCTGTGGACGTTGCTCTCGCGAGTTTGTCTACTCCAACCTGCGCGAACTGACCGTGCATCATATCGATCACGACCATACGAACAATCCGGAAGATGGCAGTAACTGGGAGTTACTCTGTCTCTATTGCCATGACCACGAGCACTCGAAGTACACGGAGGCCGACCAGTATGGCACCCGCGTGATTGCAGGTGAAGATGCTCAGAAAGATGTCGGTGAAGCCACCTATAATCCTTTTGCTGACCTGAAATCGATGCTGAATAAAAAGACGTAACCCTGGCACCTGCAGCCTGTCTGAAACGTCTTTACATCCTGCCTGGGTCCGTCTCCACCTGAACACGGGATATCGCAGCCTGTGGCTGACAGGCTGATACGGAACCACTTTTTTCATACCGTCGGTGTGACTTAAGCATTTGTTGAGATGAGCAGACCGTGACGACAACAGACTCAATATCAGTGATAAACACGGAACAGGCTCATGATTTCTAAGATGAATGCAGAACATTATCACTGGGGAGAGGGGTGCGATGGCTGGTACCTGATGAACCGACCGGATATGTTAATCATTCACGAGAAAATGCCGCCTGGCACCTGTGAAAAAAGACATTTCCATGCTTCATCCAGGCAGTTCTTCTTTGTCCTTAAGGGGGTGCTGACGATGGAGCTGGACGGTACACTCCACGATATCGCTGCGCACCAGGGGATTGAAATTCCGCCACAGGTCAGTCATCAGGCGCAGAATAAGCGCGATGAACCCGTCGAGTTTATGGTGATTTCACATCCCACTACGCGGGGAGATCGCACTGACATTTCCTGATCGTTATCAGCCTGGATCATACTTCCCGCAGATAACGCCCGGCTCTCTGACCTGAGTGGCTATCCGGACAGGGGCAAAGGGGTTAAATGCTATGCCGGATGCATCGGCCTGCTTACTCCCCGCTCTGGCAGGTTAACAGACGCCGGTTTCATCCGCTGTCAGCCCGATTGCACCGCACTTCATCCATTCCGCTCAAAGAATGGATGATATTGCGTAAAGCCAATAATGATAAGGTGAGGCCGGGACTGACATGCTCTGCTGAACAGAATGTGCGGTCATAACCTGCCGTTATTTACGATTAAATTGCTGTGTAATCGGCTTTCGATACGTTAATAATGCTTTACGGAGAGCCTGCTCACACTGGCGCACAGATAACAGCAGGCTTACATAAAGGCCACATTATTTCCCCGACAAGGTTATTACTCTGACTGAGCTTTGAAAAAAGCGGGTTACGTTTCATCCGGCTGTCGCATTTTATAACAGCGCATCGGCTTCTGAACAATTGACTGGCTGACCGTTCCGGTCATCTTTGCCTTATTTCCCACGCGGTGTTTATTATCTGGTTCGTTAATCATGACAGCCACAGTGTTTGAAACATTTTGAGAAAGATTTTCAGTAAATACCTGCCAGAACCACCGTCGCTCTGCGTTTTTCTGTACCAGGATTATCCCACAACAAAATAGAGACAATGTGGGGCATTATGAAAGAGCAAAATCGCACAAACGGCATCGCGCCTTATCGTGGTGCGGCTGGCGGCTGGGGTGCCTTAAAGGCCGTTGCCGACGCAATCCGCGGCCAGATGGCGGTAAAACAGGATGTAATCGCCCTGTTTAAAGTCAATCAGCCTCAGGGCTTTGACTGTCCGGGCTGTGCCTGGCCTGATCCGCAACACGCATCCTCTTTTGAGTTTTGTGAAAACGGCGCAAAAGCCGTTTCATGGGAAGCCACCAGCAAGCGCACCACACCGGAATTTTTTGCCGCACACACGGTGAGCGAACTGTGGGAACGCAGCGCATTGCATCTGGAGGGTGAAGGCCGGCTGACCCATCCGATGAAATATGATGCTGCGACCGACGCCTATCAGCCTATCGAATGGGAAACTGCGTTCCGGGAAATTGGTGAGCATCTGCGCAGCTATGATGACCCGGATAGCGTGGAGTTCTACACCTCGGGCCGCGCCTCGAATGAAGCGGCGTTCTTATGGCAGCTCTTTGCCCGCGAATATGGCACCAACAATTTCCCCGACTGTTCGAACATGTGCCACGAGCCGACCAGCGTCGGACTGCCGGAGTCGATCGGCGTAGGGAAAGGCACGGTCGAACTGGAAGATTTCGATCACTGCGACCTGGTGCTCTGTATCGGCCACAACCCTGGCACCAACCATCCACGCATGCTGGGCACACTACGGGAAGTCTCTAAGCGCGGGGCTACTATCGTCGCGATTAATCCGCTGCGGGAACGCGGCCTTGAACGCTTCACCTCACCGCAAAGCCCCATTGAGATGCTCTCAATGAGCTCAACCGAGCTGGCTTCGACCTACTACAAAGTGCGGGTCGGCGGTGATGCAGCGATGCTGAAAGGGGTGATGAAGATCCTGCTCAGCATGCATGAAGAGGCGCTGAGTGCGGGCAAACCCGGTGTGATCGACGAGGCGTTTATCCGCGAACACACGGAAGGCTTTGATGCGCTGAAAGCGGATCTGGAGAGCACCGACTGGCCGCACATTCTGAAAGTCTCCGGCATGGCGCGTGAAGAGATCCAGCATATCGCCCGTCTTTACGCCAGCGCTGAACGCACCATCATCTGCTACGGCATGGGGATTACCCAGCATCAGTACGGCACTCAGAACGTACAACAAATCGCTAACCTGCTCCTGATGCGCGGTAACATCGGTAAGCCCGGTGCAGGCATCTGCCCGTTGCGCGGTCACTCGAATGTGCAGGGCGATCGCACAGTCGGTATCACCGAGATCCCACCACAGTCGCTGCTGGATAACCTGGAGAAAGTGTTTGGTTTCCGACCGCCACAGAAGCATGGTCATGGCGCGATTGAGGCGATCAAGGCGATGCGCGATGGCAAAGCGAAAGCATTGCTCTGCCTTGGCGGCAACCTGGCAGAAGCGATCTCCGATCCTCAGGTGACCTTCCCGGCGATGCGCAGCCTCGATCTGGTCGTGCACATGGCCACCAAACTGAACCGGTCACATCTGCTGCTCGGTAAGCACAACTATCTGCTGCCGGTGCTGGGCCGGACCGAGACCGACATGCAGGCAGGCGGCGCACAGAGCGTAACTGTGGAAGATTCAATGTCGATGGTGCACGCCTCGCGCGGCTCACTGGATCCCGCGTCGCCGCATCTGAAGTCTGAACCGGCGCTGGTCGCCTCACTGGCAAAAGCCACCCTGCCGGACAGCGTGGTGGACTGGTCAGCCATGGTTGCCGACTACAGCCGCATTCGCGACGCGATCGAGGCGGTTTTCCCGGCGTTTACAGATTTTAATCAGCGAATTCAGCATCCTGGTGGCTTCCGGCTCTATAACGCGGCATCAGAACGCGTCTGGCTGACGCCTTCCGGTCGTGCGCAGTTCAAAGTGATGCAGGGCATCAATGAAGACCCCCGATCGCTGAAGTGTCATGATCTGGTGCTGACCACGCTGCGCAGTCACGATCAGTACAACACCACGCTTTACGGGCTCAATGATCGCTATCGTGGCGTCACCGGCCGTCGCGATGTCCTGTTTATCAACGGTGAAGAGGCGGAAAAACGGCAGGTGCGGAGCGGTGACCGTGTCGATCTGGTGGCGCTGGATCCGGAGGGTAATCCCACCTCGCGCCAGATGAAAAACCTGACCATCGTGATTATCGATATGGCGCCAGGTTCGGTTGGCGCTTACTACCCTGAAGCGAACGTAATGGTTCCGCTCGACAGTCACGATACCAAAAGCGGTATTCCGGCGTATAAAAGCATCCCAATCGCCATGACGCGCGTTACTGATGAAACCGAAACCACGTCGGGCGTATTGCGGTAACCTGCGGCGTTAATTCCTCTGTTTTCAGCATGACCGGATAACCGGTCATGCTGTTTCAGGCATCTGCCTTTCGCTTTCGTTCTTCCGCTTTCTGTTTCAGCATGCCTCTTAGGAAGCACTGCGCGTAAAGCATCACCTGCGCCGGCAGCGTATACACTACAAGGCGAAAAACCACTTTCATAAACGATCATCGCTTAACTGCCTGCGCTGACGCTCAGCGCCCTACCGGAAGATTGCCATGTTCCACCTGATTTTCAGCTTACCCAGCTGGTATGTAATTGCGCGCGTTATTATTCCTTTGTCTCTGCCTCTTGCCCTGAAGCTCCTGCTTTCCGCCCTGGTACTGCTGGCTTCGCAGTATCTGCTGGTGAGTCGCTTCACGTCGGGCGGCCTTTTTTCCGCTGAAATGCCTCGCATCATCATCATTCTGTTTAACTGGGCCTACAGCACAGTCCTGCTGCTGGCGCTGTTACAGATGCTGATGGATGCCGTAATGCTGCTCGCCCTGCTGCTGCGTCATCCGCTGGAGTTAACACCCGGCGTGCGTTATCTGGCCGCCGGACTGGCGATGGTGCTGGCGGTGCTCGGAGTACAGCAAGCCATCCGGGTTCCGCCGGTTAAAGAGGTGACGCTGGTGTTACCCAACCTGCCCGCAGAGTTCGAGGGCTATCAGCTTCTGCAGCTCACGGATCTGCACATCACCCGACTGTTTAATGCCGCCTGGACCCGTGCGATGGTGGCGCGGGCGATGTCCCTGAATGCCGATCTGATTGTGGTGACGGGCGATGTGATCGATGGCAGCCTGGCGCACCGGCGGCAGGATGTGGCGCCGCTGAGCGGGCTTTCCGCCCCTGACGGCGTCTGGGCGATTACCGGTAACCACGAATATTTCTTTCATCAGGCGATCTGGACGGCCCATCTGGCGTCGCTGGGGCTGCAGCCGCTGCTTAACAGCCATACCGTTATCCGGCGCGGTAACGCGAAGCTGGTGATCGCCGGTCTGCCGGATGCTTCCGCGCCCGGCAGAAACGCAATGGCTCCCGACCTGGCGCGCGCGCTGGACCAGGCGCCGGACGACGCACCGGTGATCCTGCTGGACCACCAGCCACGCAATGCCCGACAGAACGCGGCGCAGGGCGTGGATGTTCAGCTCTCCGGTCATACGCATGGCGGCCTGATTATCGGACTGGATCGGCTGTTTGCGAAGCCCAATGGCGGATTCGTCTCCGGGCTTTATCAGGTCGACGGGATGCAGCTCTATGTGAACAACGGAACGGCGCTCTGGCCAGGCATGGCGGTCCGTCTGGGCCGTCCCTCAGAGCTGACGCGGCTCACCCTGCGTCGTCAGCCTTAACGGCGTCACGTAAGCGATCGGTGGGCGGTTTTCGCCGGGCGGCATAAGCTTAAGTGAGATAGAGGAGATCACTATGACGATGTTATGTAGCGCCTGCGGCACCGCTTACCCGCTTCAGGCCACCTATCCGAACTGTAAAATCTGTGAGGATGAGCGCCAGTATGTCCCGGCCGACGGTCAGCACTGGATCGCGCTGGATGCGCTGCGCGCCAGCCATGCCAATCAGTGGAAAGCTCACAGCGACGCGCTGCTGAGTATTAAAACCGTGCCTGTCTTTGCCATTAACCAGCGCGCCTTTCTGCTGCGCACCCCGCACGGCAACGTGCTCTGGGACTGCATTGCCAATCTGGATGACGCCACCTGCACCCTGATCACTGCACTGGGCGGCATTGATGCGATTGCGATTTCGCATCCGCACTACTACACCACCATGCAGGAGTGGGCCGAAGCCTTTAACGCGCCCATCCATCTGCACGCCCGCGATCGGCAGTGGATTGTGCGGGAGAGTCCGCATATCCGCTTCTGGGAGGGGGAATCACTGACACTGATGCCGTCCGTCACGCTGATGCGGCTGGGGGGACATTTTCCCGGTGGCAGCGTGCTGCACTGGGATGAGCATGGCGGAGTCGTGCTGGCAGGTGACATTATTCAGGTTACGCCAGGCGCACACGGTGCGTCGTTTATGTGGAGCTATCCCAATATGCTGCCGCTCTCGGCCGCGACGGCAGGCGATATTCTGCATCGGCTTTCCGGTGTGACGTTTGATCAGCTCTACGGCGCCTTTGAAGGGCAGGATATGCGTCAGCAGGCTAAAGAGAAGGTGATGCAATCGGGGAGGCGCTATCTGGCCTGCCTGCAGGATCATCAGGCGTAGCAGGATGTGTTGACAGAAAAGAACAGCCACCCGCAGGTGGCTGTCTGGCACAGTTATACCGTCTGGAACACGGCAACCATCGTACGTAGCTGCCCTGCCCGCGCGGCCAGTTGATCCGCTGACGAGGCCGACTCTTCAACCAGCACGGCGTTCTGCTGCGTTACCTGATCCATCTGGTTTACCGCAATATTGACCTGCAGGATGCCGCTGCTCTGCTCTTCCGATGAAGAGGAGATATCGCGCATCAGCTGAGAGGTCTGCTCAATGGCGCTGACGCTCTGCTTCACCTTGTCACCGGCATTCTGCGCCATCGCAATCCCTTCCTGCGCATGACCGACCGACTGCTCAATCAGGCCCTTGATCTCTTTCGCTGCGCTGGCTGAACGCTGTGCCAGCGCACGCACTTCGGAAGCGACGACCGCGAATCCCTTGCCCTGCTCACCCGCTCGCGCCGCTTCTACTGCCGCATTCAGCGCCAGGATATTGGTCTGGAAGGCGATGCTGTCGATAACCGAGGTAATCTCTTCGATCTTGCCGGAACTGCCACGGATTTTATGCATGGTCTCCATCACGGAGTCCATCGCCGCGCCACTTGAAAGTGCCGCCTGCGTAGCGGACTCTGCGCGATCTGAAGCGAAGCGGGTGTTATCCGCATTCTGCTTAATGATGGCGGCCAGCTGCTCCATACTGGCCGCAGTTTCTGCCAGTGACGCTGCCTGCTCTTCGGTGCGTGACGAGAGATCCCCATTGCCGCGCGCGATCTCTTCCGAGGAGTTAGCAATCGTGGCGGCATTATCTTTGATATCGGACACCAGCTGGGAAAGGCGTTCCTGCATGCGCAGCAATGCATTCAGCAGTTCCGCCATTTCGTTGCTGCCGGAGATAGTCATCTGCACGGTCAGATCGCCAGCTGCTACGCGACTGGCCAAGTCGACCGCTTCTTTAACCGGGCGGGTAACCGAACGGGTGATCATAACAGCCACAATGATGGCCAGCAGCGCCACCGCCAGCAGTCCTGCCAGCAGCAGATATTGTGAGTAACGCTTCTGAACGATCTGCGCGTCCATCATCTGCTCCAGCCTGATGCTGTTCTGGTTGCCCAGTTCGGCGTAGCGGTTAATCGCCTGCGTGAAGACCCGGACATATTCAACAGGTGCCACGCTGGCGTGTCCGCTGACAAAAATGCTATCTGCCAACTGCAGCGCATCCTGTGCCTGTTGATTGGCGTCCTGGGCCAGTCCGGAAAACGCACTTTTCAGCTCAGGCTCAATGGAAAAAACTTTTTCCATGTTTTTGCTGAACTGCATCAGGGCCGTTTTGCCATTATCGATCTGGAATGCCAGACGACTGCGATCCGTCTCCGATATGTTGCCGGATGCAATCAGCGAGGTGCCATTCGCCCGGATCTGACCAAGGGTTTCGGTCAGCAGCGGCAGACGACTGTAAATACTGACGATCAGCTGATAAGTATTCAAATCTGCGTCCAGCGACAGCTGATAGAAATCGAGCACATCCTGATTCATATCCAGCAGGCCCTGAATCAGATGAGCATGGCGCGTCAGACTGGTTGCCAGCGTCAGCTGGCCCGCATTGATATCATTCTGCAACTGATCCCACTCCTGAGTGATCCGTTGCAGCGACTGCAGTGGAGGTGCCTGTTCATCATCCATGCGCAGATCATCTCCGATTGTCCGGGATAAGGCGTTGATTTGCGTCACCAGCGCCATACGGGGTGCGTTATCCGCTTTATTAAGGGAGATGGCGATAGCGCTCTCAGCACGATGGCGCTGTAACAGATTAAGCAGTTGCAGGACTTTTTTTTCTACCGGTATACCGGATAGTTCGACTTTTTTAGTATCAACAAGTTGATTACCCGTCTGAATGAACAGGAAGGTAGGAAGAATAAACAGTATTAACGCAAAAGAACCCAGTAACAGGAACTTCGCAGGTAAATTAATCCGGTCGAGTAATTTCTTCATTCTTTTCAGCTCTGATGTGTGTGAGGTGTGCCATGCACAAAATATGTAATGTAATTTTATTTTCACTCTTTCTGTAGCACAGCTACACGCGCCTCATTCGGCGAAATATCGCTATGAAGAAAGGGTTTTCTTTAAACGTTCAGAAATGTATATCACAACGGAAAGGAGTATAGATTGCGCCCTGTTATTTTACAGTGAATAAAATGACGATATTTACTGCAAGTTTCGCTTAAGCCAAACCCGATAATAGCTAATAAAATCAGTATTATAATAGAAAAAATCCGTACTCAACCCATAAAGATGTTAGCGTGGCTTTAGCATGACCACTTTGAAAAAAATAAATTCAAGATAAACCACTCATCGCCGATAACAGGGCTCTGCGCTGTATCTTATTAATTATCACTCCACTTTTCATCGCCGCACTTTTCTCTGAATGAAATATCGCACCTGCAGGCTGTACCCCTAAAGAGTTAATCTATTCTTTTCTTTCCTGTAATGAAATCCTTTTCATCTTTTTTAAATCACATCAGTTAATTTAAAATCCGGTTGAAATAAAAAAGCCTCCAGAGTGTGGAGGCTGTTGTATTACTGGCCGGCTATCAGAAACTTTCCCAGTTGGTCTGCGCCACGTCCATGCTCTGGCGCTCAGGCTGATGGGACAGCAATGCCGGATGACGTACAGCCCTCACCTGTGGCTGAGGTACAGCTCGCCTGTTGCTTTCCAGCGTAAAGGTGGCGACCAGACCTGACAGCGTTTCCGCCTGCTCCTGAAGCGATTTCGAAGCAGAAGAGGCTTCTTCCACCAGCGAGGCGTTCTGCTGCGTAACGTCATCCATCTGACCAATTGCCTGATGAACCTGCTCAATGCCTTTGCTCTGCTCGGACGTTGCCGCCGCAATCTCATTGACCAAATCAGCAACCTGCTGAATCGCCAGGCGGACATTTTCACTGTTTAATCCAACACCGTTGGCCTGTTCTGACCCATGTTCGACCTGTGAAACAGAGGTTGAAATCAAATCCTTGATCTCGCGCGCTGCTGAAGAGGAGCGTTGCGCAAGGTTACGGACTTCAGAGGCCACCACGGCAAAGCCGCGGCCATGCTCACCGGCACGCGCCGCCTCAACCGCCGCGTTCAGCGCCAGAATATTGGTCTGAAACGCGATGCCCTCGATCAGCCCGGTAATGTCAGAGATTCTGGCCGAGCTGGCGCGGATATCATTCATCGTCGTCAGCATCTGTTTTACTGCCGTACCATTCTGGATCGACATCTGATTGGCATTATTCGCCAGCGTGCTGGCCTGAGTTGCGCCTTCTGCATTCTGTCGCACCGTATCGCTCAGCGTCGCCATACTGGCGGACGTCTGCTCCAGCGAGGCCGCCTGCTCTTCGGTTCGTGCCGAAAGATCTTCGTTGCCCGCCGCAATCTGAGTCGAACCGGTACTGACCGATTGTGCTGCGTGACTGACGGAGATAAGCGCACCGGACACCCGCTCAAGCAGCTGGTTCAAGGCTGACGCCGTTTGACTGATTTCATCCCTCCCGCGGACTTCAGCCGTGTGGGTCAGATCAAGGGTATGGCTCACCTGCGTCATGGTATTCACCATGCCTGTCAGGCTTTTTCTGATGCCCAGAATGACTCTGGCCGAGAACGCGGCCAGTATCAGGATAAGCAGCAGCGAACCGCCCGACATCGCCCATAGCGTCCGGCTGTAAACACGTTTGTTCTCAGCGCGGAGCTGTTCGCCAATATCGATATTAAACTGAATCTGACGGGTATAGTCAGCTTCCATCTTACGGGCAGCGGCCCCTATGCCACTCTCTCCCTGTAATAATGTCAGCGTGACGTTGTCATTGTGGGCACGCGAGGCAGTCAGAAAAGTCGGGAGAGCACGGCGTACTGCGTCCAGATTATTGTCAGCCTGCCTGGTCAATGCTTTGTCTTGATCATTGGAAATATCGTTCGCCATGTAATAGTCATTTAACGACTTAATCTGCTTCAGCAGATTCTCAATGTGCGCTTCAGCAGCCGGGTATTTTTCAGCATCGCGGGTACTGTAATGGCGATAAAGCGCGATGCCCAACTGATTGGTCACGCTGATTGATTTGTTCAGGTCGCGAATGCTGGGTATCGCATTTGTCTGAACATATTCAAAACGGGACTGAAAGCCCGAAATGGCGGATACCGAGATAATCACTAATGCAATCAGCGACATTGCAAGTAGTGAGATGATCAGCACAAGACGCTGTGTAATAGTCACGAATAAGCCCCTGGAAGAAGATAAAACTGTAAATAGCTAACATGCCGTTCGTTCTTATCGGCGGCTGAAAGCGGGGCTTTAACAAATGGCGGGACCGATATTTTTTATTTTTTGCGTGCGTTTCTCACAAAGTGAACTATACACGTCCCTCGTGCTGGCAATAGATTTTGTCCGACGTCTGCGCCTGAAACGCTTCTTTTCAGCAGTTTCACCTGACATCTCATCTCTCTGTTACAGCGCGGCCCTGCATGTGCAACCTTCTTCCATTTCTGTTGATTATCTCTCATGCAGACCGGGCGGCCGCGCTTATACAGAGTCCGGATTCGGGCTTTACTGATGAAATGGTCCGCCGGATCCCGCCGGGACTGGATGAGGCTGCTGAACAGGCGCAGAGAAAGACGTTTCAGTGTGCCGTCAGTCTGCGCATTCTAGTCAAGCGGCGGTCTCAGCGGACGGTTTCCAGCCCCCTGCAGGCTAAGATTTTAGCCATTTGTGGCAGGACCAGATTAAATCAGTGAATCGACTGGCGGAATGCTGATTCTGGTCTATGCTCACTGGCCCGACCAGGTTTATGCCTGTCAGGTAGCAATAACGCTTACAATAAAAAAAGGTTGTCGCCATGAATTTAGCTCAATTTGAAACCAGAACCGGTCTTTGGCCACACATGCAATTTACAGACGTTGAATATGAAGTGTGCAGCAGAGGCGTGGAGATCTATGCCATTGATGTCAGCCGTCAGACCAAGAGCAAGCTGTTCATCTGCCGTGTTTCGAGTGAGCAGCAGGCCGCGTCGCTGACAGCACAGTTCAGGGAAGGGCTGCCAAAAATAAAGCTGAAAAAGCGCAAAAACGCAATGAAGCGGGCCCGCATTGCCTGCGAGAAAAGCCCTGGCAACGATGCAGGCTATCAGGATCGCACGGCGCTGAGGTCGTCTGCCGCCAGACTCTGATTGACGAATCAGCCTGCGTTTCCTGCGGCAATCCGTCTGACACGCTGTCTGTGCTCTTCAGTTTAATCCGCGGAGCCTTTAATCATGCACTGCAGGGACCTGAAACAGACGGCACTCACCCGTCTCAACTGAAATGTCACGGAAAGTGGAGATGTGTATCTCTATCCACTGGTTTGCTGCCCGCTGCGAATGCGGTACGTTGTGGTGCTGAAGGGCAACCACAACGTCGCGTGTACTGACAAAGTAGTCGCCTGTGTCATCGCGCCGTATCGCTTCTCTGAACGCCGTCCGGATTTCATCATTCTGTGACATGTTATTAACTCCGGGGCACCGCCTGAGTGGCATATAACTGTACAAATAACAGCATCGTGATTCGCTGACAGGGTCAAGCCTGTGTACTCAGTCGATAAATGTCGCATAGAAAATAGCCGCTTATGGCCATTCATAGTCGCAGCAGCAGGCTGAAGCGGATTTTAATCCAAATCTTAGAAATCGTTTTCATCTCGGTTTAACCCACTGATTTTACGAAAATCGATCTCTGGTTAGTTGTTTGATGATTTGAATACTCATTGAATAAAAGACTAACCGTAGCGGCATCACAGGCGGTTTTGCCCTATCTTTAAGTGGCGCTGTAAAGAAATCCACATCTTTTACAGCGTGTTCTGACTCCTACCCTTGCCCCCGTTGAACAGGGGGCATTTTTTCAGACAATGCTGTGAAAGGCTGTACTGTTTCCAGGATCACCCCTCATACCGTAAGCGTTCCGTTAAAGCGTTAAATGAAAAAATGGTTGATTTGTAACCTGATGATTCACAAGTTTAACCAGCACAATTTCGACCGGTATGTAATTAATTGAATTGAAATGAATTTTCTCAACACGCCAGTAAAAGGTCCGCAGCCTGCTTGTCAGGCCAGACAGAACGCCATGGCAGGGAGAATAAAAAGTGAGTAATAATCTGGCCCTGACCGATTAACCGGCGCCTCACCAGGGATGCCGCGACGTAACAATAATGAGTTTGATCCACTATTAGCCTCCCGCTTTTTACGGGAGGCTTTTCTTTTTATACGCGCTTTTTATCGGCTGGTTTGCGCCGGCCTGCCAGCATACCTGCATGGCCGGGCCAGTTAACGCCGCAGTCAGAATCGTGTAACAGCCATAGTTGTGCGCCCAGACCACGATAGGTTATGTTGAGTCGGCCATCCTCTGCCATATGAGTCTGCTTATGCTCTCCACCCTGATCTACCGTAGCCAGCTTGCGGGTTCCGTTTCGCCAGAGCAGTTAAAGGCGCTGGTGGAGTGCGCCCGTGTTAAAAATGCGAAAGCGGATGTCACCGGGATTCTGCTCTGCGACGGTCAGCATTTCTTTCAGGTACTGGAAGGCAGCGTCGATAATGTTCAACGGGTTTACCAGCGCATCAGCACGGATAACCGTCACTTCAACCTGATTGAACTGTTGCGGGACTACGCCCCTGCACGCCGTTTTGGCAATGCCGGCATGGCTCTGTTCAACTTAGGTGATTATCCGCAACATGTTGTGATGGATGCCCTGCTAAAACAGGTTACCCTGAATGAAGAGCGGATCAGAGATGACAGAGTCGTGAAGTTCCTGCGATCCTTCATTGAGGGGCGGGACAAAGAGACGTTTGTTAAAATCGATCCTGCCAGCGAATGGACGCTGACCACACCCTCACTCATCCCGGCCCACCCAGCCTTTCAACCGGCGGCAGGCCAGCACTGCGAATTTGCGTTACAGCCCATCGTAGATGTCGCAAATCGCCAGATTATTTCCTGGGAAGCGTTAATCCGCGGTCAGCGCGGTGCGTCACCCGCAGACTATTTTGCACAGCTGCCCGAAGACGAGCGTTATCAGGCTGATCTCGATGCCAAGACCTACGCTTTTCAGCTGGCGCAGCATCTGGGACTGCGGGAGCAGACACTCTCCATTAATCTGCTGCCAATGACACTGGTGATGAGTGAGGATGCCGTCGGGCATCTGATTGCTCAGATCAGGCAACATGGCCTGCGGCCAGAGCAGATCGTGGTTGAGGTGACGGAAGATGAGATCATTTCTCGCTTTGACGCGTTTCATCTGGCAGTCAGACAACTTAAAGCCGCCGGGATTAGCCTGGCACTTGACGATTTTGGCGCGGGTTTTGCCGGTTTATCTCTGCTGGCCGACTTTCAGCCTGACAAAGTAAAGATCGATCGTAAGCTCATCACCGACATTCATCGCAGCGGCCCGCGTCAGGCCATTGTACTGGCGATTCTGAAATGCTGTCAGGCTCTGGAAATTACCGTGATTGCGGAAGGCGTTGAAAAAATCGAAGAATGGCTCTGGCTGGAAAGAGCTGGCGTTCGCTATTACCAGGGCTTTCTGTTTGCCCGTCCAGCCCTGAATAGTCTGCCTCAGGTATGCTGGCCAGCACGTCGATCTGCATAATACAGGCAGAGAAACCCTGTCTCCGTCGCTCTTTTACTCAGAGTTTGATGCCGCTCACACCGCTTCGCTGCAAAAAGCAAAGGCTGTGCCATGCTTGATCTATCTGACAGCCGTCAGGCAATACAGATATTCATCAGGTCTCTGGACTAAAACCGTAATCAGGAGAATCACCATGAACGAAGATCGCATTGGCGGTAACTGGAAGCAGTTCAAAGGTAAGGTGAAGGAAAAATGGGGCGATCTCACGGATGACGACATGACCTCTGTTGAAGGGAAGCGTGACCAGCTGGTCGGCAAAATTCAGGAACGCTACGGTTACGAGAAAGATCGTGCTGAAAAAGAAGTGAAAGACTGGGAAGATTCTAACAAATACCAGTGGTAATGCGTTTCCTGCGCCGGGCATTTGTGTGCCCGGCATCTGTCCTGCCCGCCTCTGCTTCTGTCTGCCTGACGTCCCGCCCTGACCCCTGTTCTGTGACAAAATAATTTGGAAATGATGGTTTCTTTATTTAATCCCGACGCGCATAATCCGCTCATCTTCCCTGAACAGGGGATTGTTAAGTTTTACGGATATTCACTATGCCCCATCACTCTACCGACACAGTTTGTGGTCTCGTCGGTGTTCTGCCGGAAACTCTGCGCCGCTGGCACAGAGCCGGGCTGATAACGCCGCCGGGATCAACTGGATACTCCGATCAGCAGCTTACGCGCGCGCTCTGCGTACGCGAAATGACGTCAGGCGGCCATACACTTTTTGATATTCATGCGGCGCTTAACTGGCCTGGTGTGGCGCTGCCTGGAGGCTGGGCCTGCCGCGAAGAAGAAATGTTGCAGCTGCTGGACTCTCATCCGGACGCCGATATCGAACGTGAACTGCAGATGATGAGCATAGACTACTGTGGCGATGATTATGTTAACCGCTATCTGCGGCCGCTCAATCTCTGGCTGCGCAGTGATCTCAGCGAAGGCGCAAATCAGCGTCAGATGCGCTTTCATCAGGCGGTACTCAGGCAGTGGGAACGGCTGGCACAGGCTGCCCGACAACGCAGCACGGTTCGGCTGTTTCTTGAGGCGGTCAGCGTTACAGATGAAACTGAAATCTGGATGGAGGCGATCCGGCTGAACGGACAGGGATTCCGGGTGGAAGTGGCTGCGGAAGCGTCCGGCGTTCCCGCCGTGGCTCAGCAACGTTTTGAGCACCATCTGATGTGGTGTGGCGATGGTATCTGCGCCTCCATGAAAGCGGCCTTTCACGCCAGTCTTGAGGCGGGTGAACCGATCATGCTTACCGGCACCGACACCACTTTGCGAACGCTGGTTAAGGCTGAGTCTGCCAGCGCCTGACCGCGGTTTCCCTCTTCCTTTTCCAGGTAAACGGGCGAAAAGGCCCCAGCCGTTTCCGCCCGGACAGGATTACTGATGTTCAAGCGTACGCGAACCGTCGGTCACAATCGGTATGCGACGCGGTTTTTCACTCTCCGGAATCTCCTGATACAGGTCGATGTTCAGTAAGCCTTCCGCCAGCGTGGCACCGGTTACTTTCATGTGCTCGGGAATCGAAAAGCTTAGCTGGAAATCGTGTCGGGCGATGCCGCGATGGAGCCAGCTCTGCTCCTCCTGATGGGAATCGCCGGATGTCTCCTGACTTTCTTTTTCTCTGTGTCCCGATACGGAAAGCCGTCCGCCGCGGAGCTCAATCTCCAGCTCCTGCTCTTTCCAGCCCGGTACGCTGATGGTCAGAGCATAACGATGGGGCTCAAACCGCTGCAAATCGTAAGCGGGAGCAGCGGTGACCGGACTGTCGCCAGTGAGCTGACTGAATAATTTATCGATACGGCTGAAGCGGTCTGAAAATACAGCGTCCGCCAGCGAAGGGAGTGCTGAGAAGGGTTGAAGTGACATAATGATAATCTCCTGAACAGGTTCATCCAAAAGTTCATCCGACCGGTTAATATATCCCGGTCATCATCTTAAATAGGGACGCGCTGTCAGCTTTCAAGTCGATAAAACGCACTTTTTTGACCCTCAGCCAGCAGTCATGATCCTGAGTGCGAATTTCAGGCTTTTACGCAGCCCTACTTTTTATTCTGCGGCGTCAGAATGTAATGCGGATGACGCCCGGCCAGCAATAGCAACAACTCATATTCACCCTGACTTAATAAAGCCGGATTACCTGCAGCCTCTTTGGTTTGCCAGACGCGCAGACTGAGGTCGAAGCGCTCAGCCGCACTCTGCTGAGACAATCCGGCAGCCAGGCGAAGTTCACGTACATTACTCTGAACAACCACAGGGGGTTGGGGGGGACGATTAACCAAACAACGCTCCTTCAATAGGGTGGAACCGCCAGCGATCACAGCAGCATCATCACGTAAAGCAAAGCGATCGGAAAGCGGGCAGAGAAAAGACCTGTGAATAATTAACTATTTTAAATAATTGTCAAATTTCAGGTCCGCTATTTATACATTATCCTGACACAAGCGAAGCGGTATATTTTGGCATAAAGAGGACTTCCCTAATTTTTTGAGTACGTTACCACCCGACCAGGAATTATCCTGTTATTCGCCCTGGAAGCTATTCAGGGATTAATCCGCTACCTCACTGCCTCTTTCTTCATCAGGATAAGCGTTTCGCCTGAAGCCATTTTTCAGGCGAATCATTGCAACCGGAGGAGAAAAATAAATGAAACACGCTATCCAGCGTCGCTCGCCCGACGATTTATCGCAGGTCGACATTCGTGAACAGTGGCAAATCACCTACTGGACACAGGAGCTGGGAACGACACAGGAGAGGCTGACGCGTGCAATCCGTGAAAGCGGGCCGCAGATTGAACAGGTACGTGCGTGGCTGGAGCAGAATCCGCCGCCTCGTCGTCCGGCCCAGCCTGTGAATGGTATGAAACGCTAAACTGTCCGCTGACTGAAACGCTATATTAATGGCAGCCTTACAGTGGACTAACCGCTTTCAGCCGGGTTTACGCTGACAGAAATTTTTTACGCGCCTCTGTCCTTTCCCGGCTTTTTCCTGACATTTTAACAGGTTACCTTTACCGGACAATGCTGTCAGCGTTCTGCGTTCTGACTTCATCAGATTATGACGGTTAAAATCGGGTTAATAACACTATTAATCTGTCCGGATGTTACATGTTCCCAGGGCAGAAAATAAATATTCAGGATGCTGAACGCTCAATCTGAAAATATAAAATCAGCGACGGCGCGTCATGGCTCCCTTCTTTAATTAAATTTTCGAATCGTAAATACTCTTTTTATGCGTTAAAGAAAATAATAAGAGACACCTGCCGCATAGTCACATATCATTCGGATGAAAATAAAATATAAGCTTTATTTCCTGCCGCCCGAATGAAATTTTGCTCCGGACAGCTTTCTTTTTCGCTCCGTCACCAGCCGGCGCGGGAGTTTTACACACATGCTCAACCATTTAGACGGCGACAATGCGCGCCGAAGCCGTGCCCTGCAGGCGCTGCGCGACCCGGATGAGAGTCGCGATGACGTGCTGCGCAAATTTGTCCGGCTGGCCAGCCAGGCTCTGGGGATCCCGGGCAGTTTTATCTCGGTACTGGATGATGAGTTTCAGACCATCCGCGCGTCTCACCATTTTGAACTGCAGCGCTCAACGCGCGCGGATTCACTCTGCCGTCATGTGGTTGACAGCGATAGCGCGGTAATTGTCCCGGATACCTATCACGATGCGCGTTTTGTTACCCATCCCCTGATTACCGGTGCGCCCTTTATCCGCTTTTATGCAGGTGTACCCCTGAAGACTCGCGACGGCATCATTCTTGGCACACTCTGTGCTACCGATACTGAACCGCATGCCTTCGCTGATGATAAGGTCACCACACTGAAGCTGCTTTCAACCCTGGTGATGTCTTTTCTGGAGGCCTGGCATTCGGCAGGCTTTACCGATCCGGTAACTGCATTGCCTAACCGGCAGCGCCTGATCCGCGATTTGCAGTATCTGGCCGTTGCCGGAGATACTGCGCCACGCCGCCTTGTTCTAATCGATTGCATCGATTTATCAAGAGCTTATGAGATGGCCCGCACCATGGGCATGAGTCGGGTCGAGAGCCTGCTGAAAGATATGGCAACCCTGCTGCCGCTGCGCCTGCGGCCTGCGGTAGGAGAGATGATCTATACCGTGGCCACGGGCCGGTTTGCCATCCTTACCCGGGCGGATAGCCGGCTAAGCGCAGCCTGGGTTGCTGGTCGCCTGGAAGGGATCAGCGCAGACATCGATGAAGGGCTCTCTGTCGCCCTGACGCCGCATACCGGGGAAGCGGGCTTTGTCGCTGGCAGCCTGCCAGCGTCGGAAATACTACGCCGCGCGGGCATGGCGCTAAACGAGGCAGCAGGCCGGGGACTGCCTTCACAGCGCTTTAATGAAGAGGCAGAAACGCAGCAATCAGCAGATTTCATGCTGATGACCGATCTTAAAACCGCGCTGCGTGAGAATAGCGGACTTTATTTGGTCTATCAGCCGAAAATATGTCTGCTGAAGGGGAAACCGGTCGGACTGGAGGCGCTGATCCGCTGGAAGCATCCCTCCAGGGGTGAACTCTCTCCCGGGGCATTTATCCCGCTGGCTGAGCAGACAGATCTGCTTTCTGTATTGACCGTATGGATTATCGATCAGGCCATCGAACGCCTCAGTCGTTTGCGAAACCATTGCATTCAGCTGCCACTGACGATTAACGTCAGCGTCAAGGATTTTGCACGCGAGGGATTTGCCGCCGAGCTGGAAAATAAGATGCTGAAAGCTAAGCTGCCGACCTCTCTGCTGGGCATAGAGTGCCTGGAGACAGAACGTATTCTGGAAAGTCCGACGGCCCTGCGCGGGCTGGAGATGCTCAGAGAGCGAGGCTTTACGATTTCACTTGATGATTTTGGTTCTGGCTACAGCAATATCAGCTATCTGCGCCGCATGCCGCTGGATGTGATTAAGCTGGATCGCTCCCTGATCAGCGAGCTTTCCTCCGATACGGCTTCACGTATCATTGCCCGTAGCATCATCGCCATGCTCAAAGAGCTGGACTATACCGTGGTGGCTGAGGGTGTTGAGTGTACGGATACGGTGGCCTCACTGACGGAATATGGCTGCGATCAGGCGCAGGGTTTCTTCTATTCAAAACCCTTAGATGAATACACTCTGGACCAGTGGCTTCACTGGAAGTTACGTGGTGACTGTTATTCATAAGACCCGCCGCCTTTAATTTCCGGGGCGTGGTTAATCGCTCTGCGGACGTCCTGAGACACCTTCCTTTCCTGTCTGCTGTTTCACTAACTGACGCCCTGCGCGGTGCAGGCAGTGCGGGAGTGAGTAAAGAGAGGTGCAACATTTTTTGAACAATGTTAGCGTGTGCGCAACAACCATTTGAACAGGAGCTGCCCGTGTTAACTACCATAATTTACCGCAGCCATATTTCAGATGATTTTCCTGTCAGGACCCTGCCAGAAATGGTCGATAACGCCAGTAAAATCAATACGGCTCACGACGTGACTGGCATTCTGCTTTTCAACGGTACGCACTTTTTCCAGCTGCTTGAGGGCCCGGAAACAGGCATCCTTGCTGTCTATGAACGAATCTGTGCTGACCGCCGGCATCATAATGTTGTGGAACTGATGCGTGACTATGCGCCCTATCGCCGCTTCGGTAATGCAGGCATGTCACTGTTCGACCTGCGTGAGCACGATCGCTCGTCACTGCTGCAGGCGGTGCTGGATAAGGGAACGTCAAAATACCAGCTGACCTATGATGATCGGGCACTTCAATTCCTGCGGACATTCGTCGAATCCCGCGAGAAAGAGAACTATTATGAAGTTCTTCCGCCAGGTTACTGGGAATTTGTTTCCGAACACAATGAGGCGCCCGCGTCGTGTCCGGAGACAGAAGGCGTCAGCTTCCGCCCGGTTGTTGATCCACTGGCGCGTCGGGTTACCGCGATTGAAGCGACCCTGGTCCGGCCAGCGGCGTCTGATGAGGCTTCCGACGATGCGCTCTATATCGAAGACCTGGAAACGCTCAAGCAGACATTTACTCACGCCGGTAAGGTCTGCCCGGACGGCATGACACTTTATGTCAGCCTGCTGCCGATGACGCTGGTTATCGTGCCCGATGCTGTCGGACAGATCCTGACCGCGATTCAGCAGGCAGGACTGGTGCCTGAGCAGGTTGTGATCGGCGTAAGTGAAACAGCTGTGATTTCGCAACTGGAGGCCTTCTCTGAAGCCGTGCGCGCACTGAAAGCCGTAGGTATCAGTCTGTCAATCGACAACTTTGGTGATGGCTCAGCCGGATTATCTCTGCTCACCCATATTCAGCCTGACCGCATCCGTATTGATGCCGGTATCACACGCGACGTTCACCGCAGCGGCCCCAAACAGGCGGTGGTGCAGGCGATCATCAAATGCTGTTCAGCGCTTGAGATCACCGTCATCGCGGCGGGGATCGTGCAGCCTGAAGAGTGGATGTGGCTGGAAGCGGCAGGAGTTATTAACTTCCAGGGCACGCTGTTTGCGGCTGCCGGTCGCTATGAAGCGCAGTCTGTCGCCTGGCCGGAATACCGGGAAGCCATGTAAATCTCGCTTGCACATCACGATAATGCGGCACCTCTGAGTGCCGCTTTTTTTTGCCGACGTAACGACAGGCTGCATTACGCCTCCCCTGCTCAGTACTGTCGCCCTCCTCTTGTTGATTCTTCCCTGCGCGATGCCCGCGCGAAGTTTTTGTGGACCTCTGCCCACTGCCACCAGCAATTTTGTTAATATCCACTATAGCGAGTAATCCTGTCAGTAAGCGAAACGCGTTTCTGCAAGTTGATTCGTGGCGACACGTAGCATAATGCGCCGGATATCCACTATAGCGAGTACGCTTCCGCGCCGTTCGTTTTTAGCAGAGCCAGCGCTGAACAAAGAGCAGCGCTTGTCGGCAGGGCTTTGCACCGGATCTGACAGACTGATCGCTCAGCTATCAGCTCAACTGACCTCTGGGATAACCACTATAGCGAGAAGACAGAGAACAGATGCAGTAAAAGCGTAACCGCCCACCCTGTTCAGGAATCAGTTGATTGAACGGCGCTAAGCAGAGCCTGTACTCATATCCGAATTATTCAGTCTGACGTCAGGCTACTGTCTGCTAACCACTGTAGCGAGTAAAGGTAATGTCCGGGAAAGGGAGTCAGGCCGGGAAAGACAGGCTTGATAAAGGCTTAGAGTGACAGTAAGCACTTACTTGATAGCTTTGATTGTTGACAGAATCATAGCGCGCAAAGGGTGACAACCACTATAGCGAGTAAACCCTCCTTTTTTTGTTCTCATCTGATAACCACTGTAGCGAGAATGTGTGCTTTGCCAGCATAAAAATGGATGTATTAAACAGACAATTGAGAAAAAATTGATCAAATAACCGCTATAGCGAGTGGCCCGAAGGTGACAACCAAGCTGCAACCACAGGTTAAGTGGTTCCGATAAGAGAGAAAACCACTATAGCGAGTAAATACGACTGGACACAGGTAGAATGATCACTTCTGAGCCTTGCATTAACCTGGGCAACAAAAAAATAACCACTGTAGCGAGTAAACAATAGAAGCTTTTTGGACCATCTCTCTGATGGTGGTAAGGAGTAACCACTGTAGCGAGTAGATATCATTTATCCCTGCCACGATGCTATACAGGACTCCCGGATGAACACAGTTAGTCCGGAAGGTTACTTTTCACGGATAACCACTGTAGAGAGTAAAATTACTCGCTATAGTGGTTGCTGAAGTGAGCCGGATTCGCTAAACGTTTTCGCGGGTAAAAAAAGAGCAAAAATGGCGCTGAAAACCGGGAAAACGCCTGCATATCCGCCTCATGCATCACTGCTTTTTTTGTCTTCGGATCTTATTCAGTAACTCTTTTTCTTCGCGTGAAACCATAACCAGCTCACTGCTCTCCTCTTGAAGTAGCGGTCCCGGCAGGCTGGTGTCAACGACGTCGGGATCAATATCCAGATCGTCAAATTCATCCATCTCATCATCGATAAGACCTGACTTACTGAGCGGCAGTTCGGCGGGACGCAGCTTTGGATGACGATAGTGGATCCAGAAGTAGACAGAGGAGCCGCGACGCGTTTCGGTATAATCAAGATAGCCAATCTCTTTTAACTGCTCCATAGCCTTTCTGACGGTGGCATTCTGGGTGATCACGCGCGATGTCAGGTTAAGCCGGGCGCGCAGGCGGGCCATCGATATCGGGGCTGGCTTTGGCGGCAGACTTTCGATAAAGGTGTAAAGCGCCTGAGCAGACTCTTTGCGTGCCAGCTCATTGATGGCTTTCAGCTGCAGCAGGACCTTTCTGTCGAACTGATAGAGTTCAAAGATCTTAGGATCGGCCTGCAACGTGACCGTATCCTTCTTGATGCTGTATTTAGCCGACTGCACCAGGTGCGTAGTGTAGTTTTCGCCACCTTTGCTGGTAAAAGTGAGGGTATTGGAAGCAATACGCGTCAGCGAAGCATCCAGACGGCTTCTGAGCTTCGAGGAGAGCCTTGCAGAAGGTATGCCGCAGAGTTTGGCAAACTCAACAAATGAGAGCGTTACCGTGTCTCCCAGACACTCATGTGTGGCAAAGGCCCGAATGATCCCCACCCAGGTTTTGAAATCGTTATCCATATCCAGGCGCGCCCCCAGAATTTTGATGTTGTCATAGCCTTCTGACCTGACAAGGGATAACTGTTTAAGATCCTGGGTCACATCCATAGCATTCATCTGGTTTTTCTGACTGCGTGCGGTGGATTTAAGCGTGGGAACAAACAGGCCGAGTCGCATCAGCGCTACCGGCTGCACGGTGTTATTACTGTTGGGAGTCAGCGTAACAACTTCACCAGTGCGTTTATCAGTTTCGCTAAACGCGTCCGCTATGTTCAGGATATCTGGTTCTTTTCTTGGCATGGGGGAAGATCCGTGATGTGAACAGGCAAAAGCCGCCGCTACTCGATACAGTGGATACTATCACTCACTATAGCGGTTAATCTACTTGCCATAGTGGTTAATTGCCTCGCTACAGTGGATGTTTTACTCACTATAGTGGTTAGCCATACGGGTCGAAAGCACGTGTACCAGCGCCTGGCAGCATGGCGGGATCTCTTTGGAACTTTCAGGGATCTTATGAGGATCTGTTATTGGATCGATTCAGTGGATAACCCGACAGCACTGACTGAAAATTGCGCTACTTTCTGACCCGCCTGTTTCTGTCTGTATGCGTTCCCCTCACCTTGTCGACTAAAAGTACCTCAGTAATAGCTGACAGAAACTTATTCACACACTGAAAGGGAATTTACTCGCTACAGTGGTTATCAGTCACTCGCCAGCGCGGTTGCTTTACTCGCTATAGTGGTTGTCATGCTCGCTACAGTGGTTATTTCTCTCGCTATAGTGGTTACAGATCCCCTCTCAGGCGTTGTGTGGCAAGGCCTGGAACGGTATGGGGATCTGTTTAGGATCTCAATTTGATCTATTAAGGATCGAACGATTGGATCTGGCCTGTGGATAACGGGGAAAAAATGAGACGCTTTGTCTGCGCTACAGGTGCAGCCCATCTCACAGGGCCTGCAGAAATCAGTCTGATAAGACAGCAACGGATAGTTTTGATAACAGGCTAAAGCGGAGAATAAGGATGGGAGTATCAGACATCTGCTGCAGCATCTTCGCTAAACAGAAAAAGCCTCAGTACGCTAAACCTAAACCTAAACTGTGCTCTTTAACCAGTTTTCACCGTAAAGACATATATATTAAATTATTGATTTTTAATAAAAAATTAATTTATTTTCATGATGAAAACACCATTCGTAAAAGTTTCTGTTAGCTTTATTCGTCAAGGTTAACGAACAAAAAATCAGAAATGCAAAAGAAGGGGGGCTTTAACTGCTACAGAAGAGCAGAAGATAGTATGACAACCAGAATTTATGCGGATGCAGGCTGTAACAGCGTTTCGAAAAACTAACTCAGCAATGGCTGTTTATCATTCAGAATTAACAACAGCAGGATTAATCATGGCAATTCATCTGAGCATAAGCAGCAATTTACAGCCTAGAGCACAGACGGGCATCGCGCGATCAGAAAATCATTACGAAAGAAAAAGGGATGTAAGTATCAAACACAGTATCCATGAAAAATTGCTGACGCCCCTGTCAGGCCACCAAAGAAACAGTCCTTGCGCTGAAAGTACGATCATCAATCTGAATACCACTTTCATCAAACCTTTGAACTGAGTACCGGCAGGATACTGAAGCTGAGCTGAAACTCTGTCACGGGCCAGGAAGTGCTGTGCAAATGGCCTGCCTCAAATCAGTTAATGGTTTTTTACGGGCATTACCATCGTAAACACGGGTTTTGCTGAGTGACACCATGATTGCCCGTTAAAGATACAGTGCTGTACGTCCTGAGCAGCTAAGCTTTACTGCGACATAGAGCGAGAGTGGATTGCGATAACAGTCTATATAAGTCAGGAGCTTCATTATAAATTATCTGAACAGACTCATCATGGTACATCTGTAAAGTATATCGGGCATGTCTGCTGCCACTATATAGTCCAGCATCTTCTAAAATGGCAGAGGCAGATAAGGTTGAGATGTCATATCCACGTTAACATAACATCCCACCTGACATCTGTAACACAACAGGCTCAAGCAAAATTTTCACCAGCCAATTTACAGCACAAAGCCATGATTTAATTATATTTTTATCAAATTTTCATGCTGAAAACACCATCAAAAAGGCCTGCATAATGTTGACCGGGAACTCAGCCATCACAACCATAATGCCTTTCTGCGTAAAACCCGTCGCGCCATTTCAATAGTCATCTCTCAGCACTGTTTTTCGTTCAGGTTATAAAAATCTGCAAGACGCACCCACCCTGCCCCCCGCCTACGCTTCACACTCCCGGCATCACTCTGTGATAAAAAATCCAGGTTTTTAGCTTTTTTCTAAAAAATTGGCAGGTCGCTGCTTTTTGTGTAGTATGCCAAAAACATTAATAAAGAGGGGCTTATGAAGCGCGATTATGGTGGAGTGCTGGAGATGGCAACCCGTGCCAACTCAATGTTGCATGGACTCAGCGATCATATTGAACAGCAGCGTCAGGAGTTTAACCAGACCGGCTTTTATCAGACCTTTTCCCGTAACGCAGTCGCTAATATGCCCCTGCTGAGTAAGCATGCTGTGGTTGCCGCGATCAGCGATATGGAAGCTGCAGGCTATCAGTTCGGTAAGAAACAGACCGGCAGCACATCACAGTATGCGCTGACCATTCAGAACGTGGTCGACATCTATCAGCATCGCAAAGTCCCTAAATATCGCGACCGTCATGATGGCCCCTTTGTCGTGTTTGTTGTCAGCCTTAAGGGCGGTGTGTCTAAAACAGTGAGTACTGTCACTCTTGCGCATGGCATGCGCGCGCACCCTTCTATGCTGCACAACGATCTGCGCATTCTGGTTATCGACCTCGATCCTCAGGCTTCAAGCACCATGTTCCTGAGCCACACCAACAGCGTCGGTTCCGTACTCGAAACCGCCGCGCAGGCGATGCTTAACGACCTGGATGCCGATCAGCTGCGTGAACAGTTTATTAAGCCGACTGTGATGCCCGGCGTGGACGTTATCCCGGCCTCAATCGACGACGGTTTTGTTGCCAGCGACTGGGAAGAGCTGGTGGCCGAACATCTGCCTGGGGTGGCACCTTCAGAGGTATTACGCCGTAATGTGATCGACCGTCTGGCAGGTGACTATGACTTCATCTTCCTGGACACCGGTCCTCACCTCGATTCCTTTATGCTGAATGCGATTGCGGCCAGTGACGTCCTGCTGACACCAACACCGCCCGCGCAGGTCGATTTCCATTCCACCATGAAGTATCTGACTCGCCTGCCGGAGATGCTGGAGCGAATCGAATCCGAAGGTGTTGAGCCACGCCTCAAGGCAAACATCGGCTTTATGTCCAAGATGACTTCCAAGCACGATCACCTGACTTCCCAGAGTTATGCTCGTGAGGTCTTTACCAAATCCATGCTGGACTGCGGTTTACCGCGTCTGGATGGATTTGAGCGATGCGGCGAATCTTTTGACACCGTCATCAGTGCTAACCCGGCCTCTTATCCGGGTAGTGCCGACGCGCTGCGCAAAGCCAAACATGAAGCCGAGCAGTTCTCCAGGGCTGTTTTTGATCGAATCGAATATATCAGGAGTACTCTGTGAGCAAACCTATACAGCGTATCGGCCGAAAGTTCGGGGATTCTGCTATCGCCAGCATGATAGACAGTAGCAGCCAGTCACGCACCTTTACGCTGAAGTCAGGGGCAAAAGCCACCTTTGTTCGCCAGCTGATCCCGCATGATGATATTGCAACCCGGACTTGCGTTGACCCCGGTGTTAACGGGCGCGACCAGAGTACGCTGACCCCCGAGTCGCTTCAGGAGATCACCCGCACCATTACGCTGCAGCAGTTTTTCCCGGCCATTGGTCGCGTAAACGGAAACCAGATTGAGATCATGGACGGTTCGCGTCGCCGCGCTGCCTGTCTGCTTGCCGGCGCGAGTCTGGAAGTGCTGGTGACAGCGGATGATCTGAGTCTCAGTGACGCGCGTCAGCTCGCCGCAGATATTCAGACGGCGAAAGAGCATAACCTGCGTGAACTGGGGCTGCGCTTTAAGCTGATGAACGAGAATGGCATGAGCAAAACCGAGATCGCCAAAGCAGAGGGGATCTCCAATGCTAAAGTTTCCCGCGCCTTCCAGGCGGCTTCGGTTCCCGCCGCCTTTATCGAGCTTTTTCCGGTCGTTTCTGAGCTGACCTTGCAGGACTATCAGTTGCTGCTTGATGTCTGGGAAGAGGCGAAAGCGGAGGCTGTAGATGTCAGTGAGCTGGCCGGTGAGATCCGACACAGACTGGATGAAGATGCGGCGCTGCAAAGTGCCAGCATGGATGAGAAAAAAAGCGTCATCCTGAACGGGTTCAGGAGTGCCCGCCGTCAGTTAAAGAAACCGGCGCCCGCCAGCAAAACGGTGACGGAAAAACTGGCCACGTTCAGCACGGCAAACGCCTATGCGCGTCGTAAAGTTAATGACGAGAAGCGTACGATACAATACGAATTCAGTCGTCTGCCAAAAGATATTGCCGAGCAGATTGATAATTCAATCAGACAGATACTCTCCACCCTTAAATAACCTGTATCTCCTCGTGAATAACAGAACCGGCCCTGTGCCGGTTTTTTTGTGCCGAAAAAGGTTGTCAGTTATACCGCACTGGCCTGTTCAGAACAGGTTTCTGCTTAATCTCTGTTAAGTGTTCTCCAGTTCAGGCGGGTTTAACTTGAAGTTGCCCCGATTTGGCGTTATAGCTAAATCGGTTTAGCTTTCCAATTCAATCAGAGGAGTATTTTATGTCTGTTCGCGTATGGTGCCTCGGGGACGCCGTGGTGGATTTGCTGCCCGAAGCGCCAGATCGACTGATGCAGTGTCCGGGTGGTGCGCCCGCCAATGTGGCTGTGGGTATCGCCCGCCTTCAGGGAAACAGTGGTTTCATTGGCAGAGTAGGGGCTGATCCCTTTGGTGAGTTCATGCGGCAGACGCTCAGAGATGAGCAGGTCGATACCCGGTATATGGTAGCCGATCCGGAACACCGCACTTCAACGGTTGTGGTCGGACTGGATGATCAGGGGGAACGCTCCTTTACCTTTATGGTGCGGCCCAGTGCCGATCTGTTTCTGGCCGCCGCGGATTTGCCTGCTTTCCGTTCCGGCGAGTGGCTGCACTGCTGTTCGATTGCCCTTGCCGCGGAACCCTCACGCACCACGACACTGACAGCGATGCAGCAGATCCGGGCTGCCGGGGGGCACGTCAGCTTTGATGTAAACCTGCGGCAGGATCTCTGGCCCGATACAGCACAGTTGCATGCAGTGGTGAATCAGGCGCTGAGCCTTGCTGACGTAGTGAAACTTTCGGATGAGGAGATCGAGTTTCTCTGTCCGGATCAGGCGCCGTCCGTCAGCATGCCACAACTGGCAGCGCAGTTCAGTATTGAATTGCTGCTGGTCACCCGGGGCAGGGAGGGGGTCATCGCCTGTTTCCAGGGCCAGATCAAGCATTACGCTACCTCGCCTGTGAACAGCATCGACACGACAGGTGCAGGCGATGCGTTTGTGGCGGGACTGCTCTGGAAGCTGGCGCAATGCGGCCTGCCTGCCGATGAATCGCAGTTAGCCCTCTCTCTTGCCTGCGCACAACGCTGTGGTGCACTGGCGACCACGGCGAAAGGCGCGATGACGGCGCTTCCCTGGCGCCACCAGCTGGACGATCTCGCTGGCTGACGATCCTTTATTTCGCCTGTTTTGCGAGCTGTCTCACAATCACTAAACCGGTTTAGCTTTTTTCATTGCGCAGGGAAATTACCCATGGCTATGATTTGCGCCTAAACCGGTTTAGCAAAATCCGGTGATGATAGCCTCTCTTCTCAGGGACATAAAAATGAAAAAAAGCACGCTGGCAGTGACCCTCTCTACGCTTTTCCTTTCCACCCCTGTCTGGGCCGATCCCAGCATGAGCAGCATTGAAGCACGTCTGGCAGCGATGGAGCAGCGACTTCAGGCAGCCGAGCAGCGGGCAAGTGCCGCAGAAATCCGTGCAGAGAATGCTGAAAAGCAGGCTCAGCACCTGGCGGCGGTTCAGCAGCAGAATCAGGCGGCTGCCGCTCAGGTCGCAAATAACGCCACGACACCGGAGACGAAACCGCAGCCTGCAGATAATGGCGGCTTCGAATTTCATGGGTATGCCCGCTCCGGCCTGCTGATGAACAGCTCAGCCGCCCGGACGCAGGGCGGGCCGACCGTCACCCCAGCCGGTGAAACCGGCGGTCACGTCGGGCGTCTGGGTAACGAACCGGACACCTATGTTGAACTTAACCTGGAGCATAAACAGACGCTGGATAATGGGGCGACGACCCGTTTCAAAGCGATGCTGGCGGACGGGCAGCGCACCTACAATGACTGGACCGCTGCCAGCAGCGATCTCAATCTGCGTCAGGCGTTTGTCGAACTCGGACAGCTTCCCACCTTCAGCGGCGCATTCGATAACGCCACGGTCTGGGCGGGTAAGCGCTTTGACCGGGATAACTTTGATATCCACTGGATCGACTCCGACGTGGTGTTTCTGGCGGGAACTGGCGCAGGTATCTACGACATGAAATGGAGCGATCAGGCGCGCAGTAACATTTCGCTGTATGGCCGGACCTTTGGCGATATCGAAAATAATGAAAACACCGCACAGAACTACATTCTGTCGCTGAATAACTTCGTCGGGCCAGTGCAGCTGATGGTCAGCGGAATGCGGGCGAAAGATAACGACGATCGTCGCGACATTGATGGACTGAAAGTGAAAAGCGATGCGGCAGAAACCGGCGTTCATGCCCTGCTGGGACTGCACAACGACAGCTTTTACGGGCTGACAGAAGGCACCTCAAAAACCGCGCTGCTTTATGGTCATGGACTGGGTGCGGAAGTCAAATCCATTGGCTCCGATGGGGCGTTGCTGCCGGAGGCAAACACCTGGCGTCTGGCGAGTTATGGCATCACGCCGTTGGGCGGTGGCTGGCACATTGCGCCTGCGCTGCTGGCACAGCGCAGTGACGATCGGTATGTCAAAGGCGACAGTTATGACTGGGCGACAGCTAACCTGCGCCTGATTCAGGAGATCACCCAGAACTTTGAGATGCAGTATGAGGGCTCCTATCAGTACATGGATCTGCGCCCGGCGGGTTACAACAACCGTAACGCGGTCAGCGGCAGCTTTACCAAACTTACCGTTGCCCCGACTCTGAAAGCGGGGGATGTGGGTGACTTCCTTAAACGCCCGGAAATCCGTCTCTTTGCCACCTGGATGGACTGGGATCACCGGCTCGATAACTATGCCAGTGACGACGCCTTCGGCAGCAAAGGCTTCGATGCCGGTGGCGAATGGAACTTCGGCGTACAGATGGAAACCTGGTTCTGAACAGGCGGCCCTGGTGAACGGGGCCACTGCGCCACGCGGTTAAAAACATAACAAGACTGAGGTATTTATGGATTACGTGAAAATCGCCCGGGCACTCCTTCCGCTGATGGGAGGCAAAGAGAACATCGCCAGCGCCGCCCACTGTGCCACGCGTCTGCGGCTGGTGCTGGCAGATGATGAGAAAGCAGACACTGCCGCCATTGGCCGTGTGGAAGGTGTTAAAGGCTGCTTCCGCAACGCCGGTCAGCTGCAGGTTATCTTCGGCACCGGCGTGGTGAACAAGGTGTACGCGGCCTTTATCGCCGAGGCGGGGATCAGTGAATCGAGCAAATCTGAAGCCGCCGACATGGCTGCCCGCAAGCTCAACCCTTTCCAGCGCATCGCCCGCCTGTTATCCAATATCTTCGTGCCGATTATTCCGGCGATTGTGGCATCAGGTTTACTGATGGGCCTGCTGGGAATGGTCAAAACTTACGGCTGGGTCAATCCGGAAAACGCGCTCTATATCATGCTGGACATGTGTAGCTCGGCGGCCTTTATCATCCTGCCGATCCTGATTGGTTTCACAGCGGCCCGCGAATTCGGCGGTAACCCCTTTCTGGGCGCGACCCTGGGTGGCATTCTCACGCATCCGGCACTGACCAACGCCTGGGGCGTTGCTGCCGGATTCCACACCATGAACTTCTTCGGTATCGAAGTGGCGATGATAGGCTATCAGGGCACGGTATTCCCGGTTCTGCTGGCCGTGTGGTTCATGAGCCTGCTGGAAAAGCAGTTGCGCCGTATTATTCCGGATGCGCTGGATCTGATCCTGACGCCATTCCTGACGGTCATCATTTCTGGCTTTATCGCGCTGCTGATTATCGGACCGGCCGGACGCATGCTGGGCGATGGGATCTCGTTTGTCCTCAGTACCCTGATTGCGCACGCGGGCTGGCTGGCAGGACTGGTCTTCGGCGGACTCTATTCGGTCATTGTTATCACCGGTGTACATCATAGCTTTCACGCTATCGAAGCGGGACTGCTGGGCAATCCTGCTATTGGCGTGAATTTCCTGCTGCCCATCTGGGCGATGGCGAACGTTGCCCAGGGTGGCGCCTGTCTGGCCGTCTGGTTTAAAACCCGCGATGTAAAAATCAAAGCGATCGCGCTGCCCTCTGCGTTTTCCGCGCTGCTGGGGATCACCGAGGCGGCCATTTTCGGTATCAACCTGCGCTTTATGAAGCCCTTTATCGCCGGATTAGTGGGCGGTGCGCTGGGCGGTGCCTGGGTCGTGTCGGTGCATGTTTATATGACGGCGGTAGGGCTGACCGGTCTGCCTGGCATGGCGATTGTTCAGGCCAGTTCTCTGCTGAATTATATTATCGGTATCGTCATCGCGTTCACGACCGCGTTCGTCATCTCTTATCTGCTTAAATACAAAACGGAGGCGGAATAATGGCCTCATCAACACATTTGGCCGCGATCCTGCAGGCGGTCATGCAGGGAATGCCAAAGGCGCTTAGCGACAGCCACTATCCCGGCTGGCATCTGGCGCCGGTCACCGGTCTGCTCAACGATCCCAATGGTTTTATCCAGTTCGACGGTGCGTATCATCTCTTCTATCAGTGGAATGCGCTGGGTTGTGCGCATCAGCACAAATGCTGGGGGCACTGGCGCTCAGCCGATCTGCTGCACTGGGAACATCAGCCCATTGCCCTGATACCGGATGAGGAGTATGACCGCAGCGGCTGCTACTCCGGCAGTGCGGTAGAGGACGAAGGCACTATGACGTTAATCTACACCGGCAACGTGAAGTTTGAGGATGGCTCGCGCACCGCGTGGCAGTGCCTGGCGCAGCAGAACCGTGCAGGCGGCTTTGATAAACTCGGGCCGGTCATCGCGCTGCCCGAGGGCTACACCGGTCATGTCCGCGACCCGAAAGTATGGCGGCATGACAATCACTGGTACATGGTACTGGCCGCGCAGACAACGCAGCGGCAGGGCAGGGTGCTGCTGCTGCGTTCTGAGGATCTGCGGACATGGCAGAATCTTGGCGAGATTGCGGGCAGCGAACGGGGAGGGCTGGCTGCCGCCGGTTACATGTGGGAATGCCCGGATATGTTCACGCTGGGCGACAGCACTTTCCTGATCTGCTGTCCGCAGGGCGTGCCGCGCGAAGAGAAGCGCTATCTCAACAGTCACGCCTGCGCCTGGCTGAGCGGTTCGCTGGATTATACGCAGCCTGCCTTCCTGCATGGGCCGCTGAATGAAATGGATGCCGGATTCGAATTTTATGCTCCGCAAACCACGCTGACTGCAGACGGTCGTCGTCTGCTGGTGGGCTGGATGGGCACGCCGGACGGCGAAGAGATGGCCCAGCCTACCGTTTCACAGGGATGGATCCATCAGATGACCTGCATACGCGAGCTGAGCGCGCGCAATGGCCGGCTCTGCCAGCAGCCGATTGCCGAGCTGCAGGCGCTGCGGGAAAAGGAGCAGCACTATCTGGGCCGAGCCAGTGATGCTCCCGCAATCGCCGCACAGCGACTGGAACTGATGCTGGAGAGCGAGGGCGGCATCGAACTCAGCTTCGCGGATACGCTGATCCTGACGTGGCAGCAGGATGAACTGCGGCTGACGCGTCGCAGCCTGGTCACGGGCGAGTGGATGACCCGTTACTGGATCGGGGCTGCCCGCCGGTTGCAGATCCTGTGCGACCACTCCAGCGTTGAAATCTTCATCAATGAGGGGGAAGGGGTAATGAGCAGTCGCTATTTTCCTGAGCATCCGGCAAGGCTGACTCTGCGCGGAGACGCAGAACTGCAGGTGCGCTACTGGTCGTTACGTCGCTGCATGGTAGACTAAGCGACTGTTTCCTTAACCGATGCCTTGTCGTGCGAAAAACAAAACGCGTTACCATCAGTGACATTGCCGGGCTGGCCGGGGTTTCAAAAGCCACGGCCAGTCTGGTGCTCAATGGTCGGGGTGAAGAGCTACGGGTTGCGAAAGAGACGCGCGAGCGGGTTCTGGCCCTGGCCCGGGAGCATCATTATCAGCCCAGCATCCATGCCCGGATGCTGCATGATGCCCGCAGTCATACGCTGGGACTGGTCGTCCCGGAGATCACGAATCACGGTTTCGCCGCCTTTTCTCACGCGCTGGAAAATCTCTGCCGTGCGGCGGGTCTGCAGCTGCTAATCTCCTGCACCGACGAAAATGCCACTCAGGAGCGCGTCGTAGTGAATAACCTGGTGTCGCGCCAGGTCGACGGGTTAATTGTCGCCTCCAGCATGCTGAACGACAGTGACTATCTCAGCCTCAGTGAACAGATGCCGGTGCTGCTGTTTGACCGGCACATGAATAATACGACGCTGCCCTGGGTAATTACCGATTCCGTTACGCCGACCGCTGAGCTGGTCGAAAAGCTGGCGCGTGCCTGTCCGGAAGAGATCTATTTTCTGGGCGGTCAGTCTGCGCTCTCGCCGACGCAGGATCGTCTGGCCGGATTCAGACAGGGTCTGGCGCGCGCAGGGGTGACAGCGCAGCCGGAATGGATAATTCAGGGCAACTATCATCCCGGCAGCGGCTATGAGATGTTTGCTGCGCTCTGCAGCCAGCTGGGTCGGCCGCCGAAAGCCATGTTTACCGCCGCCTGTGGCCTGCTGGAGGGGGTGCTGCGCTACATGAGCGAGCATAATCTGCTTAACAGCGACATCCGTATCGCCAGTTTCGACGATCACTATCTCTATGATTCTCTCTCTATTCCCATCGATACCGTAGAGCAAAATGTTCCGGAGCTGGCACAGGCCTGCTTTTCTTTGCTGACCACCATGATTGCGGGTGAGGAACCAGCCGCCAGCCAGCTGGTGCTGCCTGCCACGCTGCGCCTGCGCGGATAGTGGCCAGATTCTATTCCGGCCACCGGGTCAATCAGGCTTTGCGCTGAATACGGGTAAGCGAGGCCACAAGGCTGGCTTTATCGGCCTCACTGAGATGCGGCGCTGCCAGCGCCGCGATCAGCCGGTGACTGTCCGACGCTGTCAGCGGACCCGCCGTCAGGCGCTGGCCGATCGCGGTAAGCAGTTCTGTATCCAGCCGTTCTATCTGCTGCCGGGTTTCTGCCAGATCGGCGGGCGCGCGGGCGTTTTCAGGTGTGGCGAGCCAGTCAGCCAGATAGCGATACTGAATGGCTTTACTGGCGTTCATCAGCGCATGGATGAACGGCGTTACGGACTGCGGTTCAAGCCCTGTCTGCTGCGCGTTGCGCAGCATCTTATCCAGCACAACCTGCTCTCGAGGCAGATCTTCCACAGGTAAATGGTGCCGGGCTTTGTAACCGGCAACGGCTTTCATAATCTGCATGCGCTCATTCAGTGCTGCTGAGATAGCATCGGGTGAAACTGTTCCCGCCAGCGCGTTACTGCATATAAACAGGGAAGAGAGAAAAACGGCTACAAATTGCATCATTGGCCTGCTCCGTTAATGAAAACTGGCACTGATTTAGCCATGAAGAAATAACGGGGTGTTATTATTTTATTTTCAAAATGTGAATGGCTGCTTTGATGCAGGATATCGTCCTGTATCGTTAATCGGACACTATTTTTCTGTCTTTTTTCATCAAAGATTCATCTGCGAATGCCGGACAGGCAGATTGTTTCCAGCGTAATCTGACGCCGGATCGGACTGTTTTCCGGACCGTCTGAGCTTTCTCCGGGATTTCGCTGCGCCGTTATTCAGGATCGGATATCAGAAGCGTGGCAATTCCGCTAAGTGAAGAGAAAATGGCAGGGGATCAAGGGGGAATACCAGCAAAACCGCAAAACCCTTAGATAGTACGCCGGGCGGTGCGTAAATCGGCAGGTGTAAAAAAGTGGTATTTTAGCAGGCAGCGGCGCCCGGCATTCTGCGCGCTGCGCAGGGAAGGGGTATTGCCTGGCAGGATCGTGCCGGTCAGCAGTGCCGCCAGACCATAGCGCTGCCTGAGCTGCTGCTGCAGGCAGCGCTGAGCGCGCGCGGCCAGCCCACGACCCTGAAACGCAGGCGTAATCACTTCATCCATAATCTGGAATCCCTCCATAAAGGCCAGTCGTCGCGGTACGCAAATCATCAGTCCGGCTACGCTGCCCTGCCAGACGATCAGACAGACATGCCCCCCGGCGATATCGTCACGCAGTTCCTGACGACTGGTTGCCAGTAGCTGCCCGCGCAGGTGGGGCAGTTTTTGCCAGCTGGTGCGGTAAGCACGATTAATCGCCGTGAGACAGGCGGGATAATCTTTGCGGCTGGCCGTCACCAGTGAAAGCGCCGGATCGCCTGACCCGCAGGATGAGGCGGGATCGCTGACGAAAACCAGCTGATCGGTGACGCCGATATCAGGCATGGAGGCAGGTAACAGGATACGCAGCTTCTGAGGGTTCAGCGGCTGCCAGACCTGCATGATGGCGCTGGCAACGGTATGATCCAGCTCCCCATCCCGGGCAATAACCTCGATAAAAGGCTGGGCGAGATCGCCACCCAGATAACGGGGGCCGGTAAGATAACGCTGACCGTTAATAACGAGTTCACGCTGCAGAAAAGTATGCTGGGGCAGACCAGTTTCACGCCATGGAAAAGCTGCCGAGAAATGGTGGTCGTGACATCTGAACGCTTCCAGTGCCAGCCAGCGGCTCAGCCAGTCGCTGAGGCAGGCCGGAGAGACCGGAAGGGTACGATAGAGCGACACCATATAATTCAGCATAAGAGTCCTTACCGGGGGCCGTCAGCAATCGCCCGCTTCTCTGTCGCTCATCTGGAGCGCAGAAGTGGCTGCAGAGAGTGTAAACGAACAGCCTGCTTTCTGACCATCACAAACGCATCGGTTCTGCATTTCACCCCGGTAACATTTCGCCTGTCACAACGCGATGGAAATTCAGGCAGGCAGTCGCGCTCTGCGCCAGCCCTCGCTCAGCGATGGTGATGCTGACGGCTAATCCCTCATTCAGCGTTGGTAATTAATGCCGGATTATCTTCAGATGGTCAAATTAATTGATGATAATAGCCGGAATTGCACAAAAATATATTAAATTTCAGGGCGACAAAACTTTTACGAAAATAGGACGGAATCAGATAATCAGCCAGCGATAAATGGCTTATGCTTTAAGGGCTGTCCAATAATTATAAAATGTTCTTTTTTTAACACCCGGGGGTTACATGGTTCATATTGATTTATGCACCAAAGAGGGCGTAATGAAAGCTTATGCTTTTCAGACACCTATGCAGGCAATGACATTGTTAGATAAGATTAAAGATGATGAGTTTCAGTGGTTTAATCTGGAGTGGGATGGGCAACGCTTTACCTGTCCCTATCACTTTATTAAAAGACTCAGCAGCCGTTCTTATATCAGATCGTTCTGGCGTTAATGAGATTAATGTATTTTGCAGAGAGACGTCTGCAAAATAATCATGCTTATTTTCCGCTGTGCCGAATCTGAGTAATCTGGCCCGCCCGGCGGGGCAATCTCTGCCCCGTCATTTTCGCCTCTGAAGCACGGTTATTATCAAAACGACCAAGAGTAACGGCAGGCCAGACCACCGCATCTCTGTGACTCGCCTTCATCTTTAGATACTCACTTCGCTGACAAGTGTTATTGCGTTCAGCAGATTGTCATTGCTTCAATAATCAGACTTTGTGGCGACAGACAGCACAAAGCGATGCCAGTAATGAGCAGACTCAGCACTTACTGCGTAGTCGCCAGCCGAGCCACTCATCCAGTGCCGCCTCCGGCAGCGGTCGGGCATAGAAAAAGCCCTGCGCCTGATCACAGCCAAAGTCGGTCAGCGCCGATTCGGTTTCTGCGTTTTCTACGCCTTCGGCGAGGACTGTGTAGTCCAGATCTTTCAGCATGGCAATAATGCTGCGTGCAATGACACGCGAAGCGGTATCCGATGAAATTTCGCTGATCAGGGAGCGGTCGAGCTTAATCACGTCGAGAGGCATCCGTCGCAGATAGCTGATATTACTGTAGCCTGTGCCGAAGTCATCCAGCGAAATACCAAACCCACGCAGTTTCAGCATCTCAAGCCCCTGCATCGCCGCCGGGCTCTCCAGGATCCGCTCGGTTTCCAGACACTCAATACCCAGCAGCGAAACCGGCAGCTTCGCTCTGATCATCTTATCTTCCAGTTCGTCGGCAAAACCGTCACGGGAAAAATCGCTGCTGCTGACGTTGATAGTGACTGGCAGTTGAATATAACTGTCGCGCAGCCGGGAGAGCCGGGCTATGGCCCGCTCTGTCACCCAGTCTGTCAGCTCACTGAGCAGTTCGGTTTGGCCGGCAAAAGGCAGAAACTGAGCAGGCGAGAGCTCGCCGTGCTGCGGATGCTGCCAGCGGATCAGCGCTTCCAGACCGATGGGTTTGCCGCTATGCAGACAGATTTTAGGCTGATAGGCGAGCCATAGCCCCTTATCCTGACGAATAGCTGCAGCCAGGTCGTGCATCAGGGTGAAATCCTGGGTATGGCGGGTATCAGTGTCCTCGCTGAAAAGCATGGAGGCAACGTCGCGGGTGATCGCCTCATGCAGGGCACTGACAGCTCGTCGCAGGATCTCCTGCGCGGGCAGCTCTCCGGTCCTGAAACCGGCCTCCCCGGTGTGGGTCACCAGCGCAACCGACAGCCCGTCGCCGAGGTCGGCGCTGATCCCTGTCAGCTTATCGGCCACCCAGCTTGCCGTCAGTCTGCTCTCCTGACGTGTCAGCAGAGCAAAGCGCCCGGTTGCCACCGTGTAGAGCATTTCACCCGGCGCGGGCCGCAGACGCAGCGGCAGCAGGGTCGCCACATCTTTCAGCAGGCTTTCGACCGGCCCCATACCCATCGAGCGCGCAAGCTCATAGGCGCGCGGCATATCAATGCAGTCAATCAGGACCAGCCGCCGCAGCGTGGTGTCACCAGAGGCAGCCAGAAACTGCAGATCGCGAATCAGACGCTGACGATTGGGCAGACCCGTGACCGGGTCGGCAAAGCCCGCTGAATACCAGGCTTCGAGAAATGACATCACCAGCGCCGCCAGCATAGTGAGCATCGCGATTTGCTCGCGACCAAAGCGATGAGGCACCACATCCGTCACGCATAGCGTACCCAGGATCAGACCGGCGCTGCTTTTCAGTGGCACACCCGCATAGAAGCGAATAAAAGGCGCACCGAGAATCAGCGGATGTTCAGCAAAGCGGGTATCGAGCAGCGTATCGGGCACCACCACGGTGCTGTCACTGTCTACGGCGTGACGGCAGAGTGAATCCTGCCGGGTAGAGTGCGTCAGCGTGAAATTGTGCGCCGCCCTGACGTGCTGCATCTCATCATCCAGTACGGAGATAAAACTCCCCGGAATACCGAGCGCCTGGCTGGCCAGCCGGACAAACTGCCGCAATACCTGGTCACGACTTTCGTCATAACTCAACAGCGCATTCAGTGTGCGCGCGCGGCAATCGTTGTCGCCGCCAGAACGTGTAAACATGGATCCCTCCGCACCGGATGATTACGGTGCGAAATTAAACAGTTAAATTTAATAATATGCGTGATAACTACAGGCAATTTCTGAAAAAGGGAAGAGCCAAGACAGTTTATTTTTTTAATTCACTGTGCGCCAGTCCTGACCAGGACAACAGAGCTTTTTTCTTTAACGAAATATTTTCTTAACCACGATTCTATTATTTTGTCGTCAGAAACTTTTAATTTTTGAAATACCCTGCCAGGATAGAAGGTATAAAAATAGTGCACTATATAATAACGCACTAAAGTAGATGACAAAACTTATTATTGCCTTTTTTAACTACACCAAAACAACATCAGGGAAACCCTTATGAATTCACTCAGGCATTTCACTATCCGCCGCGTTGTGCTGTGGATGATGATCGTATCAGTCGGCGTGATTGCGCTGGCAGGCCTCTGCAGCAATCAGTTAGTGCGCGATATCTTTCGCCAGACGGAACGCTCCAGTGTCCTGACGCAGCAGCTGAGCGTGCTGGCGCAGAGTGCTCTCATCATGCAGAGCGGCCGTCCGGCTGATAAAGACGCGCTTACTGCCGCTATTCCGGCCGATCCTGAATGGGATGGCCTGCGTACCGCCCTCACGGCCGCTCCTGCAGACTTTCCGTCTGCTGCCCGCGAACAGCTGAATCAGCTGACGCAGCAGCTGGCGCAAAGTCAGACTCCGCTCAGGGCTGACCGCCGTAAGCTCGAAGGTGTGCTGCTGGTTGCACTGCTGATGTCCATCGCGTTGATGCTGTTCTGTGACCGCTATCTGGTGGTTCACCTGGTGCGTCCGGTGGGTAAGATCCGCGCGCACCTGAAAGTGATCGCAGACGGCGATCTGACCCGTGAACCTGAAGATCTGGGGCGTAATTGCGTCGGGCAACTGGTGCCTCTGGTAAAAGAAATGCAGCACAGTCTGCTGGAAACGGTCAGTGCCATTCACGACAACGCGGCGATTCTCCATCGCGAAGCGGGCGATATTGCTGCAGGCAACGCGGACCTTTCTGACCGGACCTCGACGCAAGCCGCGGCGCTGGAGCAGACGGCGGCCAGCATGGAGGAGATTACCGTTACCGTGCGTAACAACGCGCAGAACGCCCGTGAGGCGCGGGAACTGGCCGTCAGCACGACGGATACCACCCGCCAGGGCGTAGCACTGGTGCAGACGGTTGCGGCAGCGATTGTCAGCATTGCGCAGGGCTCAGAGAAAATCCGTCAGTTTACCGCCACCATCAATGGCATTGCGTTTCAGACCAATATCCTGGCGCTGAATGCCGCCGTCGAAGCAGCCCGTGCGGGTGAGCAGGGGCGTGGCTTTGCGGTGGTCGCCAGTGAGGTTCGTTCACTGGCGCAGCGCAGCGCGGCCGCCTCTAAAGAGATTGAAGAGCTTATCACTGAGACGGTTGCGCGTGTTGAAGACGGCAGACGGGCGGCAGAAAGTGCAGGAACCACGATGGAGGCAGTACTGCGTGGCGTCGGCGGTGTCAATGACCGCATTGGACAGATTGCGCTGGCGTCGGATGAGCAGAGCAAAGGGATTGCCCAGGTAACGGTGGCCGTGGCTGAGCTTGACCGCGTGACTCAGCAAAATGCGACGCTGGTTCAGCAGGTTTCTGCGACGGCAGGCAATCTTAGTGGACAGACCGAAACGCTGGGAAGCGTGATTACGCGCTTTACCCTGCCACACCAGCCTGCTGCCGCAGTCAGCAAACCTTCAGTGTCAGTGGAACAGCCGGGTGGCTGGGCCGCGTTCAGTCAGGCATAGCCTGCATCACCTTTACTCGGGTTCGTGCTGGCCGTACGCAGATTAGCAGCGGCCAGCTTTCCCACTTATTTAAAGATAAGTAAAAGGGTCATTTATTTTAAGCCCTATTGACCCCGATCATTGTAAAGCCATTTTTGCTATACAGAATGAATATATTGATTCAGGCCGGACAGGAATTGTCCGATGAGAAAGAAAAATATAATTTCACTTAGTTTGGGTTTCTTTACTGGCCTTTTACGCTTTCCTGACGCGAAAAGTAGCTGGAATTTAAAACTTAACTCAAATTTATCTGTTGGCCGTGAACAGGACCTTCAGTCTGGCCATCCTGTCGGGGCACCGTATGCGGAGCGTTTATATGAGAAATCAGATTTTACAGCAGCCGGTCGTTGTGCAGCATAATGTGCGTGAGCTGCGTATGGCCGCCGGACTCTCTCAGGAGATTGCGGCAGAACGGTTTGATCTCAGCCAGCGGGTCTGGCAGACCAAAGAAGCATCAAAAAATCCCGCGCTGCTCAGTCAGGGTGAATATGAGCTGCTGATGCTACTGGCCGGAGAGCATCCCTACTATCAGCTGGTCCCGAAATCGAAAAAGTAAGGTATTCAGCCTGCGTTTTCGCTGAAGTAAAGTTATGTCAGGCCGATATATCACTAAGCGAAGCGCATTATTCCACTCGTCTGATATGCCCCGGCCGGATCAGGCTGGCGTGGTCCGCGAAAAAATGCTGCTGCGATGCGGCCTCTCAGCCGGGCAAAATGTGTTAACTGGCGATCTGCTCCCAGCGGGGCCAGCTTTACCGGGCTCCGTGCGGCAACCTGTTGCTGCCGGGCTCACTGACGGGCCTTTCTTCCGGCAGCGGGTCGGCAGCGTAATCTGTCCGTCCTGTCTGATTGAACGTGTCCTCTTTATGCTGTGTCATGCCGGCCACAGCAGATAACATCAGAGGAAAATAGCGTTGAAACGACCCGTTTATCATGATGCCGAGGCGGCTCGCCTCGACGCGCTGAAACAGTATCATCTGATGGATACACCGCCGACTGATGCGCTGGATCGCCTCACCACGCTGGCCGCACGCCTGTTTAAGGTGCCGGTCGCTTTTGTGTCGCTGATTGATGAGAAGCGGCAATTCTTCGCCTCCCGCTACGGTCTTAATATCTCAGGCACTGCGCGTAACGTCGCTTTCTGCCACCATACGCTGGCGAAGGGCGACATTCTCTGCGTACCCGATACGCTGAAGGATCCGCGCTTTCGCGAGAGTCCGCTGGTGCATGGCTATCCTTTTATCCGCTTTTACGCCGGGATCCCACTCTCAACCCCGGATGGTCATCACATTGGCACTGTCTGCCTGACCGACAGCCATCCGCGAGAGCCACTGACGGCGGAAGATCGGCAGCATCTGGCTGATATTGCCGCCCTGGTGATGGATCGCATGGAGATGCACCGTCTGGAGTTGCTGCGTTACACCAGTCAGCAGCGGCTTCAGGCGATCTCATCGACCTCGCCAGACGCCATTGTCTGTACCGATCTCCGGCGCGGCATCATCTTCTGGAATCCGGCCGCAACGGCGCTGTTTGGTTACACGGCCGAAGAGATGCAGGGCCAGTATATCAGCGAGCTGATTCCGGCGCGTTGCCAGACTGATTATCGCTCTGAACTCGCGCGTATCACTGCTGATGAAGCGGCAATTTCCCTGCCGCGCTCGCTACAGATCTGGGGTGTTACGCGTGACGGTCGCGAATTTCCGGCAGAAGTCTCTTTCTCCGGCTGGTGTGAAGAGGGCGAGCGGCTGGTGGGAATGATCATTCGCGATGTCACGGCTCGCTATGAGAGCGAGGCGCGACTTTGTGAACTGGCTTCTCTGGATATGCTGACGCGACTCGCCAGCCGCAGCGCCTTTATGGAGCAGGTGGCTCAGCTGACCAAAGCGGGTGTGCCCTATACATTGCTGATGACCGATCTTGATGGATTCAAGGAGGTCAACGACACGCTGGGACATGCTGCCGGGGATGCGCTGCTGTGTCACGTCGCCGAACAGATCCGGGCGGTCTGTAGCAGCGCCGTCACGGCTGCGCGTCTGGGTGGCGATGAATTTGTGATCCTGTTAGCAGGCGGCAGCACCGAAGCAGCGATGATGGCGGAAAAGTTAATAGCGGCCATACAGACGCCGTTTCGTTTTCACGACTCACCCGTTGTGGTGGGTGCCAGCACCGGCATCGCCTCTTATCCTGAGCATGGCCGCGATCCCTCTTCGGTCATGTCTGCCGCGGACCTGGCGCTTTACCGCGCCAAGGCTTCCGGTAAAGGCTGCAGCATTCTGTTTATGCCTGCTTTCCGTGATGCGGAACAGCAGCGCCGTCGTTTTGAGCGTGAACTGGAAACGGCAGTGCGGCAGCAGCAGTTTACGCTCTACTATCAGCCACGCTACGACGTTGAAAGCGGCAGACTTGTGGGGTGCGAAACGCTGGTCCGCTGGCAGCATCCGACGCGGGGATTGCTGTTACCTGCCGAGTTCATCGGTATGCTGGTTAAAAGTCCGCTTTCTGTCACGCTCGGAGAGTGGATCATCCGCCGTGCGCTGGCTCAGGTCCGGCAGTGGCAGGTGCGTTTTCCGCAGCTTCGCGTCAGCATTAACCTGTTTCCGCGTCAGCTGACAGGACATACTCTGGAAACAGTGATCCGCGAAAGTGCGGGAGGCGACGCCGGTTTTGTCGATCTGGAGGTGGATGAGCCGCTGCTGGCTGTGCTGGTGCAGGATATGCCTGCACAGGTTGAGGCTGTGCGCCGGACGGGCGCCTCCTTCGTGATCGATCACTACGGCCGGACGCTGGGCGCCCTTAATCTGCTGCGCTATAGCTTTGTGTCGGGGTTCAAGATTGATAAGTCTCTGACGCTGGAACTGGATTCCAGTATGCGGGTGCGGATGTTATTTCGTGCCATGACCGCTCTGGGGAAAAGCCTGGGCATTCAGGTTGCGGCAGAAGGCGTGGAAGAGAAAGAGCAGATCGCTTTTATCACGACCGCCGGATGCAACGTTATGCAGGGTAATGGTCTGTGTCAGCCACTGACGCCAGATGACTTTGAGGCAATCCTGGGTCAGGAGGCCCAGACACTGCCTGCTGTTGCCAGCGGTTACGGCGTCACGCCACGCTGACCGGGTTTGGCTTGCCTGGCGGCTGCGCACGCTCAGTGACTGCGCGCCAGCCGCTCATTCTCGTGCTGCTGGCCGGTACTCCTCTTTCAGCAAGCCGAAGACCCAGTCATCCTGCCATCTGCCGTTGAGAAAGAAGGTCTGCCGCAAGGTGCCTTCCTGAATAAAACCGGCTGAGAGCAGGGTCTGGCGTGAGGGTACATTACCGGCTGTGACGGTGGCGATCATTTTGCGGTAATGTTGCTGCTCAAAGCAAAAGGCGATCGTGGCCCGCAGCGATTCGCTGCCGTAACCTTTGCCCTGCGCCTCTGCGGCCAGCAGAAAACCCACTTCCGCAATATCCTCTCCGCGATCGATAAACCCGCAAAGGCCAACAGGATAGCCGGAGGTTTTTTCTTCTATCACCAGACAGAGCCAGTGCGGGCAGCCCCTGTACCAGGCAGGCAGCCGCACATCAAACGACTGTGTTCTGATCTCATCTGCACTGCGCGGGTCACTGATGTATCTCATCACCGATCGATCCTGACTGACGGCCAGATAGAAAGGCCAGTCCTGCTGGCGCAACGGGCGATAGGTGAGGCGTGGTGAGATGACCTGCGGCTGCGTTCCAGGCGACGTGTCCATTGACATGCTGTCACTCCCTGCGGATCAGTTTAAAGGCTATGCGGCAAAAATAGCAGGTGTCGCAGACGGGCGTGAAGCGATTTCGTTACGATGTGAGGCCCCCGCAATGCCGGGAAATTTGCCTGTTTCCCGCCTCTGTTCGCTGTTTACATTGTATGTATGGCGCTGTTCATGGCTGTACTGGCAGGTCATCCTGCCGCTTCGTTGCTACGCTTAGCCGATAACTGAACGTTGACCAGAGAGATAAGCCTATGGATTTAAGATCGTTTGAAGCTGCGGCCTGGGCGAGACTCATGGAAGCGGCCGCCGGCCCGCACGCCGGATTCCGCTATGTGACGCTCTGCACGGTCGATGCCGCACAACGGCCTCAGGCGCGCATCGTGGTATTGCGCGAATGTGATGATGAGCGCCGGATGCTGACTTTTCACACCGATGTTCGCAGCCCGAAATGGCAGGAGATGGCGGCAAATCCCCAGGTCACCGTGCTGGGATATTGCCATGAGCGCCGCCTGCAACTGCGCCTGGCCGGGCAGGTTCACTGTTATGCGGCAGGCAGTGAGATTGCCCGGAACACCTGGCGTGCGCTACCGCCGCATACCCGGCAGACATACAACGGTGGACCACCGGGCGAGGTGCGGGCAACGGCGCCTCTGGCAGGTGAGTCAACGGGTCCGGAAACCGGAGAATCCCGCTTCGGCGTGGTCATCCTGCAGGCCAGCTCGCTGGACGCTTATCAGCTCCAGCGGAACGACAACCAGCGCGCGCTGTTCCGCTATGCCGCTGACGGAGTATTGCAGGCAAGCGCGTGGATTAATCCGTGATAAGTTGCCCGCTTCTTTCCCTCAGACATCACCTCTCCGCGTTGTACATACCGGGATCCCTGACTACCCTTGCCTGGGTGCCGATGTCGGAACAGGCCGGATAGCCTGAACACTCATCCGGCCATCACCACTTTCAGCTAATATCGGCAGGCGGTCCTAAGCCTGCCGGAGATGATCAAACAGGGACATCATGAGAGAACCGAATTCCACCGATCCTGACCGCGCTGATGAGCATATAGACCCTGATATCTCGGTTCAGGGTGCCAGAACACATAATCTCAAAGAGGTGTCGCTGCGTTTCCCCCGGAATGCGCTGGTGGTCTTTACCGGCATCTCTGGCTCCGGTAAGTCTTCACTCGCTTTTGATACCCTCTACGCAGAAGCGCAGCGCCGGTTTATTGAGTCGGTTTCGCCGCATGCCCGCCGCCTGATCGATCAGGCCGCTGCGCCGGATGTGGACAATATCGACGGGCTGCCGCCCGCGGTGGCGCTTCAGCAGAGCCGGAGCGGTGCGCAGGAACGCTCAACGGTGGGAAGCCTGACCCGCATTTCCGTTACGTTGCGCCTGCTGTTTTCCCGTGCGGGCGTAAGGCCTGAGGGGGTGCCCTTTATGACGGCCGACTGTTTTTCGCCTAACCATCCCAAAGGCGCCTGTCCGCATTGTCAGGGACTCGGCCGGGTGCACACCGTCAGAACCGAAGCGATGGTCCCGGATGAATCACTCAGCATCCGCGAGGGGGCGATAGCTTCATGGCCCCGAGGCTGGCATAACAAAAATCTGCGCAGCATTCTGGAGACGCTTGGCTACGACGTTGATGCGCCCTGGCACACGCTTTCCTCCCGCGATCGGCAGTGGATATTACTGACCGATGAACAACCCTCGGTGCCGATTTTCGCCGGGCTGAACGCGGCGCAGCGGGAAAAAGCGCGGGCGGCGGGCGAAGAGCCTGCCTATACCGGCACCTACACCAGCGCGGCAAAAATCGTGCTGCAGGGCTATGCGGGTGGCAGTGACACCACCAAAAAAAGGCTGGCGCGCTTTGTGACGGTCGCGCCCTGTCCGGAATGTCACGGTAAACGGCTTAACCGGGATGCGCTCTCTGTCACTTTTGCCGGTGAGGATATCGCCAGCCTGAGTGAACGCCCGGTCTTTGAACTGAACGAACGGCTGAAACCTTACGCTCAGGGCAAATCACCCGATATGCCCGCCGAAGCGGCGCTGCGCGAGGCGGTAATCCGAATGGCCGCCGATATCTGCACGCGGCTGGGGCAGCTCGAGACGCTGGGGCTGGGGCATCTCGCGCCGGGACGTCGCACTACGCTACTTTCCTCTGGCGAACTGCAGCGCGTGCGTCTGGCCACCCAGCTGATTTCCCGTCTGTTTGGCGTGCTCTACGTGCTGGATGAGCCGTCTGCGGGCCTGCATCCCGAGGATGTCCGTTCGCTGCTGGCCTCGCTGAAGAATCTGGTCCGGGCGGGTAATTCGCTGGTGGTTGTCGAGCATAATACAGACCTGATTGCTGAGGCTGACTGGCTGGTGGAAGTCGGGCCTGGCCCGGGCAGTCACGGCGGCGCGATCGTCTATAACGGGGAGCCAGCCGGTCTGGAAAAAGTCAGTGCCTCCCCGACTGCAGAGTATCTCTTTGCGCACAGTTACACCGGGCTGCGTCGGCGTCGCCCTGCAGAACAGTGGCTCAGGCTGGCGCAGATCGTCTGCAACAATATCGCCGGAGTGGATATCGCTATCCCGCTGGCGAGAATGACCGCAGTCACCGGGATTTCAGGCTCAGGCAAATCCACGTTACTGAATCGCGTATTGCCCGAAATGCTTGGACGTTTTGATACGCCAGCTGACAGCGAAGAGGGCGAAGAGGAAGAACCGGTGCCGGAAGTGACAGGGCAGGTTGTCAGTGGCGGTGACGCCCTCCGCCGGCTGGTCAGAATTGATCAGCGTCCCATCGGTCGGACACTCCGCTCGAATCTTGCCACCTACACCGGATTTTTCGACATTATCCGCAGACTCTTTGCCGATACACCTGCCGCGAAAGCCAGAGGATTCAGCGCCAGCCGCTTTTCATTCAATCTGCCCGCCGGACGCTGTCCTGCCTGTGAAGGGCAGGGGCAGATCTCCATCGAGCTGCTCTTTATGCCGAGCGCAACGGCAACCTGCTCAGTCTGCGGAGGAAGCCGTTATAACGCTGAAACGCTGGAGGTGACCTGGAATGATCTCACGATCGCCGACGTGCTCGCGCTCACCGTTAATGAAGCCACCGAGCGGTTCCGGGAGTATGAGGGGATCCAGCGTTCCCTGAAGGCGCTGACGTCGCTGGGTCTGGGTTATCTGACGCTGGGTCAGCCCGCCACCGAACTTTCCGGTGGCGAGTGTCAGCGCATCAAGCTCGCCTGGGAACTGCAGCGCGTGCAGCGCACCGCTACGCTTTATCTGCTGGATGAGCCCTCAACAGGCCTGCATCCGTCGGATATGGATAAGCTGCTGAACGTACTGGATGAGCTGGTGACGCGTGGTCACACTGTGGTGATGGCGGAACACACCATGCGGATTGTGGCCGAGGCGGACTGGGTCATCGATCTGGGACCCGGTGCCGGGCTGAAGGGCGGGCGGGTTGTCTCCGCTGGTTCACCGGAAGCGGTCAGCCGTGCGGAACAGAGTCTTACCGCCCCCTGGCTTGCTGTGCAGCTGAAGAAGCGGTCGGGCGATCCCGTGCAGGCTGATTACACGGGATGACGCCGCCGCTGAAAAGGCTGCCGCATCAGGGCTCAGGAGTCAGCTTCTGAGCCCGTCAGTAATGATATTGGCATAGGGTGATGAACAGAGGTTCGCACCTCACCCGGTCACCCTGCTGCCTTATTCAGCAGAGGCGGCTTTCTTATCAGCGCAGCGGTACATGACTCTGCAAGCCATCCAGTTCGCGCGCGTCATGACTGCAGAAAAAGGTAATCTCGCTGCCGTGCTGGCAGGAGAGTTCCCGCAGTCGCTGCTGATTATGCCGTCTGGCCCGGTTATCCATTCCCATCATCCACTGATAAAAGCGCAGCCCCGGCGTGCAGTGCCGTGTCTGCTGCCGCATCTCCCCACGATAAAACCAGGCATCGCCGCCGTGCAGCAGCCAGCCATCGGACTGGCGGATGGCAATACCCGCGTGCCCCGGCGTATGGCCTGCCAGCGGCACCAGCAGAATCTCTGGCGGCAGGTCACGCAGCCGGTTAACGGCCTCAAAACCAAACCAGCGCTCTCCCTGCGGCTGATAAGTCTCCCACTGGCTGATCCCGCCCCATTGTCCGGGACGATAACGTTCACGCGACAGCCAGCTATGCCGCCGATGAGCGGTATCGACCTCCTGCTGTAACAGATGGAGGCGGGCCTGCGGAAAATCAGTCAGTCCGCCGGCATGGTCAAAATCGAGATGGGTCAGAATAATATGCCGCACATCTTCTGCCCGGAATCCCAGTGCCGTGATCTGCGCCAGCGCGGTGAGATCGTCACGTCGCTGAATGTTGTTCAGTGCACGGAAAAAGCCGGACAGGCGGCTGCCGGGCGCATGAATATCCTGCCGCCCGAATCCGGTATCCACCAGTACCAGCCCATCGCGGTCGGTCTCAATCAGCAGGCAGTGGCAGACCAGGTGTGCCTTCAGGCCTTTGCTGAATCCATCATAGAACGCGCCGCCCAGCGGGCACATACAGCCACAGTTAAGATGGTGAATTTTCATCGGGACCCCACAGCGTTAACGGAAAATGACCCGAGGCTGGCACCGTCCGGCACGCAGATCTCAGTCTGGCTATAGAGTGTAGAAAGGGTTGAAACAGTAGGCGGAGCGGTGAAGCGGATAACCGGGCAAAATTGCCGGTTATCCGCCATAAAACCGACGATTAACGGTGGAACAGTGGGAAAGCACCGGTGATCAGGCCTCCCGCCATCAGAACCAGACTGACCAGAATCCCCCATTTGATGGCAAAGCGCTGGTGGTCACCAATATCGACCTTCGCCAGGCCCACCAGCAGGTAAACGGAGGGCACCAGCGGGCTCAGCAGGTGGAACGGCTGGCCGACGATGGAGGCGCGGGCAATCTCTTCTGCGGTAATGCCATAGCTGGCCGCCGTCTGTGCGATAACCGGCAGAATGCCGAAGTAAAAGGCGTCATTCGACATAAAGAAGGTGAACGGCAGGCTGATCAGTGCGGTGAAGAGCGCAAGGTAAGGCCCGAAGCTGTGCGGGATCACCGCCAGCAGACTCTTCGCCATGGCATCGACCATGCCGGTACCGGAGAGGATCCCGGTGAAAATGCCGGCGGCAAAAATCAGCGACGTCACCGCCAGCACGTTTCCGGCGTGCGCACTGATGCGGGCTTTCTGCTCCTCCAGCGTCGGATAGTTGAGCATGACCGCAACCGCAAACGCCAGCATGAACAGGATCTGAATCGGCATTAAGCCAATGACCAGCAGCACCAGCAGCACGGTGGTCAGAATGAAGTTCGGCCAGAACATCTTTGGACGCCGGTTAGCAGCGCACTCTTCGGCATCGCCCAGGCCCAGCTCAATGTTATCCAGGTGATGTTCTTTTATGCTCATCACGCCTAAACGCTTGCGCTCACGCAGGCCAAACAGCACCGCCATCGCCACCAGGCTGACGCACGCCAGCAGCATGGCGGGCAGCATCGGAATAAAAATGTCGAGGGCGTCAATGCGCAGCGCCGCAGCGGCGCGGGCCGTCGGTCCGCCCCAGGGGGAAAGGTTCATGATGCCGCTGGCGAGGTTCACCAGGCAGGTCATCATCAGCACGTTCATACCCAGCCGGTGATAGAGCGGCAGGAAAGCGGCGATGGCGATCATATAGGTGGTTGAGCTGTCACCATCCAGCGAAACCAGCAGGGTTAAAACCGCAGTCCCGACCAGCACTTTCAGCGGGTCGCCACGCACCAGACGCAGAATAAAGCGCACCAGCGGATCAAATAATCCGGCATCGATCATCAGACCAAAGTAGAGAATGGAGAAGGTCAGCATGACACCGGTAGGGGCCAGTTTTCTGACGCCATCCAGCATCATGGCTCCCAGGCCCGCGTGAAAACCGCCTATCAGCGCAAAGAGGGTGGGGATCAGGATCAGCGCAATCAGGGCGGACATGCGCCTGGTCATGATCAGATACATAAAGCAGACCACCATGGAAAAACCCAGTACCGTCAGCAAAATTACACTCCTCACAATGGTGTAAAAGTTATAGAAAAGTTATTGTAAAGCAGAGAAAGTCAGGTAAATACTTAGCCTGTTAACGATTAAGCTATTGTTTTAATTAGACCTGACCAGAGAGATGATATTAAGGTGTTATCCTTTTTTATCATTTATTTAACAAAGAAAGGTGATCGTCGTCATTCTTAAACGGTTCTTAAACGAAATTGTGTGATCGGGATCAAAAGGAATGACAGCGTTATCCGGCCTTCAGGGCCAGAACAGCATGGGATCAGAAGAGGTAACGCGGGGCGGGAAGAAAAGGCTTAGACGGAATGCTGAGCCCTTTCAGAAGGTTAGCTGCCTAACAGTTGAATAATCATCTCCGGCGTTTTATTGGCCATTTTGCTGACAGCCGTCTGACCCTGCTGAATGATCTGACTGCGCGCCAGCTGGCTCGCTTCTTCAGCATAATCGGCATCCTGGATACGGCTGCGGGCTGTGGCGGTATCCACGCCCTGCTGCGCTAACACGTTACGGTTCGACTCGTAGCGGTTGATTTTGGCACCATACAGGGACTGGTATCCGCTGACCTTCGCCAGCGCGCCATCCAGCGCCTTCATCGTGACAGTGATATCACCACTGGTCAGCAGCGTGGTGTTGTTCAGCCCCAGCGCTTTGGTGTCTGAGGGGGTTGCAGGAATGCTATCTGACTGCACCGGCTGACCGTAATCGGCGCTGGTGATCACCTCCAGTGGGCGGCTCTCATGGGGCGGAGTGGCCGGCACGCCTTTGGGCTCAGGCAGATTTCCCCAGGTCAGATTGGCGGTAAAGGAGCCGTTGCCGACAACAACCACAATCAGATCTTCAGTGACGGTATCCAGCGAAATGCGCTCCAGCCGGGTACCGGTGTTGGTGCCGTTATTAAAATCGCCGCTGGCGACATCTTCATAGCGATCGCCGTCACCACTGTAGGTGATGTTCATGCCGTTGTAGCTGCCACTGTTACTGCCGGCCAGCGCCCAGCTTGCTCCCCCTTCCAGCAGCTGCGTGCTGTCATAGGTCGCGCCAGGGGCGAAACCATTGTTGCTGGTCAGCAGGCGGGCGTCTGCTGTTGCCGCATCGTTGATGCCCTTGCTGGTCCAGGTGTAGTCGGGTGCTGTGCCGTCCAGCGGTGTCCCGGCCAGATGCTTCCCGTCGCGGGTAAACAGCTGAAGGTCATCATCCTGTCCCAGGGAGTCGATGGTGATAGCAATCCCCGTCGATCCTGCCGGAATATAGGCCAGCGGGATAACACCGGAGGTAAACGAGTAGTTTTTGCCCGCTACCGGAAATTTTGTGTTTATCGGATCGACGTTGCCCAGCTTCGCGGGAGGCAGATCGGGATCGTTGGTCGCCAGCGGGTAGCGGCCAAAAATTTCGGTCTGATCGGCGATGTCGTTGATGCCGGCCAGAATCTGCTGATACTGGTCGTTAACGCTCTGCCGATCGGCGTCGGAGAGTGTGCCGTTCGCGGCCTGAACGGAGAGCGCGCGCGCCTGAACCAGCATGTTGACGATGCTGCTCAGGCCGCCATCGGCGGTCTGAGCATAGCTGATTGCGTCATTAAGGCCCCGCGCCACCACCGCATCGGCATTGACGTTGGCCGCCATGCGGTTGGCAATCGCCTGACCCGCCGCGTCATCTTTCGCACTGTTAATCCGCATCCCTGATGATAAGCGTTCAATCGTTCGTCCCAGAATCGACTCTGTGCTGTACCGCGCACTGCTCACTTTAGCGGCGGCGTCATTATGATTAATTGTTAACATGGTCGCTTCAGTCAGGGAGAGGAGTCTCTGTTTTATCGGCAGGGTGATAAGCGGCTTTAATCGCTGTGGCGGCAGAATGCGTAGAAAAAGGGCAACATGCTGATGATCAACCGTTTTTAAGATAAAAGAAATTAACGGTTTACCTGAGCGGAAACGTGCCTGCTGCACCTGCGCGCAACAGGCGATGCGTCCTCAGTTAAACACCATACCGCCATCGATTAGCAGTGACTGACCGGTCATATAATCGGCGTCGGGACTGGCAAGATAGGCCACGCAGGCGGCGACATCCTCCGGCTCAGAGAGGCGGCCCAGCGTAATGCGTTTCGCAAATGCTTCAGTGCCATAACCGGCCGGTTTCCCGGCCGCTTCGGAGATCTGCCGGTCTATCTCTTCCCACATCGGCGTTCTGACAATGCCCGGACAGAAGGCATTGACCGTGATACCGGCCGGGGCCAGATCGCGTGCGGCGGTCTGGGTCAGGCCGCGTACCGCAAACTTACTGGAACTGTACACCGCCAGCTCCGGGTTGCCGACGTGACCCGCCTGAGAACAGGCGTTGATGATTTTGCCGCCGTGTCCCTCTGCGGCGAAGGCCTGAATCGCGGCCTGCATGCCCCAGATCACCCCTTTGACATTGACGTTGTAGACCCTGTCGACCACCGCTTCGGTGATCTCCGTAATGGGCGTGGAGGGGGCGATACCGGCGTTGTTGACGATGACATCAAACCCGCCTAACGTGCGACGCGCCTCTTCGACGGCGGCCACGACCTGATCACGCTGCGAGACATCCACCTTCAGCGCGATCGCTTTGCCGCCCTGCTGGTTGATCTTCTCCGCCACCTGACGTGCGGTTTCCGCGTTGAAATCGGCTACCGCCACGGCCAGGCCATCTTTTGCCAGACGCAGGGCGATCGCTTCGCCAATCCCCTGGCCTGCGCCAGTCACCAGTGCCACTCTGTTTTTCATCATCCATTCCTTATTAACGTGAGATTAAAGAAGCTGGCTCAGATGCAGCTGACCCATCAGGAGCGGGTTGTCGGCGTAATCGACCGGCACGGCCACGACCGCTGGGCCCTGAACATCCATCGCCTGACGCAGCATCGGCTCCAGCTCGGCAGCATGGGTTACTGCAAAGCCCGCCGCACCAAAGGCTTCTGCGTAGGCTTTGAAATCGACCGGGCCAAAGTTGACGCCTGAGACGCGCTGATACTTTTTATCTTCCTGCATCGCCACCATGTTGTAGGCGTTATCCACCCAGACGATATGCAGAATATTGGCTTTCAGCCGCACGGCCGTTTCCAGCTCCATGCTGGACTGCAGGAAGCCGCCGTCGCCGGACACGGATACCACCTTGCGCTGCGGATCGACCAGCCAGGCCCCAATCGCCCATGGCAGTGCCACGCCCATGGTCTGCTGACCGTTGGAGATCATGATCTGACGGGCGCGGAAGCTGTAGAGATAGCGGGCGATCCAGATGTGAAAGCTGCCCATATCGACCGTCAGGCTGACGTCGCTGTTGATGATGTCCTGCATGGCGCGCACGATGCGCAGCGGATGCAGGGCAAACTGGTTGAGGCTGGCTCCCTGCATCGCCAGTAATTTACGCTGCTGCTGTCGATCTTCCAGAATAGCGGCCGCTTCTGAGGTCAGCTGCAGCGGGGTAGTGATGCGTGCCGCCAATTTGCGCACCGTGGCGGCGATGTCGCCCACCAGTTCGGCATCCGGCAGGTAGCGGTTATCGGTCTCTGCCGGAATGACGTCGATATGGATCAGGGTGGCGCTGCCGCTGTTCCACATCGCTGGTTCATATTCTACCGGGCTGTAGCCGATAGTGATGATCAGGTCAGCCTGTTGCAGCAGCCGATCGCCCGCCTGATTGTTGAACAGGCCGACGCGCCCGGCAAAACGTGAGAAATGCGCCTGTCTGATCGCCCCTGCCGCCTGATAGGTGCTGGTCACCGGAATATGGCTGCGGGTCAGCAGATCATGGATCGCCTCGCTGTTTTCCGGCTGGCTCGCCATCAGACCCAGCAGGATAACCGGATTTTTCGCTGCGGCAATCGCCCGGCTGACCGCGTCGATCATGGTATCAGGCGCGGCGCCCAGCACCGGCCTGCCTTTGCTGCTCAGCGCCTTGCCGGTCACCGGCTGGTCGACAATATCCTGCGGCAGGCTGATAAAGGCACCGCCACCCCGGCCATGTTCAGCGTGACGAAACGCGTTCGACAGACACTCAGAGAGCGCCGAGGGATCGGTGACCTCAACGGCATATTTGGTGACCGGGCGAAACATCGCCACCGTGTCCATGCTCTGATGCACCTGTTTGGCACTGTCGGAGCGTCGGACCTGGCCGCCGAGTGCGACCACCGGGTCTCCTTCGCTTGTGGCGGTCGCCATACCGGTGATCAGGTTTGAGCAGCCCGGCCCGGAGGTGACCAGCGCCACGCCCGCGTTGCCGGTGAGACGACCTGTTGCAGCGGCCATAAATGCGGCGTTGGCTTCATGGCGAACCGGGATGGTCTGGATAGACGAGTCGAGCAGCGAGTCAAAAACCTTATCGATTTTTGCGCCGGGAATGCCAAAGACATGCTGAACGCCCTGCGCTTCCAGCTGTGCGACCACCAGGTCAGCGCCGCAGGTCCAGAGTGTGGTATCGGTTGGCGTCTTCATTATTATTCCTCTGTTTAGCTTTCGACCGCACGAATCGCGGCGTCAAGGTTGGCGGGGTTGAGGTCGGCATTCAGAAAGTCGCTGTCCTGCGGTAAATCCACGACCAGCTTGCTGATGGCACCAAAGGTGAGGGTGCCCCGTTCCAGCGCGTAGTCGAGAATGTGCCCCCCTCCCTGGCGATCGTCGGTAATGAAATGTTCGTGATAGCCCGCAACGTTGATCCCCTGCATATACTGCGGCGTGCGGAATCCAATCAGCTCGCCCGTGCGCTGGCGAAAAGCAAAGGTGGGCTGGTCGTCCAGGACTTCCGGCATTGAGCGATAGGGACGGCACTGGCACGGCACGGTGCGGGTGTCGACGTGGCTGAAATGACCACTGATGCGCAGCGCGCAGAACTGATTATCAGAGGTGATCTCACGGTCGATGACCTGATGAATTGCCTCACGCGACAGCGGCCGGTCAAACTCATAGCGATGCTGCGGTCTGAAAAAGGTCATGACCGCAAACGGGGTTTTCTGTGCCGGGTCGGCCGGATGGGCGCTGCCATCGGCATGCAGCTGATAGACCTTGCTGTCGAACGCAATCATCTCGCCATCCAGCCTGTTAAACGTGCCCAGACCGAAGTCACCTTTACGCAACAGGTCAGCAATTCTGACGTTGCCGTCATAAACGCCGCTCAGCAGCGCACTCATCAGAGAGGTCTGATAGATAACGCTTTCTGGTACATCCCGAGAGAGTTTCAGGACGGTATGTCTCAGTTGATCCTCGCAGGAACAATCAGTTACATAATTGCTCATTTGATGCCTCATCGAATAACCGTTAAGCCGTGTTAACCTAATGGTGAACCGATTCCGCTGGCGGATCCAATAGTGAAACCTGTTAACTTTGAGACGTTTTTAATATGGAACTGCGCCATCTGCGTTATTTTGTTGCCGTTGCTGAAACGCATCATTTCACCCGCGCTGCAGAGAAGCTGGGAATTTCGCAGCCGCCCCTGAGTCAGCAGATCTTGCGACTGGAGCAGGAGATTGGTACGCCGCTGTTAAAGCGGCTGACGCGCGGAGTGGAGCTGACGGAAGCGGGAGAGGCCTTTCTGGCGGATGCGCTGCAGATTGTGCAGCTTGCCGACCAGGCGCTGGAGAACGCACGCGGCATTGCCCGCGGGATCAGCGGCCAGTTGTCGCTGGGGTTTGCCAGCTCGGTGGCCTTTAATCCGCGCATTTTTACCCTGATCCGCCAGTTTACGGCGCGTTATCCGTCGATGATGCTGCTGACGCGGGAAGAGAACATGGCGCTGCTGATGCAGGATCTGCAGGAGGGGCTGCTGGATGCTGCCTTTATCCGGCTGCCGTGCGAAAGCAGCAAAGCCTTTAATCTGCGCATCATCTCCACCGAAAAAATGCTGATTGCCCTGCCGCGCAGCCATCCTCTCAGCGGCACGCCTGTGCTGGCGCTCTCCGCACTGGCGAACGAAACCCTGATCATCTTTCCGCGCGACGTCTCACCCAGCCTCTATGAGCTGATCGTCACGGCCTGTCTGCGGGCCGGATTTTCCCGCCACACCTTTCAGCAGGCGCCGCAGATCACCACTTCTCTGGGGATGGTCGCAGCGGGCTGTGGCATCGCGCTGGTTCCGGCGTCGATGCGCTGCGTCGACAATCCTGAGGTTTGCTTCAGCGACATTGAAAACAATACGCTGTTTACGGATGTCGCCTTTGCCTGGCGTCGTCATCATCCGTCGAAAGCGGTCCTGCATCTGCTGGCGTTGCTGGCGGAATTGCCTGCCTCACCGGGCTGCGCGGGTTGATAAGCGGCAGCTATCATACTGAAAATAATAACCAGCTGGCGGCAGGGTGCCGGAATGCCAATAATCGGTGCATGACAACATATCGCGTAAGAGTCGGGTTTCATAACCCGTCAGCCCTGACGTTCAGGCAGCTGGACGAAATTCTCGAACCACAGCGATTCTGGCGAACAGACGCTGCCGGCGGACGTTTCCGCTATTTCATGGAGTATGAGTACCAGTCTGACGTGCGTGACCTCTGTTCAGTCTGCTCGCTGGCCTACAGTCAGGCCTGCAAAGTCAGAAAGTGCCCACTGATTCTGGTTGAGGTGATAAACTGACCGCCCCCGGCGATCCCGCCGGAAGCGGTTTACCGCGCCCTGCGCTGCAACAGCAGGCTTAACGCCGCGGGCAGCACCGTGAGCGTGGCCAGCGTTGCGCTGATGAGCCCGCCAATAATCGCCAGCGCCATCGGCCCCCAGAACACCTGATGGGCAATCGGGATCATGCCGAGGATTGCCGCACAGGCGGTCAGCACAATAGGACGCGCACGGTGATGCGCGGCCTCTTTGACCGCTTCACTGGCGGGCAGCCCGGCCCGAAGGTTGGCATCCACTTCACCGATCATGATCACCGCGTTACGGATGATCATGCCTGCCAGCGCGATAATGCCCAGCAGCGCCACAAATCCCAGCGGTGTGCCTGCTGGCAGCATCGCCAGAACAATGCCGGGCAGGCCAAACGGGGCCATGCTCAGCGCCAGCAGCATGCGGGAAAATCGCTGCAGCTGGATCATCAGCAGGAGCAACATGGCGCAGAGCGTGATCGGCAGTAGCGCAAACACGGAACCGTTGCCTTTGTCCGACTCCGCTACCGCACCTCCCTCTTCAATGTGGTATCCGGCGGGCAGCGCGGCGCGCAGTGTGCCAATGGCTGGCGCAAGCTGTTGTGAAACCTGTTCCGCTCGCTGGCCGGGCGCGATATCCGTCTGCACGGTGATAGTGGCCAGCCGCTGACGCCGCCAGATGACCGGATCATCCACGCCCCAGTTCAGGGTCGCCACCTGCCGCAGCGGGATTTTTTTTCCGCTGGTATTGGTGATCATTAATCCCGCCAATGTGTCGGTGTCCTGCCGCTCTGCATCATTACTGCGCAGCACCACATCGATCAGCCGGTTGTGATCGCGTAGGGTGGTCACCACGCTGCCGGACAGGAGGGTATTCAGCGCCTGGGCTATCGTGTCGGAGGAGAGGCCGGCGGCGCGTGCGGCGGTCTGATTGACCGCCAGCGTCATAACCCGCTCCGGCTCGCCCGCGGTAAGATTGACGTCGCGGGTCAGCGGAGAGCGGGCGAGTCGCGCCGCCAGCTGGCTGGCAGCCTGCCGCACCCGGGCATTGTCCGGGCCGGTGACGCGATATTTCAGCGGCCAGCCTACTGGCGGGCCCAGCTCCAGCGGCGAGACGCGGGTGGTGATATCACTGAACTCCGCCGCCAGCTTCTGTTCCAGCCGGCTGCGCAGCCGATCGCGCGCGGGCAGATCCTTCGCCACCACCACCAGCTGCGCGATGTTTTCATTGTCAGGCAGCACATCCATCGGCAGGTAGAAGCGTATCGCGCCCGACCCCACGTAACTGGTGAAGGTAGTGACATCCCGCTCGCCCCCCAATATCTTTTCCAGCCGGGCAGTGCGGCGGGTGGTTTCCGCCTGGGTCGCGCTGGCAGGCAGCGTCAGGCTGACCAGCAGCTCCGGCCGATCGGAAGCAGGGAAAAATTCACCCTGCATAAAGCGGGTAGCGTAAAGGCTGACCAGCAGCGTCACCAGGGCCACGCCAATCGTCATCCGCCGGTGGCGCAGGATCCGCGCCAGCATACGATGATAATTGCGCATCAGCCAGCCAGGCGGGTGGGCTTTGATGGTCTTTGCGGACAGCAGCCAGCAGCCGGTCAGCGGAGAGAAGATCACCGCGACGATCCAGGAGCAGAGCAGTGCCAGGGTGATGACCACAAACAGTGAGTAGCAGTACTCGCCCGCGCTGGAGGCGGCGAATCCGACCGGAATAAAACCGGCGATCATCACCAGCGTACCCGTCAGCATCGGAAAGGCGGTGGTTTTAAAAGCCCGGGTCGCGGCCTGCCATCGACTGTCACCCGCTTCCAGCCGCGCCACCATCGTTTCAACGGTGATCATGGCATCATCCACCAGTAGCCCCAGCGCGATAATCAGTGCGCCCAGCGAGATCCGCTGCAGGCCGATGCCAGCCAGTAACATGCCGGTAAAGGTCATCGCCAGCACCAGCGGAATAGCTGCGGCCACCACCAGCCCGGCACGCAGACCCAGCGAGACAAATGAGACGGCCAGGACGATGACCACCGCCTCGCCCAGTATCCGGACAAACCCGCTGACCGCACGCATTACTACAGCAGACTGATCGGCTACGCGGGTCACGGTAATGCCGTGCGGCAGCTGATCGGTCAGGGTCTGCATGCGCTGACTCAGCTGCTTACCGAAATGGAGCATGTTGCCGCTGGCGGACATGGCGATCGCCAGCCCGATAGCGGGTTCGCCGTTAACCCGGAACGTCGGCGTCGGGGGATCGGCCGGTTCCAGGCTGAGGGTGGCGAGATCGGTGAGCGGTATAAAGCGGTCGCCTATATGCAGCGTTATCGCCTGCAGGCTCTTCAGCGAGGTCAGCGTGCCGCTGACCCGCAGTGCGATATTCTCGCGATCGGTGCGCAGGCTGCCCGCCGGAACAACGTCGTTCTGCGCTTTGATGGCGTCGCTGACCTGCTGTAAATCCAGCCCCATCCCATTGATCCTGCGCGGAGAAAAGGCGATAACGACCTGCTGCTCCTGTACGCCCAGCAGACGGGTTTTGCCGATGTCGGGCAGGCTGGCAAGGCTCCGGCGCAGCGCATCGACCTGGTCGCGTAACTCTCTGGCGCTGAATCCCTCTGCCGTGAAGCCGTAAATCGTGCCGAAGGTATCATCAAATTCGTCATTAACCGCCGGACCCACGACGCCCTGCGGCAGCAGGGGGGTGACATCCTGCATCTTTTTGCGCAACTGATACCAGATGTCCGCCACCTGCGAGGGCGGGGTGTCATCACGCAGGTTGACGTAGATGAGCGTCCGTCCGGCGCGGGTTTCGCTCTCAACCGCGTCCAGTGAGGGGATCTCCTGCACCTTCTGTTCCAGCACGTCCGTGAGCAGTTGCACGGTGGTATTCACATCCGCGCCGGGCCACTGCGCCGAGATGACGGCCGTTTTGATGGTAAACGCCGGATCTTCATTGCGCGGCAGATGTTCATAACTCAGCACCCCGGCAGCCATGATCAACAGCATGAAAAAGATCACCAGCTGCTGATGGGCCAGCGCCCAGCCAGAGAGATTGACGCCAGCCGGCTTATTCATAACGACGCCTGCATCACGTTTACTTTTTCACCAGGCTGTAGTGTGCTGATACCGGCGGTGACCACGCGCTCACCTGGCCGCAGTCCCGATGCGACAAAGATCTGTCGGGCGCTGAAGCGCGCCAGCACAACAGGCCGGCGTTCCAGGCGTGACGCAGCATCAACCACCAGCAGCGCGGGCTGATCGGCTGAGCGGGTCAGGGCGCTGGCGGGCAGGGCGATCACGGGGGGTTGCGCATCGGGCAGGCTGACGGTGACCGTGGCGCCTGGGGCCATTGCCTCAGGTGGCTGATGCAGCGTGATTCGCAGCCGCCAGGTGCGGGTCTGTGGGTCGGCCTGCGGGCTGATGTCTCTCACCGTTCCGCTGGCCTGAATACCGGGATCGGCGAGCAGCGTTATCTTCAGCGGTGCGCCATTTTCCGGGCGTAACAGGGCAGGCCTGGTCAGGTCAAACACCGCATCGCGCGCATCATTCGCGGCCAGCGTCATCACCGTTTGTCCGGCGCTGGCCACCTGACCGGGCTGAACGGAAACCGATGTGATCCTGCCCGCCGCAGGCGCATTGAGCTGCGTCCAGCTGAGGTTATCCCGGGCATTTTTCAGCGCGGCCTCGCTGCTGATACGGCGCGACTGCGCGCTCTGCCAGTCTGCCCGGGCGCTGTCCAGCTGGCTGCGGGCGATGGCCCCGCCGGGCATCAGCAGCGTCATACGGTGCAGATTAAGCGCGGCAACCTGCTCGGCGGCACGGGCGCTGTCCAGGTCGGCCTGCGCACTGCTCAGCTGATTACGCAACTGACTATTTTCCAGGGCTGCCAGCGGCTGGCCAACGCTGACACGATCCCCCAGCTCCACCGTGCGGCTGACCACCCGGCCATCCAGCCGGAACGCCAGCGCAACCTCATCATGAGCGCGGATTTCGCCGGTCAGCTCCTGTGACGCATCGGTGCTGAATGGTGGTGCGATCACGGTCCTGACGGTCCGGATCGGCGCAGCGGTAGGCGGCGGATTATTGTCCCGGCAGCCAGCCAGAATGAATACGCCGGGCAGGAGAAACACCATGGGCGTAACGCTATGAACGGTGAAGAGATGACGCCACAGCAGACGGGCAGCATCAGATAAGAAGTCTGTCATAACCGGGTTCCTTTAATGCGTTGTGCTCATTGAACCCGGCTTGTGTCCAGAAACGTTCCATGAACCATCAAGAAATGGTCAAGTCAGAACAATTTATTCCGCTGGCAGCGTGATCCCAATCAGTAATCCGCCGTCAGCGGGCAGCGTGGCCTCAAGTGACCCGCCGTGCGCCTCGACAATTGCTTTGGCGATCGACAACCCCAGGCCACTGCCGCCGGAGTGACGGGCGCGGGAGGAGTCGGCGCGGGTAAAGCGGTCAAACAGCTGAGGCAGAAATGCCGGTTCCACACCCTGACCGTAATCCCGGAAGGTCAGAACGATTACCCGATCGCGCGTGCTGGCCGTGATCTGCAATGCGCCACCTTCCGCCGCGTAGCGCAGCACATTTTCAGTGAGGATGGTGATCACCTGACCCAGGCGGAAGGCGTCACCGTAGAGCAGCAGATCCTCCGGCGAGGTTACGTGGATGTTCACGCCCGCCTGTTCCGCCTGCGGCAGCAGCCAGCCGATGCGCTCGCGCAGCAGCTCGCCGGGATTAATCCATTCGCGGTTCAGGGTCAGCTGCCCCGCATCCGCCAGTGAGAGGAGATGCAGTTCGTCAGTCAGGCGGCTGAGCTGTGTCAGCTGCTTCATGATCATCGCCAGCTGCTGCGGCTCGGCCGGAAAAACGCCATCCAGAATGCCCTGCAGACGGCCGATCGCCGCCGTCAGGGGCGATCGGAGTTCATGGGCCATCGCGACATGCGAGGTGCGCAGCTCGCGCTCGTATCGGGCCAGCTGCTGCGTCATCTGGTTAAAGTCTTCCGTAAAGCGCACCAGCTCCTGCGGGGCCTCTTTTACCACCGCGGCTGTCCGGCCAAATTCGCCTTTCGATACGGCCCGCGCCGCACCTGCCAGCTGGCTGAACTGCGCCGACAGCGGTCGGGCAAACCGCAGCGCCATAAGCACCATAAACGGAATGGCGACCATGACCAGCACCAGCACGGTCAGCCAGTCAGAGGAGGCCAGCGAGGGATCGGAAAAGGTAATTCCCCACCAGCGATCGACAATCTGGTGAAAGCGCGCCGGATCGCTGGCGGGATCGAGACGCAGACGGGTGAACTCCTCTGCGACCGCCGCTGGCATCCGCTGATACACCCAGAAGGCTTGCACCGCAAAGCGCAGCCACATGCAGAGGGCGATCAGGATTACGCTGCCGATGGCCAGAAACAGCACCCGCAGGCAGATCCAGCGCCACAGCGACGTATAGGTATCGCGCTTCATGGCTGTCTGAACCGGTAGCCGACGCTGCGTACCGCCGGTAAAACGTCTGAGATGCCTGCCGCTTCCAGCTTGCGGCGCAGGTTATAGACATGCGTATCGACCACCCGCTCCAGCGCATCGCTCTCCGGCAGGCACTGTTCCAGCAGGAACAGGCGGGTAAAAGGTCGCGTCGGGGCCCGCATCAGGGTGACCAGCAGGGAAAATTCGGTGGGCGTCAGATCCAGACGGCGCGGCGCGGCGCTGCCGCGGTCGACCACGGCAGTGAGTGCCTCGGGGTCAACCACCAGATCGGCCCAGCGCAGAGTCTCGCTGACCGGTGCGTGACTCTGGCTGCGGCGCAGCACGGCCTGCACGCGCGCCACCACTTCGCCCGGATGATAGGGTTTGACCACATAGTCATCTGCGCCATAGCGCAGGGCACCGATGCGATCCGGCGTATCGCTCATCGCCGTTACCATTATTACTGGCGTGTCATCGCGACGTCGCAGCGCAGCCAGTACTTCGGTACCGTTCATGCCTGGCAGCATGATATCCAGCAGGATCAAATCAGGCTGCCAGCGTCTGGCTATCTCCAGCCCGCCAGGACCGTCACCGGCAATTGTGACCTCATAATTTTCACGTTTCAGGTAAGCCTCAAGCACGCCTGCGGCATCGGCGTCATCTTCAATAATCAATACACGTTTTGACTGCATTTCCGGAGCACCTTGACTGTTTCTTCATAAATCCCTGGCCGTTCATTGACACTCGCCACGCATACTCCAGGCGATGATGCGGCACTGGATCCCTCAGCTCCGCCCCTGATGTGATAATGAGGAGAGGTGATGATAACCGGAAAAATAACGCTTCACATGGTCTGTTTTTCGCTGGGCTGGTTTACGGCTGATGCGGTCGCGGATGCTTCAGCGACGCCGCCCCCGAGCGTGACGCTGGGCATCGCCGCCATCAATGCACCGCGCTACAGCGGTGCAGATAAACAGCACTGGCAGCTGCTGCCGCTGGTCCAGGCACGCGATGGCGCACTTTTTTTCGACTCGCAGAAGGGCGTGGGTTATGACCTGCAGACGGATAATGGCTTCTATCTGGAACATACGCTGGGCTACGGGCTGGGGCGTTCGGACCGGAATTCCTCCTGGCGCGACGGTGACGATCGGCTCAGAGGCATGGGGAAGATCGATCCGACGCTGAACACGTCACTGGCGCTGGGATGGTCAGTCACGCCGTGGCTGGTGCTGGAGGAGAAAGCGACACTGCCGCTGAGTGACAGCCAGGGCGTACAGTACCGGACATCAGTCACGCTGATTCCCTGGCAGACCAGCAGCGACACCGTGGCCCTGCAGGTCGCGGCATTGTCAGGTGATGGACGCTATATGAACACCTGGTATGGCGTGAGCAGTCAGCAAAGCGCGCAGAGCGGCTTTAAACGTTATGGCGCGGCGGGCGGATTTTATGGCACTGACAGCAGTCTGACATGGAGCCATCAGTTTACGTCTGCGTGGGCTGCCAGCGTTATCGCTGATTACACCTGGCTGGATAAACATGCTGCGGATAGCCCTGTCGTTGCCCGGCGCAACAACGTATCCGCGACGCTGGCACTGAGCTACACGTTCTGATCGGTTTCCTGACATTACCAGGGCACACTGCTGTCAGGCTGCTTCTGCCGGTTCAGTGCCAAAGAGGCGTTGGGGCAGATAAACTATTGTTTAAGACCAGCGAGTCAGCGGGCCAGGGCGCTTTCGTTCGCGAAATGGCACCGCGGGTACTACAACACGGTGATGCATGTCTGACTGTTGTACGGCAGAAAGACGCCGATATCGGGTTTGAAATAGGCACCGAAAAAGGGTGCGCGAGGGTGAACGCCAAGCCACTCTGAAACTGCACGTGCGATGTGAAAGAATGGCCTTGAGCATGGGTCCTTTATGGCGATGACCCGCCCGGTTCGGGCTGGCAGAGCGCCAGCCCGAACCGGGCGGGTCATCCCGATATCGGCATTCCAGCCATGAGTCAGCCCTGGGGGGACGGCCGGCGCTGCAGAAAATTCCAGGTGGCGCCCAGCATGCCGGAGTCATTGCCATACGTTGCAGCATCAATATGGATATCGAGATCATATTTTGCCAGCTGCTCACCCAGCTCCGCCATAAATGACTCGCGGGCGGTAATTCCTCCGCCGATAAAAATCATCTGCGGATCAAAAACGCTGAACAGGTTATATAAACAGGCTGCAAGGTCCTGATAGAACTGAGTGACGATTTTCTGCGCAGCATCTTCGTTTTGATCGTATGCGTCGAAAACGTCTTTGCCGCTAACGTCATCAATGGGCACTCCTCGCAACTCACTGTAATTTCTGCGCAGGGCTGTCATGGTGCAGCTCTGGCTCATCGTATGACGTTCAATGTCGCTGCTGGTGGGACGTGACGTGAGCAGACAGCCAAACTCACCTGCCCGATTACGGCCTCCCCGGATCAGCGCGCCGTTGCAGAAAGCTGCCCCACCAAGTCCGGTGCCGATCGTCAGCATCAGAAAATCGTTCAGCTTTCTGGCTTTTCCCAGCCACTGCTCGGCCAGTAAAGCACAGTGCGCATCGTTTTCCACGGTGACAGGCAATGACGTTTTCTCTGACAGCCACTGGCTCAGGTGAAAATGGTCAAAGTCCCGAATCGTGCCGCCCATGGCGATATATCCGACGTCGGCGTCGATATAACCGGGTGTACTGACAGCAATTCCCGTACAGCCAGGATTCTTTTCCAGCCATGTCAGGATTTCTTCAAGTATCCCGTCGCGCAGGCTATGTGAGATATCACTACTGTCGCTGACAAGGATATTTCCCTGATCGTCAACGACGCCCATTTTTAATGAGGTCCCGCCAATATCGAAAGCTGCAATTTTCATTGATGTCCCCGGAGGTGATTTTCTCCCGAATAAGTGTAGTGCTGGTGAGGATCGTCAGGCTGCGCTGCACAGGCTATTTTTGTCAGGAAAGATGCAGATTAGTAGAGATTCTTCTCTGCTTAATCTGTCTCCAGCAGGACGACAGCCATCCGTCCCGGCATCAGTTCATTAACCGGGCAGGACAGGATGCGTTGCGCGCGACACTGTCAGAGTGTTGAAAAAAACTTCTCTGTACGCATCGGCATCCCTGAGTCCGGACGGCACGTCAGTTTCTGACAGAGAAAAAAACGTTATCCGGCGGGAATAGCGTCACAACTGTCGGTACTGAATCAAATAAATAATCCAGAATGCTGAACACCTGGTTCTGACACTGGCAGATCAGAATTGTCTCCCAGGTGCTTCTTTATATAAGCTGAATTATACTGTCGCAAATGAGCAAAAATTCAGTGAATTCTTAATGATTTACATTATCGATGATCAGATTGCCTACAATTCTGATGACTGCACGCTCAGTCATATTCCTACTCAGGAAACACTGAGTCTGAGCATCTCATCCGGCAGATTGTTTGAGCAGCTACTGAATTCACAGGGGGACATACTGTCTCGAGATGTTCTGCTGACCGAGGTGTGGGATAAGTATGGTCTGCGTGGCTCGAACAGTAATCTGAATCAATATCTGAGCGTTCTTCGCCGGGCACTTGCGGCTTACGGTTGTGAAAACCTTATCGTCACCATTCCAAAAATAGGTATTCGCCTGAATACCGAAATCAGCATTAAGCGGCACTCCTCATCTCCGCAGGAGCCTGCAGAAGTGCCGGATGATGAAAGACCGGTAGAGGTCATCGTTGAAGAAAATAAAAATTCAAAGCTGCCTGCACCTGATGTCAGTAATAAAGTAACCAAAAGAACGGCCTTAACGGCAGGGCCGGCTGCCATCTTATTTATCATGCTGGCCGTGACTGGAGCGATTTTCTGGTATTTCAATACGCAGTATACTGCTGACGAAACCTCGCCCTTGAGCACTATCAAGCTGGCAGGAGGATGTGAGGCCGTAATCCTGCAGGGGATAGATATATTTGAGAAAAAGTCTCTGAGTAAACAGATCCTTGAAATGCTCAAAGAAAATAATCTGTCCTGTGTTTCAGGAAGGCGTTTGTACTTCGACAAAAACCCCTCAATTGATACAGATAATTATGGCAGAACCATTCTTTCCGCATGTAATCTGGATAGTCAAAATCATATTATTTCCTGCGACAACTTTTACTATCTGGACTGGAGGATGTATTGAAGCGTAATGTCAGCCTTATAATAATTGCAATCCTTACCACGCTAGCGGGAGTCGTGGCCAGTGTGCATGATAAAAAACAGGATAACGAGTACTCGTTTCGTTGTTCTGCATTCAGCCGTTACGATCTCAGCCGTCGCGAAGGAAAACCCCTCTACTTTTATGTCTCTCAGGATTTGCGATTTATTAACCAGGATTCGGGTTACTTACTGATTAACGGACAGGCAACAACGGGCGAAGATGTTACAGTCGTAAACCGGCGTATTGCATTAATTCATGGCAGAAAAATAGATAGTAAAACGTATGGTTACAAAATCAGTGATGTTATCACGTCGTCAGATGATACGACGCCTGATGATATTTTTAATCTGCTTCTGGCAGAGCTTACGCTCGATCCCCAGTCGTTACAGATAGGTGTTTCTGAAATTGAAGAAAATATCTTTCTTATAAGAGGGCCGTTATCGTATCTATTCATCTGCAAACGATACTGATGGTTTTTTTATCCGAACCCAGCTTTACTATTGGCGGCCTCGGTTCGTCCGTGTGGCTAGCGGAACTATTTTCTCATCTGGCCGATGAGCCAAAAGACAACCTTTCATATCTCCTTCACTAGAGCCGCGCCTATTATTTAAGGGCGCGGCTTTGATCTGTCTGACTCCTGCTTTTTCTGAGCATAATTCAACCTTTCTTAAATCAGTCTCTCTGTTCCCTGCGGCGGGTTTCATTTGTTGCAGAAGGCGTTAAGGTGTTACGCGCACCGTTGAAATTGATTATGTGGATCATCTGGCGATGACATGCGGCTGACAGTAAATGCGCGCCCTCTCTCAACGATTGAATACGATAGGATAATGCTATCCTCACTCTGCTCCTCTTTATCTTAACATGGCCTGTGGCTATCCGGTTTTCGCCACTGACGAAAAATGCTATGGGCTATGACAGTCAGAACAGCATGGCTAAGTGCTTTTTTATTTTTTTCGTGCTGATGAGTTCTGCTTTTTTTAAAGATACCGTACAGGGAAAAGCAAACACGAAATATTTATAGTACCTCTTACTCAGGAACCTCTGTTCGTCAGTTGTCATACTACAGTTCAGAGCAGCCCTGTCATTCTCGCTCATTAGTAATCTTTATTATGCTACACGCTGTCGCCTCTGCTGGCATCGATAAGAACGCCGCATGTTCATTAAATAGCAGCATCACTGCGGCTATGGGCTGACTAAAGCATCATCTTTTAACGCAGAATATTGAAAATGTGATTAGCAAATCGCGAAAGCTTTATTGTTAAAGTCATTCCTGAAAAAGACTGTCAGTGAAAGATAAATCTCCACATCAGGGGTTTGTGCTAAGTTTTATTTAAATGGCGATATATAAAACTAAATATCTACCAAGTTTCAACTTAAGTGTCCAGTATGGGTTCGCTGTGGTTTAATTCATCTCACATTTTACTGCTCTCGGTTATTACCTGCGTTCAAAGGGGATTAACAATGATTCCAAAATGATTTTGATTTTTTATGCATAAAAAATTTTTATTGTTTGTGTTTGGCATGAAGGTTCTTTACTTAGCATATTTATAACATTGGATATCAAATGAACACGATAGATTGCTTATATAGGAAAAAAGTTATAACACCATTAGTTAGTTATCACATGCTGGGTTGATATACTGATTATATTGGATTTGTGAGGTGTAATATCTGGTTGTAGGGTCATAAGCTGGCTTAGTTGCCTTTCTTTTTGCATGTTTATGGTGTTGAATTTTAATGTGACGGTTTTATTATAGCAAAACCTATGTCATATTAATTTTGCTCACACTCTGGAGGGAGCAAAACTCTGCAGTACACCAGGCGAAAGAAGAGACTAAAACAAACAGATTTTACTAATTTTATAACTAATACTAATTTTGTATTGGTCAGATTGAGTCGATTATTATGTACAGAGTAATAGAAAATCATGAGCGAGTTATCAGTGCATTAGCAGAACATGCACAAATTGCAGATCCCGATGAGATTTCACGCGGTAAACGTCGTTATCATCTCACTAAAGATAATGTCAGGCGTGTCATGTTCATTCTTGATGGCGACTTTTTACTTAAAATAAAAGGTGAAAATAAGGTTCTGAACATCTTATCGGCTCCTTTTGTAGTGGGTGTCACCCCTGCATTAGATGAACAACCCGTGTATCTTGAGAGAATTGATTACGGTAAGGTGAGCTTTATCGAGTATGATCTTTTCTGGCGGCTAATTTTTGAAAAAGATATTTTCAATGATGCCATGTCAATCCTGTCAGGGCAGTACTCAGATCTCATGAACTACATTCAGCTCTCAAAGAAAAACTCTCATGATGAAGTCATTTCTTTGATCGAACGATGGAAAAAACTACCGCCACATTTAAAAAAGCGCTTTTCTGCTTTGTATCTTATCGAACATAGCTCTCATCTCTCCAAAAGCTCGATTTGCAGAGTGCTAAAAGAGCTTAAAGAGAAAGGTGAACTGGTGCTGATTAACGGTAAGTTTACCTGATTATTTAATTTTATTTTTGATATGCCTAAGGGAAAAAATGGACTTTAATGTTGTTTGCACAGATGATAATTATTTCTTCAGACTAGGCATTTCAAAAGTAATTGAAGAGGTACTCCTGTCTGAAACCCGGGTGATTTTTTTACCAGGTTTCGACAGCGAGTACCTTAAACAGGCCGATTTCATTCTGGTCAATAATTCGCAATGGCGTCTCTATATGTGTCAGCCTGCTTATCGCGATCGAAAGCCGGGTAGTATCATCATTGTATTTACTGAGGAACCAGGGGATATCATCAGAACACACCTTCCCGTGTGCTATCGTTCGTTAATTGTCATTTCACGTCATGACTCAATCAGGATGGTTTCTGAAAAGATCCTGCGGGCGTGGCTGGCCTTTCATGATCGGGCCAGGGGATTTGTGTCGTCTGACTGCGAGCATTGCGAATATGTCAGAATTACAGTAGTCCAGTTGCAGGTCCTGAGCTTTTTGAAAAAGGGTTATGATGTGACTCAGGCAGCAAAACGCCTCAATATATCAACTAAGACAATATATGCGCATAAGTACAATGTGATGAAAAAGTTTGGGTTGCGGGGTGATAGAGAGTTCAACGCATTTATCAATGATCTCTCTTTAATTGAGCTTTATAAAGGCATGATAACTTAAGGCGCTGGTGTATCAAAAACCGCTGTCAGCAAGCCATTAGCTTATTCGGATTAAAAATATTTTTTGTTAGTAAAACGCCAGAGGTTAATATGATGAAAAAAAATCGTCAGAAACGTAACTATTCACTTGTTCCGTTCAATATTGTGACTGCAGTGATACTGGGTGTGGTTTTTTTACTGTTCGCCTATCTCTATGTTAATTATTTTTCTTCTGAGACTATGGCCTATACCTCTGGAGAGGCCTGGCATGATATTTACCCTGATGTCCATTCCTGAACTGGCTGGTCAGGTTTCCAGGACTGTCAGGACTGTCAGGACTGCAGCGAAACCCTGGCCTTACCCACCTCAATTACCGTTCTTACTAAGCGTAAAACCTGAAAGTAGATCATCCTGGCTTGTGAGAGTAAACACATCATTATGTGGCTATCAGAGGGATGTTCAGGTCAGCAGATGAAATTTTTATCAGACATGCGTACGGTTTCCACGTCGTCACACCACGTGCAGTGATGGCACCATACTTCGTAAAATGATACGTGAGCCCAATAGGCCTGACGCACTTTATCATCGCTGTTCAGGCGAAATATTAGGGATAATCGTAAGCGGCTTATGCTGTTCACAATGCATGCACTCACTGTCAGCTTCTTCTGGCGTATGACTCTTAAAAGCGAGCGACGCAATTATTGAGTTTTGTTCCATCAGGGCAGCGGCATTCCGCAAAAAATGTGTTTAATTGAAATGGCACGACTATCCATTGAGTAGAGAAAATGTGTTTCTGGCATGAAAGATCTGACACCGCATTATCAGTCTGCATTCCCTGGACACGATTGCCATTTTAAAACGACACCTTCATAAAGCAAATGATACTTTAATTTTTTTCATTATGTGTTTTTCACATGTTATTAAATATTTTAAGTAGTTTTAAATAAGAACGAATATTAGGTTTTTATTAAATTTTAACATCAAATTTAATTATATTGTTTTTATTTTTTTGTCTTTAAAAACATTGAGTTACTGAGTTATTTTTCGTAATAAAGGCTTATTTGTTGATTTGTGCCAATTTTTTAGTTCGTGCTGATTTTAAGCATGGGTGACCCCAATGGTAGAGTTTAATTAAAGGTTCTTTTAATGATTAAATGCTATGGGGGCAATCCATTGAAATATTTTGGAAGCGCAGCGCTATACTGCACCTTCTTTATCTGCACGGAGTCTTATGCCGGTATCATGCTTAATGATATTGATGTTCAGGAGTATCGTGATTTTGCAGAAAACTTAGGGAACTACCCTGCAGGCAGAATGGGTGCGCCTGTTTATAAAAAGGATGGATCACTTTCCGCCTATCTTGATTTTCCAATGCCGGATTTTGGCGGTGTTGCCTCACTGGGCTATGCAACACTCATTTCACCTTCCTATGTTGCCAGCGTAAAGCATAACTCGGGCTATAAAACGGTAACATTCGGCAATGGTGCGCTCTATGCGAATACCTATAAACTGATTAACCGCAATGAACACAGCAAAGAAGATTTTCATGTGCCTCGCCTTAACAAGGTCGTCACTGATGCTGCACCTTATCCTTATGTGAGCAGAACTGACTATCTGGCAAATTATAAATCGAACTATTCCTGGTATACCCGGCTAGGCGCCGGTACTCAGCAGCAAATTAATGATGATCAGACTGAGCGTGTTACCCTGACAGGAGCTTATGCCTGGAAGAGTGGGGGGACTATTAGCGCAACCAGTGTACGGGCCACCTCTTACTGGGCTTATCTGCGTTATTACAATCTTGGACCCGATGATAGCGGAACCACGCCTCTCTCAATCGGTGATAATAGCGGTGACAGCGGCAGTCCGGTATTTGCATGGGACGATACTGAACAGCAATGGAAACTCGTTGGTGTTCATGTAGGTTATGACGAGGATAAAGGTCTCTACAGACAACGTGCAGCGGTGGGCTATATTCCCGGTGACTTTATCACGTCGGTTCAGTCAGCTAACACCTCACCGGATGTCACTGATGTGGCGGGTAAAGGACCAATTTTTTGGGATGAAAGCGGTATAACGCAAGGTGCGTCCTCATGGTCCTGGGCTGGCCTGGGGAAAAGCTATGCTTCTGTTGCACCGTCAGCTGCCTCTGATAAAGAGCTTGATGCGACAAAGGATCTGCGTTTTAACGGGGCGGGTAATCTAATCACCCTTGATTCATCCATTAACATGGGTGCAGGTAAGCTCCGCTTTTCAAATAACTACACCGTTTCCCCCCTGGCAGATGCGAACGCGACGTGGACCGGAGGCGGTGTTGAGGTTGATGCCAGCAAAGAGGTTGTGTGGCAGGTCAATGGCCTTGCTGGTGATGCCTTGCATAAGATTGGCGCAGGGACATTGCATGTCAATGCCAGGGGGGTAAACCCAGGCGCGCTCAATGCGGGTGAAGGTACGGTGATTCTTGACCAGCGCGCAGATGGCTCTGGTAAAAAGCAGGCTTTTTCTTCGGTCACTTTAGTCAGCGGCCGCCCTACCGTTGTTCTCAATGATGAAAACCAGGTCTCCACGGACCAGATATTTTTCGGTTACCGCGGCGGAAAACTTGATTTAAATGGCAACACACTTGATTTCAAAAAAATACACCACACCGACAGTGGCGCCCGTCTGATCAATAGCAGCCAGAATGCATCAACGCTGAATATCAATGGTTTTCAGCCAAAAGATATCCCGATTAATAAACTTATCTCTGACAATCGAAACGGGACGCCAGGATCGATCTATATTTACAAAAAAAATAACAATCCTGCCGAATATTTCCAGCTCAAAAAAAGCCGTTATGTCTATTTTCCTCGCTCTAAAACGTCAACATCGGATTGGACATACCTGGGTACGGATCTGAACAAGGCCATCAATTACCGCCTGTCCCAGCTTGATACCAATGTGTTTCGTGGTTTTCTGGGCGAAACACGAGAAGATGCATTCAATGGTGTAATGAATGTCAATATCCGGAATCCACTAACATCAGCAATCACAGCCCTGACCGGCGGCATGAATCTTAATGGCGATTTGAGTGTGTCTGACGGCACCACCGTTCTTTCAGGTCAGCCCGTCGCCCATGCCGGAGGGGTTGTGATTGATGACGACTGGAACACCTCATTATTTAAAGCCCGCCAGATAAACGTAGGCAGTGGCGCGCATTTTCAGGTGGGGGAATATGCTGGCGTTAAAGCAGATATGGTGGCGGCGGATTCGGCCATACTCTCTTTCGGCTATAACGATAGCCAGCAGGCAGCGGAAAAAAGCTGGCGTTGTTATGCTGCAATCAATTCTGATAACGTTTCGTGCTCGCAACCCGTGCGAAGCACTGAAGCATTAGCGGTGCTGCCGGCCAGTGAAGTCGAGGGTAATATTCAGCTGGCTAACCATGCCTCACTCTATCTTGGAAAAGTAAATTATCAGGGCGCTGTCACGTCTGCAGGCAACAGCGTAATGACGCTGGGTTCAAATGCAAACTGGACCATGACGGACCACAGTAATATCACTTCTGTGATGGCCCAGCGTGGTTCGCGGCTGTCAATGGTACCCGATGGCAGCTGGCATGCTAAAACCCTGAATGTCGATACGCTGAATGCGACCGGAATGAATCTGCTGTTAGGCGTTAAACCTTCAACACGGGAAAGCGATAAGCTGATTATCAGAGAGTCAGCAAGTGGCGGAGATAACCGGCTGGATGTGAGCCTGCTCCTGAACAAGAAAGAGCCGGTTTCGCTGACCCAGGATCTGGTGATGGTGGATGCACCAATCGGGACATCCAGCAGCTACTTTACGTTTGCCAGCAGCTACAGCGGTTTCAGCGTTTATACACCGGACTATCAGGTAAAGAAAAATAACGACCGCGTGCAATGGGTGCTGAAAAGTAATCACTCCTCAGCATCCCTGCCAGCAACGGATGCGACCGTATCTGAACCGGCCTCTGTTCCGGAGGAGACTTCAGCGTCTGAACCGGCCTCTGTTC
>NZ_DAMCTB010000014.1:0-102537 GCF_032114055.1 Pantoea sp.
CAACCTCTTTTTCAGAAGTTTTTCTCCGGCGGGTCAGTTTCCTGAACCTCTCAGCACGTTTCCCGTTGCCGGTGTGCCGTGTTGATGGAGGCGCATTATAGGGAGTTTCGCCGGGCTGACAAGTGTTTCTTTGAATTAATTTACTGAGCGTCTCTTTTTTAAACGAACGGCTTAAAAACCGACGTTTAATGACTGATTAGCGCACAAATATCGCCATGAAACGTTGTAAAGAGACCTGATGTGGCTGAAGGCTGGTGCTATTATTTTGCTTCTTCTCGCAGGAAACCCCAGGAAGGATACCCAATGATTAGATCTGCGCGCAGCATGGCCGGTTTGCCATGGATAGCGGCGATGGCCTTTTTCATGCAGTCGCTCGACGCCACCATACTCAATACTGCCCTGCCCGCTATCGCCACCAGCCTCGACCGTTCTCCCCTTGCCATGCAATCTGCTGTTATCAGCTACACCCTGACCGTCGCGATGCTGATCCCGGTCAGCGGCTGGCTTGCCGATCGCTTCGGCACCCGCCGGGTATTTATTATTGCGGTTTCCCTTTTTACCCTCGGTTCGCTGGCCTGTGCGCTGTCGCCGACGCTTCAGGTGCTGGTCATCTCACGCGTCGTGCAGGGCATTGGGGGTGCCATGATGATGCCGGTCGCGCGACTCGCGCTGTTGCGCGCCTACCCGCGCAGTGAACTGCTGCCGGTGCTCAACTTTGTGACAATGCCGGGATTAGTCGGCCCGATACTGGGCCCGCTGCTGGGCGGCGTGCTGGTGACCTATGCAACGTGGCACTGGATCTTCCTGATTAATATTCCGATCGGCATTCTGGGTATTGTCTATGCCCGCAAATATATGCCGGACTTCACCACGCCAAAACGCCGCTTCGACTTTATCGGCTTCCTGCTGTTCGGGGCCGGGCTGGTGATGATCTCCATCGGGATTGAGCTGTTTGGCGAACGTGTGGTTTCGGCCTGGCTGGCTGGCGGGATATTACTCAGCGGGATTGTACTGTTGCTTCTTTATATCGTGCATGCCCGGCGTCACCCTTCACCGCTGATCAATCTGCCGATGTTTAAAACCCGCACCTTCTCAGTCGGCATTGGCGGCAACATTGCGTCACGTCTCGGAACCGGCTGTGTGCCCTTTTTAATGCCGCTTATGTTGCAGGTGGGTTTTGGCTACTCTGCGATTATTGCCGGCTGCATGATGGCGCCTATCGCTATCGGCTCCATACTGGCGAAATCGACGGTGACTCAGCTGCTGCGCTGGCTGGGCTATCGTCGCCTGCTGGTCGGCATTACAACGATTATCGGTATTCTGATTGCCAGCTTCTCTCTGCAGTCTCCGGCAGAGAGCATCATTGTGCTGCTACTTCCGCTGTTTATTCTCGGCATGGCCATGTCAACGCAGTTCACCGCCATGAATACCATTACGCTGGCCGACCTTGATGATGATAATGCCAGTGGCGGCAACAGCGTGCTGGCCGTGACGCAGCAGCTCGCTATCAGTTTTGGTGTGGCGGTCAGTGCGGCCGTACTCCGCTTCTATCAGGAGTTTGAAACGAGCACCATTTCCCAGTTTCACGCCACGTTCCTGACGATGGGGGTGGTGACGGTGCTGTCGGCGCTGACCTTTATGCTGCTGAAAAACGGGGATGGGCGGAATCTGATCAGCGATCGCGATAAAAAGAGAAAACGCTAAACGGAGCCCCGCATAACCAGTTCTGGCGTCAGCACCAGCGTCTGCTGGCTGGCGTCGGGATCGCTGAGCCGATGGAGCAGAGTATCGATGGCCAGTTCGCCCAATGCATCTTTAGGCTGATGAATGGTGCTGAGTGGCGGAGTGAGATAACGGGCCAGTTCGATATCGTCATAGCCCATGACCGCCATCTGCTGCGGAACCTGCATGCCAGCCTGATAGAGTGCGTGATAAACGCCGACTGCCATCGCATCGTTACTGGTGAATACCGCCTGCGGCGGCGTTTCCAGCGACAGCAGCTCGACCATGCCGTTATAGCCGCCCTGAAACTCAAAGTCTCCGCTCACCACATAGCCAGGTAAAATCTCCAGGCCACTCTTTGTCATGGCATTGCGATAGCCTTCCAGCCGCATCCGCGCTGGCGTTTTATCCTGCGGACCCGCGATACAGGCGATGCGGGTGTAGCCGCTGTCGATAAGATGCTGCGTCGCCAGCTCGCCACCCAGCAGCGCGTTATCCTGAATGATGTCACCCCGCCCTTCAAAGGGCGCCCAGTCCATCATGACCGCCGGAATCGCGGGATAGCGGTTCAGGATGTCGGCCGAAGGCAGATGACTTTCGGTACACATGATCAGTAAGCCATCGACGCGTTTCTGCATCAGCGTTTCCAGGCTGCGGTTCATCCGCTCCTCGTCACCCGCCGTATTGCAGAGGATCAGGCTGTAGCCACGCTGGTAGCAGCTCTCCTCCACGCCCCTTACTACTTCAGCGTAAAACGGGTTGCTGCTGGTCGTCAGCAGCATACCGATCGTGTGCGTCTGATTGATTTTCAGACTGCGCGCCAGGGCAGAGGGCGCGTAATTGAGATGACGTATCGCCTGCTCAACCTTTTCCCGCACGCCGTCGCTCACAAAGCGATTGTTGTTGATAACGTGCGAAACGGTGGAGGTGGAGACGCCCGCCAGCCGGGCGACATCTTTCATAGTGCTCAAGCGCTTAGCCCTGCTGCTGCAAAAATTCATCGATCTCCGCGCGCCACGGCACGGAGGGCTGCGCACCCGGTCGGGTAACGGCGATCGCGGCGGCGGCATGAGCAAATCGCACTGCGTCATTGATCGGTTTCTGCTCCAGCCGTGCGGTAATAAAGGCACCGTTAAAGGTATCGCCCGCTGCGATGGTGTCGATGGCCTTCACGCTAAAGCCGGCAATACGCTGACCTTCGCCCTGTTCGCTCAGCCAGACGCCGCGGCGTCCCAAAGTAATCAGTACCGTACCGATGCCTTTGGCGTGCAGCACGGCTGCCGCGCGAGCCGCGTCGTCGTCGCTGCTGACCGCAATGCCGGTCAGACTCTCCGCTTCAGTTTCATTGGGGGTGATGATATCGACTAACCCCAGCAGCTCATCGGAGAGCGGAGTGGCGGGTGCCGGATTCAGGATCACCTGGGTCTGATGCTGTCGGGCGAGCCGGGCAGCCGCCAGGACGCTCTCCAGCGGAGACTCCAGCTGCATCAATAGCGCATCGGCCCCGGCGATCACCTGCTGATGGCGCGTCACATACGCAGGCGTCAGCGCCGCATTCGCGCCAGCGTAGATGCCGATAGTGTTCTCACCTTCGCCATTGACGAAGATCATCGCCACGCCTGTTGACTCACCCTCGACGACGCCGACCGGAGCGGTATCAATGTTGTCCTGCGCCAGCTGCAAGCGGATACGTTCGCCAGTGTCGTCAGCGCCCACACAGGCGATAAAGGCGATATCGGCACCCGCACGGCCAGCTGCGACGGCCTGATTGGCACCTTTACCACCAAACGCAATCTGATAAGCCTGCCCGATCACCGTTTCACCGGGACGAGGGAAGTGCGCCAGATTAAGGATGTGGTCAGCGTTAATGCTGCCAAGAACGGCCAGTTTTGCGTTTTTGCTCATAGGGGAGTCCGGAATAAGTGCGCCACCGGAAGGGTGGCGCGGTGCCCTGCTTTTCTTTGAGTTATTGAGTGACCAGCTTCAGGTCGACCGGGTTGATCGCCTTCACTTTTTCACCCTTCAGCACTTTATCAGCGGTATCCACGCCGATCATGCCAATTTTGTCTGGCATCTGTGCCACAGTCGCAGACAGTTTGCCACTTTCAACAGCTTTAACGCCATCTGCGGTACCGTCAAAACCTACCACGATCACACCGGTTTTACCGGCGGTCTGCAGCGCACGCAGTGCACCCAGCGCCATTTCATCGTTCTGAGCGAAGACGGCCTGCACATCCGGATGAGCCTGCAGCAGGTTCTGCATGACGTTCAGGCCCTTGGTACGATCAAAATCAGCAGGCTGGCTGGCGAGGATCTGGAATTTGTGTGCCTCTGCGGCCTGTTTGAAACCTTCGCCACGTTCACGGGCGGCAGACGTGCCGGCAATGCCCTGCAGCTCAATAATTTTGGCGTTTTCGCCCACTTTCTTCGCGATGTAGTCACCCGCCATTTTACCGCCGAAACGGTTATCTGAGGCGACATGGCTGACAACGGTGCCCTGTGCGGCCACGCGGTCCAGCGTAATCACCGGAATCTTCGCCTGGTTCGCCATCTTCACAGCGTTGCCCACGGCGTCAGAATCGGTCGGGTTGATCAGCAGCAGTTTGGTACCGCGAACCGTCAGATCCTGCACATTCGCCAGCTCTTTCGCCGGGTTGTTCTGAGAGTCCAGCACCACCAGGTTGTAGCCCAGCTTGTCCGCCTCTTTCTGCGCGCCCTCTTTCAGCGAAACAAAGAACGGGTTGTTCAGGGTTGAGACGACCAGCGCGATGGTATCTTTTGCCATCGCACCGGTGCTGAGCGTTGCGCCAAGGATCGCAGCCAGTATGGTTAACTTTTTCATCTTATTATCCTGTGTAAGGTCAGAGTTATTTACTGCTTTTATTATCCACCAGCACCGCCAGCAGGATGACTACCGCTTTAACGATCATCTGGTAGTACGAAGAAACGCCCATCAGGTTCAGGCCGTTATTCAGGAAGCCGAGGATCAGCGCGCCAATCAGGGTGCCAAAAATACGCCCTTTACCGCCCGCCAGACTGGTACCGCCCAGCACCACTGCCGCAATCGCATCCAGCTCATAGCCGGTGCCCGCCGTCGGCTGAGCCGAGGAGAGACGCGCCACTTCAATCGTGCCCGCCAGCGCCGCCAGCATGCCGCTCAGTGAATAGACGATGATTTTGACGCGATTGACGTTAATGCCGGAAAGACGCGTTGCCGCCTCGTTTCCGCCCAGGGCATAGATGTAGCGACCCAGACGGGTGTGCTGCAGCATGTACCAGGCGGCGATGAAGACCACCGCCATCAGCCAGACCGGCGCAGGAACGCCCAGCGGACGACCGATACCAAACCAGCCCAGCAGATCGGCATTGGCGCTGAAGCCGGTGTTAATCGGGCTGCCGTCGGTGTAGACCATGGTGACACCGCGCAGCAGCAGCATCATCACCAGCGTGGCGATAAACGCCTGTACCTTGCCACGCGCCACAATCGTGCCGGTCACGCCGCCGATAGCCGCCCCCAGCGCCAGCGAAGCCGCCACAGCGACGAGGGCATTCACTTCCATGCCAACCAGCGAGGCGCCCACCGCACCGGTCAGGGCCAGCAGCGATCCAACAGAAAGGTCGATACCGGAGGTCAGGATCACCAGCGTCATGCCCACCGCCATAATGGCGTTAACCGAGGTCTGCTGCAGGATGTTGAACAGGTTCGCCACGGTAAAGAAGTTCGGGCTCTGGCTGGCCACCACGGCGATCAGCACCAGCAGCGCAATCAGCGACTTCTGTTCCAGCAGCCAGCTTTTGCTAAACCAGCGACGGCTGGCAGGTAAAGTTTGGGTCGTCATACCACTAAATCCTCGCTGTGTTGCTTGCCTACGGCGGCGGCCATCAGACTCTCCTGAGTGGCCTCTTCCCGGGTAAATTCGCCGCTGATACGGCCTTCATGCATTACCAGTATTCGATCGCTCATGCCCAGCACCTCCGGCATCTCCGAGGAGACCAGAATGATGCTCAGCCCTTCGGCTTTAAACTGGTTAATCAGTTGATAGATCTCTTTCTTCGCGCCGACATCCACACCGCGCGTCGGCTCATCGAGAATCAGGACGTCCGGACGGGTCATCAGGCCACGGGCGATCGCCACTTTCTGCTGGTTTCCCCCTGAAAGCAGACCAATCGGCTGCTCCATGGAGGGAGTTTTGACGTTGAACAGCCGGATGAAGTCTCCTACCGCCAGCTGCTCCGCTGCATGTTTCAGAGTGCCGCCGCCGTGACTGAAGTAGCGAAGCGCCGTCAGCGACATGTTCTCTTTTACCGACATGCCCAGCACCAGGCCATCGCGCTTACGATCTTCAGAGATGTAGACGATACCATTAGCCAGCCCATCCTGCGGTGAACGCGTCACCACTTCCCGGCCATTGAGCCACAGGGATCCGGCCCGACGCGGCAGCGCGCCATAGAGGACCTTCATCAGCTCAGTCCGGCCCGCGCCCATCAGCCCGGAGATCCCCAGGATTTCACCTTTGCGCAGGCTGAAACTGACATCATCCACGCCCGGCCCGCTGACGTTCTCTACCCTGAGCCGCACCTCGCCAGGAGCCTGGTCGATATGGGGATATTGATCTTCCAGCTTGCGGCCAACCATCATCTCAATCAGGCTCTCTTCGGTCAGCGCACTGACCGGACGTTCAGCAATAAACTGACCATCGCGGAACACCGTGACGTCATCGCAGATCTCAAAAATCTCTTTCATGCGATGCGAGATGTAAACGATGCCGCAGCCCTGCGCTTTCAGCTCGTTGATCACCCGAAAAAGCGACAGCGTTTCGGTGTCGGTGAGCGCATCGGTCGGCTCATCCATAATGATCACTTTTGACTCGAAGCTCAGTACTTTGGCGATCTCGACCATTTGCTGATCGCCAATCGACAAATCGCCCACCAGCTTATGGCTGCTGAAGCGCAGATTGAGGCGTTTCAGCAGTGCATCAGCTTCGGCATACATCCGTGACCACTGGATACGGCCAAAGGCCGTGACATATTCGCGGCCGAGGAAAATATTCTCCGCCACGGTTAACTGCGGGATCAGGTTCAGTTCCTGATGGATAATGCCAATGCCCGCTTCCTGTGAGGCTTTTGGCCCACTGAAGCGGGTCTCTTTGCCCAGCCAGCGCAGCGTACCGGCATCATACTGATAGATCCCGGTCAGCACTTTCATCATGGTGGACTTGCCTGCGCCGTTCTCGCCCACCAGCGCCATGACGCGTCCGGCCCGGACATTCAGCGACGCGCCTTTCAGGGCTTTCACACCCGGAAAAGATTTTTCAATGCCGTCGAGTTGCAGTAAAGGTTGCATAGCCGCCTCAGAAGGTCACACCGGCGCTGAGGATGACATTCGCAAACGGAGAACACTCTCCGCTGCGAATGACCGCCTGACTACGCTGCGTTTGTTGTTTGAATGTCTCATGACTGATGTAGCGGATGGTGATGGTATTTCCCTGGTGCTGTTGCAAGGCTTCGAGCACGGCGATCAGCGCGCCATGAAGTGACGGATTGTGTTGCTTAATCTCCTCGGCGATCAGAGCGCCCTCAACCTGCATCTCCAGTGCAACGGCATTCACCACCTGCATAAAATCGGGCGTTCCCGGCGTAAGGGCTAAATCAATGCGCTGCGGCCCTGCCGGGATCGGCAAGCCAGCATCGGCAATCGTCAGCGTATCCGTGTGTCCCAGGCGGGCAATCACATAGGAGAGTTCAGCGTTTAACAGGCGACCTTTTTTCATCTTTTCACTCCACAGCGAAACGTTTCGCTTTCAGGAGTGTATGAAAAGCCGTCAGCAACTCAATCGGCAGATTAGAAATCTGTGATCGTTATCGAAACGTTTCGCTTATGCGGAGGGAAATTTGCGTTAAGGCCGGAAAGCGGGGCCGCAGAGGCGGCCCGGCAGGGCAGAGAAGGCCAGGTGCGGTTCCTGAAATGAACCTGCACCGGGAGGGTTAAGGCAGTTTCTTAACCTGTTTTACATCCAACTCAATGCTGTTGAAATCTTTATCCAGTTCACCCGTCAGCTCAACGTTGTCCTGCGGTGAAACGGTCTGACCGTTCCAGTGCTTATGGTCGATCTCCACCTTCATCGTGCCGGTCTGGTCACGGAACAGATAATCTTCATGTCCGATCTGCTTTTCCAGCTTACCGCGTACGGTGATCCAGCTGTCATCCTTCATCTCTTCCGCCTGCTTTACGGTCACGACGCTGGTGTGGTCAGCTTTGAATCCGCCCTGCGCATCTTTGGCCTGCGTCTGAGCAGCGGGTGCGCTGGGATCAACAAATCCGCCCTGCTGGGCAGCAAAAACCGGCGCGGAAGTCAGCATTACGACGGCCAGAATTGCAGCGTGCTTTTTCATGGTGTACTCCTTTTTGAGTCATGTTGCCGATGTGAATCAGCCTAGTAGACCATGGGGTTCTTAACAGCTTCTTAAGCGTTAAAAATAAGCGCATTACGCCGGAATCCGCTGTACAAGCCGTAAGGGGCTTCGTATAAAACGCTAACAGCAAAGGGAGACGGGATGCGTATTTTACTGGTTGAGGACGATCGCCTGATTGGCGACGGCATTAAGGCGGGGCTGAGTAAGCTGGGCTTCAGCGTGGACTGGTTTACCTCGGGTGAGGCGGGCTTCAATGCCCTGGCGGCGGCGCCCTGGGATGCGGTGATTCTGGATCTCTCACTGCCTGAGCGTGATGGACTCGATATCCTGCGGCAGTGGCGACAGCAGGGCAACGATGTGCCCGTGCTGATCCTGACCGCCCGCGATGCACTCGACCAGCGGATCGAAGGGCTGCAGCAGGGCGCCGACGACTATCTTTGCAAACCCTTCGCCCTGACTGAAGTGGCCGCTCGCTTGCAGGCGCTGATCCGCCGTCGTCACGGCCAGCTACAGCCTGAACTCCGTCACGGCAACGTGGTGCTGATCCCGGGCAGCCACAGTGTGATATGCGATGGTGAGTCGGTTGCGCTGAAAAGTCGTGAACTGGCGCTGCTGGAACTCTTTATGCGCAACCCCGGCCGGGTGCTGACGCGCAGCCAGCTGGAAGAGAAGCTTTACAGCTGGGATGCCGATGTCTCCAGCAACGCGGTGGAAGTGCATATCCATCATCTGCGTAAGAAGCTGGGCAGCCACTTTATCCGTACGCTGCATGGCGTCGGTTATACCCTGGGAGACGCCGGATGCGATCAATGAGCCTGTTTCTGCGGCTCGGCTTCGGCTTTGTGCTGCTGCTGGGCATCTGCTGGGTCAGTGCCAGCCTCAGCGCCTGGCATCAGACTCGCGAAACGCTGGATGAGCTCTTCGATACTCAGCAGATGCTGCTGGCCAAACGCCTGCTGACGCTGGATTTTTCTTCGCTGGACAACGCCACGCTGCCCAGAACCAAAGCAATACTGCGCCACCATCGCGGCGACCAGGATGACGACGCTCTGGCGTTTGCGGTCTTCACACGTGACGGCAGGCAGGTGCTAAACGATGGTGACAATGGCCGTTACCTGCCGTTTGAGGCGGAGTATCAGGGATTTCATGAGGGGCAGCTTACCAACGATGACGACCGCTGGCGTTTTGTCTGGCTGACCACGTCCGATCAGCAGTTCCGGGTTGTCGTCGGTCAGGAGTCAGAATACCGCGACGACATGATACGGGATCTGATGCGCGCCAGCGTTCTGCCTTGGCTGATCGCCCTGCCTTTTATGCTGCTGTTGCTGATCGCGCTGGTCTGGTCTGAACTGCGGCCACTGAAAACGCTGGCGCGGCAGCTGGCGCAGCGTGCGCCGGATGACGACACGCCGCTGCAGGCTGACCGCGTGCCGAAAGAGGTTCAGCCGCTGATGGTCGCCCTTAACGGGCTGTTCAGTCGCATCAGCGCAATGGTGCAGCGTGAACGGCGCTTTACCTCCGATGCCGCGCATGAGTTACGCAGTCCGCTGGCGGCGCTGCAGGTGCAAAGCGAGGTGATCCAGCTGACGGCGGATGATGAAGGGATGCGCACCCATGCGCTGCAGCAGCTGGATAACGGCATCAGCCGCGCGACCCGGCTGGTGGATCAGCTGCTGACGCTCTCGCGGGTGGAAGCAGAGGACGCCCGCAGCGCCTTTGAACCGGTGACGCTGAAACGCACGGTGCAGGAGACGCTGGCTGCCCAGCTGCCGCTGGCGGATAAGGCGGGTGTTACCCTGCGGCTGCATGCGGAGGCCGATCCGCAGCTTCAGGGCAATCCGCTGCTGCTGTCGCTGCTGGTGCGCAATCTGCTGGATAACGCCATTCGTTATACGCCCGCGGGCAGTGAAGTCGATGTGCGGTTAGGGGCGAACAGCCTGTCGGTGGAGGATAATGGCGAGGGTCTGAGCGACGCCGATCGGCAACGGCTCGGTGAGCGTTTCTGGCGACCGCCGGGTCAGGAGAAGAGTGGCAGCGGACTGGGATTATCGATCGTCCGCCAGATTGCCCAGCTGCATGGGATGCATGTCGCCTTCAGCCAGCGACCCGACAGCGGACTCTGCGTCACGCTGCGCTGGTGAGCGCCCACCCCGAAAGGCGGGCGCGGCCGATCAAATCTCGACCTGGGTTCCCAGCTCGATCACCCGGTTTGGCGGGATCTCAAACTGGTCCGGCGCACGGAGCGCATTGCGCTGCAGTGCCAGGAAGAGTTTGCCGCGCAGGCGCAGATACCACGGACGTTTGCCGATGATCAGCGACTCGTGCGACATAAAGAAGGAGGTCTCCATCATGCGACAGTTCAGCCCTTCCAGCCCGCACCGGTGGAAAATCTCCTCAACGTTAGGCGTTTCGCGCCAGCCGTAGCTCGCCACAACCCGCCAGAAAGTGGGTGAAAGCTGCTCAATGGTGACGCGCCGAACGTTATGAACGTAAGGGGCATCTTCTGTCCGCAACGTCAGCAGCACAACCCGCTCATGCAGCACCTTGTTGTGCTTGAGGTTATGCAGCATCGCAAACGGGATGACATTCAGGGCGCGCGACATATAGACCGCCGTGCCAGGCACACGAACCGGCGGCGCTTTCTCCAGTGAGGCGATCATTGCCTCCAGAGAGTTGCCGTGCTCATGCAGGCGACGCAGCAGACGGAAACGTTCGCTTTTCCACGTTGTCATGATGATAAACATCACCAGGCCAAGGCAGAGCGGCAGCCAGCCACCCGAAAAGATTTTCACCAGGTTTGCCGTAAACAGCGGCACGTCGATGCAGAGCAGCAGCACCAGGATAAGGCCGACCGCCAGCTTGTGCCAGTGCCAGTTTTTAATCGCTACGGTACAGGAGAGGATGGATGTCAGCACCATGGTGCCGGTCACGGCGATACCATAGGCTGCCGCCAGGTTGCTGGAGTGCTCGAAGCTGATAATCACAATCAGCACCGCGAAATAGAGTACCCAGTTGATAACCGGAATATAAATCTGGCCTGATTCGCGCTCGGAGGTATGAATGATACGCATCCCGGGCAGATAGCCCAGGCGCACCGCCTGACGGGTCAGCGAGAAAACTCCGGAGATAACCGCCTGTGACGCAATCACCGTCGCCAGCGTCGCCAGAATCAGCATCGGGATCAGCGCCCAGTCCGGCGCCAGCAGAAAGAAGGGATTTTTAATCGCTTTAGGATCGCTGAGTAACAGCGCCCCCTGACCAAAATAGTTCAGCACCAGCGAAGGCAGCACCACCGAGAACCATGCCAGCCGGATTGGCACTTTGCCGAAGTGCCCCATATCGGCATAGAGCGCTTCAACCCCGGTAATCGCCAGCACCACCGCGCCCAGAGCGAAAAAGGAGACCGATTTATAGTGCAGGAAGAACTCAACGGCGTAGGCGGGATTCAGCGCATGCAGCACCTCCGGGTTCTTCATAATGCCGAGGCCGCCAAGCACGGCCAGCACCAGGAACCACAGCAGCATCACCGGGGCGAAGAGTTTTCCCACCATGCCGGTACCATGTTTCTGAATCACAAACAGCAGCGTCAGGACCGCAATCGACATCGGCACAATGAAGGGATCCAGCGACGGCGCGGCAATTTCCAGCCCTTCGATGGCTGACATCACCGAAATAGCCGGGGTGATCACCACCTCGCCATAGAAGAAGCTGCCGCCAATCAGGCCCATGATCACCAGTATTGCCGTGGCACGCCCCCCGGTATGCCGGCCCGCCAGCGACATCAGCGTCAGAATACCGCCCTCACCTGCGTTGTCGGCGCGCATCACATAACTGATATATTTCAGTGAGACCACCAGCACCAGCAGCCAGAAAATCAGCGACAGAAAGCCAAATACCGCTTCCCGTTCAACACCGAAGCCAAACTGTCCGGAGAGGCATTCACGCAGGGTATATAGCGGACTGGTGCCGATATCCCCGTAAACAACACCAATCGCGGCCAGCGTCAATCCACGAAGTGACTGCTTATTATCCGAGCTCATAGAGTTATCTTTTGTTGGAGTCAAAGAGGCGCAATCCCCCTCGCTCAGGCCATCAAAAAGCGCACAGTATGCACGGTTTACCAAAAATTCCTATACCCGCTTCGCCGCCCGGCCCGGATCACGAGGCCGTTTCAGGCGTAAACGTCTCCTTTTAACGCGACGTTTAACCAGGCAAACCTTCTGAAACAAAAAAGCTGACAGCTATCAACGCTTTCACGCATGATGATCTATAGAGTAAGGCGCTTGCTTAAGCGCGGCGGCCCGACGTTCGTAAGGATATTGATGTGATTATGGCTCAACCCCACCTTTTGGCAGAAAGAATTTCTCGCCTTAGCAATGCGTTAGAAAAAGGATTATATGAGCGGCATCATGCCATTCGCCTCTGCCTGCTGGCGGCGCTGAGCGGTGAGAGCGTGTTCCTGCTGGGACCGCCCGGTATCGCCAAGAGCCTGATTGCCCGCCGCCTTAAATATGCTTTTCAGCACGCCCGTGCCTTTGAATATCTGATGACCCGTTTTTCGACGCCGGAAGAGGTGTTTGGCCCGCTTTCCATTCAGGCGCTTAAGGATGAAGGACGCTATCAGCGTCTCACCAAAGGCTACCTGCCCGACGCAGAGATTGTTTTTCTGGATGAGATCTGGAAAGCCGGACCGGCAATCCTGAATACCCTGCTGACCGCCATTAATGAACGCCGCTTCCGCAACGGCGACTGCGAAGAGAAAATCCCGATGCGGCTGCTGGTCACCGCCTCCAACGAGCTGCCTGAAGCCGACAGCGGCCTTGAGGCGCTCTATGACCGGATGCTGATCCGCCTGTGGCTGGATAATGTGCATGAGAAGCAGAACTTCCGCAGCATGCTGACTCATCAGCAGGATGAGCATACCAATCCGGTCGCGGAATCGCTGCGCATCAGCGATGAGGAGTATGCGCAGTGGCAGCGCAGCATCAGCCAGGTCACGCTGCCTGATGCGGTGTTTGAGCTGATTTATCAGCTGCGCCAGCAGCTGGAGAGCCAGCCTGCCGCGCCCTATATTTCCGACCGTCGCTGGAAAAAAGCCATTCACCTGCTGCAGGCGAGTGCCTTTTACAGCGGGCGGAGCGCCATTGCGCCTATCGATCTGATTCTGCTGAAAGATTGTCTCTGGCACGACGTCGCCTCCATGCAGCTGCTGGAGCGTGAAATCGATCAGCTGATGACGCTGCACGCCTGGCAGCAGCAACCGATGCTGCTTAAACTGCAGCAGATCAAGGCGCGCCGCCTGGCGCTGCAGCAACAGCAGAGCATCGCTCAGGCGATCACCCTGGAAAAGCACAGCGGCATGTTCAGCCGTAAACCCCATTACGATATGCCGGAAAACCTCACCGATGAGCAGCTGACGCTGATGCTGCAGAAACCGCTGACGCTGCATGATATGCAGGTCACCCATCTGGTGATCGCCCGTGATGCGCTGAATCAGTGGCTGCAGAAAGGGGGCGAGGTACGCGGTAAGCTTAATGGCATCGGCTTTGCCCAGAGTCTGGATTTGCAGGTGGATGCGCAGCACTGTCTGGCGATCCGCGATGTCAGCCTGCAGTCGTCGCGCCTGACCCTGCCTGGCGTCAGCAACAGCGAACCGCTGCCCGGAGAAATTACCGAGGCGCTGGATGCGCTGGAGAGTGAACTGCGTTCCCAGCGGCATCTCTTCAGTCAGCATCAGCGCTGTCTGTTCATCAGCGACGACTGGCTGGCGCGGGTCGAAACCAGCCTGCAGGATGTGGCAGAGCAGCTGAAACAGGCGCGTAAATGATCTCTGTTGAGACGCTCAGCACCCTGCTCTCGGTGGGTGAGACCGAACTGATTGAAGAGCTGATTATTGCTCTGCTGGCGTCTCCCCAGCTGGCACTGTTTTTTGAAAAGTTTCCCGGCCTGAAAAAAGCGCTGCTGCGCGATGTGCCGCGCTGGCGGGCCGAGATTAATGCGGAACTCAAAGCTACGCCGGTTCCGGCCACGCTGGCAGAGGAGTTTCAGCTCTTCCAGCGGGTTCAGCTCCTCAGCGATCGTGAATTCTGCCACCAGCTGGACACCACCCTCAGGGCGCTCGAAAGCCTGCCATCCCCCTTTCTTGATGAAGCACACCGGCTGCTGCAGCACACGGAGGCCCGCCAGCTCAGCAGCGCACAGCACCAGCTTTTTCTGCAGCGCTGGCGGCTGAGCCTGACCCTGCAAACCCTGACGCTGAATCAGGATCTGCTGGAGCAGCAGCGCGAACGTCTGATGGCGGAACTGCAGCAGCGCATGGCGCTGAGCGGTCAGCTGGCACCGGTTCTCGGTGACGATGATGAAGCAGCCGCTGGCCGGCTGTGGGACATGAGCAAAGCGTCCCTGCAGCCCGGCGACTATCAGCTGATGCTGCAGTATGGCGATTTTCTGGCGCAGCAACCGGAACTGATGACGCTGGCTCAGCAGCTGGGGCGCAGCCGTGAGGCCAAATCGGTGCCGTCGCAGGAGGCGCCCATGGAAGCGTTCCACCAGCTGGTACAGGAGCCAGATGCCGTGCCGGAAGAGGTGAGCGGTATTCATCAGAGCGACGATGTGCTGCGTCTGCTGCCGCCGGAACTCGCGGCGCTGAGCATCAGCGAACTGGAGCTGGAGTTTTACCGGCGACTGGTCGAGAAACGGCTGCTGACCTACAGGCTGCAGGGCGACGCCTGGCATGAGAAGGTGACGATGCGTCCGGCCAGCCATCAACAGCATGAGGAGCAGCCGCGTGGCCCTTTTATTGTCTGCGTGGATACCTCCGGTTCGATGGGGGGCTTTAACGAGCGCTGCGCCAAAGCCTTTTGTCTGGCGCTGCTGAAGGTCGCGCTGGCCGATCGTCGTCGCTGCTACATTATGCTGTTCGCGCATGAGGTGATTGGCTATGAGCTGACCGGCGATGATGGGCTGGAACAGGCGATCCGCTTCCTGAGCCAGCGTTTTCGCGGCGGCACCGATCTGGCCGCCTGCCTCGCCTCAGTAGTGACCCGGATGGAGGGCAGCGCGTGGCAGGAGGCCGACGCGGTGATCGTCTCCGATTTTATCGCTCAGCGCCTGCCGGAAGAGGTGATCGGCGCAATTAAACAACGCCAGCGACATAATCAGCAACGTTTTCATGCCGTGGCGATGTCGGCCCATGGAAAACCCGGCATTCTGCGCATCTTCGACCATATCTGGCGCTTCGATACCGGTATGAAAAGCCGTCTGCTGCGCCACTGGCGCCGTTAAGAGCCTGTCCCGACAGGCGTAATGGTTGCAGACAGTCTGGACACGGACAGCGCGGAACAACCGGAGCGTACACGGAGTACGTGAGGATTACTCGCTGTGCTCGCCCCTTCAGGGCCGCCCTGACGGGCGTTCAGGTTGCTAAAGCAGCCTGTGTGAGCACTGCCCAGGTTCAGAGTGGCAAATAAAATAGCCTGACGGGCAGGCTCTGAGTCATCTGGCAGAAAAGCTTCTTTGCTATAGTAAATTACCGTTTCACTTACTCAGCAATCTGGAGCTTCCTGTGACGCTTGCTCAACCCCACCGCGATTTGCCAGCCCCGACGCGGACGTTATTGCTCTCCGGCCAGAACATTGAACAAAAACGTGCCGAGTTGCTGGCCTATTTTCTTCAGACCTGGGAACAGTATGAAAGCCTGTTCACCTGTCTGGCCGATTCCAGGGCCTGGTTCAACAAAGCCATTCCGTTACGCCATCCATTGATCTTCTATTTTGGTCATACCGCGACCTTCTACATTAATAAGCTGATGGTCGGACGCCTGATTGACACCCGTCTGGACGATCGCATCGAAGCGATGATGGCGATCGGGGTAGATGAGATGAGCTGGGACGATCTCAACGACAGTCACTATGACTGGCCGACCATTGATGAAGTCCGTGAATACCGCGGGCGCGTGAAGGCGCTGGTCAGCGACCTGATCCAGACCATGCCCATTACGCTGCCGATCACCTGGGAGAGCCCGGCCTGGGTGATCCTGATGGGTATTGAGCATGAACGTATTCACCTGGAAACCTCCAGCGTACTGATACGCCAGTTACCGCTTGAGTGGGTCAGACCGCAGGCCGCCTGGCCGGTCTGCCCGATGGCGCGCCACCAGCGTGAGACCGTGCCTGCCAATAGCCTGCTGCCGATGCCCGGCGGCACGGTCACCCTGGGAAAAACCGACGATACTTACGGCTGGGATAACGAATATGGCCGTCAGCAGATTACGCTGCAGCCGTTCCAGGCGAGCAAAATGCTGGTCAGCAACGCGGAGTATTTTGCGTTCGTCGAGGCCGGCGGCTATCAGGATCGTCGCTGGTGGGATGATGAAGGCTGGGGCTGGTGTCAGTTTGCCAACGCCGCGATGCCGACCTTCTGGGTGGGCACGCCTGCGATGCCCGATCAGCTAAAACTGCGCCTGATGTGCGAAGAGGTCGCCATGCCGTGGGACTGGCCTGCCGAGGTCAATCAGCTGGAGGCGGCCGCATTCTGCCGCTGGAAAGCGGCGCAGACCGGCATGGCCATCCAGCTGCCCTGCGAAGCGGAGTGGGCACAGCTGCGTGAACAGGTGGCTGGCGATCAGCCGGAGTGGGAGCGGGCGCCGGGCAACATTAACCTGGCGTACTGGGCTTCCTCATCCCCGGTCGATCTGTTTGCCCAGGGCAGCTTCTTCGATATCGTCGGTAACGTCTGGCAGTGGACCACCACACCCACCAACGGTTTCGAAGGCTTTAAAGTCCATCCACTTTACGACGATTTCTCCACCCCGACCTTTGATGGCAAACATTCGCTTATTAAAGGCGGCAGCTGGATCTCGACCGGCAACGAAGCGCTGAAATCGGCCCGCTATGCGTTCCGCCGCCACTTCTTCCAGCATGCCGGTTTCCGCTATGTGGTCTCCACCCATCAGGAAACCATGGCGCTGAACCCCTATGAATCGGATGCCATGGTGTCGCAGTATCTCGACTTCCAGTATGGCCCGCGCTATTTCGGCGTTGATAACTACGCCGAAAGCCTGGTCCGACTGGCGCTGGAGCACACCCGCGCACGTGGCGAGGCGCTGGATATTGGTTGCGCCACCGGACGCGCCAGCTTCGAACTGGCGCGCCATTTTGATCGGGTAACCGGCATGGACTATTCGGCACGCTTTATTGATGTGGCGATGCAGCTGGCCAGCGGCGAAGACTTCCGTTATCTGCTGCCCCAGGAGGGCGATCTGGTCGAGTATCGTCAGGTTCGCCTGAAAGATTTCGCACCGGAGAGCGAACTGGCACAGCGGATCCAGTTCGTGCAGGGCGACGCCTGCAATCTTAAACCGCAGCCCGGACGTTACGATCTGGTGCTCGCCTCTAACCTGATCGATCGTCTGCGACAGCCTGCGCGTTTCCTGCAGGATGTCACGCCGATGCTGCGTCAGGGCGGCATCCTGCTGCTTTCATCGCCTTATACCTGGCTGGAGGATTTCACGCCGAAGGAGAACTGGCTGGGCGGCGTGCGTGAAAACGGAGAAGCACTGACGACGCTGCAGGCGCTACAGCGTCTGCTGGCGGACGACTTCGAGCAGATTGGCGAACCGCAGGATGTCCCCTTTGTGATCCGCGAGACGGCCCGCAAGTTCCAGCACACGCTGGCGCAGGTCACGCTCTGGCGTAAACGTTAAGTGAACCGGCAGCGGCGCCCGCTGCTGCCGGGAGTTGCCTGAACCGCTGTTTTGCTGCACATTCATCCCTGTTGACTCAAGCAGACCTATAACGAGGATGGCCATGGCCGAACACCTGCAGCTCGATAATCTGGATCGCGGCATTCTGAATGCCCTGCTGGAGAATGCGCGCACCGCTTACGCCGAGCTGGCAAAACAGTTTAATGTCAGCCCTGGCACCATACATGTGCGCGTGGAGAAAATGAAACAGGCGGGCATCATTCTGGGTACCCGCGTGGATATCGACCCCCGTCAGCTGGGGTTCGATGTCTGCTGCTTTATTGGCATCATCCTGAAAAGCGCCCGCGACTATCCGGCGGCGCTGAGCAAACTGAACGCGCTGGATGAGGTGGTTGAAGCCTGGTACACCACCGGCCACTACAGCATCTTTATTAAAGTAATGTGCCGCTCGATCGATGCCCTGCAACAGGTGTTGATCAACAAGATCCAGACCATCGATGAAATCCAGTCCACTGAGACCCTGATCTCACTGCAAAACCCGATCATGCGTACCATCAGGCCCTGATCCCGCTCGCCTGTGCATAATCTTATCCCTGACGAATGTGGCGGCTGACAGCGGCTACGTTCGCTTCTTCTGATCGATTAACCCTGTTGTCCACAGGTGGATCACTGCTTGATCACAGCGTACAATGCTCGCCTTAATGTCCGGGAGAGCAAGATGGCCGATATTACCTTAATCAGTGGCAGTACCCTGGGTAGTGCAGAGTACGTGGCTGAACATCTGGAAGAAAAATTACAGGATGCAGGCTTCTCAACGCAGATGCTGCACGGCCCGGCGCTGGATGAGCTGCCGTCCGAGGGGATCTGGCTGGTGGTCAGCTCTACCCACGGCGCGGGCGATATTCCCGACAATCTGCTGCCGCTCTTTGAAACCATCCGTGACACGCAGCCCGACCTCTCTCAGGTGCGGTTCGGTGCTGTCGGGCTCGGCAATCATGAATACGATCTCTTTTGTGGCGCGATCCGTCAGATTGACGCGCTGTTGGTTGCCCGGGGTGCACAACGGATCGGCGATCGTCTGGAGATTGACGTGCTGGAGCATGAAATCCCCGAAGATCCGGCTGAGGCCTGGCTGGAAAGCTGGAAAACCGCGATCTGAAGGCGGTCGGGGATCGCGAAATAGTCACGATCCCCAGTAGAAGATGCTGATTTTATCCTTTTACGCTCTTTTGTTTTGTGGATAACTACCCCTTAATCATGCGTATAACCGGTAGTTATCCAAAGAACAACCCGAGAGCGTTTTTTGAGCTGTGGATAAGCGGGCTTTTTGATCCCAGCTTATACGGATCAGGATCACCGATCATTCACAGCTAACGATCCTATTTATCCTGTTGTTTATGCTGCGCTTCTGGCAGATATCCACAGGAGAGCGGGATCCTAATAAGAGATCTAACAGAAAGATCATATACAGATCTAAGATCCTTTCTTTTAAAACCTGAGGATCCCGCGACTTTCACCCCAGCCGGAATTTAAGTAGAATCCACGCCCCAGGACGACGATCCTGCACGTTAATTAACCGAGGTACCACTTCATGTTTTATCAGGATCCTTTTGACGTCATCGTAATTGGTGGTGGTCATGCGGGCACCGAAGCCGCAATGGCGGCCGCCCGAATGGGTCAGCAAACCCTGTTACTCACCCATAACATTGATACGCTTGGACAAATGTCCTGTAACCCGGCGATCGGTGGCATTGGCAAAGGACATCTGGTTAAGGAAGTGGATGCCTTAGGGGGCCTGATGGCCCGTGCAATCGACCAGGCGGGTATCCAGTTCAGGATACTAAACGCGAGCAAAGGGCCAGCCGTGCGGGCGACCCGCGCCCAGGCCGATCGCGTGCTCTATCGCCAGGCTGTGCGAACGGCACTGGAAAACCAGCCCAACCTGATGATCTTCCAGCAGGCGGTCGACGATCTTATCGTGGAAAACGATCGTGTCGTGGGCGCGGTCACCCAGATGGGCCTGAAGTTCCGTGCAAAAACCGTGGTTCTGACCGTCGGCACCTTCCTTGACGGCAAAATTCATATCGGTCTGGACAACTACAGTGGCGGTCGTGCGGGTGATCCGCCGTCTATTCCACTGGCAAAACGTCTGCGTGCACTGCCGCTGCGGGTGAACCGCCTCAAGACGGGCACGCCGCCGCGCATTGATGCGCGCTCCATCAATTTTTCGGCACTGACGCCGCAGCACGGTGACAACCCGATGCCGGTCTTCTCGTTCATGGGCAATGTTGCTGAGCATCCGCAACAGGTGCCGTGCTGGATCACCCATACCAACGAGAAAACCCATGACGTGATCCGCAGTAACCTGGATCGCAGCCCGATGTATGCCGGGATCATCGAAGGGATCGGCCCGCGCTATTGCCCATCGATCGAAGACAAGGTGATGCGCTTTGCCGATCGCAACTCGCATCAGATCTTCCTGGAGCCGGAAGGGCTGACCAGCAACGAGATCTACCCGAACGGTATCTCAACCAGTCTGCCGTTTGACGTGCAGATTGAGATCGTTCGTTCGATGCAGGGCATGGCGAACGCGAAGATCGTACGCCCTGGCTATGCCATCGAGTATGACTTCTTCGATCCGCGCGATCTGAAACCGACACTTGAGAGCAAATTTATTCACGGCCTGTTCTTTGCCGGCCAGATTAACGGCACCACCGGTTATGAAGAAGCGGCTGCGCAGGGCATGCTGGCTGGTCTGAACGCGGCCCGTCAGTCTGCGGATAAAGAGGGCTGGGCACCGCGGCGTGACCAGGCTTATCTGGGCGTGCTGGTTGATGACCTGTGCACACTCGGTACCAAAGAGCCGTACCGCATGTTTACCTCGCGTGCTGAATATCGTCTGATGCTGCGCGAAGATAATGCTGACCTGCGTCTGACCGAAACGGGTCGTGAGCTGGGCCTGGTCGATGATGCGCGCTGGGCGCGTTTCAATCAGAAGCTGGAAGCAATCGAACAGGAGCGTCAGCGTCTGCGCGATATCTGGGTGCATCCGAAGTCCGGACATGTGACGGAAGTGAACACAGTGCTCAGCGCGCCGCTGACCAAAGAGGCCAGCGGTGAAGATCTGCTGCGCCGTCCTGAGATGACCTATCTGAAGCTGATGTCGCTGGAGAGCTATGGCCCGGCACTGGCGGACGAGCAGGCCGCAGAGCAGGTTGAGATCCAGGTCAAATATGAAGGCTATATCGCGCGGCAGCAGGAGGAGATCGATCGCCAGCTGCGGAACGAGAATACGCTGCTGCCGGTGGAACTCGATTACCGTCAGGTCAGTGGTCTCTCTAACGAGGTGATCGCCAAGCTGAACGATCACAAGCCGACGTCGATTGGTCAGGCGACCCGCATTTCGGGCATTACCCCGGCAGCCATCTCGATTCTGCTGATCTATCTGAAAAAACAGGGTCTGCTGCGCAAAAGCGCCTGATCTGAAACGGGGCGAGGCGACTCGCCCCCGCTGAATGGACTTATGCTGTGATCAACACACTCACATCGCTGCTGAAAGCAGCCGGTATTTCCCTCTCCGATCAACAAAAACAGCAGCTGGTTGCCTATGTCGGCCTGCTGGACAAGTGGAACAAAGCTTACAACCTGACCTCGGTGCGCGACCCGCAGCAGATGCTGGTTCGTCATATCCTCGACAGCATTGTCGTGGCGCCGCATCTCAGCGGTTCACGCTTTATCGATGTTGGCACCGGTCCCGGTCTGCCGGGGATTCCGCTGGCTATCGTGATGCCGGATGCTCACTTTACGCTGCTCGACAGTCTGGGCAAACGGGTCCGTTTCCTGCGTCAGGTTCAGCATGAGTTAGGACTCACTAACATCACTCCGGTCCAGAGCCGGGTTGAAGCGTTCCCGGCTGAGCCACCTTTTGATGGCGTCATCAGCCGGGCCTTTGCATCGCTCACCGACATGGTGAACTGGTGTCATCATCTGCCGGGCAGGGAAGGGCGCTTTTTTGCGCTTAAAGGTGTGCGTCCGGATGATGAAATCGCTGAATTACCGGCTGGCTACCTCTCTGAGGCGGTCATTAAGCTGCAGGTTCCGCAGCTGGAAGGCGATCGTCATCTGGTGATCCTTCGTCGCCAGTAGGTGCATACCGGGCAGCAACGGCACATTTTTCAGACCTCATGGCGATGGGCGTGCCGGAAAAACGTGCAGTCGATGCAGAAACGAAAAAAGTTTTTGATTAAGCCTTAACGATGTGAAGGTTAAAAAGGGTGACGGAAATTATCCGAAAAGCTCTGTTACATTTAACGATTAATTCACATTTAGTTATCAGAAATATCACCTGTATAGCGGAGTAAAGGAATAGAAGTAGTTACGGCTGAAAATATATCGTGGTAATAACTTTGCGTACGTAATATCAATTTCACGTTTATCGGACACTGTTCGCTGTCAATAGCGTGTTTTCGATAAAAATAGTTTTGGAAAGGTCATCATAAAATCTTAACTTCATGATTTTAAATGGCTAAATGTTGTTACGGATTGTTCTTAAATAGCGCGAAGATAAAAATCAGGCTGGCAGGGGTGCTTATTATGTGATCTAAAGCACGCTTTAAAAGCCCGAGGCTCGAGATTTTTTGCTCAGATTAGGGTGAATCTCCGCAGGGTGATCTTTGGAAAAATAGCCTTCCGGAAAGAAATTTAAATAATTGTTCACCTTTTCGCTACTTACCGATTGAAATCGCAGGTGCGGCCCGTATAATTTGCACGGCTTTTGCTGCTTGACTCAACTGCGCAAAGGCAGTCTTATACGACACGCGACATACCCCTAACGGGGCAGGAGAGTATCAGCGTCATGTCAGTGTCTCTTTACAGTGTAAAATTCGCCCGAAAGGTGCTGATGATTCAGCTGGTGACGATAGTCATCATCGGTGCACTCTTTGCTGTGAAAGATGTCATCTGGGGTGTCTCTGCTCTGGCTGGCGGTGCGGCAGCCTGGCTGCCAAACGTATTGTTTTTGTTTTTAGCCTGGCGCCTGCAGGGGCAACCCCCCGCTTCGGGGCGAGTCGCGTGGAGCTTCGCTTTGGGTGAAATAGCCAAAGTGTTTGCGACCATCATTTTGCTCATTGTGGCGTTGGGTCTATTCGGAGCGGCTTTCTGGCCGGTCGGAGTAACCTGGTTATCGGTGCTGGTGGTACAAATGCTGGCACCGGCGGTAATTAACAACAAAGGGTAAGAGGCATCATGGCTGCAGGAGAAATCTCTACTCCGCAAGAGTACATTGGTCACCACCTGACACATCTTCAGTTGGACCTGCGTACCTTCGAGTTAGTGAATCCGCACGACGCTCCCGCGACGTTCTGGGTATTAAATATCGATTCCATGTTTTTCTCTCTGGTGCTGGGAGTTATCTTCCTGGTGTTGTTCCGTAGCGTGGCGAAGTCTGTCACCAGCGGTGTGCCAGGGAAAATGCAGGCGGCTATCGAACTGGTTGTCGGTTTCGTTGATAGTAACGTGCGCGACATGTATCACGGTAAGAGCAAACTTATCGCCCCGCTGGCTCTGACAATTTTTGTCTGGGTCTTCCTGATGAACTTCATGGATCTGCTGCCAATCGACCTGCTGCCTTATATTGGTGAGCATCTGTTGGGGTTACCGGCGCTGCGCGTCGTACCGTCTGCAGACGTGAACATCACGCTCTCTATGGCGTTGGGCGTATTTATTTTGATTCTGTTCTACAGCATCAAAATGAAAGGCATTGGCGGCTTCACGAAAGAGCTGACGCTGCAGCCTTTTAACCACCCGATCTTCATCCCGATCAACCTGATTCTGGAAGGGGTCAGCCTGCTGTCTAAGCCTGTATCACTGGGTTTGCGACTGTTCGGTAACATGTATGCGGGTGAACTGATCTTTATCCTTATTGCCGGTCTGTTGCCGTGGTGGTCGCAGTGGGTGCTGAATGTGCCGTGGGCCATTTTCCACATCCTGATCATTTCGCTACAGGCTTTCATTTTCATGGTCCTCACGATTGTCTATCTGTCGATGGCATCTGAAGAACATTGATTTTTTTCTCAACACTACTTTCCCTCTTGATTTCGGGCGGCAGCGCACGTCGCTGAAGCCCGGAAGATGAAGGGAGCATTTAACTGAAACAAACTGGAGACTGTCATGGAAAACCTGAATATGGATCTGCTGTACATGGCTGCCGCTGTGATGATGGGCCTGGCGGCAATCGGTGCTGCGATCGGTATCGGCATCCTCGGAGGAAAATTCCTGGAAGGCGCTGCTCGTCAGCCTGACCTGATTCCTCTGCTGCGTACGCAGTTCTTTGTTGTAATGGGTCTGGTGGATGCAATCCCGATGATCGCTGTTGGTCTGGGTCTGTATGTGATGTTTGCTGTCGCCTAAAGCCCTTGTGTTCACTCAGCGCACAATGTGCAGGGGTGAACGGATTCTGCCGCTTATCTCAACGATAACGGCAGAAAAGTTAAATACTCAATCTAGAGGCATTGTGCTGTGAACATTAATGCAACAATCCTCGGCCAGGCTATCGCGTTCATCCTGTTTGTCGCGTTCTGCATGAAGTACGTATGGCCGCCGATTATGGCTGCCATCGAAAAGCGCCAGAAAGAAATTGCTGAAGGCCTTGCTTCTGCTGAACGTGCAAAGAAAGATTTGGATCTCGCGCAGGCTAATGCGACCGACCAGCTGAAAAAAGCCAAAGAAGACGCTCAGGTCATTATCGAGCAAGCGAACAAGCGTCGCGCGCAGATTCTGGACGAAGCCAAAACCGAAGCTGAAAACGAACGTAATCGCATCGTGACACAAGCGCAGGCTGAAATTGACGCCGAACGCAAACGTGCGCGTGAAGAGCTGCGTAAGCAGGTTGCGTTGCTGGCTATGGCTGGTGCCGAGAAGATCATCGAACGTTCCGTGGATGAAGCTGCTAACAGCGACATCGTTGATAAACTGGTCGCTGAACTGTAAGGAGGGAGGGGCTGATGTCTGATCTGATTACTGTAGCTCGCCCCTACGCCAAAGCAGCTTTTGACTTTGCTGTTGAGCATCAAAGTATAGAACGCTGGCAACAGATGCTGGCGTTTGCCGCAGAAGTGGCTCGCAATGAACAGATGGCTGATCTTCTTTCAGGTGCCTTAGCACCCGAAGCGTTGGCAGCGTCGTTTAACGCAGTCTGTGGTGATCAACTGGATGAACCCGCGCAGAACCTGATTAAGGTGATGGCGGAAAACGGACGTTTGACAGCGCTTCCGGCTGTACTGGCACTTTACATCGAACTGCGTGACGCTCACGAAGCTACCGCTGAAGTCGATGTTATCTCTGCCAGTACGCTGAGTGACGACCAGCTGAATAAAATCAGCGCCGCGATGGAAAAACGTCTGTCACGCAAAGTTAAGCTGAATTGCAAAATTGATAAGTCTGTGATGGCAGGCGTGATCATCCGTGCGGGTGATCTGGTTATTGATGGCAGCGTACGCGGCCGTCTTGACCGTCTGGCTGACGTCTTGCAGTCTTAAGGGGACTGGAGCATATGCAACTGAATTCCACCGAAATCAGCGAACTGATCAAGCAGCGCATTGCTCAGTTCAATGTCGTGAGTGAAGCTCACAACGAAGGTACGATTGTTTCTGTAAGTGACGGTATCATCCGCGTACACGGCCTGGCCGATGTGATGCAGGGTGAGATGATTGCCCTGCCGGGTAACCGTTACGCTATCGCCCTGAACCTCGAGCGTGACTCGGTTGGTGCAGTGGTGATGGGTCCTTACGCTGACCTCGCCGAAGGCATGAAGGTTAAGTGTACTGGCCGTATTCTTGAAGTACCGGTAGGCCGTGGCCTGCTGGGCCGCGTCGTGAACACCCTGGGTGCGCCTATCGACGGTAAAGGTGCTATCGACAACGACGGTTTCTCACCGGTCGAAGTGATTGCACCTGGTGTTATCGATCGTCAGTCAGTCGACCAGCCGGTTCAGACCGGTTATAAGTCTGTCGATGCGATGATTCCAATCGGCCGTGGCCAGCGTGAGCTGATCATCGGTGACCGTCAGACCGGTAAAACCGCGATGGCGATCGATGCGATCATCAACCAGCGCGACTCAGGCATCAAGTGTGTCTACGTGGCGATTGGTCAGAAAGCCTCAACCATCTCTAACGTGGTTCGTAAGCTGGAAGAGCATGGCGCACTGCAGAACACCATCGTTGTTGTGGCGTCTGCGTCTGAATCTGCTGCGCTGCAGTATCTCTCTCCATACGCAGGCTGTGCGATGGGTGAATACTTCCGTGACCGCGGTGAAGATGCACTGATTGTTTATGATGACCTCTCCAAGCAGGCTATCGCTTACCGTCAGATCTCGCTGCTGCTGCGTCGTCCACCAGGTCGTGAAGCGTTCCCTGGCGACGTGTTCTATCTCCACTCCCGTCTGCTGGAACGTGCATCACGCGTAAGCGCTGATTATGTTGAACGTTTCACCAATGGCGCTGTGACAGGTAAAACCGGTTCACTGACCGCGCTGCCGATCATCGAAACCCAGGCGGGCGACGTTTCTGCGTTCGTTCCGACCAACGTAATCTCGATTACGGATGGTCAGATCTTCCTGGAATCGAACCTGTTCAACTCCGGTATTCGTCCGGCAGTTAACCCAGGTATTTCGGTATCCCGTGTAGGTGGTGCTGCTCAGACCAAGATCATCAAAAAACTGTCCGGTGGTATTCGTACCGCACTGGCACAGTACCGTGAACTGGCGGCGTTCTCGCAGTTCGCTTCCGATCTGGATGATGCAACCCGCAAACAGCTGAGCCACGGTCAGAAAGTGACCGAGCTGCTGAAGCAGAAACAGTATGCGCCGATGTCTGTCGCGCAGCAGGGTCTGGTTCTGTTTGCTGCAGAGCGTGGCTACCTGAACGACGTTGAACTGGCAAAAATTGGCAGCTTCGAAGCTGCGCTGCTGGCCTTCGCCGATCGCGACCACGCTGAGCTGATGGCTGAAATCAACCAGTCTGGCAACTTTAACAACGATATCGAAGCGAAGCTGAAAGGCCTGATCGATACGTTTAAAGCAACCCAGTCCTGGTAATGTCTGGCGGCTTGTCTGAAAAGGCAGGCCGCAAGGCTTTGAGGAGAAGCTAATGGCCGGCGCAAAAGAGATACGAAGCAAGATCGGAAGCGTGAAAAACACGCAGAAGATCACCAAAGCGATGGAAATGGTCGCCGCCTCCAAAATGCGTAAAACGCAGGAACGCATGGCGGCCAGCCGTCCGTATGCAGACACCATGCGCAAAGTGATTGGTCACCTTGCGTTAGGTAATCTGGAATACAAGCACCCTTACCTGGAAGAGCGCGACGTGAAGCGCGTCGGCTACCTGGTCGTTTCAACAGACCGCGGGCTTTGTGGTGGTTTGAACATTAACCTGTTCAAAAAATTACTGGCGGATATGAAGTCCTGGTCCGATAAAGGCGTGCAGAGCGATCTGTCGATTATCGGTTCTAAAGGGGCGTCATTCTTCAGTGCTGTGGGTGGCAACATTGTGGCGCAGGTTAGCGGCATGGGCGATAAACCTGCCCTGTCCGATCTGATCGGCCCGGTAAAAGTCATGTTGCAGGCTTATGATGAAGGCCGCATCGACAAGCTGATGATCGTCAGTAACAAGTTCAATAACACCATGTCTCAGACTCCGACCATCACCCAACTGCTGCCGTTAGCGCCAGCGGAAGGTGAAGAAGAGATGAAGGCGAAGACCTGGGATTACCTGTACGAACCCGATCCGAAAGCGCTGCTGGATACCCTGCTGCGTCGTTATGTCGAATCGCAGGTTTATCAGGGTGTGGTGGAAAATCTGGCCAGTGAGCAGGCCGCACGTATGGTGGCAATGAAAGCTGCAACCGACAACGGCGGAAATCTGATCAAAGAGCTGCAGTTGATTTACAACAAAGCTCGTCAGGCCAGCATCACCCAGGAACTTACCGAGATCGTCTCGGGGGCCTCCGCGGTTTAACCAGGTTTGGAATTAGGTAGAGGATTCAAGATGGCAACTGGAAAGATTGTCCAGATTATCGGCGCCGTTGTTGACGTCGAATTCCCTCAGGACGCGGTACCGCAAGTGTACAGCGCCCTGGAGGTGATGAATGGTGATGCGCGTCTGGTGCTGGAAGTCCAGCAGCAGCTGGGCGGCGGCGTAGTACGTACCATTGCAATGGGTACGTCTGACGGCCTGAAGCGTGGTCTGAGCGTCAACGACCTGCAGAAACCGATTCAGGTACCGGTCGGTAAAGCGACCCTGGGTCGTATCATGAACGTTCTCGGCGAGCCAATCGATATGAAAGGCGACCTGAAAGAAGAAGATGGCAGCGCAGTAGAGATCGCCTCTATTCACCGCGCAGCGCCTTCTTATGAAGAACAGTCTAACTCGCAGGAACTGCTGGAAACCGGCATCAAGGTTATCGACCTGATGTGTCCGTTTGCCAAAGGCGGTAAAGTGGGTCTGTTCGGTGGTGCGGGTGTAGGTAAAACCGTCAACATGATGGAACTGATCCGTAACATCGCGGCTGAGCACTCAGGTTACTCTGTGTTTGCCGGTGTGGGTGAGCGTACTCGTGAGGGTAACGACTTCTACCACGAAATGACTGACTCAAACGTTATCGATAAAGTTGCCCTGGTCTATGGCCAGATGAACGAGCCGCCGGGTAACCGTCTGCGCGTGGCACTGACCGGTCTGACCATGGCGGAAAAATTCCGTGACGAAGGCCGCGACGTTCTGCTGTTCATCGATAACATCTACCGTTACACCCTGGCCGGTACAGAAGTCTCTGCACTGCTGGGTCGTATGCCATCTGCAGTAGGTTACCAGCCAACGCTGGCCGAAGAGATGGGTGTGTTGCAGGAGCGTATTACCTCCACCAAGACCGGTTCAATCACCTCCGTACAGGCCGTTTACGTCCCTGCGGATGACCTGACTGACCCGTCACCAGCGACCACCTTTGCGCACTTAGACTCAACAGTAACGCTGAGCCGTCAGATCGCCTCTCTGGGTATCTACCCGGCCGTTGACCCGCTGGATTCCACCAGCCGTCAGCTGGATCCGCTGGTTGTGGGTCAGGAGCACTATGATGTTGCGCGTGGCGTTCAGTCACTGCTGCAGCGTTATCAGGAGCTGAAAGACATCATCGCCATCCTCGGTATGGATGAGCTGTCTGAAGAAGACAAACTGCTGGTGGCACGTGCGCGTAAGATTCAGCGCTTCCTGTCTCAGCCGTTCTTCGTTGCGGAAGTATTCACCGGTTCACCGGGCAAATACGTTACGCTGAAAGACACTATCCGTGGCTTTAAAGGCATCATGGAAGGTGAGTTTGACCACCTGCCAGAGCAGGCCTTCTACATGGTTGGTGCCATCGAAGAAGCCGTGGAAAAAGCGAAGAAACTGTAATAACGGTTTCCCGGGAGGAAGATTATGGCTATGACTTATCACCTGGATGTGGTCAGCGCAGAAGAACAGCTGTTCTCTGGTCTGGTACAGAAAATTCAGGTGTCAGGTAGCGAAGGTGAACTGGGGATTTTCCCTGGCCATGCGCCGCTGCTGACTGCCATTAAGCCTGGAATGATCCGTATCGTGAAACAGCACGGCGAAGAGGAGTATATTTACCTCTCTGGCGGCGTGCTGGAAGTGCAACCAGGCAGCAGCACCGTTCTGGCCGATACCGCGATTCGCGGTACCGATCTGGACGAAGCGCGCGCTCTGGAAGCAAAACGCAAAGCAGAAGAGCACATGAACAGCAGCCACGGCGACGTGGACTATGCTCAGGCCTCTGCCGAGCTGGCGAAAGCCATTGCTAAACTGCGCGTGATCGAACTGACCAAAAAAGCGATGTAATCCAGCTTTATGCGTCACGAAATGCCAGCCCTCGGGCTGGCATTTTTTTTGTCTGACGAGCCCGATCGGCCTGTTCGCCTAATTTCGGCCTGAGAAAAATGTAGTAATCTCAACCTCAAACCGCTTTACTTTCACCCGTAAAAATTCACTCAGGATGGTTATGTCTAACAGTGCAATGAGTGTGGTGATCCTGGCCGCTGGCAAGGGCACCCGTATGTATTCCGATCTGCCTAAAGTGCTGCACACGCTGGCAGGCAAACCGATGGTTCAGCATGTGATTGATGCCGCTAAAGGGCTGGGTGCGCAGCAGGTGCATCTGGTTTATGGCCACGGTGGCGACCGTCTCAAAGCGACGCTGACCGACAGCACACTTAACTGGGTGCTGCAGGCGGAGCAGCTCGGCACCGGCCATGCCATGCAGCAGGCGGCACCGGCATTTGCTGACGATGAAGATATTATGATGCTCTACGGCGACGTACCGCTGATCGCCGGGGCCACGCTGCAGCGTCTGCGTGATGCAAAACCCGAGGGCGGCATCGGTTTACTTACCGTCGTGCTGGACGATCCCACCGGCTACGGCCGCATTGTGCGCGAAAACGGCACCATCACCGGCATTATCGAGCAGAAAGATGCCAGCCCGGCGCAACTCCGCATTAATGAGGTCAATACCGGCATCCTGATTGCCAACGGCGGCGATCTGAAACGCTGGCTGGCGCAGCTCACCAATAACAACGCGCAGGGTGAATATTACATCACCGACATCATCGCGCTGGCGCATCAGGAGGACCGGGTGATTAATGCGGTCCATCCGACACGCATCAGTGAAACCGATGGCGTGAATAACCGGCTGCAGCTGGCAACCTTAGAGCGCACCTTCCAGGCTGAACAGGCAGAAAAACTGCTGCTGGCGGGTGTGATGCTGCGCGATCCGGCGCGATTCGACCTGCGCGGCACGCTGACGCATGGCCGGGATGTGGAAATCGACACCAACGTCATTATTGAAGGTGATGTCACGCTGGGCGCGCGCGTGAAAATCGGCACAGGCTGCGTTATCAGAAACAGCGTAATCGGTGATGACTGTGAAATCAGCCCCTATACGGTGATCGAGGATGCAAATCTCGCGACCGCCTGTACCGTCGGGCCTTTTGCCCGTCTGCGTCCAGGCAGCCAGCTGGCCGACGCCGCCCATGTAGGCAACTTCGTTGAAATGAAAAAAGCACGCCTGGGCAGGGGATCAAAAGCCGGTCACCTCTCCTATCTCGGTGACGCTGAGATAGGCGATAACGTGAACATCGGCGCGGGCACCATTACCTGTAACTATGATGGCGCCAATAAATCGAAAACCGTGATTGGCGATGATGTCTTTGTGGGATCGGACACCCAGCTGGTGGCGCCGGTCAGCGTTGCGGCAGGCACTACCATTGCAGCAGGCACCACCATCATGAAGGATGTGACGGAGGCGGGTCTGGTCTACAACCGCAAAGAGCAGAATCACAAAGCGGGCTGGCAGCGCCCGGTAAAGAAAAAATAAAATTTTAGCGGCCCGCTTTATGCGGGCCGATGCAGTGCAGTGTCATAACTATAATCCCCACTCTCTACAAGGCTCGGGGAACCGGCAACGCCGGATATCAGGTCGCATGACAACAGAAGTGGCGAAAAGCCATGTAGTCAGGAAAACATCATTATGTGTGGAATTGTTGGTGCAGTAGCACAGCGCGATATCGCAGAGATCCTGCTGGAAGGTCTGCGTCGTCTTGAATATCGCGGATATGATTCGGCCGGTCTGGCCGTAGTCGATCGTCAGGGGCACGTTACGCGCCTGCGTCGTTTGGGAAAAGTGCAGAAACTGGCAGAAGCGGCCGAACAGCAGCCGCTGATTGGGGGCACGGGTATCGCGCATACGCGCTGGGCAACCCATGGTGAGCCGTCGGAAGCGAATGCGCATCCGCACATTTCAGAACACATTATCATCGTGCACAACGGCATCATTGAAAACCATGAGCCGCTGCGTGCGGAGCTCATCGAACGTGGCTACGTCTTTGCTTCTGAAACCGACACCGAAGTGGTGGCACATCTGGTTCACTGGGAGCAGAAGCAGGGCGGTTCGCTGCGTGAGGTGGTGCTGCGCGTGATCCCGCAACTGCGCGGTGCCTATGGCATGGTGATCATGGACAGCCGCGATCCGTCACGGCTGGTGGCTGCCCGCTCCGGCAGTCCGCTGGTTATCGGTCGCGGCGTCGGCGAAAACTTCATTGCCTCGGATCAGCTCGCTCTGCTGCCGGTCACCCGCCGGTTTATCTATCTGGAAGAGGGTGATATTGCCGAGATCAGCCGTCGTGATGTCACGATCGTTGATAGTGAAGGCAACACCATGACGCGCGCGGAGATCGAATCAAATCTGCAGTATGACGCTGGCGACAAGGGCATTTACCGCCACTATATGCAGAAAGAGATCTACGAACAGCCAATGGCGCTGAAAAGCACCCTGAGCGGCCGGTTTAGCCAGGGTCAGGTTGACCTGAGCGAACTGGGCGCGGGCGCAGAGGCGCTGCTGAGCCAGGTCGAGCATATCCAGATTATCGCCTGCGGCACCTCCTATAACTCCGGCATGGTGTCACGCTACTGGTTTGAGTCGCTGGCCAACATCCCCTGTGATGTTGAGATCGCCTCGGAGTTCCGCTACCGGAAATCCGCGGTGCGCAAAAACAGCCTGCTGATTACCCTGTCGCAATCGGGCGAAACGGCCGATACGCTGGCGGCGCTGCGCCTCTCAAAAGAGCTGGGCTACCTGGGGTCGCTGGCGGTCTGCAACGTGGCCGGTTCATCACTGGTGCGGGAATCGGACCTGGCGCTGATGACCAAAGCGGGCACCGAAATCGGCGTCGCCTCCACCAAAGCCTTTACCACGCAGCTCGCGGTGCTGCTGATGCTGGTGGCAAAACTGGGCCGTCTGAAAGGGATGTCTGCCGACACCGAGCATGAGATCGTGCATGCGCTGCAGGCGCTGCCGAGCCGCATCGAGCAGATGCTGGCGCAGGATAAGCTGATCGAGAATCTGGCCGAAGGCTTCTCCGACAAGCATCATGCGCTGTTCCTGGGCCGTGGCGATCAATATCCGATCGCGATGGAAGGCGCGCTGAAGCTCAAGGAGATCTCCTACATTCATGCGGAAGCCTACGCGGCCGGCGAGCTGAAACATGGCCCGCTGGCGCTGATCGATGCCGATATGCCGGTCATCGTGGTGGCGCCTAACAACGAACTGCTGGAGAAGCTCAAGTCCAACATCGAAGAGGTGCGCGCGCGTGGCGGCCTGCTCTACGTCTTTGCCGACCAGGATGCGGGCTTCAGCGACAGCGACGGGATGAAGATTATCCCGCTGCCGCATGTGGAAGAGGTGATTGCCCCGATCTTCTACACCGTGCCGTTGCAGTTACTCTCCTATCACGTCGCCCTGATCAAAGGCACCGACGTCGACCAGCCACGTAACCTGGCAAAATCGGTTACCGTGGAATAAAAAAGTGGGCCCCGTCGCGGGCCCGCTTCATTTCAGCGCACTGTCATATAACTGTCATATTTCGTACATTTCACTGTCATCAAACTGTCCTATTTTCCCTCCTGCAGCAATCACTGACTCTTACTAAAACGGCCCCGAGCCTGACTTTTCTCCCCTGGAGGGAACATGACACTGATGCGTAGCACCGTAGCCCGACTCCTCGCCACCACTTTCGCTGTAAGCGCGGTCTCTGCTTTTGCGGCAACCGACCTCACTGGCGCAGGCGGGACGTTCCCGGCGCCGGTTTATGCCAAGTGGGCAGCAGAATATCAGCAAGCCACCGGTAGCAAAATTAACTACCAGGGTATCGGTTCATCTGGCGGCGTGAAACAGATCATCGCCAAAACCGTGGATTTCGGTGCGTCAGATGCGCCGATGAAAGAGGAAGACCTGCAGAAAAACGGCCTGTTCCAGTTCCCGACCGTAATCGGTGGCGTGGTGCTGGCGGTTAATCTGCCAGGCATCAAGTCAGGCCAGCTGACGCTGGATGGCAAAACCGTGGGTGACATCTACCTCGGCACCATCAAAAAGTGGAACGACCCGGCAATCGCGAAACTCAACCCGGGCGTGAAACTGCCGGAAACCAATATCAACGTGGTTCGCCGCGCTGACGGTTCAGGCACCTCCTTCGTCTTTACCAGCTATCTGGCGAAAGTGAACGAAGAGTGGAACAGCAAAATTGGTAAAGGTAACACCGTTAACTGGCCGGTAGGTCTGGGCGGTAAAGGCAATGACGGCGTCGCCGCTTTCGTTCAGCGTCTGCCGGGCTCAATCGGCTATGTGGAATACGCCTACGCCAAACAGAACAACCTGACCTACACCAAACTGGTTGATGCTGATGGTAAAGCGGTCGCACCAAGCGAAACCAGCTTCAGCAATGCCGCGAAAGGCGCGGACTGGAGCAAATCGTTTGCCCAGGATCTGACCTTCCAGAAGGGTGCGGATGCCTGGCCGATCTCCTCAACCACCTTCATCCTGATCTACAAAGACCAGGCGAATGCGGCCAAGGGCGCAGAAGTGCTGAAGTTCTTTGACTGGGCGTACAAAAGCGGCGGCAAAACGGCCACTGCGCTGGATTATGCTGCCCTGCCGGATAGCGTGATCGAACAGATTCGTGCCGCCTGGAAAGCCAACATCAAAGACAGTTCTGGTAAAGCGCTTTATCAGTAATGGACCGACCCTGACCGGATAATGCATCGGTCAATCCTGCGGGCGGCGTAATGCCGCCCTGATAACTTCTGAAGACCGAGACTTTTATGGCTGCAACGAAGCCGGCATTCAAAGCCCCAGGCAAACAGGGTGACAGAATTTTTGGCGCGCTGGTCAGGCTGGCGGCGCTGATTGTTCTGTTACTGATGGGCGGCATTATCGTCTCCCTGATCATCTCCTCGTGGCCCAGCATCCAGAAATTTGGTTTCGCCTTTTTGTGGACCAAAACCTGGGATGCGCCCAACGAACAGTTCGGCGCACTGGTACCGATTTACGGCACCCTTGTGACCTCCATTATCGCGCTGATCATCGCCGTACCGGTGAGTTTTGGTATCGCGCTGTTCCTGACTGAACTCGCGCCAGGCTGGCTGCGTCGCCCGCTGGGCACCGCCATTGAACTGCTGGCGGCGATTCCGAGTATTGTTTATGGCATGTGGGGCCTGTTTGTCTTTGCCCCGCTGTTTGCCGAATATTTTCAGACGCCGGTCAACGACGTGATGTCGGGCATTCCGATTGTCGGCGAGCTTTTCTCAGGCCCTGCGTTCGGCATCGGTATCCTCGCCGCAGGCGTCATACTGGCGATCATGATCATTCCTTACATCGCCTCGGTGATGCGCGACGTCTTCGAACAGACCCCGGTAATGATGAAAGAGTCCGCCTACGGCATTGGCTGCACCACCTGGGAGGTGATCTGGCGTATCGTTCTGCCGTTTACCAAAAACGGCGTCATTGGCGGGGTGATGCTGGGCCTGGGGCGTGCGCTGGGTGAGACGATGGCGGTGACCTTTATCATCGGTAACACCTACCAGCTCGACAGCCCGTCGCTGTTTATGCCGGGCAACAGCATCACCTCGGCGCTGGCCAACGAGTTCGCGGAAGCGGAGTCGGGCGTCCACGTCGCGGCGCTGATGGAGCTGGGCCTGATCCTGTTTGTGATTACCTTTATCGTGCTGGCGATTTCAAAACTGATGATTATGCGACTGGCGAAAAGTGAAGGAGCGCGCTCATGACCACCATTGAAATTCAGGCGCGTGCCGAACTGGACGCGTCGCGCCGCAAAATGCAGGCCTGGCGCAGCACCAAAAATAAAATCGCTCTGACGCTGTCGATGCTGACGATGGCATTCGGGCTGTTCTGGCTGGTCTGGATCCTGTTTACCACCGTGACGCGCGGCGTGGATGGCCTCTCCTGGTCGCTGTTCACCGAATCGACCCCACCGCCGAACACGGCAGGCGGCGGTCTGGCGAATGCCCTGGCGGGCAGTGGCTTACTGATTTTCTGGTCGACCTTTTTCGGTACGCCGCTGGGCATCATGGCCGGGATCTATCTGGCAGAGTATGGGCGCAAATCCGCCCTGTCAGAGGTTATCCGCTTTATTAACGACATTCTGCTGTCAGCGCCTTCCATTGTGGTCGGCCTGTTCGTCTACACCCTGGTGGTGTCGCAGATGCAGCACTTCTCCGGCTGGGCTGGGGTCATTGCGCTGGCGCTGCTGCAGGTGCCGATTGTGATCCGCACCACCGAAAACATGCTGCGTCTGGTGCCGGACAGCATGCGTGAAGCGGCCTATGCGCTCGGTACGCCGAAGTGGAAGATGATTTCAGCCATCACCCTGAAAGCGTCGGTCTCCGGCATTATCACTGGCGTGCTGCTGGCCATCGCCCGCATTGCGGGCGAAACCGCCCCGCTGCTGTTCACGGCGCTGTCGAACCAGTTCTGGAGCACCGACATGATGCAGCCGCTGGCGAACCTGCCGGTCACCATCTTTAAGTTCGCCATGAGCCCCTTTGCCGAATGGCAGAGCCTGGCCTGGGCGGGCGTGCTGATTATTACCTTCTGCGTGCTGCTGCTGAATATTCTGGCGCGGGTCATTTTCGCCAAAGGTAAACACGGTTAATTTCCGGCGCGGCCCTGTGCGGCGCCGTATAAGAGAGATGAATTATGAGTATCGCGACAGCATCAGCCGGTAAGATCCAGGTGCGTAATCTGAACTTCTATTACGGCAAGTTCCATGCGCTGAAAAACATCAATCTGGATATCGCTAAGAATCAGGTGACCGCCTTTATCGGGCCATCGGGCTGCGGTAAGTCGACCCTGCTGCGTACCTTCAATAAAATGTACTCACTCTATCCGGAGCAGCGGGCGGAAGGGGACATTCTGCTGGATGGCGAAAATATCCTGGCCACCCAGCAGGATATCGCGCTGCTGCGCGCCCGCGTCGGCATGGTCTTCCAGAAACCCACGCCGTTCCCGATGTCGATCTATGACAACATCGCCTTTGGCGTCCGCCTGTTTGAAAAACTCTCGCGTGCCGATATGGATGAGCGCGTGCAGTGGGCGCTGACCAAGGCAGCCCTGTGGAATGAAACCAAAGACAAGCTGCATCAGAGCGGTTACAGTCTTTCCGGCGGTCAGCAGCAGCGTCTCTGTATTGCCCGCGGCATCGCGATTCGTCCGGAAGTGTTGCTGCTGGATGAGCCCTGCTCTGCGCTGGATCCCATCTCCACAGGCCGTATCGAGGAGCTGATCACCGAGCTGAAACAGGATTACACCGTGGTAATCGTGACCCACAACATGCAGCAGGCGGCGCGCTGCTCCGACCATACCGCTTTCATGTATCTGGGCGAACTGATCGAGTTCAGCGACACCGACACGCTGTTTACCAAGCCCGCACAGAAGCAAACCGAAGATTATATTACCGGCCGCTACGGCTGATCTGACAGGAGATCGACATGGATAATCTGAATCTGAACAAACACATCTCCGGTCAGTTTAATGCCGAGCTGGAGCATATCCGTACCCAGGTGATGATCATGGGCGGCATGGTCGAGCAGCAGCTGACGGATGCCATTACCGCGATGCATAACCTTGACGGCGAACTGGCGCAGCGGGTGATCGACGGCGACCAGAAGGTCAATATGATGGAGGTCGAGATTGATGAGGCGTGCGTGCGCATCATCGCCAAGCGTCAGCCTACCGCAATTGATTTGCGTCTGGTGATGGCGATCATCAAAACCATCTCCGAGCTGGAGCGCATCGGTGATGTGGCGGAAAAGATCAGCCGCACGGCGCTGGAAAAATTTGGTCAGCAGCACCTGCCGCTGCTGGTGAGTCTGGAGTCGCTGGGGCGTCACACCGTGCAGATGCTGCACGATGTGCTGGATGCTTTTGCGCGCATGGATCTCAACGAAGCTATTACCATCTACCGCGAAGATAAGAAGGTGGATAAAGAGTATGAAGGCATTGTGCGCCAGCTGATGACCTACATGATGGAAGATCCGCGTACCATTCCCAGCGTGCTGACGGCCCTGTTCTGTGCCCGCGCCATTGAGCGTATCGGCGATCGCTGTCAGAACATCTGCGAAATCATCTTCTATTTTGTTAAAGGTCAGGATTTCCGGCATGTCGGCGGCGACCGTCTCGACGAGTTGCTCTCAGGTGACGATGGCAGCAACCGACCGTCCTGATAACAGCGATCCCTGCGCCTGCACGGCGCAGGGATAAGCCTTTTCAATTGGTCACATCCTGAACTCTCTTTATAATTGCGGCACTTTTCTTTCAGAGGTGCGCAATGAACTCCCCTTCTTCCCAATCTGCGCCGGGCGTGTCCCCCGGCAAAGCGATGCTGGCTGCGGTCAGTGGTTATGCCATGGATGGATTTGACCTGCTGATACTCGGCTTTATGCTGCCGGCGATCAGCGTTTCGCTGGCGCTCAATCCATCACAGGCGGGATCGCTGATGACCTGGACGCTGATTGGCGCGGTTATCGGTGGCATCGTCTTTGGTCATCTCAGCGATCGTTTTGGTCGCATCCGTATGCTTACCGTCACCATCCTGGTCTTCTCGATCTTTACCGGTCTGTGCGCATTCGCACAGGGCTACTGGGATCTGCTTGCCTGGCGGACGCTGGCGGGTGTCGGTCTGGGCGGCGAGTTTGGTATCGGCATGGCGCTGATTGCCGAAGCCTGGCCTGTGGAGAAACGCAATCGCGCCTCCGCCTGGGTCGGCATAGGCTGGCAGCTGGGAGTACTGATGGCCGCCTTTATCACGCCGCCGCTGCTGGCGATGATCGGCTGGCGCGGCATGTTCCTGGTTGGCGTTTTGCCTGCGCTGGTGTCGTTTGCCATCCGCCGTGGCATGGGTGAACCGGAGGCGTATCAGAAGCAGGTTAAGCAGGTGCCGTCGCTCTCGTTTCCGGCGCGCCTGAGGCTGCTGGTGCGCGACCGCACCACCGCCAAAGCGAGCCTCGGCATTTTTATCCTCTGTTCCGTGCAGAACTTTGGCTACTACGGGCTGATGATCTGGATGCCGAGCTACCTCTCTTCCAGCTTTGGCTTCAGCCTGACAAAGTCGGGCCTCTGGACCGCCGTGACCGTTGTCGGCATGACCTTCGGCATCTGGCTGTTTGGCGTGCTTGCCGATCGCTTTGCACGCTGGAAAATTTTTCTGCTCTATCAGTTCGGTGCGGTGGCGATGGTGGTGATTTATGCACAGCTCCGCGACCCGAACGTGATGCTGTTTACGGGCGCCATCATGGGGATGTTTGTTAACGGCATGATTGGCGGCTACGGTGCGCTGATTTCCGATACTTTCCCGCCTCAGGTGCGTGCGACCGCGCAGAACGTGCTGTTTAATCTGGGACGTGGCGTCGGCGGTTTTGGCCCGGTGGTGATCGGTCTGCTGGCGAGTCAGTTCTCATTCACGGCGGCAATCACCCTGCTGGCACTGATCTACCTGCTGGATATTGTGGCGACGCTGTTCCTGTTGCCGAAGAAGCAGGGGCAGGACGATACGCTGGGCGCCATTGGCTGATGCTGTCATGAGACCGCGCCGGAAAACAGCATTCTGGCGCGGTCGATTCAGTCGGAACGTTTACAGAGAGAGCAGGCCGCCAGGCCACACAATAGGTGGATCTGGCCGCCCTGTAAGGTTAATGCATAAGTGGCAGGAGCTGCTGATAGAGGGTGGCAAAGGTTGCCCGGCGCGATGCGTAATCGGCCATCCTGGCCGGATCCGGCTGATGGCGCTGCACCCGCGCCGGTGTCGGCACAGTCACACCAGGATCCAGCGCCTGCTGCGCCAGCCGTGCCGCACCCAGTGCAGGGCCGACATCCCCGCCGTGGCAGTAATCCAGCGTCTGACCGCTGATATCCGCCAGCATCTGACGCCACAGCGCACTGCGCGCGCCGCCGCCGATCAGCATAATGCTCTCGGGCTTAATGCCGCACTCGTGCACCACGTCAATCCCCTGCGCCAGCGCAAACCCGACCCCTTCCAGTACCGATCGCGCCAGTTCCGGACGCCTATGCTGGTGGGTGAAACCGAAGAAAGCGCCCCTGGCATGAGGATTGTTGTGCGGCGTGCGTTCGCCGGAAAGATAGGGCAGAAACCACAGCGCGGGCACGTCATCGCGTGCGCGCTCAGCTTCAGCCAGCAGCTCAGGCACATCCCGGCAGCCGGTCAGCGTGGCTGCCCAGTCGAGGCAGGACGCCGCACTGAGCATCACCGACATCAGATGCCAGCGCTGCGGTAAGGCATGACAGAAGCTGTGGACCGCGCGCTGCGGGTTACTCAGATAGCCGTCACTTACTACGAAATAGACGCCCGAGGTGCCCAGCGACAGCATCGCCTGACCCGGCTCCGTCATGCCAACACCTACTGCACCCGCCGCATTGTCGCCGCCGCCAGCCGCCAGCGGCACCGCCTTCATCTTCCAGCGGGTCGCCAGTCCGGCGTGCAGCGTACCGGTCTGTTCGTTGCCTTCATAAAGTGTCGGCATCTGATCGCGGCTGAGGCCACAGGCGCGCAGCATCACGTCGCTCCAGTCCCGCTGTGCCACATCCAGCCACATCGTGCCTGCAGCATCAGACATATCGGTGGCGAAGTCACCGCTCATCCGCCAGCGCAGATAATCCTTAGGCAGCAGGACATGCGCGACCTGACTGAAGATCGCCGGTTCGTTCTGCTGTACCCACAGCAGCTTGGGCGCCGTAAAGCCGGGCATCATCAGATTACCGGTAATCGCCCGCGAATCCGGCACCTTCTGCTCCAGCTCACGGCACTGCGCCTCGCTGCGTCCATCATTCCAGAGCATGGCGGGACGCAAAACCCGGTCAGCGCCATCGAGCAGCGTCGCCCCGTGCATCTGCCCGCTCAGCCCGATGGCCTGCACGGCCTGCAGATCCTGCTGCGCACTCAGCGCCTGCATAGCCACATCCAGCGCCTGCCACCAGCTTTCGGGATCCTGTTCGCTCCATAAGGGCTGTGGTCGCGAAACCTGCAGTGACGCCGTTTCCGTGGCCACCACGTTGCCCTGTGCATCCATCAGCACCACTTTGACGCCGGAGGTGCCTAAATCGATCCCGATAAACATGCTCTGCTCCTGAAGCGTTAAAAATTAAAAAGGTAGTGATTCACCAGATTTTCCAGCTGCTCCTGGCGTCCACTCTGATGCTGCGGATTAAGCTGCTGCTGCTGAGCATGCGCCGCCAGCGCCGCCAGGGAAAACTCCCCTTTCAGAATTTGCTGGCCGAACTCACCATTCCAGCCGCTGTAGCGCTGTGCCACACGCTTGTCCAGCTCGCCGTCGCTGATCATGCGGGCCGCCACCTTCAGCGCCAGCGCCATGGTATCCATTGCGCCAATATGACCGTGGAAGAGGTCATATTTGTCGGTGCTCTGACGACGCACTTTGGCGTCAAAGTTTAAGCCGCCAGTGGTAAAGCCGCCTGCCTTCAGGATTTCATACATCACCAGCGCATTCTCTTCCACGCTGACCGGGAACTGGTCGGTGTCCCAGCCACACTGCGGATCGCCACGGTTTGCATCCACCGAACCAAAAATGCCCAGCGCAATCGCGGTGGCAATTTCGTGATGGAACGAGTGACCGGCCAGGGTAGCGTGGTTCGCCTCCACGTTAACCTTGATCTCTTTCTCCAGCCCGAACTGCTTCAGGAAGCCATAAACGGTGGCGACATCATAGTCATACTGATGTTTGGTCGGCTCCTGCGGTTTTGGCTCAATCAGCAGCGTGCCCTGGAATCCGATTTTATGTTTATGCTCCACCACCATCTGCATAAAGCGGCCAATCTGCTCACGCTCCTGACGCAGATCGGTATTCAGCAGGGTTTCATACCCTTCACGACCGCCCCACAACACATAGTTTTCGCCGCCCAGCGTTTTGGTGGCCTGCATGGCGCTGCAGACCTGCGTCGCGGCCCAGGCAAAGACTTCCGGATCGGGATTGGTGGCGGCGCCGGCGCCGTAGCGCGGATGGGTAAAGCAGTTCGCCGTGCCCCACAGCAGTTTCACCCCCGTCTCCTGCTGTTTTTCCAGCAGCTTATCCGTCATGGCGGCAAAATTTTCTTTGTAGCTGCGCAGCGAATCGCCTTCCGGCGACACGTCGACATCGTGGAAGCAGTACCAGGGGACATTCAGCTTATAAAAAAACTCAAAGGCGACATCGGCTTTGAGTTTTGCCTGCTGCAGTGCATCGCCGCTTTTCTGCCAGGGGCGGTCAAAGGCGCCGACACCAAACATATCCGCGCCGTTCCAGCAGAAGGTGTGCCAGTAACAGGCGGCAAAGCGCAGGTGCTCCGCCATGGTTTTGCCGAGGATCATCTCGTCGGGATTGTAGTGGCGGAACGCAAGAGGATGCGTCGACTGGGTGCCTTCATAACGAACCCGATCGATCTGATCGAAATAAGCGTGCATGGTTTGCTCCTTAGCATCAGTACCCGAATGGTCTGCGTTGAAGCCCTATTTGACAGAGGCGGCTGCGCTGGCTCAATTACGATATTTCACTCCGGCCTTCAGATAATTATTATTTGTGCGCTGAGTCGCAAAATAAAACTTATTACGGCAGGGGTTTTCTGTTGTCCGAAAAAGATGAAACCTCGATCGCGCTCATAAAAAAAGAAATAAACCAAAAAACGTAATAGCCGGATAAAAATCAGTAATTGCTGGAACCGGAAAAGAAGGGCAACAATTCATCCGCCTGGTTTATCGGCCTGAAACCACAATAGCCTCAACCTACAGGATAATCATAATGAAGATGAAACATGCACTGTTCGCCGCCTGTGCGGCGCTGGCGCTGTTCAGCCAGACCAGCGTGGCAAAAGAAGTAAAAATCGGTATGGCGATTGATGATTTACGACTGGAGCGGTGGCAGAAGGACCGCGATATTTTCGTGAAACAGGCTGAAACGCTGGGCGCTAAAGTGTTTGTTCAGTCAGCCAATGGCAATGAAGAAACGCAGATGTCGCAGATTGAAAATATGATCAACCGCGGTGTCGATGTGCTGGTCATTATTCCCTATAACGGTCAGGTGTTGAGTAATGTTGTCGCCGAAGCGAAACGGGAAGGCATTAAAGTGCTGGCCTATGATCGGATGATAAATAACGCCGATATCGATTTCTATATCTCGTTTGATAATGAAAAAGTGGGCGAGCTGCAGGCCGAAAGCATTGTGAAACAGGTGCCTAAGGGCAACTATTTTTTAATGGGCGGCTCTCCAGTGGATAATAACGCCCATCTGTTCCGTGCCGGGCAGATGAAAGTGTTAAAACCTTATATCGATAACGGTGCGATTAAAATTGTTGGCGATCAGTGGGTCGATGCCTGGCTGCCGGAAAATGCCCTGAAAATTATGGAAAACGCCCTGACGGCGAACAGTAATCATATCGATGCGGTCGTGGCCTCTAATGATGCCACCGCAGGCGGTGCGATTCAGGCGCTGAGTTCGCAGGGGCTGGCAGGAAAAGTCGCGATTTCCGGCCAGGATGCGGATCTGGCTGCGATTAAGCGCATCAAAGCGGGCACCCAGACCATGACGGTTTACAAACCAATCACCGAGCTGGCGACGGAAGCAGCGAAAATCGCGGTCGAGCTGGGCGACGGTAAAACACCCGCCAGCAACAGCAAGCTGAATAATGGGCTCAAAGAGGTGCCGTCACGGCTGCTGAAGCCGATTCCGGTTAATAAAGAGAACATTGAAAGCACCGTGGTGAAAGACGGTTTCCACAAACAGAGCGAACTCTGACCGCGCAAAGCGTGAGGGAGGACCATCTATGCTGCTGGAAATGAAAAACATCACCAAGCGTTTCGGTGCCGTGAAGGCACTGAATGATGTCAGCCTGCAGCTGGACGCAGGTGAAGTGATGTCGCTGTGCGGAGAGAATGGTTCCGGGAAATCGACGCTGATGAAGATCCTGTGCGGACTCTATCCGCACGGCGATTTTGAGGGGCAGATCCACTTCTCTGGCGACGACATTCAGGCGCAGACCATTCGCGATACCGAGCGTAAAGGCATCGTGATTATTCATCAGGAGCTGGCGCTGGTGCGGCAGCTGACGGTGATGGAGAACATCTTTCTCGGTGCCGAACTCAGTCGTTTCGGCATGGTGGATGATGAAACCATGACCCTGCGCTGCCAGCAGCTTCTGGCGCGGGTCGGACTGAACGTCTCGCCCGCTACCCGGGTCGGTGAGTTAGGCCTGGGTCAGCAGCAGTTGGTGGAAATCGCCCGCGCGCTGAACAAGCAGGTCCGGCTGCTGATTCTGGATGAGCCGACCTCGTCCCTGACGGAGCAGGAAACCGGGGTGCTGCTCGGCATTATCCGTAACCTGCGTGAACACGGCATCGCCTGCATCTACATCTCGCACAAGCTGAATGAGGTACGGGCGATCTCCGACGTTATCTGCGTCATCCGCGACGGCCAGCATATTGCCACCCGACCGGCAGCGGGCCTGAGCGAAGATGACATCATCACCATGATGGTCGGCCGTGAGCTGACCGCACTCTATCCCCATGCGCCGCATCAGATTGGCGAAGAGATACTGAAGGTCGAAAACCTCACCGCCTGGCATCCGATCAATCGCCATATCCGACGCGTCAGTAATGTCTCGTTCACGCTCAGGCGCGGTGAAATCCTTGGCATTGCAGGGCTGATGGGCGCAGGCAGGACCGAAACGGTGCAGTGTCTGTCGGGCGTCTGGCCAGGGCGCTGGCAGGGCGATATCTGGATCAATGGCCGTCAGGTGCGCATCACCGATTGTCGCGCCGCCATTGCGCACGGCATCGCAATGGTGCCGGAAGACCGCAAAAAAGATGGCATCGTGCCGCTGATGGCGGTGGGCAAAAACATCACCCTGGCGGCGCTGGACCAGTTCAGCCACCGGCTCTCTACCCTGGATGAAGCGCAGGAACAGCAGGCGATTAATGATGCCATCAGCCGGTTACGGGTAAAAACCTCTTCCTCAGAACTGCCGATAGGCCGGTTAAGCGGAGGCAATCAGCAGAAAGCGATTCTGGCGAAGTGCCTGCTGCTGAATCCGCAAATCCTGATCCTCGATGAACCCACACGCGGCATTGACGTGGGCGCGCGCCAGGAGATCTATCTGCTGATCAATGCGCTGGTTCAGCAGGGGATTGCGGTGATCGTGATTTCCTCTGAGCTGCCGGAAGTGCTGGGTCTGAGCGACCGGATTCTGGTCATGCATGAAGGGCAGATCAAAGCCGATCTGATTAACGACAATCTGACTCAGGAGCAGGTGATGGAAGCTGCCCTGCGGAGTGAACATTATGCTTAAAAGTGAAAGTACCCCGGGTCGCCTCTCCGGCACGCCGGGCAAACCGTCACCGGGCAGAGTCACGCTGCCCAATCTGCAGGTTCTGGTGATGCTGGGCGCGATTGTGCTGATTGCGCTGTTCTTTACCTGGACCACCGACGGTGCCTGGCTCAGTGCGCGTAACGTCTCTAACCTGCTGCGCCAGACTGCCATTACCGGCATTCTGGCGGTTGGCATGGTCTTTGTGATTATTTCGGCCGAAATCGACCTCTCCGTGGGGTCGATGATGGGGCTGCTGGGCGGGGCGGCCGCCATTTTTGACGTCTGGCTCGGCTGGCCGCTGCCACTGACCATTGTGGTGACGCTGGTAATGGGGCTGCTGCTGGGTACCTGGAATGGCTGGTGGGTAGCCTACCGCAAGGTGCCCTCGTTTATCGTGACGCTGGCGGGGATGCTGGCCTTCCGTGGCGTGCTGGTCGGCATCACCAATGGCACGACCGTTGCGCCCATCACGCCAGGCATGTCGCAGATTGGGCAGAGTTACCTGCCGGACGGTGTCGGTTTCGGCTTTGGCATCGCCGGACTGGCGCTGTTTATGCTCTGGCAGTGGCGGCTGCGGCTGCGTCGTCAGCAGCTCGGGCTGCCACAGGGCGCAGCCAGCGGCACCGTGGGGCGTCAGGCGATCACCGCTATTCTGGTGCTGGGTGCCATCTGGCTGCTCAATGACTATCGCGGCGTCCCTACGCCGGTGTTGCTGCTGGCCGTGCTGCTGCTGGCGGGCATGTTTATGGCAACCCGCACCGCATTTGGCCGTCGCATCTACGCCATCGGCGGCAACATCGACGCCGCACGGCTGTCAGGCATTAATGTCGCCCGCACCAAACTGGCGGTATTTGCCATCAATGGGGTGATGGTGGCGATCGCCGGGCTGATCCTCAGTTCACGTCTGGGCGCAGGCTCACCGTCTGCGGGTAACATTGCCGAACTGGATGCTATCGCCGCCTGCGTCATCGGCGGCACCAGCCTGGCGGGCGGAGTCGGATCGGTGGCGGGCGCCGTCATGGGCGCTTTTATCATGGCTTCGCTCGACAACGGCATGAGCATGATGGATGTGCCGACTTTCTGGCAGTACATCGTCAAAGGGGCGATCCTGCTGCTGGCGGTGTGGATGGATACCGCAACGCGGCGTCGGGTGTAATCGCGCGGGCGATCACATTGTGGCGCAAACAATTTTTGTGCCCCTTTCAGGCGTGTTATGCAATGCGCTGAGGATTTAAGGGAACGCGCCACCATGCATGATAAACGTTACCGCATTACGCTGCTGTTTAATGCCAACAAGGTGTATGACCGTCAGGTTGTCGAGGGCGTCGGGGAGTATCTGCAGGCGTCCCAGACTGACTGGGACATCTTCATCGAAGAAGATTTTCGCTGCCGCATCGACAATATCCGGGAATGGCTGGGCGATGGAGTGATTGCCGATTATGACGACCGCTCTATCGAAACCCTGCTGTCCAGCGTCTCTGTTCCCATTGTTGGCGTCGGCGGATCTTACCATCGGCAGGAAGATTATCCGCCGGTGCACTACATCGCCACAGACAATGCCGCGCTGGTCGAGAAAGCCTTTCTGCATCTGAAAGAGAAGGGCATTAATCGCTTCGCCTTTTATGGCTTGCCGATCTCCAGCGGCAAGCGATGGGCGCAGGAGCGGGAACAGGCGTTCCGTCAGTTGGTGGGACGCGAGCGTTATCAGGGCGTGGTTTATCAGGGGATGGAAACCGCGCCGGATAACTGGCAGCACGCCCAGAACCGGCTGGCGGACTGGCTGCAGACGCTGCCTCCACAGACCGGCATCATCGCCGTCACGGATGCGCGGGCGCGCCACCTGCTGCAGGCGTGCGAGCATCTGAAGATTCCGGTGCCGGAGAAGCTTACGGTGATCGGGATTGATAATGAGGAGCTGACCCGCTATCTGTCGCGGGTGGCGCTCTCTTCGGTGGCCCAGGGCTCGCGGCAAATGGGCTATCAGGCGGCCAAACTGCTGCACCGGTTGCTGGATAAGCAGCCGCTGCCGCTTCAGCGCATTCTGGTGCCGCCGGTGAAGGTCATCGCCCGGCGCTCAACCGATTTCCGCTCGCTGCGCGATCCGGCTGTGATTCAGGCAATGCACTACATCCGCTTCAACGCCTGCAAGGGGATCAAGGTGGAGCAGGTGCTGGATGCTGTCGGACTGTCGCGTTCCAATCTGGAGAAGCGTTTCCGGGATGAAACCGGTGACACCATCCATGCGATGATCCACCGCGAAAAACTGGAAAAAGCGCGTGAGCTGCTGGCTTCTTCCTCGCTCAACATCAATGAGATCTCGCAGATGTGTGGCTATCCTTCGCTGCAGTACTTCTACTCGGTATTTCGCAAAAGCTACGACTCCACGCCAAAAGAGTATCGCCAGCATTACGGGGAGAATGTGCTGTAGGGAAGCGGGGCGTGAGGCGAGGCCGGATGAATCTGAGTGGCCTCAGATCAGCCGCTGCTCGCTCGCCTCAATCACCGCCAGCGCCAGGCCATTGGCCGGATCAATCCGGTTCTCGGGAAAGTGCAGCTGTGTGTGTGCTGCGGTAAAAGCCAGCGTATTGCTCTGGGCCGTTTTACGCACTGTCTTACAGAACGTTTCACTGACGTTCCACGGGCAATCGATGATGATGGTTGCCGGGTTGAGCAGCAGCATGATCTGACTCAGCGCGGCACCCAGAAAGCCACCTGCCTGCGTCATTACCTCATCCACCACGCGCGCCGCACTGTCGCGGCTCTGCCAGCTCAGGCCAGGCTGGCGCTGCGCCAGCTGCTGATTAACGGCAGGCTTGCTGATCAGCGCTTCAAGACAGCCGCGGCGGCCGCAGCTGCAACGCGGCCCGCCGGGCTGGACGATCAGATGCCCCGCCTCTCCCGCCGTCCAGCTATGCCCGGTAAAGACGTCACCCTGCTGGATCAGTGCGCCGCCAATCCCCTCAGAGACGCGCAGATAAAAGTGGCCGTTCTCTGTGGGTAAGCCACACTGCTCCACCGCCAGCAGCGCCGCCGCTTTGACATTATTCATAATGCGAATGGGTAGCTGAATCTGCCTGCGCAGCGTGGTCAGCAGGTCAACATCCTGCCATTCCAGCGGCAAAGAGATATGCATCCAGCCGCGCCGGGGATCGACGATGCCGGGAAAGCCCAGGCCAATGCCGAGCAGGTGGGGATAACGTTCGGTAAGCTGGCGGCAGAGCGTGGCCAGCTCGGCCAGCAGTCGGGTCGGATTGCTGGTATCGGTTCGCAGCGTCTGTTCAGCCAGCACCTGAGAAAAGTAGTCACAGACCCGCCAGTGGATGACGTTGCGTTCCACCATCACACCTGCGCTCTGCAGCTTTTCCGGCCGCAGCCTGATGCCGATCTTGGGCCGTCCGGCAGCCGCCACGCTGACCGGCCCCAGCTCCTCTATCAGCGCCTGCTCCAGCAGATCATCGATGATTAACGAAACGGTATTCTTACTGAGCGCCAGCGCCTCCGCCAGCTCCTGACGCGACGTGACTCGCTGTTTACGCAATCGGGCCATCACGCGTTTCTGATTATTCAGTCGCAGCAGTGCAGGGCCTTTGCCGTTCGTTTTCATCAGGGATTCACCCAACAGAGGAGTAAACATTGAGTTTATCAGCCCCTGCGCGTTCTTCACCCTCACTTTTGCGGGCTGTTTCACACAACAGGATCACCCCTGGCCGGGGCCGTGACCGCGATCGGATCGCCGGTCAGCCTGTTGTTCCGGCAGACCCGGCGTGCGGTCACCGCGATCCCTCTGCGTTATCCGGCGAAGCGAAGCGCGCGCGGAAGGCCTGGCCCGCAACGCGCTATGCCCAGCCAATACGCGCCCTAACCCCGGCTGGAATTAATATTCGTCGCCGCGCACCCGGCTGCGATAGCTTTCCCAGTCAAAGCGGACCCACAGGCTATTGCCCAGACGCATACGGTCCATCACGCGTTCACCCAGCAGGGCATTCATGCCCGCATGATCGAGGTTGGAGAGCATGCCGGTCGGGCGTTTCGACGAGGAGCGGCGGTCGACGATCTGGTTGATAATCACCTTCTCGTAGCGCGATTCGCTCTGCATACCAATTTCATCGATCACCAGCAGGTCAACACTGCTGAGGTCCTGAATCAGCCGCTCTTCAGTGATGCCGCTGCTGCCGCTGAAGGTGCCCTTCATGCTCGACATCAGATCGGCGACGGTCACGATCAGGACGCTTTTACCGCGCAGGATCAGGTCATTGCCGATCGCGGCGGCCAGATGATTTTTACCGGTGCCGGGACGGCCTGAGAAGACGAAGCTGGCGATGCTGCCATCGAATTCAGCGGCGTACTGACGCGCCAGCTCCAGTGCTTTACGCTGCCCTTCGTTTTCGACCCGGTAATTATCAAACGAGCAGTTGATATGCAGTTCGCGAATGCCGGAACGGCCCATTACGCGCTGCATTTTCATTGCGCGGTTCTCACGCACAATTGCCTCGGATCGCAGGCGACCCTGCTCCTGGTTCCACGCCAGCAGCTCTTCACCATTGGCGAATTTAGGCCGGGTACCGGCGGGCATCATTTTTTTCAGACGGTTAAAGAGATCGTCGGGCGTTTTCATTATTCACCTCGGAAACCATCGGGAATGGTACGGTCAGGATCGGGTAGCTGCGTAATATCGCGTTTCGGCTGCCCGCCGCTGGCGACGCGATTCATCTGGATGCTGCGCGCCAGTTTCTGCTGCCACTGCACATGGTGGAACATCCGGCCTTCCGCCTGCCAGTAGGCAACGAAGGCCGCCAGCTCGCCGGGCGTTACCGGTTCACTCAGCGCCACACCCCAGATGGCGGCCTGACGCGTAAAGTCGGCATCCGGCTGCCAGCCCGGATACATGGCGAACTTCCCGGCCGGTGTGTGAATCGGGGCGGGCGTATCGTCATACAGGCTGTCATCCAGCGCCACATCATTCGGCTGCCGGGCCGCCGCTTCCAGCGCCAGCAGCTCGGCCAGACGCGCCGGGGTGATGGCATACATCACCGGCGCGTAGTTATCTAACACCGCCAGCGTGCCCTTTTCCGCCTGCTGCAGGGCAGTCAGCGGATCCTGTCGGAAGGCATCCAAGCCAATGAGCGTTGAAGTTAAGATTTTAGCTGACATGAAAAGACCTGAGGTTAACAAACACCTTGCGCCGGGAAACGGTCGCCAGCGCAGAAGGCGTTATTGTACCTTTTTTAACGAGGGGGATCGCTTAAAAAGGACCGCGATTAGTGCGAGGTGAGCGGAGACGCGGCGTGGCGGGCCGGTGCGGATTCAGCGGCGCGCAGGCTGACGGCGTTGGCAGCCGGACGGGTTTGCCATAAATAGCGAACCGAAGCGAGCCAGCAGAGGCTGTATCCCAGCAATTCGGTGCCCTCTTCGGCCATGTTTTTCACCACGCGGTTGTAATCGCCCAGCATCAGATGCTGCCACAGCGCATGAATACCAAACAGCCGTGAGAAGATCAGCACCACTAAGAAGCCGGAGGCCATCACCGGCCAGCTGCGATGCTGCACCAGCGCCGCCAGTCCCTTTACGGTCTGTCCCGGCGTGCGCAGCGCCACAGCCAGTGAGCCTGCCGTCACGGCCAGCGCAAACCAGACCCAGCTGCCGTGCTGAATAGCGTCAAAAACAAAATCGAGCTCGCGGATCAGCATGCAGCTGTAAAAGCCGGCGACTAAGTTCAGCGCGCCACGCTGATCGGCGCGGCGACGGGCCGCAATGAAAAACAGCGCGGCGATGATTGCCAGCATCAGTTCCTGAGTGGTTTCCGTAAAAGAGGTTTCGTGCAGGGCGTCGTTCATCCAGGCTACATCAATGTAGACAGGAACGATGGTGAGAGCGAGAACCAGAGCGGCCAGCAGAAAGACCACGATTTCGCGGCCAATAATTGTCAAATCGTTGCGCATAATGTTACCGGTATAATGATTAGCGGCCTCATTATATTTTAAACGACCAGTCGTCTTTCTCTTTTCATGCCCCGGTCAGAAGCTGGCGCTGAAACCAACGCTGTAAAGTTGCTGCTCCTCATTATTCAGCGCTTCGCTCTGTGAAAAGGCGGCAAAAGCCGCCAGATTATCATTTAAAGGCAGCTGCGCACCGAGGCTCAGGTCAAGACCATTAGCCTGATCGGATCCGGGGGCGTTATTACGCGCCACGCTCTGCGACGCATCCGCCAGGAAATAGTGATAACTCAGCTGCGCCCAGGGCGCTATCCACCCCTGCTGCGAATCGATGCGCCAGCCGACACTGGCGCTCTGCTCACGGCTCTGCGGGTCACTGTAGTCACACTGCAGACAGGTCGTCTGCTGCGGATCAACTGCATACTGCGCCACCGGCCCGGTGGTGACAGAGGCGGAAAGGGGCAGGTCAATGCCAGCCCGATAGCGTTTTCCCAGCGGCATGCTGCCTGCGCTGCCGGTTTCACTGTGCAGCACGATCGGGGACGCGGTGGGGGAGTTGATCGCAGCCTCAAACAGGGCGCGGCTGTCATCGCTGAAAGCAGGGGGCGTCAGGGCGATTTTCTCTGCCAGGATGGTATCGTAGTCGGGCAGCGGATCGGTATGCCGGGGCGCAGACGTGCCTTCGCGGCCAAACGTCGGTTGCGATAAGATTAATAGCCCTACAGCACAGCAGGTCCACAGACCTTTTCCACCGTTTACTGGCACCCTCTTTTCTCCAGGCAGAGCTGAAGTGATTACCCAACGTTCTGATTAAAATCCGAGCCATCTCTGTTATTTACCCGGTGTTCGTTTAACTATCAACCGATTAATTTTAAGATCAAGCGGACCGCTAAAATATTCTCGTTATAAAGGAACAAAGCGATGCAACGATGTGGTTGGGTAACGCAGGATCCCCTCTATCTGGCTTATCACGACAGGGAGTGGGGCGTGGCGCAGAGAGACAAACGTGCACTGTTTGAGATGCTCTGTCTGGAAGGTCAGCAGGCAGGATTATCCTGGATCACCGTGCTGAAAAAGCGCGAAAACTACCGGATGGCGTTCCATCAGTTCGATCCGCAGGCTATCGCGCAGATGGATGCGGCCGCGATCGATACGCTGATGCAAAACAGCGGCATTATCCGTCATCCGGGTAAAATTGCGGCCATTATTGCCAATGCCCGGGCTTTTCTTGAGATGGAAGCCAAAGGCGAGGATTTCAGCCACTTCGTATGGCAATTTGTCGATAACGTGCAAATCGTTCATCATCATCCGGACTACCAGCTGGCGCCCACGATGTCAGAGCAGGCGATTGCGCTTTCGAAGGCCCTGAAGCAGCGTGGTTTCAAATTCATCGGCCCGACAATTTGCTACGCCTTTATGCAGGCCTGTGGCCTGGTAAACGATCATCAAAGCAACTGTTTCTGCCATCCGGACAACCAGAGGGGCTGATTTCGGATAAATCAGGAATTTTCCGCACTACATTGCCTGTCTGCAGGCGGCATAATCGTGCCACTTATGGGAAAGGTTTTCCTGTGTGTCTCGAATGTAAGGGAACAAAAATGCAGAAGAAATTAATCGCCATCACCTTGTTATTAAGCGGCAGTCTGGCCCTGCCAGGCTGTACCACCAATCCTTATACTGGCGAATCTCAGGCGGGTAAGTCAGGCATGGGCGCAGGTCTGGGCGCGTTAGTGGGGGCGGGTGTCGGCGTACTCTCCTCCTCGAAGAAAGATCGTAAAAAAGGAGCGCTGATTGGTGCCGCAGGGGGCGCCGCGCTGGGCGGTGGCGTCGGTTACTACATGGATGTGCAGGAAGCCAAACTGCGCGACAAAATGCGTGGTACGGGCGTCAGCGTGACCCGTAACGGCGATAACATCGTTCTGAATATGCCAAATAATGTGACGTTCGACTCCAGCAGCAGCAACCTGAAACCGGCCGGCGCAAACACGCTGACCGGTGTGGCCTTAGTGCTGAAAGAGTATTCAAAAACGGCGGTAAACGTTGTGGGTTATACCGACAGCACGGGCAGCCGGGCACTGAACATGCGCCTGTCTCAACAGCGTGCTGAAAGCGTGGCCAGCGCACTGATTACGCAGGGCGTGGCCAGCGATCGCCTGCGCACTCAGGGTGCAGGCCCGGATAACCCGGTTGCGACCAACAGCACCGAAGCCGGTAAAGCGCAAAACCGTCGCGTTGAGATCACCCTCAGCCCGCTGAGCTAATCGCGGTCGCCCCCGGCCGGGGGCGCTCGCTGTTCTGCTGAGTCTGCCGTCAGGTCGTCGCGTCGCTGTCAGCAGGGCCAGCTTAAACAGGAGTCTGAAGGGCTCTGAACTACCTCACCTGTTTCTCTGCTTTTCTGCTCTTCGCCACTTCCACTCTCCGGAAATCGCCGGCCGGGGCAATACCAGCTTCTCTCCTGTTCCGCTGTCCGGCTGGACAGTTGTCGGAAAATGTTATCCGGCTGTTGGCCTGCGTAGTGCCGAAAAGGAGAATGTTCCTGACTGTTATTTCCGATGCAGCACTTTTTGCGCCGCGCCTGGCTTGTGCTAGTCTCTGCCTGGTTTCTTCTTTCGCAGGATATCTCATGAAAATCAGGCCGCCTCGCGCCACCATCAGCGATGTTGCTCACGCGGCACGAACCGGAAAAACCAGCGTTTCACGCTATCTCAATGGTGAACTGCATCTGTTGTCAGCGGATTTAAAAGCGCGAATCGAACAGGCCATTGCCGATCTCAGCTATCGCCCGAGCCAGATGGCACGCGGTCTGAAGCGCGGTCGCACCCGGCTGATTGGACTGATTATCGCCGATATCACCAACCCCTATTCGGTGGATGTGATGAGCGGCATTGAAGCCGCCTGCCGCGAGCAGGGCTTTACGCTGCTGATGTGTAACACCAACAATGAAGTGGATCTGGAACAGCACTATCTGCAACTGCTGAGCAGCTATCAGGTTGAAGGCATTGTGGTTAACGCGGTCGGGATGCGCGAAGAGGTGCTGAACCATCTTCAACAGTCTCTGCTGCCGATGGTCCTGATTGACCGAAAAATCCCCGATTTTCCCTGCGATGTGGTGGGCCTGAATAACGCCGAAGCTGCCGAAACTGCCACGCGGCATCTGGTGGATAATGGTTATGAGGCGCTGCTGTTTCTCAGTGAGCCGCTGGGCAGCGTCAACACCCGCCGCGAGCGCCTGCAGGCTTTTCGCCAGCTGCTGGGATCGCATCCGCAGGTTGCACATGAAAATGCGGAAGTTCCGCTGCATCAGCCCGCTGCGCTGGACGATGCGCTGCTGACATTCCGGCAGCGTCATGCCGGCAAACGCTGTGCGGTGATGGTCGCTAACGGCGCACTGACGCTGCAGGTGGCGCGCTCGCTGCAACGCCTCAATCTGCACTGGGGCCACGATATCGGTCTGCTTGGGTTTGACGAACTGGAGTGGGCGGCACTGGCAGGTGTCGGGATTACCACGCTGAAGCAGCCAACCTGGCAGATTGGCTTCAGCGCACTGGAACGGCTGATTGCGCGCATAGAGGGCAGCGATTTACCGGTTGGCGAACAGGTTTTCTCTGGCGAGCTGGTTGTTCGCGGTTCCAGCCAGCCGCTGGGCTGACAGGTAGCGTAAAGCTGCCGAACGGCCCGGCGTCTGCTGCAACAACGGGAAGCCTGCCAGGCGCAACCCGGTCAGCAGCGCGGCGCCCTGTTCCCTTAAACACAAAAATAACCAGAATCCTCATCCTGTTTACCTGCCCGCACAGCGCTGAAAAATGCATATAGCCTGGGATTTTGCATGATCGTGCTTTATCCCCCTTTTACATGCTCGCTTCGTGAGCACGATCATAAATTCACCCTTTGCTCCTTTGCTTTGGAACCGGTTCCATTTAGGGTTTTTCTATTCGTTATGGGCAGAAACCTGCCATGGAGCAGAACATGAAACCTGACATCATCGTGGTCACCGCCGCTTATGGCCACGCGCAGATTGCTGCGCTCGGCGGCCAGCGTGCGCTGCTGCCGATTATCCGCCAGGCGGGCGCTGATGGCGTTGAAATTCGCCGCGAGCTGCTGGATGACGCGGCACTGTCGACACTGCCCTCGCTGGCTGGCGCGATAGCTGAGCATCAGCTGCACACCAGCTATTCAGTACCCGATACCCTGTTTTGTGACGGCGGCGAGATCAATCCGCGCATAACTCACTACGTTGAAGAAGCACGCCAGTTAAAGGCGCAACGCCTGAAACTGGCGCTGGGCGACTTCACCGGTGCGCTGCCGCGCGACACCCTGCAGGCACTGCTGGCCTCGCTGCCGTGTCAGCTGACGATAGAAAACGATCAGACCGAACAGGGCCGGCTGGCCCCGACGGTGGCATTTTTTACGGCGGTCAGGGAGGCCGGGCTGGCCATTAACATGACCTTCGATATGGGGAACTGGTGCTGGACCGGCGAGGATGCCGGCCAGGCAGCGGCATTGCTGGCCGCGCAGGTGGGCTATGTGCATGTTAAAGCCGCGGTGCCGCATCAGGAGAGCTTCCGGGCGATTGCGCTGGATGAGGCTGGCGATCACTGGCGTGCCCTGTTGCAACAGTTACCGGCGACCGCACCGCGCGGCATCGAGTTTCCGCTTGAAGGCGACGATCTGATTGCGGTGACACGCCACTACGTGTCGCTGCTGCGTAACGTGTAAGGAGTGAAGATGACGACGCATCACACTATGCATCACAACGGCCCGCTTGATGTTGTCACGATCGGTGAAGCGATGGCGATGTTCGTCGCCCGCGAAACCGGCGACCTGGCCGCAGCAGAGACCTTTGTGAAACGTGCCGCAGGCGCGGAGCTGAATGTCGCAACCGGCCTGGCCCGTCTTGGCCTGAAAGTGGGCTGGGTCAGCCGCATCGGCGATGACGCCTTTGGCCGGTTTATCTGCCAGCAGCTGGAAAAAGAGGGGATTGATCATGGCCGGGTGACGGTGGATCAGCGCTATCCCACCGGTTTCCAGCTCAAATCCAAAGTTGATGATGGCTCTGATCCGCTGGTGGAATATTTCCGTAAAGGCTCGGCCGCCAGCCATCTGTCGGTTGAGGATTTCGACGCCGATTATTTTGGCGCGGCGCGACATCTGCACCTGAGCGGCGTCGCGGCGGCGCTGTCAGAAAGTTCGCTGGCGCTGCTGAAGCACACCGCGAAAGAGATGCGCGCGCGTGGCAAAACCATCTCGTTTGATCCTAACCTGCGGCCGGTGCTGTGGCGCAGCGAAGAGGAGATGCGTAAGCAGCTCAATCTGCTGGCAGAGTACGCCGACTGGGTGCTGCCAGGCGAAAAAGAGGGACTGATCCTGACCGGCTATCGTCAGCCGGAAGCGATCGCGGATTTCTATCTCGACAAGGGCGTGAAAGCCGTCGTGATAAAAACCGGATGTGACGGCGCCTGGTATAAAACGGCCCAGGGTGAACAGGGTCAGGTGGCGGCGGTCAGGGTGGAGAACGTGGTGGATACCGTCGGGGCGGGTGATGGCTTTGCTGTAGGGGTGATCAGTGCCCTGCTGGAAGGTCAGTCGCTGCCGCAGGCGATTCGTCGCGGCAACAAAATTGGTTCGATGGCGATACAGGTTATTGGTGACAGCGAAGGTCTGCCGACGCGTCAGCAACTGGGCGACGTGTAGTCCGCGCCCCTCTACAGACACAGGAGTTTCCGATGAAAAAGCAGACAATCGCGCCAAAACGCTGGTGGTTCATCATGCCCATCGTGTTTATCACCTACAGCCTGGCCTATCTCGATCGTGCAAACTTTAGCTTCGCTTCGGCGGCCGGAATTAATGACGACCTCGGCATCACCAAAGGGATGTCCTCGCTGCTGGGGGCGCTGTTCTTCCTGGGATATTTCTTCTTCCAGATCCCGGGAGCGATTTACGCCGAACGCCGCAGCGTTAAAAAACTGATTTTCGTGTGCCTGATTCTGTGGGGCGGCTGCGCCTCGCTGACCGGTGTTGTCAGCAACATTCCGATGCTGGCGGCCATTCGTTTTGTGCTGGGCGTAGTGGAAGCCGCGGTAATGCCCGCGATGCTGATTTACATCAGCAACTGGTTTACCAAATCGGAACGCTCTCGCGCCAACACCTTCCTGATTCTGGGAAATCCGGTCACGGTGCTGTGGATGTCGGTGGTGTCGGGCTATCTGATTGAATCTTTTGGCTGGCGTGAGATGTTCATCATCGAAGGTTTTCCGGCGGTGATCTGGGCCATTGCCTGGTGGTTCATGGTCCAGGATAAACCGGCACAGGCGCGCTGGATGAGCGATGCTGAGAAAGCGGCCTTGCAGGCTGAACTGCAGAAAGAGCAGGAAAATATTAAAGCGGTGCGCAACTACGGCGAAGCGTTCCGTAACCGCAACGTCATTATCCTCTGCGTGCAATATTTTGCCTGGAGCATCGGCGTCTATGGCTTTGTACTGTGGCTGCCGTCGATTCTGCGTAATGGTACGCAGATGGGCATGGTGGAAGCGGGCTGGCTCTCAGCGGTGCCTTATCTGGCCGCGACTATCGCGATGGTGGTGGTCTCCTGGGCGTCAGACAAAACCCAGAACCGCAAGCTGTTCGTCTGGCCGCTGCTGCTGGTGGGTGCGCTGGCGTTCCTCGGCTCGTATCTGGTGGGATCGAACAATTTCTGGGTCTCCTACACCCTGCTAGTGATCGCCGGTGCCGCGATGTATGCGCCTTACGGTCCGTTCTTCGCCATTATTCCTGAGATGCTGCCGCGCAACGTCTCTGGTGGCGCGATGGCGCTGATCAACAGCATGGGTGCGCTGGGGTCGTTTATCGGCTCGTGGATTGTCGGCTATCTTAATGGTGCGACCGGCAGCCCGGCGGCCTCCTACATTTTTATGGGATCGGCTTTGCTGGTGGCGGTGTGGCTGACGCTGATTGTGAAACCGGCGCAGAATAAAGCGCCGCCGCTGCAGAGCGCAAAACCGGCCTGAAAGCGTAAACGCTAAGGTGTGTGAGCGGAGTCTGCACACAGGCGTAAACGTCAGTCTCAGTTTCTCCGGGCGGCCCGCAAGCCGCCCGCAACTTATTGATCGGGAGCGACCGAATGAAACCCGCTGTAATTCTCTACAAAAAACTGCCTGACGATCTCTATGCCCGTCTGACTGAACAGTGTGACGTGACGGAAATCAGCGATCTTTCGCCAGAAAACCAGCAGCAGCATGCTGAGGCGTTCCGGCAGGCTGAGGGGCTGCTGGGATCGGGCGGTAAAGTGAATAGTGACCTGCTGGCAAAAATGCCAAATCTGCGCGTCTGCTCCAGTGTCTCAGTCGGCTATGACAATTTTGACGTCGAGGCGCTGAACCAGCGTAACGTAGTGCTGATGCACACCCCGACCATCCTGACTGAAACCGTCGCGGATACCATGATGGCACTGGTGCTGAGTACGGCGCGCCGCGTGCCAGAGCTGGATGCCTGGGTCAAAGCGGGCCACTGGCAGAAGAGCATCGGGCCGTCACACTTCGGCATCGATGTGCATCATAAAACGCTGGGGATTCTCGGCATGGGCCGTATCGGAATGGCGCTGGCGCAGCGGGCCCACTTTGGCTTCGGCATGAACATTCTCTACAACGCCCGCCGTGAACATGAAGAGGCACAGACGCGTTTTGGTGCGCGGCGCTGTGAGCTGGAGGCGCTGCTGAAGGAGAGTGATTTCGTCTGCATCAGCCTGCCGCTGACCCGCGAAACGCACCATCTGATCGGCGCCGCCGAACTGGCGCTGATGAAGCCGGATGCGGTGCTGATTAACGCCGGTCGCGGGCCGGTGGTGGATGAGCAGGCGCTGATTGCTGCGCTGCAGGCGGGCAAACTGCATGCCGCCGGGCTGGATGTGTTTGAACAGGAGCCGGTTTCTGCCGACTCGCCGCTGCTGTCGCTACCCAACGTGGTCACCCTGCCGCACATCGGTTCTGCCACGCACGAAACCCGCTATGGCATGATGCAGGATGCGGTGGAAAATCTTATCGCCGCGCTCGGCGGAAGCGTGGATAAAAACTGCGTTAACCCCCAGGCACTGAAGTAATCCTCACGCCTTTCCATTGCGCCCGCCGATGGCGGGCGTTATGGTGGACCCCCGATTCGCTATCACAAATATTTAACCGCTATGTCCTTTTCTCAGTTCGGCGACAAATTTACCCAACATTCCGGCATCTCACGTCTGATGGAAGATATGGGCGCGGGCCTGCGTACGCCTGGCACCATCATGCTGGGCGGCGGTAATCCGGCGCAGATTCCGGCGATGAATGACTACTTTCAGCAGCTGCTACAGCAGATGCATGAGGAAGGCAAACTCAGCGAGGCGTTGTGTAACTATGACGGTCCGCGCGGCAAGGCGACGCTGCTGGCGTCGCTGGCAGAACTGCTGAGCGAGCAGCTTGGCTGGCCGATCACCGCGCAGAATATCGCGCTGACCAACGGCAGCCAGAGCGCCTTCTTCTATCTGTTTAACCTGTTTGCCGGTCGCCGGGCCGATGGCAGCAAAAAGCGGGTGCTGTTCCCGCTGGCACCGGAATACCTGGGCTATGCGGATGCCGGTCTGGAAGAGGAGCTGTTTGTCTCGGCGAAGCCGAACATCGAGCTGCTGCCGGAAGGTCAGTTTAAATATCATGTCGATTTCGAACATCTGCCGATGAACGACGAGGTCGGGCTGATCTGCGTTTCGCGTCCGACCAACCCCACCGGCAACGTGATCACCGACGATGAGCTGATGCAGCTGGATGCGCTGGCACAGCAGCATGATGTGCCGCTGCTGATTGACAACGCTTATGGTGTGCCGTTCCCCGGTATTATCTTCAGCGAGGTCCGCCCGCTGTGGAATCCCAACATCATCCTCTGTATGAGTCTGTCAAAACTCGGCCTGCCGGGCGCGCGCTGCGGCATCATCATCGCTGATGAGAAGACGATTTCTGCACTGAGTAACATGAACGGCATCATCAGTCTGGCACCAGGCAGTATCGGTCCGGCCATCGCCCACGAGATGATTGGTCGCGGCGATCTGTTACGTCTTTCTGAAGCGGTGATCAAGCCGTTTTATCAGCAGAAAGTGGAGCAGACGCTTGCGATCCTGCGGCGCTATCTGCCGGAAGATCGCTGCCTGATCCACAAGCCGGAAGGGGCAATTTTCCTCTGGCTCTGGTTCCGCGATCTGCCCATCACGACGGAATTACTTTATCAGCGCCTTAAAGCGCGCGGCGTGCTGATGGTGCCGGGCCACTTCTTCTTCCCGGGGCTGGAGCAGGCGTGGCCGCACACCCATCAGTGTATGCGGATGAATTATGTGCCGGACGCGGAGAACATCGAGCGCGCCGTGCAGATTCTGGCGGAAGAGGTCGACATCGCCTGGCGCGACAGCTAATCCTGCCGCTCGCGTAACGACAGCTGGCACCACTGTGCCAGCTGCTGAATCGCCTGTTCCACCTCCCGGTTCCAGCCGAAACCGGCATTGAGCCGGAAGCAGTGGTCGTAACGCGAATCGGTGGCGAAAATGTGTCCCGGCGCAATGCCGATACCCGCATTGCGCGCTTTCAGAAACAGCTCACGAACGTTCAGCGCCTGCCGGGGCATTTCAACCCACAGTACGTATCCCCCCTCCGGATCGGACACCCGGGTTCCCGCCGGAAACGCCCGCAGCACCGACTGTCGCATTTCATGGATCTGCCGTGCCAGCTCGCGCCGCAGCTTGCGCAGGTGAGCGTCATAGCCGCCGCTGCGCAGCAGCTCCGCCACCGCCGCCTGGGACAGCACCGAGGTGCCCATGGTCGAGGTATATTTCAGCGAGGCGATTTTACGCATGTAGTTGACGCTGTGAACCCAGCCGATGCGGATGCCGGGCGCCACCGTTTTCGAAAAGCCGCTGCAGAGAATGGCGTTGGGGCTGAATGCGCGCATCGGAAAGGGACGGCGCTCGCCAAAGGCGGTATCACCAAAGATATCATCCTCAATGATCACCACATCGTTTTCATCGGCCTGACGGGCAATATAGGCTTTCTGCTCATTAGGAATGCTCTTTCCCAGCGGATTGTTGACGTTGCAGAGGGTGAGAAAGATCCGTACCGCCCGGCGCTGAAACAGCCCGGTCAGCTTCGCGACATTGATATATCCCTCTGCTCCCGCTTCCACTTCGATTACCCGCAGATTGAGGTTATGCAGCATCTGCAGCAGGACAAAATAGCAGGGAGACTCCACCGCCACGACATCGCCCGGCTGGGTGGTTGCCCGCAGTGACAGGGAGATCGCCTCGATGCAGCCGTTAGTGATCAGAATATCGTCGGCGCTGATATTGCAGCCATAATCGACTGCGCGGCGGGCAATTTCCATTTTCAGCGGCGCATAACCGGTGCCCTTGACCGTATTGCCGAGCAGGGCCGGTTTGCTGTAGCCCATCTGACGCATCAGCAGGCCGATACGCCTGACCGGATAGAGCGCGCTGTCGCCGTTAGCGAGATCGAGCCGTACCCGGCAGTCTGAGCCGAGCATCGCCAGATGCAGTTCGGTCTGCTCATCCAGCGGGGCAATGGCGTGGGGCTGTTCGCTGACGGCGGGCAGCTGACGCGCCAGGGGCCGCTCCGGGGCCACGAAAAAGCCCGATTTAGGACGGGCGACGGCATAACGCTCATCTTCCAGCGTGCGCAGGGTTTTCAGCGCGGTGGTGTGGCTGACATTGTACTGAGTCGCCAGCGTACGCACCGACGGCAGACGGCTGTCGGGTGCCAGCGAACCGGCATGAATGGCCTGTTTAATCTGTTCGGCTATCTGGCGGTAACGACTGCGCTGACTCTCCTGTTCCCCGACAACATCGGCCATCTGTTCCACCCCATATCGCGCTGATCTGTGCATATTCAACAGAGTACATTCAAAGTACTTTAGGCTGCATCTCTTAATTATTCATGACGCTAAACAGTCCGGCGGCGCCGGGCTCAGGCCACCGCGTGGTGCCGTTCACCTGAGGGAAAAGTGAGAAATGAATAATCTGCCCGCCATGATGAAGGCGATTGAGGCTTATCTGTCACCCGCCATGATTGCTTCGGCGCAGCGCTGTGCGGCCCGCCTGCTGGCGGTGTTACCCCGGACGCAGCAGCCTGAGGAGAACCGTGTGCTGCTCGCCTATGGCGGGGGAAAAGACAGCAGCTACATGGTGGCCTGGGTACGCTACATCCAGGGGGTAATCTGGCAGCAGCAGGGCAGCACCTTCTCGCTGCGGGTCAGCACCAACCGCCATGCGGGGATGAACCAGAGCGTGATGGAGAATATCGATCGTGTTTATCAGGCGCTGGCCATGCACGATGATGAACGGGTGGAGTGTCTGGTGGTGGATGGCCTGCTGATCCGGCCTTTTGCCCGCGACCTGCCAATGCCGGAGAGCGTGCGGCAGCAGAATCGCAACGATGTGCTGATGAATGGCCACCGGTTCCGTGCCGATGCCCGTTCGACCTTCTGCAACGCCTGCAATCTCAGCATGATGAACTCCTTTGGCCTGGCGGCGGACTACAACGGTGGCGTGGATCTGATTATCACCGGTGACTCACCGCAGGAGCAGGCCGCCTATCTGGCCTGGGCACGCCATCTCTCACGCCTGTTTGATGCACCAGTGGCGGACAAAAGCCAGGGCTTCAGCGGGTTTCTGCAGACGCTGGACGGCGTTGCCGGGCGCTATTTCAGCGAGGTGCATGGTGCCGATCAGCTGACGCCCGCTCATCGCATCACCCATCAGCTGGCGCGCAATCCGCTGTTTTTCAATATTTATCAGGACACCGCCTATGAAGCGGGCGCGCACTGGGCGCTGCTCAGCGAATTTATGGGCTTCCGCTTCGATGCCCTGATGTTCAGTTTTTCCGAGTCTGACTGCGGTAACCCGACACTGATGGCGCACCTGCGTGGTCTGCGGGCAGAGACGCTGCTGCAGCGCAGCTATGCCGAAGGGATACGTGAATATGTCCGTTTTGCGCTGGCGCTGATGGCGCAGAAAGACTTTCCGCCCGCGCTCATCGACGAGATGGCGGCGCGCTATCAGGATGAGGCCGCTATCGAGCGGCAGCGGCAGCGCGCGGCAGACTTTGCGCTGGCGGCATTTGATCTGCACGAAGAGCAGCTGATCTGCCTGATCTACTCCCCCTTCCTCGGGCGGGGAGTGCAGCTCGGACAGTGGCTGGCGCAGCGGCAGATTCTGTCCGATGAAGCGGCGATCCGCGACCTGCTCGATCAGCGCAGCGAGGATCGGGCGCTGGCACAGCAGCTAACGCAGCTCTCCGGCATGACGCTGACGCAGATGCGGCACTGCTGGCAGAGCAGGCCTGTCAGCTCGCTGCTGGAGGGAAAAAGTGACGATCCGCTGTCACGCGTCCTGCGCTTTGATCCCCATAAGGCGGTGATTCAGGTCAGTAACGGTGTGCTGAACGACACCGTGACGGAAATCATTTCCGGGCGTTAACCCGGTAAGGCAAGGCGATGAAGAAGATTTTCCTGCAAATTGGCGCCACCCGCGACGGACTTAATCCCTGGTGTGCGGTGGCGAAGCGCGACGGTTACTTTACCGTGCTGGCGGAGATGGGCGACTTTGTCGATTACCAGTCGATCAGCCTGGCGCAGCCGTTTGATCTGATCATTCGCCTCGACCGCCCTGAAAATCCGTGGGAGGTCATGCAGGCCTATCTGCACGCCGGCTTACTGACGCATCCGACGGTGGTGCTGGCGGGCTTTGAAACCTATAACGTCAGTGCCGGACGGCTGCGCGAGATGCTGGCCGGGCCGGACGCACCCGCCGCCTTTATCCCGCCGGATAAATATGCGCAGCGCATGGCGCTGAAAAAAGCCTGGCCGCGCTTGCCGCAGCCGGAATTCCGCTTTTTCGCCTCGCCACTCAGCATTCTGGATGCCAGGCAGGCACTCCTCTATCCCTGTGTCGTCAAACCAGTGGATGGGGGTGGCGGGCTGGGGATCTGGCTGATTGAGCACGCGGGCCAGCTGCACAGTGTGGTGCAGAAGCTGGTGCAGACCATGAACTACGGCGGGCGCGGCTTCAGTGGCTTTATTGTGGAAAGCGCGCTGACAGGCCCGGAGTTTTCGCTGCAGGGCGTGGTACATCAGGGGACGCCTCACGCGCTGACCTGCTGTCAGAAAGTGGTTGAGCAGCATCGGGATGCTGAAGGCTGCATCAGCTTCTATGAGTCAGGACATGTGGCGATGGCGGCCACCGCCCTGCCTGCCTCATTCCGTAGCCTGATGCACTTCTGTTGTGAAACCTTTGGCTACCGTCAGGGCGCGTTTCACATCGATTTTATCGTAGTCAACGGCGTGCCGCATTTTCTGGAGATGGGTTTCCGGCTCTCCGGCATGGGGGTGGCCGTGCTGGTGCAGGCGGTGACGGGCATCAACTGGGCGGATATGGCTTTCCGGCTGGAGGCAGGCAGCACGCTGCCCCGTCTGACGTTTGCCGCCTCTGGCGCGATCGGTCAGCTGCGGTTACGGCAACCGGCGCAGCTGCAGGCGGCTGAACGCTGGATCGATCGCCATCAGCAGGGCACGCTGCTGCCCGCGCTCAGATTACCGGCATTGCAGGTTTCACCCCGCTCATCGCTCTATGCCGATCTGACCCGCCATGCGGGCATTCTGGCCACGTTCAGCCTCACCGCGACCGCAAGGGAACCAATTATGACTACGTTTCAGCAGATCGCTGATGCTCAGCCCGTCAGCGCAGGGAGAGACAAAGTATGTGCAGGATGATTATGGCGCACGGCCAGTTCGACAGCGCGCAGATTCTGGAGGCGGCGCGCGCCATGAGCTGCGGCGAAAGCGCCGATCACGATGGCCCGATAAAATCGCACCCCAACGGCTGGGGCTGCCTGTGGCTCGAGGAGGGGGAGATCCGCACGCTGCATGGCACCGGCCCGTTCGCCGACGCGCTGCCGGATATTGATGTGGGTCGCCTGCGCAGCCGGTTTCTGGCGGTACATGTCCGCCACGCCACGCTTAGTAAAAATCAGGGGATGGCGTTTTCTCATCCGCTGTGGCGCAACAGCGGCGGGCATCAGTGGTACATGATGCATAACGGTTTTCTGCCGACGATCTATCGCCACCTCGGACTGGCGGCGTCGCGCTTCGATTCGGAAGAGTATCTGCATTATCTGGTGGACGCGATCACGCCCGCCGATTTTACCCGCGACTATCTGCGCGCAAAGATGGCGCAGGTTGAGCCGGGCGGCAGCGCGGGCAATGCCATTTTCGTTACCCGCGACAAAGCCTGGGCGTGGCAGTGGTATCCGCACGACACTCCCTGGCCCGACTATTTTACGATGCATTTTCAGCAACAGGCGGATTGCACGCTGATCGCCTCTGAACCCGTGGTGATACCTGGTCGCGCCGGCAACTGGCGGCGAATGAACAATCATGAACTTTATGAGATACCGTTTAGGGAGTGATAAAGATGGCAATTTTCAATCAGTTCCGCGTGATTAATCCCAACATGTTTGTGGAATCGACCTGGCTGGATGACATTGTTACCGCCCGGGTGCCGCTGCTGGTGCTGCGCAATTTTCTGACCCCTGCGGTGCGGGAGGCGGTGGTCGCTGACCTGCAGCAGTGCCGGGAAAAGATCCGGGTGTCCCACTATCCCAACGGCGCGCTGACCACGCTTGGCCCCTTTCTGGCGCGCCACACCGCCGCGCCCGATAACTATTTTACCGAGCTGCGTGATATCCAGCCGTCACTGCCCGTCTCGCTGGCGACGCTGCGTGAGCAGATCTACCGCTGGGTTGAGCATGCGCTGCGGCTGGAAAGCCTGCGCGTCGCCCATGAGCCCGGGAAAGGAGACTACGCCGGTTCTGTCGTCCGTTTTCACGCCGATGGCATCGCCAACCCGCTGCATAACGACAATATCGTGCGCGATGCTGCTGCCACCTCGCTGGCGGTAACTGACATCCTGCATCAGCTCAGCTGCGTGGTCTGCCTGCAGGAATGCAGTGCGGGCGGGGCGCTGCGCATCTTCAACAAAAAGTGGGCGCCGGAGGATGAGCAGTTCAAAACCGCTGGTGAGCTGGGGTATCGCCGTGGCGTGATCGAAAACAGCGAAATTTGCGAATTTTCGCCGCGCAGTGGCGATATTTATCTGTTTAACCCCGCTTTTTATCATGAGATCGATCGGGTCGAAGGGAACACCCGTATCACGATGGGGTTCTTTTTCGGGCTGACCGACAAAAAGATGAAACACGCTATCGCCTGGAGCTAAGCCGGGCTGTGCCAGAAGAGGAGAAGGGAATGACGACGTTTGAAAAAATTACTGCGCTGCTGGATCAGCATCAGGCCAGCTACCGGGTGGTGGAACATGCGGCGGTCGGGCAGACCGATCAGATCAGCGTGATACGCGGTAATGCGCTGAGTCAGGCGGCCAAGGCGATGGTGCTGGAGGTCGCGATGCCGGACGGTGCGCCATCGCGTCGGCTGCTGGCGATTGTGCCGGGCGACTGCCGGATCAATTTCAAAAGCGCGGCGCGTGCCATTGGCGGCAAGAAATCCTCTTTTGCCGATCCGGCAGAGGCGCAGGCGCTGACCGGCTGTGTGATGGGGGCGGTGCCGCCTTTTAGTTTTGATGACCGACTGGCGCTGCGGGTGGATACGCGGCTGCAGCAGGCCGGCACGCTGTGGTTTAACGCGGGCGAGCTGGAGAAGTCGATCGCGCTGGCGGTGGATGACTATTTTCGCATCGTGGGGGACGCGTGCTGGGCTGATATTGCTACCCCGATTGCGATTACCGCCTGACGGCGGAACAAGGAGTTTCTGATGTCGGTTAAAGATATGTTGTTAGCGCTGTGCGTGGTGATGGCGTGGGGCGTGAATTTTGTGGTGATCAAGCTGGGGCTGCAGGGCATGCCGCCTTTCCTGCTGGCCGGATTGCGTTTCACCCTGGTTGCGTTTCCCGCCATTTGTTTTGTACGTCGTCCAGCGATTCCGTTGCGCTGGCTGGTGGTTTACGGAATGACCATCAGTTTTGGTCAGTTTGCCTTTCTGTTCCTGGCGATTCAGCTCGGTATGCCCGCCGGGCTGGCCTCGCTGGTGCTGCAGGCGCAGGCTTTCTTTACGCTGCTGCTGGGGGCGCTGCTGCTGGCGGAGAAGCTGCGCTGGAATCACATCACCGGCATTGTCATCGCCACGCTGGGGATGTTTATGCTGGCGACGTCGGGAATGGCCGGGCAGGTCAGGGCCGGGATTACGCTGACCACCATGATGCTGACGCTGTCGGCGGCGCTCTCCTGGGGGCTGGGCAACATCACCAATAAGGTCATTATGCGGAACCGCAGCGTGCCGATCATGTCGCTGGTGGTGTGGAGCGCGCTGGTGCCGATCCTGCCTTTCTTTGCCTGTTCGCTGCTGTTTGATGGTCAGGCTGCGATCGTGGAGAGCCTGCTGCATATCGACCTGCAGACCGTGCTGGCGCTCTGCTATCTGGCGTTTATCGCGACGCTGGTGGGCTATGCCATCTGGGGAAACTTACTGAGCCGTTACGAAACCTGGCGCGTTGCGCCGCTGTCGTTGCTGGTGCCGGTGGTGGGAATTATTACCGCGGCGCTGGTACTGGATGAGCACCTCTCCGGGCAGCAGATGCTGGGGGCGCTGGTGATTATTCTGGGGCTGCTGGTGAATGTGTTTGGGGGTGTACTGGGTCAGCGTCTGGCGATGCGAACGCAGTAGTCAGCTAAACATCGCCGCTGACGCGGCCTTTTGTCAGCTTTCTGGCGCACGGCATCTACGGCCTGCGCTTCTGCAGACATAAAAAACGCCGCTAACGCGGCGTTTGTCAGGGTGACGTCTGATTCCGTCTATTACTTCAGAATCTCAATACGGCGTGGTTTCGCCTCTTCCGGCACCAGACGTTCAAGGTCGATGCTCAGCAGACCATTTTCGAGACGGGCGTCGCGTACCACGATGTGATCGGCGAGCTGGAATTTGCGCTCGAAATTGCGCTCGGCAATGCCCTGATACAGGTATTTACGCTCGGCCTGCTCTTCCGGATGCGCCCCCCGCACAGTCAGCACGTTATCGTGCGCCGTGATCTCCAGTTCACTCTGAGAGAAACCGGCCACCGCAATTGTGATGCGATAGTGATTTTCATCGACCAGTTCTACGTTGTAGGGAGGATAGCCGCCGTTGCTCTGATTCTGGTTTGATTCGAGCAGGTTAAACAGGCGGTCAAAACCGATGGCAGAGCGATAAAGTGGGGTGAGATCAAAATTACGCATATTAAGACTCCTGAAATTCAGCAAGTTTTGGCAACCTTCCACGATTGGACAGGCTGGTTACGGCACCTCATCCTCCCTTACGGCAACGATGAGTGCGTCCGTACACTAAAAATGGGTGTCAGAAGCGAATTTTCAAGAGGACAAAACGCAATTTTTTTCGCCAATCTGAGGAAATGACATACACTCAGGATTACTTTTGCCAGACCCGAACGGACTTCGCCCCAGAGTGTTGACGTTGTCTGGCAGGCCAACTCAGCCAGGCGTCTGCCATGGCTGAAGGGATGATGATTATGAAATTTGTGAAGCTCTTACCTCTGGCTGGAATGATTTGCTGCACAATGGCGACAACCGGCTGCTCCAGCATGATGTCTCACACGGGTGCCAGTCAGGGCTACTATCCGGGTACCCGCGCCAGCGCCGATATGCTGACCGACAATCAGACCAGCTGGGCGCTGAAGCCGCTGGCGCTCATTGATCTTCCTTTCTCTGCCGTGCTGGATACGCTGCTGCTGCCGTGGGACTACTATCGCAGCGACAAAGATAAATCGCTCGACTCACCGCGGGAGCGCATCCTGCAGAGCGAAAAACTGGCGCATACGCAGGAAAGCCTGGCGCAGGCGCAGCCGATGCCCGCTATGGCGTCTCAGCCGCAACCGTAAAGAGTTGCCGCCAGCCCGCAACCTCACGCATAAAGGCAATCTGCCTGCCGTCGGGTGACCAGACTACCGCGTCGCCTGACGGCGCCTCGTCTGTGCGGGGCGTCAGCCGCTGACAGGCACCGCTCTCCACGTCACATCGCATCACACTGTTATCACAGATAAAGGCGACTGCCTGTCCGTCCGGATGCCAGCTGAAAGCGGACTGGATGCTGTGGCTGAGCCGGGTGATCTGTCGCGGTTCGCCGCCCTGCGGAGACACCGTCCAGAGCTGAACGACCTGTGCGGTATCGGCCATCAGAAACGCAATCTGGCGACCATCGGGCGTCGTGCGCAGCCAGTGGCGGGGCTGCAACGCGACGCCTCTGCTGTGCGTCAGGCGGCGCTGCTGCACACCGGCCGGTGGCGCAGGTAGCTGCTGGCTGCTGCCCTCCAGCGGACGCTCTCCGGGACGGGCGTAATCCTCCAGCGCCTCGGGCAGGTCAACAATAAAGAGTTCAGGGCGCTTCTCGCCCTGCGCCGTCAGCGTGTCACCAATAAAGGCGATGGCCCAGCGCTGCCAGCTGCCATCCGCTTTCTGATAGCCCCGCTCACCGACCCAGCACTCCTCATAGGCCCGGTTTATCTGATCGCTGCCGGGCGCCGGGTCCGCCTGCGTCTGGCTTACCAGCAGGCAGAAATAGCTGCCGTCATATTCGCGCGGATGCTGCTTTTCCGGCTTCACCGCGCGCAGCGGCACGGCAATGCCAACGTTACGCAGATCGAGACGGCTGTCCCGCTCATGCATCACATGGTCATTGTAGGTAAAGCTCAGGCGCGAACCGTCCGGGCTGAAGACGTGCACATGCGAGCCGCCGCGCAAGGCGCCAGGCGTAAAGGGCGGGGTGATATCGCAGGCATCCAGGTTGACCGCCACGCCGTCCTGCACGATGACGCCGCGCCGGTGGTGGAAGTCATACTGCCAGTCAGCATCAGGATGTTCGGGACCATGAATACAGGCGTAGCGCGGCGGCAGATCCGGGCTGACGGTGACCACCCCGACGTGGGCCCCGTGCTGCGCCCGGTAGAGCACCTCCACCTCACCGGTTATCACATTGACGCGCTCGATGGTCTGGCTGGTAAATGACGCGCCGGAGGGACGCACGTCAAAGGCCAGCCACTGGCTGTCGGCGGTCCAGACATTGATATTGGTGAGCTGATGCTGACGGGCAGCAAAGGTGATCTGTTTTTCTGACATGATGAAACCTGCGGAGAGAGCGTTGCCGGACAAATTACGCGATTCTGTTGCGCGCTGCAGCTTTTTTGCCGGGTTCAGAAAGCCGGGCCCATGCCGCCCGGCAGAGCGCAGGCGGGTTACAGCACCAGCTCTTCAATGGCATGGGCCACGCCATCTTCCATATTGGTTCGGGTAATAAACTGGGCGATCTGTTTGACTGAATCGATAGCATTGCCCATCGCAACGCCCGTGCCGGCGTACTCGATCATCGCCAGGTCATTCTCCTGGTCGCCAATCGCCATCACCTCTTCCTGCTTCAGGCCGAGTTTTTCTGCCAGCATTCTGACGCCCTGGCCCTTGTTCACCCGACGGTCGAGAATTTCGAGGTAATAGGGGGCGCTCTTCAGAATGGTGTAGGTCTGCTTAGCCTGATCAGGCAGGCGGGCAATCGCCGCATCAAGCAGGGCAGGTCGATCAATCATCATCAGTTTCGGGAAGCGCATGGCCCGATCCATCTCCTCCACAGCGCGGTAGCGCACCGGAATACCGGTCAGGCTCGCCTCGTGGATGGTGAATTCACTGATGTCTTTGTTAGGGGTGTAGAGATGGGATTTATCGAACGCCTGAAAATGGACGCCAAGCTCACGCGCCAGCTTCTCCACGTAGAGGTAGTCATCAAAGGTCAGCGTCACCTCTGCCACGCAGTCGCCATTTTCGGCCTGATGAACCAGCGCACCGTTGTTGCTGATCGCGTACTGGCCGGGCACCTGCATATCCAGCTCCATCAGATAGCGCTGGATTCCGACAAACGGCCGGCCCGTGGTCAGCACAATCGCTACCCCTTTTTCGCGTGCACGATCCAGGGCAGATTTCACCCCTGGCGTGATCTCATGTTGCGGATTGAGCAGGGTGCCATCCATATCGATAGCGATCAATTTAATAGCCATAGAGTCCTCGTTGCGCTTGGGTTTTACTCAATGCTAGCGCGATTCAGCGCACATTGACCAGTTTCATGGCGGGCGTGAACGACACCCTGATCGCCAGGGTCAGGCAGTAAAGCAATCGCGATGAATTTTAATCACCGCTTTTCGGATAGTTGCCGGTTCGCCAGGCGCGCAGCAGGGGCGGTGAATGTCGTGCGGGAAGAAAAGGGCAAACATGCCAGGCATCAGCGTAATCACCGACTCGTTCAGCGTCTTCTGGTAAAACACCACGTCGCGCTGCTGAGCAAAATCTTCGGTGATCCGCTGATCGGGGTGGGCGCGGGCTACACCGATGTTCTCGATGCCTGCCAGCAGATACTGAATATCGATGTAGTTAACGTGCGACTCCGCACGGCGTGCGCTGGCCGGTTCAGTCATCATCTCCTGCACCAGACAGAACATCCTGTCGTCGGGCAGGATCGCATATTTCCCGGTCTCCAGCTGACTGAAATCCGTGCTAGCAATCCAGCTTATCGCCTGATCAACGATCGGATGAAAGGCGTGACGTTCTCTGTCCCAGTCGTGACGATCGCAAACAATCATGGTGTAACTCCCTGTCAGGAAATGTGCGCCGGAATAGCGCAAAGAGAGGCAAGAGTAAGGGAGCGGGCCTGGTTAAAACGTGATCGGGATCGCAGCGCACAGTCGGCAGGGCGGGCGCGTTCGGTTTTCCGCCCCTATGGCATAAAAAAAGGCCATCACCGGGGTGATGGCCTCTGCAACAGAAGCTGGCGGTTAAATATCGATGTTAGCCGCTTTCAGCGCATTCTCTTCGATAAAGGCGCGGCGCGGTTCGACCGCGTCACCCATCAGCGTCGTGAACAGCTGGTCGGCACCAATTGCATCTTTAATGGTGACGCGCAGCATGCGACGGCTGTCAGGATCCATGGTGGTTTCCCACAGCTGATCCGGGTTCATCTCGCCCAGACCTTTATAGCGCTGGACGGAGAGGCCGCGACGCGACTCTTTAACCAGCCACTCGATCGCCTGTTCGAAGCTCGCCACCGGCTGACGACGTTCGCCACGCTCGATGTACGCATCTTCTTCCAGCAGACCGCGCAGTTTGCTGCCCAGTGCGCAGATTTTGCGGTATTCCGGGCCCTGGATGAACTCGGCGTCCAGCGGATAGTCAGTATCCACACCGTGCGTCCGCACGCGCAGTACCGGCTCGAACAGGTTCTGTTCGCGGTTTTCACGCACCTGAGCCAGCCAGGTGCTGCCGTGGGCTTCGCGCTCGGTCAGATAGCTCACCAGACCGTTCAGCCAGGCAGTGACGTTCGCTTCATTGTTCAGATCGCTCAGCGTGTCGTGATAAATCAGCGCACGCAGCATGGCGACCGGATAACGGCGTTCCATCCGCTTGATCATCTTCTGAGTGCTGTTGAACTCAGACACCAGCGACTCAAGTGGCTCACCGGCCAGGGCTGGCGCGCTGGCATTGGTATGCAGCGTCGCCCCATCCAGCGCGATAGCGATCTGATACTGATCCATCGCCTCGTCATCTTTGATGTACTGCTCCTGCTTGCCTTTCTTCACTTTGTAGAGCGGCGGCTGAGCGATATAGACGTGGCCACGCTCAATGATCTCCGGCATCTGACGATAGAAGAAGGTCAGCAGCAGGGTACGGATGTGCGAACCATCAACGTCGGCATCGGTCATGATGATGATGCTGTGATAGCGCAGCTTGTCCGGGTTGTACTCATCGCGACCAATGCCGCAACCCAGAGCGGTAATCAGCGTCGCGACTTCCTGCGACGCGAGCATCTTGTCGAAACGCGCTTTCTCGACGTTCAGGATCTTACCTTTCAGCGGCAGAATCGCCTGGTTCTTACGGTTACGGCCCTGTTTGGCCGAGCCGCCTGCGGAGTCACCCTCCACCAGGTAGATTTCAGAGAGCGCCGGGTCGCGCTCCTGGCAATCCGCCAGTTTGCCCGGCAGACCGGCCAGATCCAGCGCGCCTTTACGGCGGGTCATTTCACGGGCGCGACGCGCCGCTTCACGGGCACGGGCGGCGTCGATGATTTTGCCGACTACGATTTTGGCATCTGCCGGGTTTTCCAGCAGGTATTCGGCCAGCAGTTCATTCATCTGCTGTTCAACGGCCGATTTCACCTCGGAAGAGACCAGCTTATCTTTGGTCTGTGAGGAGAATTTCGGGTCCGGCACTTTCACCGACACCACGGCGATCAGACCCTCACGGGCGTCATCGCCGGTGGCGCTGACTTTGGCTTTTTTGCTGTACCCTTCTTTATCCATGTAGGCGTTCAGGGTACGGGTCATCGCCGCACGGAAACCGGCCAGGTGTGTGCCGCCGTCGCGCTGCGGAATATTGTTAGTGAAGCAGTAGATATTTTCCTGGAACCCATCGTTCCACTGCAGCGCCACTTCCACGCCAATGCCATCTTTCTCGTTAGAGAAATAGAACACGGTCGGGTGGATGGGGGTTTTGTTCTTGTTGAGATACTCAACAAACGCCTTGATGCCGCCTTCGTAATGGAAATGATCGCTTTTGCCATCACGCTTGTCTTCCAGACGGATCGACACGCCCGAGTTCAGGAACGAGAGTTCACGCAGGCGTTTCGCCAGAATGTCATACTCGAAGTCGCGGACGTTGGTAAAGGTTTCGTAGCTTGGCCAGAAACGCACGCGGGTGCCGGTTAAATCGGTATCACCGGTGATCGTCAGGGGGGCCTCAGGGACGCCGTGGACGTAGATCTGCTGGTGCACTTTGCCTTCGCGACGGATAGTCAGCTCCAGCTTCTGCGACAGGGCGTTAACGACAGAGACACCTACGCCGTGCAGGCCGCCGGAAACTTTATAGGAGTTATCATCGAATTTACCGCCCGCATGCAGCACGGTCATAATCACTTCAGCGGCGGAAACGCCCTCTTCTTCGTGAATGCCGGTAGGAATGCCGCGTCCATCATCCTGCACCGAAACGGAGTTATCCGCATGGATGGTGACCACAATGTCACTACAGTGACCAGCGAGCGCTTCGTCGATTGCGTTATCCACGACCTCGAATACCATGTGATGCAGACCGGTACCGTCATCGGTATCGCCGATATACATGCCCGGGCGTTTGCGTACCGCATCAAGTCCTTTCAGGACTTTAATACTTGAGGAGTCATAAGAATTCGACATCAACGTTTCTCGCTCATTTTAATCTTCAGGTTGAACCGCTATTTTACCCTGTTCCACGCGGAACATCTTGCCCTTTTCGTCGCTCATGTCGATTACATGTCCGGCCGAAATGGCGCTGACAAACACCTGAGCCCGGGTGGCTTTTAACCGCTCCGCCAGCAGGCGACGGCGGCTTTCATCCAACTCAGAAGCAAAGTCATCAATGAGGTAAATACAGCGGCGTCCGCTCTGGCTTGTCAGGAACTCGCCCTGTGCCAGACGCAATGCACACATCAGCAGTTTTAACTGCCCGCGTGAGAGTAAATCTTCTACCGGCGTTCCTTCGGCCCGGATCCGGAAATCGGCTTTATGCGGGCCGCTGGCGGTATAGGTCAGCGCGCGATCGCGTTCGAAGTTACGCTCCAGCAGTTCGCCATAGTCGCTCTCCTTATCCCAGCCGCGCTGGAAAGAGAAGCGCAGTTCAAATTCCGGCAGGAACTGGCTGCAGGTGGCGGTGATCTCCGCAGAAATCGCCGCGCTGTATTCCGCGCGCCACTGGCTGATCTGTTCCGCCAGCGGAACCAGCTCCTGATCCCAGGGACGGATCTGACTGTAACGTGAAACCTGGCGCAGCGCAGCGTTTCGCTGCTTAAGCAGGCGACGCAGATTGTTCCAGGCGTTAAAAAAACCGGGCGTATTGTGAAAACAGCCCCAGTCGACATAGGCTCTGCGGTATTTGGGGCCGCCATTGAGCAGACTAAAGCCTTCCGGCGTAATAAGCTGCATCGGCAGCAGCTGCGCCAGCTCCGCGACTTTGTGACCATCGCTGCCGTCAATGCGAACCTTGCTGTCACCGGCACGGTTTTTGGTCAGCCCGACTGAAATCTCCCGCTCTTTGCTTTCCAGCCGTCCGTGCAACACGAAGGCTGCCTCGTCATGACGTATGACGCGCCCCGCCTGCAGGCTGCGAAACGACCGGCCATGCCCCAGCGTATGAATGGCCTCTAGCACACTGGTTTTGCCGCTGCCGTTGACCCCAACCAGAAAGTTAAAGCCCGGCGCCAGCTGCAGGTCAGCCTGCTCAATATTACGAAAATCTTTGATAAGAAGGCGGGTTAAAGCCATGAATCAATCCAGCGTGAAGGGCAGTGATCGGGATGAAATGGGTTTTGCCTTTTAGCGATCCTGGACGTTAATGCCGGGACAGGGTTTGCCCGGTATCTGCGTCACCAGGCCGTCGGCGTCGGCGTCAGTCTGATGACGGCCAGCGCACAGGCCCTGGGAGCATACTGAAGTATGTGACCAGGGACGAGCACTGCCCGGAATCAGACTGGCAAGTAAGCCAGGCCGATATATTCTACAGGCGCATGGGCATCACGACATAGGCCGCGGCAGGACTCGCCACATCCTCAATCTGCACGCTCGACACGGAGTCGGTCAGCAGCAGACGGACGTTTTCACACTTCAGTGCGTTCAGCACATCCAGCACGTAACTGACGTTAAAGCCGATTTCCAGTTCGGTGCCGTTGTAGCTGACATCCAGCATCTCTTCCGCTTCTTCCTGTTCAGGGTTATTCGCGGTGATCTTCAGCTGATTTTCGGTGATATAGAGACGAACACCACGGAACTTCTCATTCGAGAGGATCGCAGCACGGGCAAAAGCCTGCTTAAGCAGATCGCAGCCCGCTTCCAGTGCCTTGTCCGGATTTTTTGGCAATACGCGGCGATAATCGGGGAAACGGCCATCCACCAGCTTGGAAGTAAAGATATAGTCGCCCACGTGTGCCCGGATATTGCTGCCACCAATCTGCACCTGCAGCGGTGTCTCACCGCCATCCAGCAGTCGCAGCAGCTCAATTACCCCTTTGCGCGGCACAATCACGGAGTGGCTCGGCAGCGCCTGACCGATCGGCATTGAGCAGACAGCCAGACGGTGGCCATCAGTCGCGACGGTGCGCAGCTCTTCCCCTTCGGTTTCAAACATCATGCCGTTGAGGTAGTAACGCACATCCTGATGCGCCATCGAGAACTGAGTCGCTTCGATCAGCCGTTTCAGCGTCGCCTGAGGCAGGGTAAATTCGACTTCGCTCTGCCAGTCATCCAGATTCGGGAAGTCGCTGGCGGGCAGCGTCGACAGTGAAAAGCGGCTGCGGCCAGAGCGCACCAGCATACGATCGCCTTCCAGCGACAGCGTAATTTCGGCACCTTCCGGCAATCCGCGACAGATATCGAGAAATTTCCGGGCCGGAACGGTGGTGGCGCCAGGTTCGTGCGCCTGCGTCAGCGCCACGCGCGCGACCATCTCCATTTCCAGATCGGTACCGGTCAGCAACAGCGAACCTTCCGTCACCTGCAGCAGCAGGTTGCCGAGGATTGGCAGCGTCGGACGACCACCCAGTGGGCCACTTACTTGTTGCAGCGGCTTCAGCAGCTGCTCACGTTCAACAATAAATTTCATAGCGTCAGGAAGATAATGTTCTGATGAGATTAGAGAAATCTTCTTTGATATCGTGGCTCTCTTCACGCAGCTGCTCAATCTTGCGGCAGGCATGAAGCACCGTGGTATGGTCGCGACCCCCAAAAGCATCACCAATTTCTGGCAGGCTGTGGTTCGTCAACTCTTTCGCCATCGCCATCGCCATCTGGCGCGGACGCGCTACCGAGCGCGAACGGCGCTTGGAGAGCAGATCCGCAACCTTGATTTTGTAGTACTCCGCGACGGTCTTCTGAATATTATCAATGGTGACCAGCTTTTCCTGCAGCGCCAGCAGATCGCGCAGTGCCTCACGCACGAAGTCGATGGTGATCGCCCGGCCGGTGAAGTTGGCATTGGCAATCACGCGATTCAGCGCCCCTTCCAGCTCACGCACGTTAGAGCGCAGACGCTTGGCAATAAAGAAGGCGACTTCACCTGGCAGACGGATATCATTTTCGTCCGCTTTTTTCATCAGGATCGCAACACGGGTTTCCAGCTCAGGAGGCTCAATTGCCACTGTTAATCCCCAGCCGAAACGCGATTTAAGGCGATCTTCGACGCCGTTAATCTCTTTAGGGTAGCGATCTGACGTCAGGATGATCTGCTGGTTACCCTCTAACAAGGCATTAAAGGTGTGGAAGAACTCTTCCTGTGAACGCTCTTTATTCGCAAAGAACTGGATGTCATCGATCAGCAGCGCATCCACAGAGCGGTAGTAGCGTTTAAACTCTTCGATCGCATTGTTCTGCAGGGCTTTGACCATATCCTGCACAAAACGCTCGGAGTGCATATACACCACTTTGGCGTTGGGTTTACGGGCAATAATGCCGTTGCCTACCGCGTGCAACAGGTGCGTTTTGCCGAGACCGGTGCCGCCATAGAGAAACAGCGGGTTGTAAGCACCGCCGGGATTATCCGCTACCTGGCGTGCCGCCGCGCGCGCCAGCTGGTTGGATTTACCCTCGACAAAGTTATCGAAATTATGACGGTTATTCACATTCGAGCGATACGTGACGTCGGCTGGCGCCGGAACGTTATCCCAGCTGGGACGTACGATCTGCGCCGGCGCCGGACTCACGTGGCTTTGCACCGGCATCACGGGCGCGCTGACGCTCGCCATGACCGGCTGGCTCACTGCGGCCGCAGGCTGCTGAACCGGACGCGTGCCGACTTCAAAACGCAGCGCCGGCACATTCGGCCCGCAGAATTCGTTCAGCAGTGCATTAATGCTATTAAGGTATTTGTCCCGAACCCAGTCGAGTACGAAGCGATTTGGAGCATACAAGGCAAGCGTATTGTCGTTTAACTCAGCCTGCAGTGGACGGATCCACATGCTGAATTCGGTGGCAGGAAGCTCATCCTGCAAACGGGCAAGACACTGTTGCCAAAGCGTAAGTGACACGGCGGACTCCACTCGTACAAATTCGAAAAGAATAGTAGGCGTTACTCTAAGAAACGTTCATTTTTGACACAGACACTAAGAAAGCGCCTGCGACCGCTATCAGCGGTTTTCCATCCTGCAATCTCGGGAGGATCGTCAGCGGAAGGGCGGATCATAGCGCAAAGCGAGACAGAGATCTTCCCTTTCTACACAGTTTTGATCGTTTTTATCCACAGGCCGGAAGCACGCAGGAAAGTTTACGCCAGTTGCGGGAAAAACCCCCAGGGATCTGACGCAATCCGTGAAAAATTCGGGCGGTGTCTCATTTTATCCCCAAGATCCCCGCCGACGATCGCAATAAGATCCCGGGCGATCCTTGCGCTTTAGTGCGGAGCCCGTATAATTCTCCACCCGACATTGTGCCCTGCGGTAAAATGTCGGAACTCAGCGGGCTGTAAGCGGGTTTTCAGGTACCGTTGCACGCGAAGTAAATTGACTCGGGACTGTACAATTATTACAATCCCGCCTCTTTATTAAAGACACATTGAGGCGTCGGTCGATTTACTGGCCCGAAACGCGTCACCCAGTGAAAATTTTCAAGTTTAGGTAGAAACCGCCATGAAACGCACTTTTCAACCGTCCGTACTGAAGCGCAACCGTTCACACGGTTTCCGTGCTCGTATGGCAACAAAAAATGGTCGTCAGGTTCTGGCACGTCGTCGTGCTAAAGGCCGCTCTCGTCTGACCGTTTCTAAGTAATAAAGCAAGCCCTGATGGGTAAGCTCGCATTTCCCAGGGAGTTACGTTTGTTAACTCCCACTCATTTCACTTTCGTCTTCCAGCAGCCACAACGGGCTGGCACGCCGCAAATCACTATTCTCGGCCGCCTTAACGCGCTGGGGCATCCCCGTATCGGTCTCACCGTCGCTAAAAAACATGTGAAACGTGCGCATGAACGCAACCGGATCAAGCGATTGACCCGCGAAAGCTTTCGCCTGCGTCAGCATGAACTGCCGTCGATGGACTTCGTGGTTGTCGCGAAGAAGGGGGTTGCCGACCTGGACAACCGTATGCTGGCGGAAGCGTTGGAGAAATTATGGCGTCGTCACTGTCGCCTGGCGCGCGGCTCCTGATCGTCCTGATACGCGTCTATCAACGCGGTATCAGTCCATTACTGGGACCACACTGTCGGTTTCATCCTACCTGCTCTCATTATGGAATTGAGGCGTTACGCAGGTTTGGCCTGATAAAAGGCAGTTGGTTGACATTAAAACGCGTATTAAAATGCCACCCCTTAAACCCGGGTGGTGACGATCCTGTGCCGCCAAAAACCTTTGATACCAGAGAACATTAACGATGGATTCGCAACGCAATCTCTTTCTCATCGCTTTTCTGTTCGTGTCCTTTATGATCTGGCAAGCCTGGCAGACGGACCACGCTCCGCAGCCACAGCAGACGCAGACCACACAAGGCACTAACAGCGTAGCGGGTGATACCGCCAGTCAGGGTGTACCGGCCAGCGGTCAGGGCCAGACGATCACCGTTAAGACTGATGTCCTGTCATTGAATATCAACACCCGTGGCGGTGATGTTGAGCAGGCTCAACTGCTGACTTTCCCGGACAAACTGGGTTCTGATCAGCCGTTCCAGCTGCTTGAAACGACGCCAGCGTTTGTTTATCAGGCACAGAGCGGATTAACCGGTCGTAACGGCCCGGATAACCCGAACAACGGCGCGCGTCCGCTGTTCACTGCCGCGCAGGATCACTTCGAGATGGCCGATGGCCAGTCCGAACTGCGCGTGCCGATGACCTTTACTGCTGAAAATGGCGTGGTTTACACCAAGACCTTCATCTTCAAGCGTGGCGAATATGCCGTTAATGTCGATTATCATGTCAACAACACCACCCAGCAGCCGCTGGAAGTGTCCCTGTTTGGCCAGCTGAAGCAGACCATTGATCTGCCTAAGCATCGCGATACCGGCAGCAACAACTTTGCTCTGCACACCTTCCGTGGCGCGGCTTACTCCACCAGCGATTCGAAATATGAGAAGTATAAATTCGACACCATCGCGGATAATGAGAACCTGAGCACGACGACCAGCAACGGCTGGGTAGCCATGCTGCAGCAGTACTTTGCCACAGCCTGGGTTCCGCGCACCAACGGCACCAACACCCTTTACACCAGCAATCTGGGTAATGGTGTTGCGGCCATTGGCTACAAATCTGCACCGGTCACCATTGCCGCAGGCGCACAGCAGAATCTGGGAGCCACGCTGTGGGTCGGTCCGGAAATTCAGGACAAGATGGCCGCGATTGCGCCACACCTTGATCTGACCGTCGATTATGGCTGGTTGTGGTTTATCTCTCAGCCGCTGTTCAAGCTGCTGAAATTCATCCACAGCTTCATCGGTAACTGGGGCTTCTCCATTATCGTCATCACCTTCATCGTGCGTGGCATCATGTACCCGCTGACCAAAGCGCAGTACACCTCGATGGCCAAGATGCGCATGCTGCAGCCAAAAATTCAGGCGATGCGTGAGCGTCTGGGTGACGACAAGCAGAAGCAGAGCCAGGAAATGATGGCCCTGTATAAAGCAGAGAAAGTGAATCCGCTGGGTGGCTGTCTGCCACTGGTGATTCAGATGCCAATCTTCCTGGCACTCTACTATATGCTGTCAGGCTCGGTTGAGCTGCGTCATGCGCCATTTGTACTCTGGATCCATGACCTGTCAGCGCAGGACCCGTACTATATCCTGCCGATTCTGATGGGCATCACCATGTTCTTCATTCAGAAGATGTCACCGACCACCGTGACCGATCCGATGCAGCAGAAGATCATGACCTATATGCCCGTGATCTTCACCGTCTTCTTCCTGTGGTTCCCGTCAGGTCTGGTGCTGTACTACATCGTCAGCAACCTGGTCACCATTCTCCAGCAGCAGCTGATCTATCGCGGCCTGGAAAAACGTGGTCTGCATAGCCGCGACAAGAAGAAAGCGTAAGCCCTCGCGGGCACTGTCCCGCGCGGGAAAAGTCTAATCTCAGGCGGTCAAAGCGACCGCCTGTGTTTTTTGTAGCGAGAGAATATTTATGAGCCACAGCGATACTATTGTTGCCCAGGCAACGCCGCCCGGCCGTGGCGGCGTCGGCATTCTGCGTATCTCCGGCGCGCAGGCGGCAGAGGTCGCCCGTCAGCTGCTGGGCAAGCTGCCGAAGCCGCGGTATGCCGACTATCTGCCCTTCACTGACAGCGACGGCAGCGTGCTGGATCAGGGCATCGCGCTGTGGTTCCCGGGTCCGAACTCCTTTACCGGCGAAGATGTGCTGGAGCTGCAGGGCCACGGCGGCCCGGTGATCCTCGATCTGCTGCTGAAGCGTATCGTGGCGCTGCCGGGCGTGCGTATCGCCCAGCCAGGTGAGTTTTCAGAGCGGGCGTTTCTGAATGACAAGCTCGACCTTGCGCAGGCCGAAGCGATTGCCGACCTGATCGATGCCAGTTCTGAGCAGGCAGCCCGTTCGGCGGTGAACTCGCTTCAGGGCGTTTTCTCCACGCGGGTTAACGCCCTTGTGGAGGCGCTGACTCACCTGCGGATCTATGTTGAAGCCGCGATCGACTTCCCGGATGAGGAGATCGACTTCCTCTCTGACGGAAAAATCGAAGCGCAGCTGAACAGCGTGATTGGCGACCTGGACGCAGTCCGTGCCGAGGCGCGTCAGGGCAGCCTGCTGCGTGAAGGGATGAAGGTGGTAATAGCGGGTCGGCCTAACGCGGGCAAATCGAGTCTGCTGAACGCGCTGGCAGGCCGTGATGCCGCGATTGTCACAGACATTGCGGGCACCACCCGTGACGTCCTGCGTGAGCATATTCATATCGACGGCATGCCGCTGCATATCATCGATACCGCCGGGCTGCGCGAGGCCAGCGACGAAGTGGAGCGCATCGGAATTGAGCGCGCCTGGCAGGAGATCGAACAGGCGGACCGCGTGCTGTTCATGGTGGACGGCACGACGACTGACGCCACCGAAGCGGCGGCTATCTGGCCCGATTTCATCTCCCGTCTGCCGCCGGCACTGCCGGTGACCGTGGTGCGCAACAAGGCGGATGTCACTGGTGAGCCTCTGGGCCTGACCGAGATCAACGGCCACACGCTGATTCGCCTCTCGGCGCGCACCAGCGAGGGCGTCGAGGCGCTGCGCGATCACCTCAAAGCGAGCATGGGCTTCGCCGGCAACATGGAAGGGGGCTTCCTGGCGCGCCGTCGTCATCTGCAGGCGCTGGAGCTGGCGGCGACGCATCTGGATCAGGGCCGGGCGCAGCTGCTCGGTGCCCGGGCCGGTGAACTGCTGGCGGAGGAGCTGCGCGTGGCGCAGCAGGCGCTGAGCGAGATCACCGGCGAGTTCACCTCCGACGATCTGCTGGGCCGCATCTTTTCCAGTTTCTGTATCGGTAAATAATCCCCTGGCCTGACGGTGCCCGCCGTCAGGCCTTTTACTTTCCCTGTTATTCCCGCTTCTGCCCCGATTCTTGCTGATATGTTATTTTGCGGCGGCACCGCGTTGTCGTATAACGGTGAATGCGCCGATCAGCGGGGCGGCCAGAGTGCGCCGCGCGTCACCTCCGCCTCCCCGTATCCGGCCGGAAGCAGACCCACTACGTGAACATTGCTGGCCGAACCGTTTGCCAGAGGAAAGGAGAGTTACATGAGTACACCGCTCGACAATGCCGCACTGGATACCCTGTTCAACGACGCCCGTACCCACAGTTACTGGCAGGATAAGCCGGTTGATCGCGCCCTGCTGGAACAGCTCTACAATCTGACGGTGCTGGGTCCGACCTCGGCAAACTGCCTGCCCGCGCGTTTTGTTTTCGTCACCTCGGCGGAGGGGAAAGAGAAGCTGAAACCGGCCCTGTCGTCTGGCAATCTGGACAAAACCCTGAGCGCACCCGTGACGGTGATTGTGGCCTGGGATCGCGAGTTCTATGAGCAGCTGCCCGCCCTGTTCCCGCATGCGGATGCGCGCAGCTGGTTTACCGGCAGCCCGGAAGCGGCAAAAGAGACGGCTTTCCGTAACAGCAGCCTGCAGGCGGGTTACCTGATCCTCGCGGCCCGTTCGCTGGGGCTGGATGCCGGTCCGATGTCCGGTTTTAACCCGGAAAAAGTTAACGAGGCCTTTTTTCCGGACGGCCAGTATCAGGTTAACCTGCTGATCAACCTCGGCTACGGTGAGGCGTCAAAACTGCATCCGCGCCTGCCGCGCCTGAGCTTTGAGCAGGCAAGCCGTTTCGCCTGATGCCGCCCGCGTCGCGATTCAGTCGCGACGCGCAGGGTTCGCCTTAACCGATCATTCTGCTTAGCGGCGCAGCATCTTCTGCAGGCGTTTTTGCTGCCAGCGCTGCATTGCGCCATGAAAAACAAAGATCCGCATCGCCCGGACGACCAGCAGCGCGCCCCAGATCGCCGCCACCCAGAGTGACCAGTGCGTTGCCGGTGCCGTCATGCGGTTAAGCACGAACAGCAGCCCGCACACCACCACCGCCGCGATCAGCGAACGGTAAAAACGTGCTTCACCGGCTATCCTGCTACGTGCTTCATGAATCCGCTGATCCAGCGCCTGATCCTCGCCGTTCTGCGGCCCGGTCAGATCCCCTACGCTCACTTCAAAGACGGCAGCCAGCGCACTCAGGGTTTCCAGACCTGGCTTTTCGCCATTCTCTATTCGCTGGACGGTGCGGGTGCTCAGCCCCGCCATTTCTGCCAGCTGTTCCTGTGACCATGCCCGGGCCAGACGATATGCTTTAAATCTGTTAATGTTGCTCATGCGCGTTCTCCGTAATAACAGACAGGTGGAAAGTGTGCGGCATAACGTCTGGCAACAACACGATCCGCACCCGACAGCGACCCGACAACCGCATGACAGCAGGGCCCGCTGGCAGTCGGGAGAGACAACAACCCCGATTCTGCGGCATGCATGAATAAATGTACGCCCCTTATCCCCTTTCTGTCCCACTCATCCTATTCCGAATCTGTCCTCTTCTTTGTGTTGCCGGATGCATTAAGTTAAGAAAATTCTTACAATGCGCCTGATGATTATCTGACCATTTTCACGGAGCGACAGATGGCTGGTCATTTTGTACGCTGGACGGGCGACCCTGGCTTTCCGGCTCATGATTTACGCATTCCCCAGGTGATTACGGACACGGCTCAGCAGTTTGCTGACCGGCGGCGTGGGCGGTTTCTTGCCGCACGTATTCTGCTGGCACAGCTGATGCAGAGAATATATGGCATTCAGGAGCTGCCGCCCCTGGTCATCCGGAGCAACGGACGGCCGGTGTTTGCCGACAGCGATCTGCCTGATTTCAGCATTGCCTATACCGGCAATACGGTGGGCGTGTTGCTGGCAGAAGAGGGAGGACGAGCCGGTCTGGATATGGAGATTGTGCATGCACGCAGCCGGCAGGCGCAGGCGCAGCTGATTCAGGCATTAACCTCTGGCGAGCTTGCCTGGATCAATGCCCAGCAGGATGTCATGGAAGCGGTGACGCAGATCTGGACATTGCGCCAGAGCATTCTCAAGCTGACGGGTGAGGTCGCGCGGGGACTCGATTCGCTGCGCCTGTTGCCGGGGGCGGGGCGGCTGCGATCGTCGCTCTATCCCGATATTCAGGTCGTGTGTGATGCGGAGCCGATGCTGGTCTGGTCCTGTGCCCTGTCATCGGCGACTCAGCGTCTGCATCTGTGGGAGATGGACAGTGACTTTCAGTGGCGCGCACTACGCGAAATTGAGATGGGGAAACCTGATATCGGACCGCATGCCCTGCGGCTGACCAGCCTGCCTGGCGAACGCAGGCTGCATCCTGAAACGTGAACAGGCCGCAACCTGCAGGTTGCGGCAACAGACAGACTCAGTGCGCGTCGATAAAGACAATCTTCAGCACAAACAGCAGGGCGACGATCATCACACAGGGGCTGATCTCACGCCAGCGCCCGGTGCCGGTCTTCATGACACAGTACGCGATGAACCCCAGCGCGATGCCTTCGGTTATCGAAAAACTGAACGGCATCATGGCGGCGGTGACAAAGGCCGGAACGGCTTCCGTTAAGTCATCCCAGCGCACGCGCGACAGGCTGGCTGTCATCAATACCCCAACATAAATCAGCGCGCCCGCTGCGGCGTAGCCAGGCACCATCGCGGCCAGCGGCGACAGAAAGGTCACCAGTAAAAACAGCAGACCGGTCACGACCGCCATCAGGCCAGTGCGTCCTCCAATCGCCACACCCGAAGAGCTCTCAATATAGGCGGTCACGGAGGAGGTGCCTGCCAGCGCGCCACTCACCGAGCTGATGCTGTCGACATAAAGCGCCTGCTGCATCCGGGGAAAGGTGCCGCTTTCGTTGGTCAGGCCTGCTTTGTCGGTTACGCCAATCAGCGTGCCGGAGGAGTCGAACAGGTTAACCAGCATAAAGGAGAAGATGACGCCCGCCATGCCGATGTTAAACGCGCCTTTAATATCCACCTGCCCGACAACCGAGGAGACAGAGGGCGGCGCGGAGAAGAGGCCGACGAACTTAACGTCGCCCAGCATCCAGCCAATCGCAGTGGTGATCACCATTGAGATCAGCACCGCCGCGTGAATATTGCGTGATGCCAGAATGGCGATAATAAAGAAGCCCAGCGCACCCAGCAGCACGCTGTGTGAGGTCAGATTTCCTACTGCCACCAGGGTATCGGGGTTCGGCACAATAATACCGGCATTCTTCAGTCCCATCATGGCGATAAACAGGCCAATACCGGCAGTGATGCCGACGCGCAGGCTCAGCGGGATGTTGGCTATCATCCAGTAGCGGACGCGCAGCAGCGTCAGGATCAGCAGGCCGACTGCACCCCAGAAGATCGCGCCCATGCCGACCTGCCACGAATAACCCATCGCCCCGACCACGACAAAAGCAAAAAAGGCATTCAGCCCCATTGCGGGGGCGAGTGCCACGGGCAGATTGGCAAACAGTCCCATCAGAATGCTGCCGAAGGCGGCAATCAGACAGGTGGTTACAAACACCGCCTGCGTATCCATGCCGGCAACGCCCAGGATCTGCGGATTGACAAAGACGATATAGACCATCGTCAGAAAGGTGGTGATACCCGCAATCACTTCGGTACGCACCGTGGTGCCATGTTCCTGCAGCCTGAAAATGCGCTGCAAAACGCCTTGCTTGCTCATGCCGTCCATCCAGAAGAAAAAATCATCGGCGCGTATCCTGGCGATTTTACCAGGGCAATACAATGATTTTTCGCAACCGGTTGCCAGTCTCGTAATCTGCGCTGAGTACGGTAGAGTGTGGAGCACACCCCTGAATCAAAGGACAGAATCTGATGACAGTAGAATGCGTCTTTTTCGATTGCGATGGCACACTGGTGGACAGTGAATTGCTCTGCACCCAGGCCTACGTTAACACCTTTGCCCGTTACGGCCTGACGCTGTCGCTGCAGCAGATGTTTGAAAAGTATAAAGGTGTCAAACTCTACGACATCATTCGTGACGTGGGCGACGCGCATCAGGTCACGCTGCCAATGGAGGAGGTGGAAACCGCCTATCGGGCGGAAGTGGCGCGACTTTTTGATCAGCATCTGCAACCGATCGCGGGCGCGAAAGCGCTGGTTGAGCAAATTAAGGTACCGATGTGCGTAGTCTCAAATGGAACCGTTAAAAAGATGCAGCACTCGCTGGGCTTAACCGGGATGCTGTCGCTGTTTGAGAATCGCCTTTACAGCGGCTATGACATTCTGCACTGGAAACCCGATCCGGAACTGATGTACCACGCCGCAGAGCAGATGCAGGTGCCGGTTGAGCGCTGTATCCTGGTGGATGACTCTGAAGCGGGGGCCCGCGCCGGTATCGCCGCCGGGATCCCGGTCTACTACTACTGTGCCGATCCGCACAACCCTGATCTGGACCACCCACTGGTCACGCGCTTCGACGACATGGCGCAGCTGCCTGCGCTGTGGCGGGCCCGCGGCTGGGATCTGGTGTAACGCGGCACTGCCGGCCGACAGCCGCGGCGGTTAACACGGCGCGGTCAGCTGACCAGGTGGCGGGTATCGAGACGTTTCAACGCCATACCCAGCAGCAGGCTGCCGCCCAGCGTCAGCCCGAACACCCACGGCAGGTCAAGCCATGGCCGCGACATATCATCGTAATGATTCGTGCGCAGATAGTGAATGAACAGTGCATGAAAGCCGTAGATCGGCAGTGAATAGCGCGCAATCACGGTAAATCCGGGCAGCGTACGCTGGTTCAGGCTGTTTTTAAACACGATTAACAGGCTGAGGGCGGCGATAAACACCAGCGGGCCGCAGTAGAGATACCAGGTATCGTTAAAGGCGCCGTTCACGATCAGCGCCTTTTTCGTGCCCAGCGTAATGCCCATTACACAGGCGATAAACAGCCCGGCCGCCAGTGGCGTCAGGCCGCGCCGCTGGGTTTCCATGCTGCCGATAGCCCGTCCCAGCAGCGCATAGAGCAGGTAGTAAATCGTATCACCGCTGACATAGAGGTTTACCGGCAGAAAATGGAATGGCCCCAGCGACTGGCTGACCGTATTGGGGTTGGCGAGCACTGCCAGCACCAGCACCAGCAGGGCCACATAACGCGCCTGCACGTTCTTGACCTGAATCAGCGGCGACAGCAGATAGATGCCGATCAGCGCAAAGAAAAACCACAGATGATAAAAAACCGGCTTTTGCAGCATCTTCAGGATTGATCGCCCCTCGCTGATGGGTGTCAGCCAGGTGATATAGGCCAGGGAGACCGCACTGTAGAAGAGCAGGCAGAGCACCAGCCGCAGCAGATGACGCGGCTGGGCGCTGCGTTCGCCGAAGAACAGGTAGCCGGATATCATAAAGAACAGCGGCACACAGACGCGTGAGGCGGAATTGAGCAGATTCGCCACATCCCAGGTTGTGCCGGTCACCGCCATCGGCCCGGTGATATACCAGGTGGTGGTGTGAATCACGATCACCATCAGGCAGGCGACCGCGCGTAAATTGTCGATCCAGTATATCTTCTGCGGCATGGCATCCTCTTGCGCATAGCGTCCGTGCGGAAAAGGGTAGTCAAATGCGACCCGGCCAACAACTGCTGTCAGCATGATTCGGAGCCCTCTGTATGCCTGCACACAACCCTGCCTGAACGACCCGGCAGCGGCTGGGATTTACGGCTGCACATCGCGCGGTCAAAGGGTATACTGTCGGCCTCTTTTTTTAATCTAACCGAAGCGCGTGCACACTCAACATGCAAAAGTTTGATACCAAAACCTTTCAGGGGCTGATCCTGACCTTGCAGGATTACTGGGCGCGTCAGGGCTGCACCATTGTCCAACCGCTGGATATGGAAGTGGGCGCTGGCACTTCACATCCTATGACCTGCCTGCGCGCACTCGGCCCGGAGCCGATTGCCGCCGCTTACGTGCAGCCATCGCGCCGTCCGACCGATGGCCGCTACGGTGAAAACCCGAACCGTCTGCAGCACTATTACCAGTTCCAGGTGATTATCAAACCCTCACCGGACAACATTCAGGAGCTCTACCTGGGCTCGCTGAAAGAGCTGGGTATGGATCCGACGGTGCATGACATCCGTTTCGTGGAAGATAACTGGGAAAACCCGACGCTGGGTGCCTGGGGACTCGGCTGGGAAGTCTGGCTCAACGGCATGGAAGTGACGCAGTTCACCTACTTCCAGCAGGTGGGTGGTCTGGAGTGTAAGCCGGTAACTGGCGAGATCACCTACGGTCTGGAGCGCCTGGCGATGTACATCCAGGGCGTCGACAGCGTTTACGATCTGGTCTGGAGCGACGGCCCGCTGGGTAAAACCACCTACGGCGACGTGTTCCATCAGAACGAAGTGGAGCAGTCCACCTACAACTTCGAATATGCCGACGTCGATTTCCTCTTTACCTGCTTCGAGCAGTACGAAAAAGAGGCGCAGCATCTGCTGGCGCTGGAAAAACCGCTGCCACTGCCTGCCTATGAACGCATTCTGAAAGCGGCGCACAGCTTTAACCTGCTGGATGCCCGTAAAGCGATCTCGGTAACGGAGCGTCAGCGTTACATCCTGCGCATTCGTACCCTGACTAAAGCCGTGGCTGAAGCTTACTACGCCTCTCGCGAGGCGATGGGCTTCCCGATGTGCAATAACAAAAAGTAAGAGGCAGCCATGACTGAACAAACTTTCCTGGTGGAGATCGGCACCGAAGAGCTGCCACCAAAAGCCCTGCGCAGCCTGGCAGAAGCCTTTGCCGCACAGGTGACCGCTGAACTGGATGCAGCCAACCTGAGCCACGGCGAGGTCAGCTGGTTTGCTGCGCCGCGTCGTCTGGCGCTGAAAGTCGCAAACCTGAGCGCCGCACAACCCGATCGGGAAGTGGAGAAGCGCGGCCCGGCCGTCGCGGCTGCCTTTGACGCCGACGGCAACGCCACCAAAGCGGCTGAAGGCTGGGCGCGCGGAAACGGCATCACTGTTGATCAGGCCGAACGCCTCGCCACCGATAAAGGTGAGTGGCTGGTTTATCGTGCCCAGGTCAAAGGCGAAGCAGCCCAGGCACTGCTGCCTGCCATGATCGCCACTGCACTCAGCAAGCTGCCGGTGCCAAAACTGATGCGCTGGGGCGACAGCGATGTGCAGTTTGTCCGTCCGGTGCATACCGTTGTGATGCTGCTGGGTGATGAGCTGATCCCGGGCACCATTCTGGGCATTGAGTCTGGCCGTCACATTCGCGGTCACCGCTTTATGGGCGAAAACGACATCATCCTCGAAAGCGCCGACCACTATCCTGACGTACTGGAAAAACGCGGTAAGGTGATCGCCGATTATCAGACCCGCAAGGCGATGATCAAAGCCGATGCGGAAGCGGCGGCGCGTCGTCTGGGTGGCAACGCCGACATCAGCGACAGCCTGCTGGAAGAGGTGACGTCGCTGGTGGAGTGGCCGGTCGTCCTGACTGCGACCTTTGAAGAGAAATTCCTCAAGGTGCCTGCGGAAGCGCTGGTCTACACCATGAAAGGTGACCAGAAATATTTCCCGGTCTATGACAATGACGGCAACCTGCTGCCGAACTTCATTTTCGTTACCAACATTGAGTCCAGCGACCCGCGCCAGATTATTTCCGGCAACGAAAAAGTCGTGCGTCCCCGCCTGGCCGATGCAGAGTTCTTCTTTAATACCGACCGCAAAAAGCGTCTGGAAGATCACCTGCCACGTCTGGAGACGGTGCTGTTCCAGAAAGATCTGGGCACGCTGCGCGACAAAACCGATCGCATTCAGGCGCTGGCGGGCTGGATTGCCGGTGAGATCGGCGCCGATGTGAATCACGCGACCCGCGCCGGCCTGCTGTCGAAGTGTGATCTGATGACCAACATGGTCTTCGAGTTCACCGACACCCAGGGTGTAATGGGCATGCACTACGCGCGTCACGACGGCGAAGCCGAAGATGTGGCGGTGGCGCTGAACGAGCAGTATCAGCCGCGCTTTGCGGGTGACGATCTGCCCTCCAGCCCGGTCGCCTGCGCGCTGGCGATTGCCGATAAAATGGATACGCTCGCCGGTATTTTCGGCATCGGCCAGCATCCCAAAGGCGACAAAGATCCGTTTGCACTGCGTCGCGCGGCGCTGGGCGTTCTGCGCATCATCGTTGAGAAGAACCTGCCGCTCGACCTGCAGACGCTCACCGAAGAAGCGGTGCGTCTGTATGGCAGCAAGCTGAGCAACGCCCGCGTGGTCGATGATGTCATCGACTTTATGCTGGGCCGCTTCCGCGCCTGGTATCAGGAAGAGGGTCACAGCATCGATACGCTGCAGGCCGTGCTGGCGCGTCGTCCGACCCGTCCGGCAGACTTTGATGCCCGCATGAAAGCGGTGTCACACTTCCGTACCCTGGAGGCTGCGGCCACACTGGCGGCCGCGAACAAGCGCGTCTCTAACATTCTGGCGAAATCGACCGAAACGCTGAACGACAGCGTGCAGGCGTCGCTGCTGAAAGAGAACGAAGAGATCCAGCTGGCGACCTTTGTGACCGCGCTGAGCAGCAAGCTGCAGCCTTACTTTGCAGAAGGCCGCTACCAGGATGCGCTGGTCGAACTGGCCCAGCTGCGGACGGCGGTAGACAACTTCTTCGATAAAGTGATGGTCAACGCCGACGATCAGGCGGTGCGGGTCAATCGCCTGACGCTGCTCTCTAAACTGCGTGAACTGTTCCTGCAGGTCGCGGATATCTCGCTGCTGCAGTAATGTGATTAGCTATGTGAAAAAGGGACGAGAAATCGTCCCTTTTTTTATGGGTGTTCAATCTTATGCTCTGAGCGCAGCGATAACTATCACGGCCAGCGTTTTCAGGCTTTCAGGGCATACAAAAGCGACTCAGCGATTTTATTCCCTGTAAAACAACTATTAATCAATAAATTAATCGACTCGTGGCGGCAGGTTCAGCCCAGACATTCAGTTTGCTGCTTCATCTTTTTTGCCCGTTTTCATGATGTTTTCTTCCCGCCATCCGCAGCTTAAGAAACCGCCTGAAAAATAGTTGTCCCCCTTGTTTTTCCTCCCGCCAGAGCGATAATTCGCCAAAAGTTACACCCGGTTACATTCAGTGAAATGGAATTTTCATGAAAAGGACTTTTTTACGGCGCAGACAGTCGTCACAACGTCTGCCCGGCATAATAGCAGGTGCGATATCCTGCGCTGTATTGCCGCTGATGGCCGCGCCATCCGTTGACCTCCCCCATGAAGAAGGCCAGACGATTGATAGCCGCGAGCAACTGCGTCAGCAGATGCGCGAACGCGTACTGCAACAGCAGAATGCGCCGCAGGTGGATGAACATCTTTCGCGTCCGGATCGTCCTCTGCCGGGTTATCCGGCCAGTGAACATCCCTGCTTTACCATTAATCAGATCGCCCTGACGGGCGAAGCCGCCAGCCGTTTTCAGTGGGCGCCTGATGCTGCTGCCGACGCTAAAGGCCGCTGCCTGGGCGGACAGGGCATCATGCTGGTCATCAACAAAGTGCAGAATGCGATTCTTGCTAAAGGCTATGTCACGACCCGTGTGATGGCGCAGGAGCAGGATCTGACCAAAGGGACGTTAACGCTGACGCTGCAGCCTGGCCGTATCGGTCAGATTCGCTTTGATGAGTCTGTTTCCTGGCGCGGGCGGCTCTGGAATGCTGTTCCGGCAGCATCAGGCGATATCCTGAATCTGCGGGATATCGAACAGGGTCTGGAGAACCTGAAGCGTATGCCGAGTGCTAATGCCGACATTAAAATCGTGCCGGGTAAGCAGGAAGCCACCAGTGATCTGCTGGTCAACTGGCAGGAAGGGAGACCGGTGCGACTCAGTCTGGGGCTGGATGACAGCGGATCCCGAAGCACCGGACGATACCTCGGTTCCGCCACACTGGCCGTGGATGCGCCCTTTGCGCAGAACGATCTGTTTTACGCCAACCTCGGCAAAAATCTGTTTGAGCATGGCCCGTTCGGCAACCACTCACATACCCTTAATTACTTTTTCCCAATTGGGTACTGGGCCGTCTCGGCTAACTACAACGACTACACCTATCACCAGAACATCCCGAATGCCAGTGAGGTGCTGCGCTATAGCGGCAAGAGCGATAATGTCCAGTTCACGGTCTCCCGGTTGCTCTACCGGGATCAGCGGAATAAAACCACGCTGAATCTGCGTGGTTATCGCAAACACGCCACTAATGCCGTCAACGATATCGACATAGAGCAGCAAAAGCGGCGCACCGCGGGCTGGGAACTGGGCCTGAATCAGCACACCTATCTGGGAAGCCGCACGCTGGACGCGAATATCGCCTGGCGGCGCAGCACCGGGGCGTTTAATGCGCTTCCTGCGCCGGAAGAAGCACGTCATCAGGGCAGTGCGCGTACCGGCATACTCCTTGGCGACCTTAGCCTCAACCACCCTTTCGCCATCGGCGCACAGCCCTGGCGGATCTACAGCAGCGTGCGGGGACAATGGAGCCCGAATGCCCTGACGCCGCAGGCGCGTATGGCGATTGCCGGACGTTATACGGTTCGGGGCTTCGACGGAGAACAGATGCTGTCAGGCGAAAAAGGTCTGCTGTGGCGTAACGAAATCGGCTGGGATCTTTTCTCTCGCGGGCATGAGCTCTATCTGGCGGCTGATTATGGTCGGGTGAACGGACCCTCGACACGTAACCTGGTCGGTCATCAGCTGGCTGGCGGTGCCATCGGCGTACGCGGCGCGCTCTGGAGCCGCTTCAGCTACGACCTGTTTGCGGGCGTGCCGTTCTGTAAACCTGCAGATTTTCATACCTCGGGGGCGACAGCTGGTTTCAGCATTAACCTGGAAATCTGACCACTGCACTGAACCCCTGACTTTCACACGGATGTGACTCATGAATAAACATTGCTATCGCATTATCTTCAGCCGCACCCACGGGGAGCTTCGGGTGGTGTCGGAACTTGCCCGCAGTTGCAGCACAGAACCCGGCCAGCGCCAGGGTATCGGCACGCCGCGTCTCTGGGTCATTTTACGCCGCACGGCGTGGCTGCTGGGGCTGGCGCTGTTTGCCGGGCCAGCAGTCGCGAACGGCATTGTGGCGGACAACAGTGCGAGGCCAGATCAGCGGCCGGAAGTCATCGCCACCCAAAACGGCCTACCACAGGTCAATATCACCGCGCCCAATCAGGCGGGTATCTCGCATAACCAGTATCAGCAGTTCGACGTCGCACAGCAGGGGGCCATCCTGAATAACGCCGCAGTGATGACCTCCACGCAACTGGCCGGCATGATTCAGGGCAACCCAAATCTCAGACCTGATGCTGCACCGGCGCGGGTGATCCTCAACGAAGTAAACAGTAACACTCCCAGCCAGCTGCGCGGTTATATGGAAGTGGCGGGCGGACGGGCACAGGTGATTGTCGCCAACCCGGCGGGAATCGTCTGCAACGGCTGCGGCACCATCAATGCCGGGCGGATGACGCTGACCACGGGTAAACCGCAGCTCAACGCCGACGGCAGCCTGGCGGGCTATCAGGTTGAACGCGGCGTGGTGCGCATTGAAGGTGGCGGACTCAACGGCGATCCCCGCCATGATACGGAGTATGTTGACGTACTGGCCCGCGCGGTGGAGATCAATGCGGGCGTCTGGGCCAGAAATGCGCTGGCGGTGGTGGCTGGTCGCAATCGCGTAAGCGCAGATGCGCAGGCGGTCACACCGCTGGCTGACGATGGCCTCGCCAGACCTGAACTGGCGATCGACATGGGCCAGATGGGCGGCATGTACAGCGGCCAGATCCGTATGATTGGCACCGAAGCAGGCGTCGGCGTGCGGAATCAGAACGCCCAGGTTCAGGCGGGCAAAACGCTGGTGGTAAGCAGCGAAGGTAAACTCGTCTGGCACTCGGCGGCACGGGATGGCGTCACCCAGGCCGGAGGCGACATCAGTCTGGCGGCCAGAGACGATATTGATTATCAGGGCAAACTCCACAGTGGCGGTCAGCTGAGGGTTCAGAGTCGCCAGGGCGGAATTACCCAGTCCGGCACCTTAGCGGCGGCGGGTGAGGTGCGACTCACGGCGGCCCACTCTATTCAGAGCAGTGGACATCTGCTGGCAGGCAGCGACGTCAGCAGCCAGATTGTGCAGGAAGCCAGTCTGCAACTGGAGAGTCAGGATGCCATTCGTGCCAGCGGCAGCCTGTTGAGTAAAAAAGAGGTCAGCGCGCGCGGACGTCGGGTCGATCTCAGTGGCGCGCAGGTCGCCGCCAGCCGCGCCCGCCTGACGGCTCAGAAGGACGGGGTGGCTGTGCGTCAGGCCGTCATTAACAGCGATGAACTGGTGATAAACACGTCAGGTGATATTGAGGCGCAGCATGCGCAGATCAGCGCCGGACGCTGGCAGATCGATGGACACAGCCTGTTCAGCCAGCAGGCGGGATGGTCGCAGACCGGACGTGGCGAAAGCCACTTTACGCTGAGTGGCGGGCTGGACAACAGCGACGGCTCGATTGAGAGCCAGCAGCTCAGTTTCCGGGCCGCCTCACTGAACAACCAGCGTGGCCGCCTGGTTGCGCTGGATAACGCGGCGCAGCACTGGCGGATTGATGGACTGCTCGACAACACCTCGGGTGAACTGGGCAGTCACAGCGATCTGACGCTTGAGACAGGCAGCCTGAATAACCAGGGCGGCAGCGTCAAAACCCAGGCATCGCTGGCTATCTACGCCCGCGATGCGGTTAATAACCGTCAGGGCAATCTGCTGGCCGGTGAGGCGCTGACGCTCAGCGCAGGCGGCGCTCTGGATAATCACACTGGCACCCTGAACGGCAGCCAGCTATCACTGAACGCACAGCATCTGAATAATGCGCAGGGCGAGATCATCAGCCAGCGCGATCTCGGCCTGACAGCAGGCGAACTGGATAATCAGCAGGGTCTTATCGGCGCAGTCGGCGCACTGACGATTCACACCGGCAAATGGAATAACCATAGCGGCACAGCTCAGGGTGAAACGCGGTTCACCGCGCAAGCCAGCAGCCTTAATAACGACGACGGCAAACTGCTATCCGGCCAGCTGTTAAACCTCGATATCAGTGGCCATAGCAGCAACCGCGCAGGTGAAATCAGCGGCACCGCACTGAGGATAAACAGCAGCGCCTTCGACAATATACAGGGCAAACTGATGGCCCTGCACGATCTGAGCCTGACCACCTCAGAGGGCCTGAACAACTGCGGCGGCTGGATAGAAGCCCGTCATTTTCTCTCGCTCAACAGCGGCGGGTTCTGGCAGAACCTCAACGGGACGGCGCAGGGCGGTGAGCGGGTCACGGCAACGACAGATCGGCTCAATAATGCCAGCGGACGGTTACAGTCCGGTGGTGATCTCTCTCTGACCAGCCGCGGCGATATCCTTAATCAGGGCGGCAAACTCACGGCGCAGAACGCTCTGACGATCCACGGTACGGAATCGACGTTACTTGCTAACGATGGCGGGTCACTGCAAAGCGGTGGCGATCTGCTTCTGCAGGGCGGAGCGCTGACCAATCGCCAGTCAGGGAAGATTTTCAGCCAGCAGGCGCTGACGCTGAACCTCTCGGGCGACTGGAATAATCAGGGCGGCAGCCTGACGGGCAACGGCCGCACGCAAGCCAGCGCCGCAAGCCTGTTTAACAGCCAGGGCACGATAAACGGGCTGGACACACTGGCTATGCAGATTACTGGTCGTCTGGATAACAGCAGTGGCCATATCTTCAGCCGGTTAAGCCAGACCCTTAAGGCACAGGAGATTGGCAACACCCAGGGATGGATGGGCAGCCAGGGGAGCTGGAGTGCCGCGAGTGCCGGTTTCGATAACACTGGCGGCAGCGTGCAGAGTCAGCAGCAGGCAGAACTCTCGGCAAACTGGCTCAGTAACGCCAGCGGCGTATTGCAGTCGGCAGCCGGGCTGGTGTTACGCGTTGCGCAGGATATCAACAACCTGGCCGGTAAAGTCTCTGCTCAGCAGCAGCTGACGGTCCAGGGGCAAACCAGCGGCAGCCGCACCGGCAACATCAACAATGCGGGTGGCCAGTGGCTGGCGGGTGAGGCGCTGACCATCGCGGCTACGCGTCTCGATAACACCCAGGGCGGGCTGCTCTACAGTCAGCGGCTGTTACGGCTGAACCTGGCCGTAGATCTGGATAACCGGGCCGGTAAAGTGCAGAGCGGCGAGGCGTTCCAGCTGGATGCGCAGACGCTGAACAACGCAGGCGGCAATATCGATAGCCAGCAACAGCTTTCACTCCAGCTGTCAGGAGAGATTAATAACAGCAGCGGCGCGGTGCGCAGCAACGGTGAACAGCAGATCAGTGCCGCGACGATTGATAACCGTCAGGGTGTCTTCAGCAGTCGTGAGGCGATTAATCTGACTACCGGGCAACTGGAAAACGCCAGCGGTACGCTGATCAGCCAGGGCGCAGGGCATTATCACCTCAATGTGCTTAACAACCCGCAGGGCAAAGTCCATAGCGGCGCGGCGCTGACCCTTGATGCCGCACAGCTGAGTAATCAGGGCGGGCAGCTGGTCGCCACCCAGGATTTAGTACTGAACGCGACGGCGATCGATAACAGCGCGCAGGGGGTGATGAGCAGCCAGGCGGGGCTCTCACTGCATGCCGACCGTCTGAGTAACCGCGATGGCGGCCTGTTACTCGGCACTACCTATACCGACATTACTGCCCGCGACATTGATAACCGCAGCGGACGACTGCAGAGCGCCGGAACACTCCTGCTGCGGGGTGTAGCGCGGCTGGATAACCGGCAGGGGCGGATGCTGGCGAATGACGATCTCACCCTTAACGCCGATCTCCCGGCCACCGATTCCCCGCTTGCCCTGCTGAATCAGGGTGGACGGCTGGAGAGTGCGGGTGCATTAAACATCCATGCCCGCTCTTTCGATAATCAGGGTGGCACGCTGCTGGGCTTGCAGGCTCTGACGCTGACCGCGCAACAGGACTATACCCGTCAGGCGGGCGAAACGGTCAGCAGTAACGGCACGGTGACGCTCTCTCTCGGCGGGGCGTTTACTAACCTGGTGGACTGGCTGCTGCCGGGCAATCTGATGCTGAATGCCACGGCTATCACCAACCCCGCGCTGCTGGTGGGCAAAACCGTTCAGCTTACTACCGACGCGCTGCTGAACAGCGGGCGGCTTGAAGCCGACGCCCTGACGCTGAATGTCGACTCACTGGATAACAGTGCCACATTGATGGGAGATGAAATCACCGTGCGTGGCCGGGTGATCGACAACCATGGACAGCCTGCAGTCATTGCAGCCGTTCAGCGTCTGACGCTGCAGGCCCGCGAGCGGTTGAGCAACAAAGAGGGTGCGCTGCTCTACAGCGCTGATCGCCTGTCGCTGCACAGCGAGGACCTGATAGAGAACCGGGCGAGTTTTATTGAAGCCGATGGTGATATGACGCTGGAGGCGGGGCGGCTGGATAACCTGCGCGAAGGACTGGTGATCGAGCGTGAGGCGGAAACCAGCAACTACAAGTGGCATCGATATAACTACTACTGGCGGTCTTACGGCGGAGAGACCAATACGGATCTCAGCACCATGGCGTCAACGACTCAGCAGCTGACCTTTCAGAATGAGGCAGCGGCACAGAGTAATCCTTACGGCACACTGCTGGCGATTGACGCCGCAGGCAAACGCGCCCAGGTCCGTGTCATGAACAATCGGGGCGTGTTGACCGATTTGTGGGTTAACTATCTGGCGCTCAACCCCAATAGCGACGGCACCTATGCCATGACGTTCTATGAAACTCGCGGGTTGCGGCAAAAGAACGTCCCAACCCCTTACCAGAACACGGTATGGCGCGAAGCAAACAGTGGACGTCTTGAGCAGTGGGATCCTGAAAAGCATATCGACATCGACAATGCGGCATCCGTTACGGATTACAACAACTTCCGTGAGCGTAGCGTAACCGGCACGGTGACGCGTGATCGGCTGGTCAGCGAAGGTATCGGCGCGCGCATTCTGGCGGGCGGCAATATGCTCCTGCGCATCACCGGCGCGTTACTCAATGACGCCAGCGTGATCACGGCCAATGGCAATCTGACCGTGGATGGCAGTGGCAGTGTGGATAACCGGGGCTACTCGGTCAATGAGCGCCGCCAGGAAATGATTGTCGACCATTATGACCAGAATACCCATCACTGGTATCCGACCTTCAGTTCCGACCAGACCACTGCCCTGGCGACCGTTGATGGCATTATCACCGGCAACGGCAACGTCAGGATTAGCGGGACCCGCATCAGTAACACCACCGTTAATCCGGCGCAGATCAGCCAGCTTGAAGCGGCTCTGAAGGCGGTGGACGCCGAGCGTGCTGAGTATCAGCGTAACCCGCTGGCTTTTACCGTAGATGGCGTTGCCCGCCATGATAGCGACACCGAACTTACGCCGGGTGAACACAGCCCCACATCGCCATCGGGTCGTCCGCTGTTACCGGCTGAACTGGCGCTGACGGCGCTGCAACAGCTGGAGAAAGTTGCCACAACCCTTCCCGATAACGGCCTGTTCAGCCAGCATACCGCGGCGGGCAGCTCATTCCTGGTGGTCACTGACGAGCGCTTTACCAGCCGTAATAAATTTATCAGCAGCGACTATCTGCTTGAACGGGTGGGCTATGACCCGTCTCAGGTGCATAAACGACTGGGCGATGGCTTTTATGAGCAGCGGCTGGTGCGCGAGCAGGTCCTGAAACTGACCGGAAGAACCTCTGTTAACGGCTGGGATGCGATGGCGCAGTATCAGGCGCTGATGAACAACGGCTCAAAAGTGGCACAGGATTTCCATCTGGTGCCGGGCGTGGCGCTGACGCCGCAACAGATTGCAGCGCTGCAACAGGATATCGTCTGGCTGGTCAGCGAAACCGTTGATTCGGCAGAGGGTCCGCAGACGGTGTGGGTGCCAAAAGTCTATCTGGCACCAGCCACGCTGCGCCTGACCGGCGCGGGCGCGCTGATTGGCGGTGGTAATCTGCAGCTCTCAGCGGGCAGCGTCACCAACGCCGGTAATCTCTTTGCGGATAAGGCATTGTCAGTCGACAGTAGTCAGTTCCTGCATCAGGGCGGCGATATCAAAGCGGGCAGCATTGATGTGAAAGCGGAGACGCTGACGATCAGTACCGATCTGCAGAATGCCCTGCGGCAGGCGACGATGAGCGCGGATGATATCAGCCTCAGCGGCACCGATATCCGGCTACAGGGTGCGAAGCTGAGCGCCCTCAATAACCTCAGTCTGAGTGCCCGCAATAACCTTGAGATCGGTGCCGCGAAAAGCAGCCACCGCGGCAGCCTGAGCGTGATATCCGGTGCGATGGGTAACCGCAACAGCCGCGGCATGGAAGAGGCAGGTAAGCGCATGGCGCAGATCAGCGGCGAGTGGCAGCAGGCGCAGGGCAGTGAGCTTAACGCTGGTGGCAACCTCCTGCTCCGGGCCGGGCGTGACCTGACGCTGACTGGCAGCCAGGCCAGCGCCTCCGGCACGGCCCGGGTACAGGCTGGCGGCGACATTCGCATCGGCGCGGAAACCACCACCAATACCACTCATCTCAACGCGAACAGCCGAACCTCGTCGGTCAGCAACGATCGTCAGGAAGAACGTCTGCTGCTCAGCACACTGAAGGGCGATCAGGGCGTGGCGCTGGTCGCAGGCAGCAACCTGCTGGCCGAAGGCGCGCAGGTTGATAGTGCTAAGGGCAGCATCGGCGTCAGCGGCCAGAACGTTATCATCAAAGATGCACGCGCCAGTGTAGTCGATCATGACAGCGAGGATAAGCGAACAGGTGGCACCCGCAGCCATCGTGAAGAGGAAAGCGCACGTGAGAGCAGCACCGGCAGTACCTTCAGTGGGCAGCAGGGCGTAACGGTAATCGGGCGGGAAGGTGATGTCACGATGACCGGCAGCACGCTCCATAGCGGACAGGGTGCTGTTGCAGTGCAGGCGAAACAGGACGTGGTGCTGAACAGCGCCACCGAACGAGAGTCGTTCTACAGCGAAGAACGTTCGGAGAACAAGAATCTGCTGAACAAAAGCAGCGGCCACAGCGTAACGCAGGACGTTACCACCCGTGAGAATGGCAGCCTGCTGAGTGGCGAAAGCGTCACGGTCATTGCCGGACGTGATCTGACGGTGACAGGATCAGCGGTGGCCGCCGATCAGGACGTTAATCTGCATGCCGGGCGCGACGTGGAGATTGGCGCAGCCACCGAGACCGACAGCCACTATCAGCTGGAAGAAAAGAAAAAGAGCGGCCTGCTGGGCAGCGGCGGCATCGGCTTCACCATCGGCAAACAGTCGACCCGTCATGAAATCGATGAGAAGGGCACCACCCAGAGCCAGAGCGTCAGCACCGTCGGCAGCAGCCAGGGCAGCGTCAATGTTACTGCGGGCAACCGGCTGCACGTCGGCGGCGCGGATCTGGTGGCGGGTCAGGATCTGAACCTGACGGGCGACAGCGTGAGCATCGACCCGGGATTTGACCAGCGGACCCGCACCGAGAAGACAGAGTCGAAACAGAGCGGACTGACGCTGGCACTGTCGGGTGCGGCGGGCAGCGCACTCAACACGGCGGTCAGCAATGCGCAGCAGGCCAGGAAGGCGGGTGACGGGCGGGTCAGCGCGCTGCAGAACACCCAGGCGGCGCTGAACGGGGTGCAGGCGGCGCAGGCAGCTGAGCAGGACAGCCTGCAGAACGGCGGAGAGGGCGGAACCAACTCCATCGGCGTCAGCGCCTCGTACGGCAGCCAGTCGTCGAAAAGCGAAACGCGTACTGAAAGCAGTCAGTCGCAGGGCAGCACACTGACGGCGGGCCGGAACCTGAACGTCACGGCGACCGACAAAAACGGCACGGCGCAGAGCGGCGACATCAGCATCACAGGCAGCCAGCTGAAAGCGGCGGGCGATATGAGCCTGGATGCATCGCGGGACATCCTGCTGCAGTCGGCGCAGAACACGCAGAGCACTGACAGTAAGAACAGCAGTAAGGGCGGCAGCGTCGGTATCGGTATTGGCGTCGGGTCAGGCGGCTACGGCATCACGGTGTCGGCGAGCGTGAACGCGGCGAAGGGGAGTGAAAAAGGCAACGGAGTGACGCACAGCGAGACCACGCTCGACGCGGGCAGCCAGCTCAGCCTGACCAGCGGGCGCGACACGACGCTCACGGGCGCGCAGGCGAGCGGTGAGAGCGTGAAGGTGGCCGCGGGCCGCAACCTGACGCTGACCTCAGAGCAGGACAGCGACCGCTACGACAGTAAGCAGCAGAGCGCCAGTGCGGGCGGCAGCTTCACGTTCGGCTCGATGACCGGGTCGGCGAACGTGAACGTGAGCCGGGACAAAATGCACAGCAACTGGCAGAGCGTGGCCGAGCAGACCGGGATATTTGCGGGCAGGGGTGGCTTTGACGTGACCGTGGGCGAGCACACGCAGCTTAACGGCGCGGTTATCAGTTCCACTGCCACCGCCGATAAAAACCGGCTCGACACCGGCACGCTGGGCTTCGGCGACATAGAGAACCACGCGGAATATGAGGTGGAGCATCAGAGCGCAGGCATGAGTACCGGCGGCGGCATCGGGGGAGACTTCGGCGGGAACATGGCGAATGGGATGCTTGCGGGGCTGAGCGGCTCGGACAGCGCGGACAGCACCACGAAGTCGGCGGTAAGCGACGGCACGATAACAATTCGCGACCCGCTGAAGCAGACGCAGGACGTGGCGGACCTCAGCCGGGACGTGGCAAACGCGAACCCGGGGCTGGACGTTATTTTTGACAAGGAGAAGGAGCAGAGCCGGCTGAAGGCGGCGC
>NZ_DAMCTB010000015.1:0-72871 GCF_032114055.1 Pantoea sp.
AATTGCCCGGCCCGTCAGGCGAACGAAACCCGCTCAGCGTAAAACCACTGCAGGCGAACGAAACCTTCTCAGCGTAAAACCACTGCAGTCGAACGAAACCCTCCTGACGCCTGTTCGCGCAGCGGACAAACTTCCCTAAGCCAGCAGTAAAAACCTACCGGAAAGGCGGCTCATTAAACGTCCGTAACTTACGCGAATGCAGCTTATCGCCTTCAGCGCGCAGCAGTTCAACCGCATGGATGCCAATCTGCAAATGTTCCGAAATCGCGCCTTCATAGAAACGGTTCGCCTGACCCGGCAGCTTAATCTCGCCGTGCAGCGGCTTATCGGAAACGCACAGCAGCGTGCCGTAAGGCACACGGAAGCGATAGCCCTGGGCAGCGATGGTGGCGCTCTCCATATCTACCGCGACCGCGCGGCTCAGGTTAAAACGTAGTGCCGATGCGGAGTAGCGCAGCTCCCAGTTGCGGTCATCTGTAGTGACCACGGTGCCGGTACGCAGCCGCTGCTTCACCTCTTCGCCTGGCATGTTGCTCACCGCTTTGGTGGCGTCATAGAGCGCGCGCTGCACTTCGGCGATGCTTGGTACCGGGATATCAGGCGGCAGTACGCTGTCCAGCACGTGGTCATCACGCAGATAGGCATGCGCCAGGACGTAATCCCCAATCCGCTGACTCTCACGCAGGCCGCCGCAGTGGCCAATCATCAGCCACGCATGCGGACGCATCACGGCCAGATGGTCGCAGATGGTTTTGGCATTCGACGGGCCGACGCCAATGTTAATCAGCGTGATACCACGGCGATTTGGCGACGTCAGGTGCCAGGCAGGCATCTGATGCTTCTTCCACGCCAGATCGGAGAGCATCGATTCGCTGTTCGCAGTGTCGGCGGTCAGCACCACATCACCGGCACAGGCCAGGCTGTCATAAGGGGTATTGGGATCGCGCACCTGCTCAATCGCCCAGCGCACAAACTCATCCACATAACGGGTGTAGTTGGTGAACAGCACAAATGGCTGGAAGTGCTCTACGCTGGTGCCGGTGTAATGACGCAGACGCGCCAGCGAAAAGTCGGTTCGCAGCGCGTCGAAATGAGACAGCGGGAACTGGGCATCTGCGTGGAACAGACCGTCGGTCGTCTCATCGCCAATCTGTGACAGCTCCGTGGTCGGGAAATGGCGCGCTATCCCTGCGCTCATGGTGCGATCCAGTGAGAGATCGGAACCGTCAATCACATAAGGATAGGGGATCTCCTGGCTGGATGGCACCACGTCAATCTCCAGCTGATACTCCTTCTCCAGCATCGCCAGCTGTTCCGCTATGTAGTGACGCAGCAGCGCCGGGCGGGTAATGGTCGTGCTGTAACTGCCGGTATGGGTAAAGCGTCCCCAGGCGCGTGTGCGGTTCTGTTGCGGCCCTTCACCGTGCCAGGTGATGCGCAGTTCCGGATAAACAAAGAGCCCCTGCGCCCGCCGATCGGCATCGGGCAGCGTGCCGTTTTCCGTAAAAGCTTTAATCGCCGCGCGCAGCGCCTCAACAGCACCTTCGTACAGACGTTCAAGTTCATCCAGCGCCTGCAGACTGGTCAGGTTTTTACGTTGTGTCGGCATGGTTTCTCCTTCCATTTTTTTCCGTAATTTGCCTCAAGCTTAGCGGGTTTGTTACCGGGATTGGTGAAGAATATTTAGCTGCTTTTATTTTGTGCTGAAAGCGCGTGCTATCTGAGCAGCGCGGTGCTGTGGAAGAAAAGGGAAGCTGAAAACCTGTTAAGAAAATCTTTACTATCAAAGGAGGAGAAATGGGTTTTAAAGGTGCAGCTGAAAGCTCAATGTCCGGCAACGTGAGTGCCAGCTAACAGATCGTCACAGCAGGCAATTAATCAGGCTGATTAAAGCTGGCGGGGGGCTGCGACAGAATCTGCCGGGACGGCCATAAAAAGTTTGTAACTATGATTAATTTCCACCGCAAAGACTTTGCATATTTCTCTGACGCCTATCATCATAATATCTCGTCTGTCACTTCTGATTTGGTAATCCTTTGCAAAATCCCGGCGTAGCAGTGATGCAGGCGATCAGGCGCACGGCGTGGTATCCGAAACGCCGCACTTATCGCACGCTCTACTGGCGTGAAATATCGCCACTGGCAGTGCCTATCTTCTTCGAGAACGCCTGTGTATTGCTAATGGGCGTGCTGAGCACCTTCCTGGTCAGCTGGCTGGGCAAAGAGGCGATGGCGGGTGTAGGCCTGGCCGACAGCTTCAACATGGTGATCATCTCTTTCTTTGCCGCTATCGACCTGGGAACGACGGTTGTGGTGGCGTTCAGCCTGGCCAAACGCAATGGTAAGCGGGCGCGAGCCGCTACACGTCAGTCGCTGGCCATGATGACAATCTTCGCTTTTGTGCTGGTGATCGCCATTGAGTTCTGGGGGCATCTGATTGTCGATGCCATCGCCGGTGCCGCAGATCCTAAAGTCAAAGCACTGGCGCTCAGCTATCTGCAGACCTCGGCCTGGAGCTATCCGGCGGCCGCCATCACCCTAATCGGCAGCGGGGCGCTGCGCGGTGCAGGCAATACCAAAATCCCGATGCTGATTAACGGTGGCATGAACATCCTTAACATCATCATCAGCAGCGTGCTGATCTACGGCTGCTTCTCCTGGGATGGTTTAGGTTTTATCGGGGCCGGACTCGGGCTGACTATTACCCGATATATCGGGGCGATTGCGGTGATCTATGTGCTGATGATCGGCTTTAACGCCTCACTGAAAATTACGCTGTCGAGCTACTTCCGGCGCTGGAACAGCAGCATCCTGATGGAAGTGCTGGGAATCGGCGTGCCTGCCAGTATCGAGTCGGTGCTGTTCAACGGCGGTAAACTGCTGACCCAGGTCTTTGTCGCGGGCATGGGCACCAGTGAGATTGCGGGTAACTTCATCGCTTTCTCGGTCGCTTCGCTGATTAACCTGCCGGGCAATGCGCTGGGGTCGGCATCAACCATTATTACCGGCACCCGCCTGGGCAGGAATCAGGTGTTTCAGGCAGAGCGTCAGGTGCGGCATGTTTTCTGGCTGGCCACCGCCTGTCTGAGCGCCATTGCGCTGTTAACGGTGCCGCTGGCCGGACTGCTGGCGCGTTTCTATACCAGCGATCCGGAAGTGATTAACGTGACGAAGCATCTGCTCTGGCTGAATGCACTGTTTATGCCGCTGTGGGCCGCCTCCTGGGTGCTGCCCGCCGGGCTCAAGGGCGCGCGCGATGCACGCTATACCATGTACGTGTCGATGTTCAGCATGTGGGGCGCGCGCGTGGTGGTCGGTTATCTGCTCGGCATTCAGTTCGGGATGGGCGTGACCGGCGTCTGGCTCGGGATGTTCCTGGACTGGACGGTGCGCGGGATTTTCTTCTGGTGGCGACTCAACAGTGGTAAATGGCTCAACCGCTATCAGAAAATGATTGAGAAATCCGGTTAGCGCTTCACCCTTCCGCCAGCGATGGGGAAGGGCCTCTTCATAAATGATTGTTCCGTCACATCTCCAGACTTTCATTTACAATCTCAGGCAGTTGCATAAAGCCAGCTGCCTCTCACCGGGGTAGCGTAAAACCTGCTGCGCACCGGCGCAGATTTAACTTCCTGAGGTGATCATGAACCGTTTTATACCAACGCTGGCACTGCTGCCTTTGCTGTGCTGTAGTCCACTGTGGGCGACAACCTTTGTCTATGTGTCGAATGCCGAGTCCGGCACGGTTTCCCGTTATCAGCTCAATGAGAATAATGGCGGACTGCAGTGGCTGGGCGATACAGCCGCCGGAAAAAAGATTATGCCGCTGGCGGCCAGCCCTGATGGTAAACATCTTTATGGCGCACTGCGCACGAAGCCTTATGCAATTGTCAGCTGGCGCGTGACCCGTCCGCACGGTGATCTGCAGAAACAGGCGATGACGCCGGTTAAAGCTAGCTTTCCGTGGATCACCACCGACAAGAGCGGGCGCTACCTGCTTGCCGCCTCCTATGACAACGATATCGTCACCAGCAATCGGATCGATGATAAAGGGATTGTGACGACCCAGGTTACGGGCGAGGTGAAAACCGGGCCGCATGCCCATTCGGTCATCACCGACGTCAGCAACCAGTCACTCTATGTCGGGAATCTGGGCGCAGATCGGGTGCTGCAGTACCAGTTCAGTGCTGAGGGCGTCATAACGCCACTGGGCACCGGTTTTGTTCAGGGTGAGAAAAACAGCGGCGCACGGCATTCCGTGATTTCGCCGGATAATCGTTTCCTCTACAACCTCGCGGAGATGAGCGGTGCCATTACGCAGTTCCGGCGTGCAGCCAATGGCACGCTGACGCCTTTAAAAACCTGGTCAAATGCGGTGGCGAAGAAATATAACCTGCAGCATGGCGAGCAGCGCCCGGCGGGCTACAGCGATCCGACGCCGCGCATCTGGGCGGCAGACATTAAAATCACACCGGACGGACGGTTTCTGTTTGTGACAGAGCGCACCTCCAGCACCGTTACGGGTTATCGGGTCGATAAGTCGTCGGGAGAATTGACTCTGACTGGCAGCTGGCCGGTCGAGAAACAGCCGCGCAGTATCGCGATTGATGCGCAGGGTAAATGGCTGATTGTCAGCGGCGAGAAGAGCGCCGTTATAGGGAGTTATGCTATCGATCCTGCCAGCGGCACGCTCACACGGGTCGCTGAAGCGCCGGCAGGTAAAGGCGCGAACTGGGTGACGCTGATCACGCAGTAGCCAGCCCGAAGCGGGCCTTCAGCCGGTCAGAATCCGCTTTGCCATTTCGGGTATAAGCAGCGCAGAAATTTTTGCTTCTGTCATGACGCGCAAGGGGGTTTACTCAGGGCATCAACTGAAGCGGAGATCCTGAGATGAAACAGAAACTGAAAGTCTGGTTTGAACAGCTGCTGAGCGGTTCTGCGGCAGAGGCAGCCGGACGGGATATCAATACTGAACTGCTGTTGCCGCTGGGGCAGCTCTATGGACTGGAATATTATCCGGCCGTACATCGCTACCATGAAAAATAACAGTGATTCTATTTTCTTGGGTTAAAGGCCCGCCATCTGGCGGGCCTTTTTAATTTATGGGGGTGATGTGCTCCGGTGGGTTTTATCCTGATAGCCTTATTGTTTTACCGCGCAAGATTCATCAGATATTTATATTTACAGGCTATCTGATACAGACGAACAGGGACAATAGAATCGCATTACATGCATTTCCTTAACACTCCCTGAAAGCCTCTGATCTGCGAAGGTGATATTTCTGCCATCAATTTAGCTTAAATAAACATTAATTACTGGTAGTTTAGTTTTCTATAACTGTGAATTTTTATTTGCCGTCAATAAGGAACTTCTGATTATTAAGGTGGTAATCTGCACGCCTGTGCTTACACAAAACTTACAATAAGCGTCATTAATACTTCGATGAAAATGCCTCAGACAGGGAAGTGGCTGGTTTTCGGAGCCAGTCTGTTTATCAGCGACCTCATGGCTGCGCCGGTAACGCCCGGTGACCTTGATATTATACAAAATCTGCAGCAGCAGCGCCTGCAACAGGATCAGAAGCAGCGTGATGCCTTAATACAGTCGCATCAGATTGAATTGCAAAAAACCGGGTCGGCGCCTGCCCGCGGCCCCTGCTTCAATATTCATCAGATTTCCCTGCAACAGGCAACCTTAGTTACGCAGGTTCAGCAGGCGAAACTCATCGCGCCTTATATTAATCAGTGCCTGAGCCTGGAACGCATTAATCAGCTGGTTCGCGACATATCAGACTGGTATGTCCAGCGTGGCTATATCACCAGCCGGGCTTTTCTGACAGAACAGAATCTGTCCCACGGCGTGTTAATTATTACTGTGCTGGAAGGCAGGCTGGAAGAGATTCGTTTGCAGGGTGCCCGTTCACATCAGTTGAAAATGGCATTCCCGACTGGTACCGGGCGCATTTTGAATTTACGCGATATTGAACAGGGCATGGAGCAGATAAACCGTCTGCGCACGACGCCAGTGCAGATTGAGATCATCCCTTCGACGAAGCCTGGCTACTCCATCGTTAATCTGACCAGTAAACCTGAATTCCCACTGACGCTGCGACTGAACCTGGACAATAGCGGGCAGAGAAGCACGGGCATCGGTCAGCTTTCTGCCTTGCTGGTGGGTAATGACCTGCTGGGTTTTGCCGATCGCTGGTTTGTCAGCGGCGGTCGCAGCAGTGCGTTCAGCAACTGGCGTGACGCGCAAAATTTCCAGGCAGGTATCAGCGTGCCTTATGGCTACGGGCTGCTGGACTACAGCTATAGCTGGAGCAACTATCACAGCCGCTTCAATGCCAATAATTTCGACTGGTACAGCAACGGCGATAACATCTCTCATCGTCTCAGCGGTTCATGGGTGCTGTTCCGCAACGGGCAGGTCAAGACCGGTGTTCAGGTCGGACTCAACCATTATGTCAGCCATAACTGGCTGAACCAGACGCTGCTTCACAGCAGCAGCCGTAAACTGACCAGCCTGCAGTTCGGCTTCAACCACACCCAAAAAGTCGCAGGAGGTGTTGCCACCTTTAACCCGATGATGAGTCGCGGAATGCCGTGGTTCGATGCGGAGAGCGACAGCGGAAAAAGCGATGATCTTCCCAAAGCGCAATTCCGCAAGTGGAGCATCAGCAGCAGCTATCAGCGACCGCTGACACAGAAAATGGGGTGGCTGAGCAGTTTGTACACTCAGTGGTCGCCGGATCGACTGTATGGCAGCGAGCGTCTGACTATTGGCGGTGAAAATTCCGTTCGCGGTTACAAAGAGCAGTACCTTTCCGGCGATGTGGGCGGTTACCTGCGCAACGAACTCAACTATACGCTGTTCACTCTGCCAGCCATTGGCGCAGTCAGTACCACGCTGGCCCTGGATGGGGGGTGGCTGCAGAGCGACAAACAGGATCGCTATGCCGCCGGCACGCTGTGGGGCAGTTCGCTGGGGCTTGGCACCCGCAACGCCCATCTGACCACGCAGCTGTCTCTGGGCATCCCGGTCAGCTATCCCGATTATCTTGCCCCGGATCGCCTCAGCGTATACGCACGCATTGGACTCACTTTCTAAAAAAAGGCCCTGATTATGGATGATCAATTACCGCTTTCACTGCCGCGTCGTCTGCTGAGCTATCTCATTTGCTCGCTGATTGCGTTTCAGCCCCTGTTGCCCGCTTTCTCAGCCGTGATTACGCCTGCGACGCCGGGAACCCAGGTGGATGCGGCCGGGAATGGCGTGCCGGTCATCAATATCGCGACACCCAATGCGTCAGGCCTGTCGCACAACCAGTATCAGAATTACAACGTCGGCCGGGAAGGATTGATCCTGAATAACACAACCGGCCGATTAACGCAGACGCAGCTGGGGGGACTCATCCAGAACAACCCCAATCTGAAAGCAGGGCAGGAAGCCCGGGCCATTATTAACGAAGTCGTCGGCGCCAACCGTTCCCAGCTTCAGGGCTATACCGAAGTGGCGGGAAAAGCAGCCAACGTTATGGTCGCTAACCCCTATGGCATCACCTGTAACGGTTGTGGCTTTATCAATACGCCAAACGTGACGCTGACCACCGGCAAACCGCAGTTGGATGCGCAGGGTAATCTCCAGTCGCTGGAAGTGACGAAAGGTGCCATCAGCATTGAGGGTAAAGGACTGGATGGCAGCCAGGCCGATGCGGTCTCGATCATCGCGCGCGCAACCGAAATTAACGCGGACATCCATGCCAGAGATCTCAATGTCACGCTGGGTGCAAACCGGGTCGGTGTTGATGGCAGCGTGACACCTATCGGGGGCGAAGGGGCTGCGCCGTCAGTCGCCGTGGATACCGGTGCGCTAGGCGGGATGTATGCAAACCGCATCCATCTGGTCTCCAGTGAAAACGGCGTCGGCGTGAATCTCGGCAACTTGAATGCCCGTCAGGGCGATATGGTGCTGGATGCGCAGGGGCGGCTGAGCATCAATAACAGCCTGACCAGCGGTAACCTGACGGCAAGAGGCAGCAGCATTGCGTTGCAGGGTGAGCATAAAGCGGTTGGCAACGTCGCTCTGACCGCACAGCAGGAAATTGCCCTAACCGGCGCAAAACTTGGCAGCGATGCGTCGCTCGACCTTAACAGTCAGGGTCAGATAGCGCTTAAGGGCAGTAGCCTGAGCGCAGGCCAGAGCGCCCGTCTCAGCAGTGGCGTTCTGAGCATCGATAAAAACAGCAGCGGCAATGCGGCTGACCGGATGCAGCTTTCTGCCACATCGCAGCTGCAGAATGCGGGGCAACTGTCTGCCGCAAAAAATCTTGATATCCAGGCAGCACAGGTTGTTAACAGCGGTAACCTGACAAGCCATGGCGACGCACAGGTTCGCAGCAACAGCCTGCAGCAGCAGGGCATGCTGCTCTCTGAGGGCACCAGCACGGTCGTCGTTGCCAGCGATCTGAGCAATAGCGGTGAAATCAGCGGCAGTAACCTGAACGTTCAGGGCAACACTATCGATAACAGCGGCAGGCTGTTAAGCGCCAGTGATGCACTGATCACAGCGAATAATATTCAGCAACGCGGCACCCTTTCAGCCAGCAAAAAAAATCAGCTTAACGTTACCGGCGTGCTGAACAATAGCGGTGAGATCAGCGGCGGCAGCCTGAACGTTCAGAGCGACACCATCGACAACAGCGGCAAACTGTTAAGCGCCGGTGACGCGCTGATCACAGCCAATCACGTCAGGCAGCGCGGTATCCTGTCCGCCACTAACCTTAATCAGCTGAATGTTGCTTCAGAACTGAACAACAGTGGCGAACTGAGTGGCAGCAGCCTCGCGATTCACAGCGGTTCGCTGCTCAACAGTGGCAGCCTGCTGGGCAGCCAGGAGGCGGATATCACTTCCGTTAGCCTGCAGCAGGAGGGAACGCTTTCCTCTCAGGGGAGCGTGCATCTGAACGTGGCCGATCGGCTGAGTAACAGCGGGGAGCTGAGCGCGGGGCGTCTTGATATCAAAAGCGGTGCGCTGACGAACAAGGGAAAAGTCATCAGCAGCGGTGACACCACGCTGACGGCGAAACGTCTGGATCAGGACGGTGCACTCTCTGTACAGGGTAACGCAACGCTTAACCTCGCCGACGCGCTCAGTAACAGTGGCAACATCGTCAGTCAGCGGTTGCAGATTGACACATCGGCCCTGAAAAACAGTGGCGAAATGGTCAGCCAGGGCGATACCGTGGTTAACGCCGATACGCTGCAGCAGAATGGCTCCCTCACAGCCCGGGGTGACGCGCAGATGACCGCCCGTGGCTGGCTGGAAAATCAGGGCGCCATCAGCAGTCAGAACGCGCTTATTCTGAACAGCGTGCAACTGCGTAATTCCGGTTCATTAATCGCGCCTGAACTGAAGCTGGACACCGTGCAAATCAGCAACGGCGGCCTGCTGCAGGGTAAGAAATTACTCGCCATAAAAGCCACACAGCTGGATAACCTGCCTGCGGGGACGATCAGCTCCGACAACGATTTCGCACTCGCGCTGCCCCAGCTTAATAACAGCGGATTAATAACCAGCGGCAAAACAGTGACGGTCACGAGCGAACAGCTGAACAACAGCGGCGAGATCAACGCCGCCAGCCTGAATGCTACTCTCAAACGTTTGCATAATCAGCAGGGCGGGAAATTGTTGGCTGATGGCCAGCTCCGGTTGCAAGGCGATGCGCTGATCAATCAGGGGACGATCGCGGCCGGAACACTGGACAGTGATCTCAGTCAGGTTAACAACAGCGGGACGATTCAGGGCGACGCGGCACTCTCGTTGCAGAGCGACACATTGACTAACAGCGGCACGCTGCTCAGCGCAGGCCAGCTGCGTGTGAAACAGCAGGCGCTGGACAACAGCGGACTGATGCAAGGCAAACAGCTGACAGTCAATGCTGACCGCTGGCAGAACAGCGGCAATGTCCTGAGCGAAGCCGACGCCGATCTGCAGAGCGATACCCTGAACAATAGCGGCAAAATTCTGGGACAGCAGGACATCGCGCTGAAAGCGAACCACACTGATAACAGTGGCTGGCTGATAGCCCAGGTACTGACGCTGCGCAGTGACATGATCAACAGCGGCCTGCTTCAGGGTAACCAGCAGATGACGCTGGAAGGCAAACAGCTCGACAATCAGCAGGACGGCCAGTTGCTGAGCGACGGCACCCTTAGCGCTGACTTTACGGCACTAAACAACCACGGTGCGATGCAGGCCAGTGAGATGGCATTAAACGCGGAGACATTGCAGAACGACGGCACCGTTCATTCCGGAAACACATTAACTGCCGTGACGAAAGGTAGGCTGACCAACAGCGGCAGTCTTCTCAGTCAGCAGCAGATGAATCTGCTGGCCGCGCAGATTGATAATCAGGGCACGCTGGCGGCGAATAACCTGAGCCTGCACTCACCGGCACTGAGCAACGCTGGACTTCTGCAGGGCAACAGCTCGCTGTTGCTGGACAACCAGCAGATCCACAACCTCAGTATCGGCCAGTTAATTGCCGGAGGCCCACTGACACTCTCCTTAGATCAACTCGATAACGACGGGTTGCTGCAGGTGAATGGTGCACTGGCAGTCAACGGCAACCGTTTCAGTAACAGCGGACGCCTGTTAAGCGATAACCTCAACCTCCGGATAGCCGATACGCTGAACAACAGCGGCACGGGACAGATCGTGACCGGCCATGAGGCTGTTCTTAATACAAAAACCTTCACTAACAGCGGCCAGATTGCGGCAGAGCAGCTCAGCGCAGGCGGCAACACGCTGGAAAACGGCGGGCTCCTGCAGGGTGATACGCTGCTGGGTCTGGGATTTGTTCAGACGCAAAACCACAACAGCGGGCAGCTGCTGAGCGGCGATCGGTTGATCATAAAGGGTACTCGCGCGGCTAATGATGGCCGCTGGCAGGGTCAGCAACTCGACGTCACGCTGGATGCGCTTGACAATCGCGGCAGCCTCAATGGCATCAGCGCCTTACGCGCTAACATCGCCAGCGACCTGGTCAACAGTGGCACGCTGGTCAGTCAGGGAGAAGGCGACCTGAATGCCAGCACGCTGCGCAATAGCGGGAAAGTGCTGGCGAATCGTCTGGGATTGCAGGGCGACAGTCTGAGCAACGATGGCCTGTTACAGGGCACCACGGCGCTGACTGCTCAGGCCAGTAACATCACGCAGTCGGCGGGTGGCAAAACGATGAGCGGTGGAACGCTGACGCTGAACGTGAGCCAACTCACCACTCAGGGGGTGCTACAGGGTGAGCAGGCAGCGGTGTATGCGGATAACTGGCAACACCAGGGATCGCTGCTGGGCAGCAAAGATCTCACTGTCAGCATCAGCAACGAGCTGACTAACCTGGGTTCTCTGCTGAGTCAGGGCCAGGCGCAGATCACGGCCAGCGCGCTGAACAACCGCGGTTCTCTGCTCAGCGAAGGGGCGATGACGCTGAACGGAGCCGCACTGAACAACAGTGGCTCGGTACAGGGTAAAACCCTGACCATTATCCCCGCCAGCGTCATCAATCAGGGTAGCCTGATCGGGCTTCAGGCATTAACTTTTGCTGCGGTGCCACAGATGAGCGGGCGGATGCTGCTCAGGTCGCTGGCCGCGCCAGCACGTCAGCTGATCAATAATCAGGGCGGATCGCTGCTGACGCAGGGCACGCTGAATATCAACGGCAATAACGTTGTAAATAACGGCAACTGGCAGGGTCAGCAGATCCTGCTGAATGCCCAACAGCTGACCAACAATGGCGCGATCCAGAGTGCGGATGCGCTGCAACTGATTCTGGCGGATCGTCTCGATGCAGGCGCGGGCAGTAAAATTTCAGCCAACGGCACAGCGGCGTTGCAGGCGCTGACGCTGACCAACCATGGCGAATGGATTGCCCGCAATCTGACGCTTCGGGGGGACACGTTAAACAATAACGGCGCTGTGACCGGCGTTGACGCGTTGACGGTGGAACTTAACGGCGCACTCACACAGCAGCAGGATAAAACGTTGCTCAGCGCGGGCAGGCTGACGCTTCACTCCTCATCACTTAATAATGCCGGACGCGTGCAGGGCGGCGACCTGCAGATCACCAGTGGCGCGGTAGACAACAACGGGCGCTTACAGGGTGACAACAGCCTGCAGATCAATGCCGGTGGTCGCATCACCAATGGCGGCAATGGCGCCATGATCACGCAAAACGCCCTGACGCTGACCGGCCCCGAACTGTTTAACTATGGGCTGCTCCAGGGTAACGGTGTCGCGACCATCACCGGCTTAACTCAGAATGATGGCCGGTGGCTCTCAGGCGGCGCGCTGACACTGAATACGCCTCAGCTGAACAACAACGGCTGGTTACAGGCGTCGCAGCTTATCCTGAATGCCGCCAACGCCAGCAACAACGGTACGCTGCTGGCCGACGGCCAGGGTACATTGTCCGGCAACGGTTTCAGTAACCAGGGCACAGCCCAGGGCGGCAACCTTGAAGTTAACTATCAACAGGTCAACAACAGCGGCACGCTACTGGGTAACAACCGGCTGAGTGTGATGGCCGCGCAGGTAGGCCAGCAAGGCAGTGGTCGTTTATTCAGCGGTGGCGATCTGCTGGTTCACAGCAACGGCTTTGATCAGCGCGGTCAGGTGGTGGCGCTGGGTAACGCCACACTGGACATCGCCAATGGCTTTACCGGTCGCGATGTGCTGGCGGCAGGTGGACGACTCACCGTCAGCAGTAACGGCGCGATAGATAACCAGGGCACCATGCAGGGCGGGGCGCTGACGCTGAGTGCAGGCGGCGATCTCACCAATAATGGTCAGCTCACGACCGGTTCGGGTGACAGTGCGTTAAGCGGCAATCGCATCGCCATGAACGGGAATGGCACACTGCAGGGCGGCGGTAACATCAACTTAGCCAGTCGCAGCGATATAACGCTGGACGGGTTCACCGGGACTACTGGCAATCTGGTGCTCAACGCACCCGGTAGCATTGTTAATACCGCGCTACTCTACGCAGGCAACAATCTCTCTTTATTTGCAAATAGTATTAAAAACCAACGCGGCGACGTGCTGGCTGGTAACAGCCTGTGGATGCAGCGCGATGCGGCAGGCAATGCGAATGGTGAAATAATCAATATATCAGGCACCATTGAGTCACAGGGCGGCGATATTACGATTAATACCGGGCATTTAGTGAACCAGTGGGAAGCTATCAGCATAGGGGAAACCACCACCGAAAATGTCACTAATAGCTATGGATCGGTTGCGCCGGGTACGGTTGAACTCCCTCTAAGCCTGTTTGAACGAGGCGAGCTGAATTACTATTTTACGGAGCATCCGCTTTCACCCGCTCCGCCCTTTATTGCCTGGGTCTGGAATATTAAACCTATCCCGGCCAGTCTGGATAAGAACAAAGAAATACTCGTTGCCAGAACGACGTCAAGTACGCATGTAACGGGTCAGGCCGGAAGAATAGCCGCCGGAAGAAATCTGACAGGGCGGGCCAGTTCACTGGATAATCTGGGCAGCTATATCCTCGCCGGGCAAAATTTATCGCTCAGCGGCGACAGGTTAAATAACCAGTCTTATTTATCGGGCACGCAGGCCGTATGGCGTATTTTTAAGCCTTCGCCCAGCTATAGTAATTACAATTCGGTCAAAAACAGTAATAGTACGATGCTGACTGATAATATCGATGATTTAAAATTCAGCGGCGCAGGAAAATATAATTATAAGGGGCAGGCAGCAGATTTAGAAGGTAGTGTAACCTATGTCGCTACTGATACATATCGCACCGAGCAGGCCGCGACAATTCGTGGCGTTGTTCAGGCCAATGGCAACATTAACTTACAGTTCAATAAAGTTATTAATAATAGCGAGTCTCAGGATGTTCGCGGAACTATTTCGCCAACGCTGTCGCGCCCCGGACTTAATACGCATATGCAACCATCAGTAAGCGGTGCGCGCACTCCGCTTGCGGTAGCCGCCGCTTCTTCAGTTAGCGTCGGGAGTCCTGACTGGCGCGACCAAATCACCAGCGCTTTGCAGCAGATTAACGGCGCGGCCGGTCTTGATGCTGCAAATGTGGCGCAGACAGACCTGAATACCTATTCTGTCGACCCGCTTCGTCCTGCTGAAATCGAGGAAAGAGGGGTCTTGGGCAAGACGCCCTACGACCTTTTACGACAACAAACTGGAAAGCCATCGCTAACTCCGGTTGATACCAGCGCCTATCCATTGCCGCAGGGAAGCGACGGCTATTTTATTGCCTCAGCGGATATAAAAAGCCCCTATCTGATTGTTGTTAACCCAAAACTAAAAGAATTAGGTAAAATTGATAAAAACTTATTTAGCGATCTTAACCAGTTACTGGGCAAACAACCCCAACAAGCCCCAATAGAAACATCAGTTACCTGGACAGATAAAGAGACGTTTCTGGGCTCATCATATTTACTGAACAGACTTAATCTGAAACCAGAATATGACTATCGCCTGCTGGGGGATGCCGCATTCGATACGCGCTACGTCAGTAACCGCGTGCTGAGCCAGACGGGAAATCGCTATCTAAACAATCTCGGTTCCGATCTTGAGCAGATGCGCTATCTGATGGATAACGCTGCCGCCGCGCAGCAATCGCTTGGATTACAAAGCGGTGTAACGCTTTCTGCAAGGCAGGTAGCCTCACTGGATCACAGCATTCTCTGGTGGGAAGCGGCAACGATAAACGGTGAAACCGTGCTGGTGCCGAAGCTTTATCTGATTGCGAATGATACCACTATTAATAACGGCAGTGTCATTGCTGGCAAAACCGTCACAGTGGATGCAGGTCAGGTAAGTAATAATGCTAGCACCCTGTTGGCAAAGAATACTATAACGCTTAACAGTGAGAACGGCTTTGATAATCTTAACCATGCACTTATTAAAGCTGGTGATAATTTAAAAATCAGCGCCATTAATGATATTAACAATATCGGCTCAGTGATTGGTGGTAAGCGTATTGAGCTCGAAAGCATCAACGGTAACATTAACAACACCACACAGGTCACGAAAAATGATAATAGCTCAACGCTAAATCGTTCATTATTTGATGAGCAGGGCGAACAGGCGACTATTAATTCAATCGATAATCTTATCCTTAATGCTGGTAAAAATATCACCAATCGTGGTGCATCGACTTATTCTGGTGGCGATACCTTACTTAACGCAGCTGGGGATGTATTGATCGGTGCCAATTTTATCGATACCTTTTTTGATAATGGCTGGCGTCATTACAATAGCAAAAATTCTATCGCTTCAAGCGTTGAATCAGCTGGTGCAACGAATATTAAGGCGGGTCGCGATATAACCATTACCGCCAGCGCTCTTAATGCAGGAGGTGATACTACCCTTGCGGCAGCTAACGATCTTAATCTCAACGGTATCAACACAAGCCTGAAGGATATTCGGGGGCGAGATAAATCCTACGCAACCGGCAAGGATCGCACTGCTATTAGCAGTGGTGGCAATCTGGCATTAACCGCCGGACGCGACCTTATCAGTGACGCCGCAGCGATTGCGGCGGAGCAGGATATTTCCCTGAGGTCAGGGCGTGACGTCAATCTGCTGGCAGCTGAAACTGAATCTGGTAATAGCTATAAATCCGGTAAGAAGGTTGAGATCAATGAGTCAGTACGCCAGCAGGGCACTGAAATTGCCAGCGGTGGGAGTACGACGGTTAAAGCGGGTAGGGATATGGTCGCGGAAGCGGCGAGAGTGGATGCACAAGGCGATCTTGCTGTCCAGGCAGGACGCGACGTGGCTATCACTACGGCCACCGAAAGCGATTATCACTACGACGAAGAGACAAAGGTTAAGAAAAAGCTCTTTTCTAAAAAAACCACACACACAGTTCATGAAAACTCAGCAACAACTGAACAGTCATCGGCGTTGAGTGGAAACAATATCGCGATTGTCGCCGGACGTGATCTGGGCGTAACGGGTTCAAGCGTAGTAGGCGATAACAGTGTTGCGCTCAAGGCAGGACGTGACCTCGCGATCGCTGTGGCTACTGAAGAGCAGCATAGCTACAGCCTGAAAGAAACTAAAAAGAGCGGCATGATGAGCGGCGGCAGTATCGGCGTGACGTTCGGCAGTGCTTCTACTCGCCAGCAGCTTAATCGCGACGGCACAACACAAAGTCAGAGCGCCAGCGCTGTAGGCAGTACCGGTGGTAGCGTCACGTTAATCGCTGGTAATAATGCTCACATCAGTGGCTCAGACGTCATCGCTAAAAAAGACATCAGCGTGGTCGGCGGCTCTGTGAATATCGATACGGGTAACGATCTTGTCAGTCGTCGTCAGGTATATGAGCAGAAGAAAAGTGGCCTGACTCTTCAGCTAACCAGTCCGATTACCGATGCTCTGTTAAGCATCGGAGAACAGGCAAAGTCTGCCAGCGAAGCGGGCGACGATCGTCTTAAAGCACTGGGCGCCGTGAAAGCCCTTGAAAGTGGCTGGGCAATGTCAGGCAAACAGACCATGCAGTCCGGACAGGCTCTTGCCAACGGCAATATGAGTGAGGCGGGGATCAAAATTGAACTCAGCGTCGGCGCGAGTAAGAGTAAATCCTCTTCGGAATATAACGCCAATGCCGTCAAAGGCAGTTCGCTTAATGGCGGCGGCAATATTGCCGTGGTAGCGACCGGTGCCAATGGCAGCAGCGGTGATATTACACTCTCGGGCAGCGGCATTACCGGCAAAAATGTCGCGCTTGCTGCGGCGCACGATCTCAACCTCACGGCGGCAACCAATAACACTGAACAGAAGAGCAGCAATAAAGCGTCTGGCTGGAGTGGCGGCATTCATGTCGCAATAGGTCAAGAGACAGGCATTGGTGTGCAGGCCAGCGGCTTTATGGCCAGCGGCAGGGAGAACGGCAAAACCACCGATTACGTCAACAGCCGGGTGAACGCCAGCAATGACCTCACCCTGAGCAGCGGCAACGATACCGTGCTGTCTGGCGCGCAGGCACTGGGTAACAGGATTGTTGCTGATATTGGTCATGACCTGACGATGGCCAGCCTGCAGGATACCGATGATTATCAAAGTAAACAGCAAAGTGCCAGTGGTGGCTTCAGCTTCACGTTCGGCAGCATGACCGGCTCTGCTGGCCTCAGTCTGAGCCAGAGCAAAGTGAACAGTGAATATGCCAGCGTCGGCGATCAGAGTGGCCTGTTTGCAGGCAACGGCGGTTATGACGTTTATGTGGGTAACCACACCCAGCTGAATGGTGCGGTGATCGCCTCAACAGCACAGTCCGCCAACAATGCACTTTCCACCGGTACGCTGGGCTGGTCAGACATCGACAATCACGCTTCCTATAAAGCCAGCAGCTCATCCATCAGCATGGGGGGAGGCAACGAAAATAATAAGATGTCAGGCGGAGCGATACCTACCTCTGCCAACACTAGTGCCAGCGCATCCGGTACGACACGTTCAGCCGTAGCAGAAGGTGCCATCACGGTGCGTGATAGCCAGGCTCAGACACAGAATGTCACAGACCTGAGCAGAGACACTGATAACGCCAACGGCCACATCGATAAGATATTTGACAAGGATAAGGTCGCTCGCAAACTTGAGTTCGCACAGGGAATTCAGGAGCTGGGTCAGCGTGTAGCAGGTGATGTCAGCAGTTACAAAATGCAGGCTGCTGAAGATGAGACCAGAGAAAGACTGCTGAAAGCGGACCCAAAAAATGCCGAACTATCTACTGCAGAATTTAACAAGCTGGTTATAAACGACGCAGGCTATAAGGCCGTTGCAGAGAAATGGGGCACAGGCGGCAGCTATTCGATGGCAGCAGCAGCGGTGACCGGCGTTCTGGGTGGCCTTGGCGCAAGTAATCTGGGTGCAGCCGCAGCAGGTGGAATGGCGCCTTATATAGCTAATAAAATAAAGCACGCTACCAGCACATTTGTTAATGGACAGGAACAGACTAACGTCCTGGCCAACACTATGGCGCATGCGGTAGCGGGCGCTGTATTGGCGCAGCTGGCGGGCAACAACGCATCTGCAGGAGCAGCTGGTGCGGCAGGTGGTGAGTTGATGGCCAGAGCGATCCTCAGCTCGATGTATCCCGGCAAGCAGGCCAGCGACCTGACGCAAGAAGAGAAGCAGGTTGTCAGCGCGCTCGGCCAGCTTGCCGCACAGTTGTCAGCTGGAGTAACATCTGATTCTGTTGAGGGTGGCGTTCAGGGGGCTGTAGTAGGGAAAAATGCGGTTGAGAATAATTTCCTGAGCGTGCAGAAAGCCGAAATATTGAATAAATCCATCGAGGATCAGAAAGCCGGTAAAAACCTGTTAGAAGCTTCACAGAATATTGTCAGGTTGACGAACGAAGATCGAGCCAGCAATTTGCTGCTGCAACAGTTCCAATCAGGTCAGCCACTGACAGAAGGCCAGAAGAAAGAGCTGGCTGGATTACTTAACCAATATGGTTATGAACTTCAGTCTATGTATGGATATACCCCACAGCAAGCGGCTGACGCTATTCACTCACTGATTGCAGGTAAGGCGTTTATCGCCTCAACAGGAAATACAAAAGCGTATAACGAGGCGCTGAGTTATCTGAAAGGGTACAGCGTACAATCCGGCCAGGCTGCAACAGGAACGGATGCTTTGCTCGCTTTGCCTGGTGCTCCTGGTATTATTGCTCGTTCAACGCTGGCAGCCGGTGGCGGTTTTCAAACCGGTACAGGAATTGGCCAGGTAGTCGATGGCAACTACGGCGAAGGTGTACTGAATGTAGGTTTGGGCACAGCGGCTATATTTGGTGGTGTTGCAGGAAATAATGCTATATCGAAAGGAGAAACTGGCATTACTTCTCCGAACAGAGAATTAGCATGGACAAATAGTTCTCAACCACTTGATCCTAAAACACCTTCTGCAAATCCTAAAGTGACAGCAGAGTTAACTGACCCTCAAACAGGTATAATCTTTACCGATACTAACCAAGGCAGTAGACCTGACTTTTTCTTGGGTGATGCGAGTCGACCAACACTGATTAACGGAAGGATTGTTGCAAAAATTGAAAGTAAAGGTAGAACCTTACCAAATGGAAATATGGCGACAGCTCATGCGGAAGTTGGTGTTATTCAGCAAGCTTTCGAACAAGGTATCACTAAAGGTCGTGATATGACATTAACAGTATCACTAGAGCCGGTGTGTGGTTTTTGCAAAGGTGATATTGCTGCAATGGCGGACAAAGCAGGTTTGAAATCTTTGACAGTAGTCGAAGAAAAAACCCAAACGATTCTATATTGGCAGCCTGGTATGAAATCTATCAAGGAGAAAAAATAGAGATGTTCTTATCCTTAAAATGGACATTCAATAATCAGGGAGGTAAAAAAAAATCACCTGCATGGGAACAGGTTGAAGAATACCTGATCAAACTTGAAGGCGAAGCAGGAACTCTGACTCTTGTTGTCCTTGATGGTGCAGACGTTGGACCTGATATGCTTCAGGTAAGAGCAGAGAATGGTAATTATATGCTGACTCTTGGTGAAGAAACAGATGATGACTATAGGGTGCGATTTTACTGGGATCAATCCCGGCCTAATGATAAGTTATTGATATTGGGTGATTATTGGTCTGGGCAACAATTGACAAAAGACTTTGAACTTGTTGTTAGAGTGTTTAAAGAGTTTTTCGATACTGGTAATGTGTCAGGGGATATTTTGAACTGAGATAAGAATCCCGGCCAGTTGGCTAGAGTTCTCAAACATTGAAAATTATCACCTTCCACGGCTGCAATCGGGACACATCAGGTACGATGTTGTGATTGGTTTTTCTTTAACTGCATTGGGTAAAATGGCTTAACAGGCTGAAAAAACGTGCCTGAGAAAAAATTGCCCGCGCTAAAATGCACAGGAAAAATTAGATTATAAAGTGCTCAGTGTTTCAGGATGAATTCTGTTAGATGGCTGATTGCGCCCAGGATAAAGTTGTTGTTGCGAATAATGCTTTGTGGAGCAACCCCGTACATGAGGAAGATGAGCGGAAAGATGAGTGTAGGAATCATTCATTAAAATCATACCGACAAATTCGATGCTCTTGGTATTATTAATGCGGATGGAGAAGCTCTGATAAATGGAATATCAAAAACTTCAGTTCCTAAGATACTGCCAAAGTTACATGAGTTTACAACCCCTGCCCAAGAGTCAGTCATTCCTCAGGGTGAATAAGCAAGCCTGCGCGCACATACGGAAGCACTATTTATTACCCACCAAATAAGAATCCTGGTAGTTTCGGTTGGGTTTTATGCATGTTTACCTATTTAAGTAGCTTCTACAGTATGATATTTATAAAATCAAAGAATATTTATTTACGTTTTCTGTTCGAAGTGACAGTTATTAAATCAGGGCTTTCGTTTTGTTTTATGGCATTTTTCAGTTCATCACTTTTTTAGCCATAATATTCAGAGGGAAGCATACATTCCAACTGCTTTTACTCATTCATACTCTGAACACAAAAGATAAAAGTCCCAGACATCATTCTCAGGCTTTTACCTCCCGGTTGCCTCATGATTAGTGCGTTGACTGACTGACCAGCGCGGTCAAATCGACTTCCTTGTCAATTATGCCTGCGGAAGATGCTTTATCGACCAGCTGAGGCAGATATTTCACAAGCAGGTTCAGTGCGTCGCTGGTGTTAATGCCCGTTTGATCAGCAGGCTGTCCAATGACCTCTGGGTTAATCATCTAGTCCCATCCCAGCAATCCGGATCATATTGCCCCGGGTCAGGTGCTGAAAATCCCTGAATATCGCCAGCCGAATAAGCCAGCGAGTCTGTTATGACGGCGGGTTTTTTGCGGGTCTCTGCGTATGTATCCTGGTGACAGAAGGATGTGTGCCTGTGCGGGCTAAAGCCAGCTGACGTTTACGTTATTGGCAGAGGGATATAAAAGAAACAGTATGCAGGAAAAGAAATCCGGGACATCTGAAAAGCAAAAAAGCAGCTATCCGGAGATAGCTGCTTTTTCTAATCTGGCTCCTCTGACTGGACTCGAACCAGTGACATACGGATTAACAGTCCGCCGTTCTACCGACTGAACTACAGAGGAATCGTTGGAACGAGGCGAATATTAACGACGTCGCCCGAAGGTGTCAACAGCAAAAAATACATTATCATTCAACTGGCTAGCTTTAAAGCAAAGCGATCACGATTTAAGCACTTTGGGCCGTCTCTTCGGCCATTCTGCCCAAGGGATCCTGCTGATAAAAGTGCTGCAGATGCTGATACATGGCCGGAAAGCGTTCAGCCAGCAGAACCGGGGCCGTAAAAAAGTATTCAGAGAGAACGGCAAAACACTCTGCCGGATCGCTGGCGGCGTAGGGATCGATAGTCGCGGCCTGTTCACCCACCAGTTCCACTTCCGTTTCGATCTCCGTCATCGCGGCACGCAGATCGTTTTCCCACTGCGCCACATCACGCAGTGGCATCATGGGCACGCCGCTGGTGTAACCACTGCCGCGCGCGTCCAGCTTGTGTGCCACCTCGTGAATAACCAGATTAAAACCGGAGAGATCAAACGAATCCTGAATATCGAGCCAGTTGAGCACTACCGGCCCCTGCGTCCAGCTCTGGCCGGCATGAACGGCGGGCGAATGATGAACCAGTCCATCTTCATCCTGCCACTGATCCTCAACGCTGAACGGCTCAGGATAGATGAGGACATCATGAAAACCGTCCAGCCACTCCAGACCCAGCTTCAGCACCGGCAGGCAGAAGAGCAGGGCAATGCGCACGCTGCGCAGTTCATCCAGCTCAGCGCCTTCCATCACCACCAGCTTTTTCTGTTGCAGAAAGCGCGTCGCCAGCGCGACCAGCGTCTGCTGCTCGGCTTCACTGAGCGGGCGGAAGATCGGTTGCGCAAGTCCCTGCTGCCAGGGCAAGGCAACCAGCCTGTCGTTATGCGTTTTCCAGGGCCATTTGAACATCGTTACTCCTGCACAGAACCGGACTCTCTGGCTATCCTGACGCGCCAGATATGAAAATGCCAGCATGGAATGCTGGCATCAGATTCTGACTTCAGGGCTGAATGCTTATTCAACCTGTTAGCGCGGCCGTTGTCTGTGATTTAACCCGCAAACCGTAGTTCTGGCGAGTTATTTGCGTTCAACACGCTGGAATTCAATGACCCAGACCCAGGGGTTCACTTCCCAGCTGGTGGCACCGTACTGTTTTTGCCACGCTTTGCGGTACGCCTCTTTGGGCGACTCCGAATTGACGTTCATGGTGAAGAAATTGTTGAGGAAGTGCGAGTCGGTCTGTACGCCTTCCGCCATGATGTCATCTTCACTGATATCCTGAATTTTTTCCGCACGCACACCGGTAATCTCCAGATTGATACGGCTGGCCCAGCGCGGCATGTGGATGGCAGTCTGCCAGCCAAACTCTTCAGCTTCTGGTGTGCTCATCGCATGTTGTCCCAGCTCGTTGCTGTCTGCCCGGTACTGGCAAAATTCCGGCTGACGAAACGGCGTCGGGTCGCGATCATATTCTGCCAGATCGTGCTCTGGCACGATGGGGCCTCGCCAGGTCTCACGCACCCAGAGAATGTCGCCGGGTTTGCCATACGGACACTGGTAGCTGATGTCTGTCATCGACATCATCTTATAGCCATGAAGATGGTTCGCGCTCACATCAAAAGCGTGTACACCTTCGTGATGATCCTGTCCCGGACCGAAAGCCTGCGTTTTCATAATGCGCCGGGTTTGTGTTTGCTGGCCAACCAACAGGGCACGAACACGCTGTTCGGAAAAAAGAATCGGCCGTTCTTTCATGGATTACCTCTTTTTATTAGTAGAACCCGGTTACTGCTGTAAACGTCCATTTGCTTCACATCTGAGAGTTATCATAAAGCTTTTAAATCAATCTGCTTAATAATTTTTCGCCTGACAGTCACTTTAAAAGCGCCATGGTAAACGTTGAAAAGCAGCAAAATGCAAAAAGCGCACCAACGCTTTCACTGCCAGCTTCAGAAAGCGATGAAGAGCACGGATACAGTACGTTATAACGGTAAAAATAGGAACCTTTTCAGTTTTTTTCCCCTATCGCCTGCGATAATTTTACAATTATTGACCAGAAAAAAAAGCGTTCAGGCAGCCCCGAAGACCTTCGGCAGGCAGAACAAAACATTACTGATGTTAAACTAATTTTCTTAGCAGCAATTCACTGAGGAAAGACTGAAAACCGCCGAAATTGCGGTTATTGTGTAACAGAGATGCTATACAGATGATCCAGATCTCATTTTCCTGCCCGAATTTGCAGGCAGCTCCGCTCTTTTTGACCGCACTGTAAAAAAAGTGTCATTAGCCAGTCGCTATGATGGCTTGCCGTTCGCGCACTGATTACGACAGAGAAACCGCTGTCGATCACTACAGGGAGACAGACTATGTCAATTACACTCTGGCAATCTCGTTACGAAAGCTGGTTTCAGGCGAACTGGATCCATGATGATGGCGCGCACGATATCGCCCATCTGCGGCGTGTATGGATGAGCGCACAGCGAATCATGACCGGAACACCGGCCGATCCGCTGGTGATACTTACTGCCTGCTATTTTCACGATGTCGTTAATCTGCCTAAAAATCATCCGGAGCGTCATCTCGCCTCAACGTATGCCGCAGTGGAAACCCAGCGTATTCTGCAGCAGGACTTTCCCGATTTTCCGGCTGAGCGAATTGAGGCCGTTATGCATGCCGTGAAAACGCACAGTTTCAGCGCAGGCATACCGCCGCAGACGCTGGAAGCAAAAATTGTGCAGGATGCTGACCGGCTGGAGTCACTGGGCGCGATCGGGCTGGCGCGGGTCTTCTATACCGCCGGTGCGCTGAACCGTCCTTTGTTCGACAGCCAGGATCCTTTAGGCAAAGAGCGCGAGCTGAATGACGTTAAATGGACGCTGGATCACTTCCAGAAGAAACTGCTGCGCCTGCCAGAGACGATGCACACGGAAACGGGTCGCAGGCTGGCGGAACACAACGCAGATTTTCTGGTGCGTTATATGGCGAAACTCTACGCCGAACTGCAGGGCAATCTCACAGGAATCGACGAGGCCGTGCTGCGGGATTTCTCCCCATTGCGCGCGGAATATTAAATTTTTATGACAGTATGTTAATCGAAACGGTCATCCGGTAGCGTGTAGCCATAACAAAAAAGGAGTGGCGCAATGACCGAAACTGTTAATTTAACGATTAAAATTGACCCTGAACTGAAAGAAACGATCAAACAGCTTGCGCTGGAGAATCAGATTTCGATGAGCCAGGAGATCGTTCAGCGATTACAGGCCAGCCTGGAAACGCATCCGCATCCGGCCATTGATAGTCAGGACCTCACTGAAGAGTCAGCAGAAAAAGCAACCGCTGCTGATGAAAAGGCCGAGGGGCTGACCGCGACCGAGCTGAAGCAGATTCGCCTGCTGCTGAAGAAGCAGGCTAAGAAGAAGAAATAAAAAGAAACCCGTCGAAAGACGGGTTTTTTCTTTTCAGCGCGATGACGTCATCAGCTGGCGGATATGCGGCAGCAGGAGCTGAGCTACTGCGGCGAATACCGGGACCACGACCGAATTACCAAACTGCTTATACGCCTGCGTGTCTGACACCGGAATGCGAAAGGCCGCCTGGCCTGGCACATCAAAACCCATCAGGCGGGCGCACTCGCGCGGCGAGAGGCGACGCGGACGGCGGGCCATGTTTTCAGCATTCTTAAACCCGGCCTCACCGGATGCACTGTCCCAGCCGCGGTCAATCAAAATTTCTGAGCCATCTTTATAATAACGCGCCGACAGCGTTCGTACGCAGCAGTCAGGATTGCGTGGATCGTTCAGGCCAAAACCAAATCCATTGCCACGGGCTTTGTGCTTTTTCGCATACTGATAGAGGTAGCGCCACAGCACCGGCGACAGAATATATTTGTCGTCCGGGGCCTGCTCCAGCAGGCTCTGCAGGCTCGGCACCTGCGCAGGATAGAAGCGACGGATATCGCGCAGCGTAAAGTCCTGTTTTTTCAGATCGCGGCGAATGCCCACCAGCACAATGCGTTCGCGATGCTGGGGCAGAAAGTGACGCGCATCGATCACTTTGGCATCCGGGCTGTCGGTACTGGCATCGGCGACGTCATAGCCCAGCTCATCCAGCGTCTCCATGATAATGGTGAAGGTCCGGCCTTTATCATGGCTTTTCAGGTTCTTCACGTTTTCCAGCACAAAAAACGGCGGCTTTTTGGCGGCCAGAATACGGGCCACATCAAAGAATAATGTGCCCTGAACCTGGCATTCAAAACCATGTGCACGGCCCATCGCATTCTTTTTGCTGACGCCCGCCAGTGAAAAGGGCTGACAGGGGAAACCGGCCAGCAGCACCTGATGATCGGGAATGGCGGCATCAATCGCCCGGTAGATTTCGTCATCACCGGTCAGTCCTTCCGGCTGCGTGACCTGACGGATATCGGTGTTGAAGTGATGCTCCAGCGGATCGCTGTAGTGGTTCGCTTTATAAGTGCGCACCGCCTCTTTATTCCATTCACTGGTGAAGACGCACTTGCCGCCAATCGCCTCGAAGCCTTTACGAATGCCGCCAATCCCGGCAAAGAGGTCGATAAAACGGAATTCAGGATTATCATAATGGGCCGGCCGCGACGGCAGCAGCGACTGCAGCAGCTGCTGCTCCCCCTCACTCAGAGGAGGCAGGGGGCTTTTACCCTGACGTATGCGGTTCAGCAGGGCTGACGTCCAGCCGGTAAATCCGGCCTGTTGCAGGCGGGCCGTGAGATCACGCACCGAATAGATTTCCAGCAACTGCTGCACGCGTTCAGACGCATCGGCAGAGGAAAGGGCGGCAGAGAGTGGTTCAGTGAGGGCGGCGGGATGCATGCATTTTTCCTTAACAGTAAGGCGCCTATGCTATCACTCCCTGCGACGTGAGGAAATTCCGGGATGTATTCTGCCGCAGCACCCCGGAATCTTCTGCTTTTACGGCCCTGCATCCAGCGTCAGCCTGCGGCGACTTTCGCTTTTCGCCGTGCAGGCTAAAGTTACATAACCAGCAAAAAAGGAGAGGTTATGGCTGATGTTCACTCCAGCGAAACACGCAGCAAAAATATGCGTGCGATTCGCGCTCAGGATACGGCCATTGAGCAGCGTATTGCGCTGTTGCTGAAAGACCGTGGCTTCAGCTATCGCGTGCAGGATAAAAACCTGCCGGGGCGGCCTGACTTCGTTCTGACAGAGCAGCAGGCGATTATTTTTGTTCATGGCTGTTTCTGGCATCGTCATCACTGCTATCTCTTCAAGCTGCCCGCGACGCGCACAGAGTTCTGGACCGGAAAAATCAACAGTAATGTTGAACGTGACCAGCGCTACGTGCGGCAGCTGCAGGCGGCGGGCTGGAAGGTGCTGATTATCTGGGAGTGCGCACTGCGGGGCAAACAGCGCCTGGCAGATCAGGATTTGCTGGAACGGCTGGAGGAGTGGCTGCTGGCAATGTCAGAGAGTGCTGAGATCGATTATCAGGGCATTCATCATTACCACGCAGATTGCTAATCCCCGACATAATTGGTTAGATCTGCGCTTTCTCCGTGGCCAGGAGGCCGAAATGAGCAGCATAAAACTGACCGTAAAACGCCTTTATCAGATCCGTGATGAGCGAATGGTTAACACAAAAGCGACCGCGCGGGTCTACTGCGGGGAGAGGCTGATCGCCACGGAGGAAATTACCGGCATGACCGAAAGCCCGGTCAGTAAATATCTGCATGCGGAAAGCACAGCAGGCGAGAAGGTGCGGGTCGAGTGGGATTGTGAGGGCATCGCCGAGATGACCGTGACGGAAATTGAGCGATGCCCATGTTGTCAACATAACGAACCAGACTAAGGATAAGATTTTGGCGGGAACCAGTTTACTCACTTTACTTGATGATATTGCAACACTTCTGGACGATATTTCCGTCATGGGGAAAGTGGCGGCGAAAAAGACCGCGGGCGTGCTGGGAGACGATTTGTCACTGAACGCTCAGCAGGTCACGGGCGTGAAAGCTAATCGCGAGCTGCCGGTGGTCTGGGGCGTGGCCAAAGGATCGTTTCTCAACAAGCTGATTCTGGTGCCGCTGGCGCTGATCATCTCAGCGTTTGCGCCCTGGCTGATCACGCCGCTGCTGATGATTGGCGGTGCCTACCTCTGCTACGAAGGCGTAGAGAAGGTGCTGCACAGCCTGCAGCACGACAAGCAGAGTAAATCACCGGAAGCACGACAGAAGCGACTGGATTCGCTGGCGAATCAGAACGCGGCGGAGTTCGAAAAGAAGAAGATTAAAGGTGCGGTGCGGACCGATTTTATTCTCTCTGCCGAGATCGTTGCCATCACCCTGGGCATCGTCTCGGCGTCGCCGCTGCTGAATCAGGTCATTATCCTGGCGGGCATTGCGATTCTGGTCACCATTGGCGTCTACGGCATCGTTGCGGCGATTGTAAAAATCGACGATCTGGGCTTCTGGCTGCGCGAGAAACCCTCCCGCCTTGCGCAGGGCATTGGCGGCGTGCTGCTGGCTGCTGCGCCGTGGCTGATGAAGATTCTCACCGTAGTCGGCACTATCGCAATGTTCCTGGTTGGTGGCGGCATTGTGGTGCACGGTATTGCTCCGCTGCATCATCTTATTGAGGAGGTCAGCGGCGGCTTTAGCGGCTGGATCGCGATGCTGCTCAGTAATGGAGCCAATCTGGTGCTCGGCTTTATCATTGGGTCGATCGTGCTGTTAGTGGTCAACCTTATTGCCAGAGTGCGCGGAAAATCGGTATAAAGCGCACTGTGATTTACGGTCAGGAGAATGACGATGAACGACGACATGTTTGAATTTGATATCGACGCACAGCTTGAGCAGGCTGAAGCGAAAGCGGAAAAGAAGGCCAGCGAAGTGCCGGACGATCTCGGTGACGAAGCCGACTGCGAAGGGTGCAAAATCTGACGTCAGCGCCACAGCTATTCCCTCAAAGCGGATAATATTTTTTATCCGCTTTTTTTATTTTCCGCATATCTCTCTGCTTTATTCTGAATTTGCCCACTTTTTGCGTGCCCTAACAGGCAGGAACCCCATTCGCCTGCTATAAAGGAAATCATCACCCCGGTTATTAACATTGGTAAAAGGAGCGCATCATGGTTTTTGCAATCAGTGAGGAAGTGCAACACAAGGAAGAGGGGCAGACAATGGTGGTGACCGGCTACGCGAGTGGCATGGTCGAGTGCCGCTGGTACGACGGCTATGCGGTGCGCAGTGAAGCCTTCCGCAGCGATGAGCTGTGCGCAACAGCTCCGGCGCAGCAGCTGGCAGGCTGAGACGCTGGCCTGAGGGGTTTGCGACCCGACAGGCCCGGCTTCTGACAGGCGGTGGCAGATATCTCCTGTGCCGCCCGATCAGTCTCAGACGTTGCCGTCGTTATCCTCTTCAACGGCCTGATAAATACGCTGTAAGACATCCGGGAACGCGGACTGAACCCGACTCCAGCTCGGGATAAACGGCTTGTCGTTGGGGCGCTCGATAAAGGCCTGTCCCGCTTCCAGAATCGACTGGGTAAACATCTCCACCGCCGCTTCCTCCACATGCTGATCAAACTTCAGGCCGTTCATCGCAGCCTCATGGTTGTAAGTCTCCATGATATCCAGCGCATTACGATAGTAAGTCGCCTTCAGCACCCGGAATGAATCACTGGTCAGCGGGACGCCCATCGTCGCGAGCTTACGCAGCAGAGACTGAACGATATCGTTACTCATGCGTTTCAGGCCGCCCGTGCCATCATCTTCCGCCAGCGGCTGGTGTTTATGATCATAATTGTCAGCAATTTCAACCTGACAGGACTGGCGGGTCGTGTAGTTACGGTAAATCTCCGACAATACGCCGATCTCCAGCCCCCAGTCGCCCGGAATTTTTATGCCGTTCAGCACATGCGTCCGCATAGCAAATTCGCCGGAAAGGGGGTAACGGAAGCTCGACAGGTAATCCAGGTATTCTGAATGGCCGTAGACTTTCTGCAGTGAGCGCAGCAGCGGGCCAACTAGTAACCGGCCTACGCGGCCATTAAGTTTGCCATCGGCCACGCGTGCGTAAAAGCCTTTACAGAACTCATACTGAAAGGCCGGATTCGCCAGCGGATAGAGCAGGCGGGCCAGCATTCCACGCTCATAAGTGACGATATCGCAGTCATGCAGGGCAACACAGCTGGTGCGATCTGAGGCGAGTGTATAGCCGGTGCAGAACCAGACGTTACGCCCTTTGCCTGGCTGGGTAGGGGATAAGCCCTCTTTATCCAGTTCAGCATCAATCGCCTTAAGGCGCGGGCCGTCATTCCACAGTATGCGATGCCGTTGCGGCAGGCGGGAGAAAAATTCGCGGGCATACAGAAACTGGTCGCGGTCAGCCCGATCCAGACCGATCACAATCTCGTCCAGATAGGGCACTTTTGCCAGCTCATCGACGATATTCGTCAGCGCCGGGCCTTCAAGTTCGGAAAACAGCGATGGCAGGATCAGCCCCATTTTGCGTTTGCGGGCAAAGCGTACCATCTCTTTTTCCAGCGACTCCACGCTGCGGTGGGTCAGGTTGTGGAAGTTAGTGATTACGCCATTCTGATAGAAGTCACTCATCGCATCATCCTTTCAATGCCCGTGGGCAGCTTATTGAGGTTGAGTCAAAAAATAGTCCAGCCCTTCGCGCCAGCCCTCTGGGCCGTGATGCGCCGTGTGATAGACCTGCTGCTGGTCGGTGCGCGTGAGCGTGACCGGGGTCTTACTGTAGCCCCGGATCACCACGGCGTAATCTACCGCATCCAGCATCAGCGCATCGTTAGGTCCGTCGCCCAGGCCGATGGTAATGCGCGCCTCGCCGGGTGAGTGATCCAGTAGCCAGCGCAGGGCTTCACCCTTGCCGCTGCCCGCAGGCATCACATGCCAGAAACGTCCCCCCTGAGTCAGCGCCAGGCCTTCAGCGCCCAGCGCCTCGCGAAACTGCACCAGCGCGTCCTCACTGTCGCGCCAGACCACTACCTCGGAAGCTTCGCGCTGACGCGACAGCGCCGCATCCGCCTCACTCAGGCCGGTCATTGAGGCCACGTCCGTATCGGAGAAGTCATGAAAACCGGTAAAGCGATAGCGGGCTTTCATCTTAGCCAGTTTGCTGCAGATCGCCTCATAGGTCAGCGCAGGATTCAGGCGGACGCGTTGCTGATCGTGCGTCTGCACCACGGCACCGTTTTCAGCAATAAAGGGCGAGCCGCTAATGCCCAGCTTTTTTTGCAGCGGAACAATCTCGGCGGCCGTTTTGCTGGTACAGATCACCAGCGGGACAGCCTGCTGTTTCAGTGTGGTAAGCCATTCGCTGGCCGCATCCCAGCGATAGGTATGGTGGTCGAGCAGTGAACCATCCAGGTCAGTAATAATCATTAACGGCTGATGGAGATGGGGCATTAGCAGGCTCCTTTCATCACATTTGCGGCTAAAGCAGCGATTTTTCAGTATTATAGTTGAATCTGGCGCACACTTTTATTAATGCGCCGTCAGCCACCAATCCAGGAAAAATCTTAAAAAATAGGGGCAAAGGAGAGAGTCAGGGTAAGTAAACAGGAACTAAGTGACTGTCTGGCGCGGTGTTTTCGGCAACATCGCAACAGTAATTTCCAGACAGCGTGCAGAAATATGCATATCAGGTACTTGTTTCATGGATGGGATCGCGTAATCTGCACAGGTGTTAAGAATTCCCTGGTGTAACGAATTGACTTTTTACCCGGCCATCCCGCCGGGTATTTTTTTGAAATCGATTTCAGCGGTTGGCTTCGCTGGCACGGTAGTCGCAGATGTCAATTTCAAACGCCTCAGCCAGTTCACGATAAGAGTGAAAAATCCGGCCATCCGCTTCAAGCCGCGGTGCCTGATCCTGCTCCATATAATCCCGCACCTCGCCCGATGTTCTGGCCTGAATTGCCGCCAGCAATCCTTCGACATCCACCATCAGTTCTGACGGCTGCCTGTCACTGAGCTGTTTTTCGTCTGTCATAGTCTGACTCCCGGGTGGAAACAGAGTAATCAGTATAGAACGCGACAGTGAAAGCGAAGATCGGACAGATCGCAGATAAAAAAAAGCCCGCGCTGCGCGGGCAAAATCCTTGTTACTAACAGGTTAGCTGCACCTCTGGGGGGGCAGCAGCAGGCAGAGTGTAAAGGCCAGGGGCGTCAGAAGTCCTGCAGCAAACTGTCAGGAAATCGAAAAGGGGCATCCTTACTCAGATTTACCTGACTTTTCGCCTGAGCAGAGCATATTCGGCTATAGTTGAAAATAAAGCTGATTTATTTCAACACCTAAAGGAAGGGTTATGGATTTCTTAAAAATTATTATCGCCATTCTTCTGCCACCACTGGGCGTGTTTATGCAGGTCGGTTTTGGCGGGGCTTTCTGGCTGAATATCCTGCTGACGCTCTGTGGCTATATCCCGGGTATCGTTCACGCTGTCTGGGTCATTGCCCGCCGTTAACGCGCTGCATCGCCACGGTTCTTCGTTTAGACTGTATGCAGCTAATCATCAGGAGAACCGATAATGAAGGTTAATGACCGCGTCAGCGTCAAAACCGATGGTGGCCCGCGCCGCATCGGGACTATTCTGGCTATGGAGCCATTTAATGAGGGCACCATGTTTCTGGTGGCGCTGGAGGATTACCCGCTGGGCATCTGGTTCTTCAACGAACTGCACCAGCCGGATGGCATTTTTGTTGAACCGCACCAGGACGCCTGAAACTGACGCAGTAAAAAAAGCCGCCTTTCCCTGAAACGGGGAGGCGGCTTTTTGCTGTCTGAGGCTATGTGGCGGCTGGCGAGTGAAACCAGCCTGCTAAATTTTCGGTGAATGCTGCCCGCAGCCTTAACCGGCGTGAATCAGAAAGTTTCCCAGTTATCGTTACCGGCAGCCAGCGCCGGACGTGGGGTAATAGCAGGGCTCTTTAACTTTGCCGCGTCACGCGCAGGTGCATGCGTCCTGTCAGTGGTTTCCTGCAGACGAAATGCTGACACGGCCTGGGTCAGTTTGCCGGCCTGATCTTCCAGCGAGGCGGCTGCAGCGGTGGCTTCTTCCACCAGAGAGGCGTTTTGCTGAGTCACATTGTCCATCTCGGTAACCGCCTGACTGACCTGCTGAATCCCCCGGCTTTGCTCGTCCGATGCCGCCGCGATCTCTGACATAATATCGGTCACGCGACGTACCGCTTCGACAATCTCACCCATGGTGCTGCCGGCGGCGCCAACCTGAAGCGAGCCATCATTAATCAATGTGACCGACTCCGAAATCAGGGATTCAATCTCCTTAGCCGCCTGCGCACTCCGCTGCGCCAGATTGCGCACTTCACTGGCCACGACGGCAAAGCCGCGACCCTGTTCACCCGCCCGTGCAGCTTCAACGGCGGCATTGAGCGCCAGGATGTTGGTCTGAAACGCAATGCTGTTAATGACGTTGGTGATCTCGGCAATTTTCTTCGAGCTGCCAGAAATATTGTTCATGGTTTTCACCACACTGCCGACCAGTTCGCCCCCGCTGCGCGCTTTACCGGACGCATCAGCGGCAAGCTGACTGGCGTGATGCGCGTTCTCGGCGTTCTGTTTCACAGTCGCGGTCAGCTGCTCCATGCTGGCTGCGGTCTGCTCCAGCGCGGCAGCCTGCTGCTCAGTCCGGGACGAAAGATCGGTGTTACCCGCTGAGATCTCACTGGAACCCTGGTAAATCGCTACCGCACCTTCACGTACTGTTCCCACCGTGGTGACCAGCGCCTGCTGCATCAGCTGCAGGTTATAGATCAGCGTGCCGATTTCACTGCGGCCATGCGGCAAAGGCGGGGAGGTCAGATCGCCCTGAGCAATACGTTCGATATGCTGCACCGACTGGCGCAGCGGCGTGATAACGATGCGGCGCAGGAAGACAAAGGTCATCAGCACCAGCACCAGCGCGGCAGTAAAGGCCGCTGCCATCGAGATAAAGCCGATGCGCGACTGATGATCCGCCTGTGCAGTGATCGCATTCGCCCGGTCAGTACGGATCTTGATCGCCTTCAGTAGCACCGCGTTATAGTCATCATCCAGCTTACGGGTGACATCGGTTTCCTGAGCGATAATACCCTCAAAGCTGCCCTGCTTACCGGCGTCAATCATCGGTATCAGGCCTTTAGTAATGTAATCATTAAAGCGGGCCCTGAGGCTGGCATCCAGTTCCGTATCGGCAGGTGATTTCACTTCACGGGCTTCATAAACGGCGAAGCCCTCTTTTGCCTGCTGAATGCGTTTCTCAGCAGCCGCTACATTGGCGCGAAACGCATCCATTTCGCCAATGCGCGCGGCGGCACCGGCCTGAATAATGGTCAGACGCGCGGTACGCAGGTGGTTGGAACTGTTTGAAAGGCCCATGCGCACCTGAATTTCATTGGTCGCATCATCGAGGGAGTGATTGCTCAAAATCAGAAAGTAACTGGCGACACCGATACAGAGTGCAAACAGCAGCAGAATGCCGCCGAAGATCAGGCTAAACAGCGGCACCAGACGGAGATTCTGCCAGAGGCCCGCGCTTTTTTGTCCATTATTATCTACTGCAGTGTTCATATCCTTACTCTCTTGAGGCTGTTGTTATAAAGCGTAACATCGGCAAAAGAGCATAAACACTTAACAGTAAGAGTGAGACGTAGCTCCCAATTTCAAGCAATAAAAAAAACCGGCCAGTAAGGCCGGTCTTAGACGTGCGACAATCAGCGAATATTTACATAAATACCCGAGGTCACATTATCGGTTAAACGCACCACATGATAAATAACCTGTTTATTATGGGTTTTGATTTTGCGTTTAATATTTCCTTTGTGTGACGAGACCGTTTTGGCCTTAATTTGCATTTTATCTGAAATCTGGATGGTGTCATGACCTGACATCCACATTTTCAGCATGTTTGACTCAGTCTGACTTAACGTCAGCGGGTGCACATCCATGCCCGAAGAGATGCGTGCAGACTGATTAAGCTTCTTCTGCAAATAGGTGCTGAGTAAGGAATCAAGGGTCGAAGTTTTCATCGATTTTGATGTAATAATCAGGTTCTTACGAACGTAGAGATATTCCTCAAAATGGATATTGCTGATCGCCATGAATATAAAAAACAGTGTATCAGGATGCTGCGTAATAATAGTGCGAATGCGTTCGCTGGAGTCTGACTCATGAATGAAACAATCTTCATTAATAAAGACGACACCAGGATTTAATTGCTCACATTTTTGCTGTAGTTGCTCAATATCGGAGACAGACGAGATGTTCTTCTTCTTAACTCCTTTTAAAGACATGTAGTCTGTTAATCCCAGGCGTGTGTAGTTGCAGGAATCCATAATAATAGTTGGCATAATAGCGACCCTCACCAATTTGTTATCCGTTTAAATCAACGATGAATACGCGTTGCGGTACGAGAGAGATTTCTTAGGTACTTTTTTATTCTGCTCGTGCAGTTTGGCAACAGGCAAACGCCCATAAAAGTCTTCATCCCTGACCCGTTCTGCAAAAATTTTGTGCTGCCCTGACGTCACACATTCTCCGGCCATGGCGGGGAGTGCCACTGAAGTGCCGGAGGTAAAGTAAAACGCATTTTTTGAGAGCAAAATCACTATCCCTGAAAACACAGAGTTTTCTGATAGGATAATTCTCAAAAGCATTTGTTTTACGAAAGTGTGACGCCTCAGCGTGCGATGACAATGCCGGAAAAAACATTTTTTAACAAGAAAAATCACTTAAAGATTTTTTTCCTGTAAATTCAATGTCTTGACCGATTTGTCCGCCAATTCACAGTCTGAGTGCTTCTGTGAACCACCCGACTAAAATACGCGAAGCCCGGTTTAATAAGAATTATTTTCAGACTCTGCGCACATTTATCAGAATTTCCTTAGTTGCATTCTGGAAAACATGGTTCGGAAAATGCAGTGATGGTTTTGTGATACTTAAGTTTTGTGATGGAAAGATAGTTAGAAACTTAATGTTCAGGGACGGGACAGTTCCGTGAGGAAGCGGGTGAGTAAATCAAAGACTTCCCCAAACAAATGCTCACAAAACGGGGCGAGAAGGGGCATCAGCAGACTGAGGGTTAAAATTCCGACTGTTAAGGTAATGGGGAAGCCAATAGCGAAGATTGATAACTGTGGTGAAACACGGTTTAACAAACCTAGTACCAGATTTAGCATGAGTAACAAAACGATTAAGGGTAGCGCTAACATCATGCCATTAAGGAAAATTAATCCGCCTGATTTCACCAGTGCCATAAATGCGTTGGCATTAAGCGGGTGACCACCAATCGGTAGCGTATGAAAACTGTCCGCCAGCAGCGAGATCAGCCATAGATGACCGTTGAAGGTCAGGAAAAGTAACATTGCCAGCATGTCGAGGAAACGGGCCAGCACCGGCATGTTAAGCCGGCTGCCAGGATCAAAAAAGGTGGCGAAGGAGATACCCATCTGCAGACCAATGACCTCACCCGCGCAGCGCACGGCAGCAAAGGCAAACTGCATGGTAAAACCGAGTGCAATACCAATCAGCATTTGCTGAATGAGCAGCCAGAAGCCAGCCGGAGAAAACAGGGTGACATTGACGGCAGGTAACAGCGGCATCAGTAGCCAGGTAATCATCACAGCCAGCCCAATTTTGACACGCTTGCTGACCGATCGTTCACTGAGAATCGGTGCGGTGGCGAACAGCGCCATGATGCGCACCAGAGGCCAGAAGAACTGGCTGACCCACTGAACCAGCTGACTGCTGTCGAGAGTAATCATCAGCCGATGATATAAGGCAGGTTAGTAAAGACGGTGCGGATATAGTCCAGCAGCAGATTCAGCATCCACGGACCCGCAATAATGCCGGTCGTGGCGACCGCCAGAATTTTAGGAATAAAGGATAAGGTCTGTTCGTTGACCTGCGTCGCCGCCTGAATCAGGCTGATCAGCAGACCGCTGACCAGCGCGGCCAGCAGCAGCGGGGCGGCCAGCATCAGGGCGACGCGCATCGCTTCCTGTCCCATTACCATTACTGATTCAGGTGTCATGTGTTGCTCCGGTAAAAAAAGGGGGATCAGGAGTAGAAGCTTTGCGCCAGTGAACCGACCAGCAGCTGCCAGCCGTCGACCAGCACAAACAGCATCAGCTTAAACGGCAGCGATATGGTTGCGGGCGGAACCATCATCATGCCCAGCGCCATCAGCACACTGGCGACAACCAGGTCGATGATCAGGAACGGAATGAAGACGGTAAAGCCAATCTGGAAAGCGGTCTTGAGTTCACTGGTCACGTAGGCTGGCAGCAGAATACGCATCGGCACCGCTTCCGGGCCGGCAATCGGCGCGGTGTTAGCCAGCCGGGCAAACAGGGCCAGATCCGCTTCGCGGGTCTGACGCAGCATAAAGTCACGCAGCGGCTGGGCACCTTTCTCAATCGCTACATCCATGCTGATCTTGTCCTGACTGAAGGGCAGATAAGCATCCTGATAAATTTTGTCGAAGGTGGGCGCCATAATAAAGAAGGTCAGGAACAGCGACAGACCGAGCAGCACCTGGTTAGGCGGCGCCGAGGGCGTGCCCAGGGCGTTACGCAGTAAACCAAATACAATGATGATGCGGGTGAAGCTGGTCATCATCAGCAGCACCGCCGGAATAAAGGTCAGCGCAGTAATAAAGACCAGCGTCTGAACCGGCAGGGACCAGCTCTGTCCGCCGCCAGGCAGCGAGTGGCTCACCAGGCCCGGCAGCTGGGCATGAGCAGCCGGTGCCAGTAACAACAGTGGCAGTAAAGGAAGCAGTCGACGCATCATTGTGGTTTTCCGGGACGTTTAACCAGGTTCTGTAACAACTGACGAAAATCCTGTGGCGCACGGTTGTCGGGCGTCACGGAGACCGGCTGACCCGGCGGAAGCGTATGCAGATGCGTAATCTGCTGCGCGGTGACGCCCAGTACCAGGCGGGCATCGGCCGTATCAACAATCACGACGCGTTCACGCTGGCCAACGGAGACGCTGGCGGTGAGCTTCAGCTCCTGGCTACTGACTTTCTTCGGGGCGAAGCCGGCACGACGTGCCAGCCAGGCGCAAGCCAGAATCAATAAAATAATAACGGCTAAAACGCTGCTAACCTGCGCCAGCATTGAGCCGGTTGAGATCGCCTGGGCGTGCGGTGTCGCCGTTTGCAGCGTTTGATTCTGGCTGTTCATAGTCAGGGACTCTTTAGCGACTCAGACGACGCATGCGTTCAGACGGGGTGATGATATCGGTGATGCGTACGCCATATTTGTCGTTCACAACCACGACTTCACCCTGCGCGATCAGGTAACCGTTGATCAGAATATCCAGCGGTTCACCTGCCAGGCCATCCAGTGACACCACAGACCCCTGCGTCAGACGCAGCAGCTCTTTGATGGTCATCTTGGTGCGGCCCAGCTCCACGGTCAGCTTCACCGGGATATCCATAATCAGGTCGATATCCTGCAGCGAGCCAGCGACGTTGCCGCTGTCGAATGATTTAAAGACATCGTCGGTCTGCGGCGCACTACTGCTGCTGCTGCCGACCTGCTCATTCATCGCTTCAGCCCACAGATCGTCTGCAGAGATATCATCAGACGGTTTATTACTGTCAGTCATGGGGCTGTTCCTCGTTCAGCGAATTCAAAATCGGGTTAATCAGGTGTTCAACACGGAGCGCGTACTGACCATTCATCGTGCCATATTGGCTGGTTAAGACCGGGACGCTATCGACATGGGCGATAATGCGTTCAGGCTTCTCAATCGGCAGCACGTCGCCAGGTTTCAGCTGCAGGATCCGTGACAGACGCAGTGAGGTTTCGGCAAAGTGTGCAATCAATTCCAGCTCAGAGTGCTGCACCTGTTTGACCAGGTTGTCACGCCAGTGGTTATCTTCCTGACGTGAGTTTTCGAGCGGTGGATTCACCAGCAGCTCGCGCAGCGGTTCAATCATTGAAAACGGGATGCAGATATTAAATTCACCCACCAGGTTTCCGATCTCTACCTGGAACGGCGTGTTAACCACGATGTCGTTCGGCGAGGTCGTAATGTTGGTGAACTTCACCTGCATCTCTGAACGTACATACTCGACGTCCAGCGGATAAATCGCTTTCCAGGCATCGCTGTAACCATCCAGCGCCAGCTTCAGCATGCGGCGGATGACGCGCTGCTCGGTATGAGTAAACTCACGGCCTTCGACCTTGGTCGGAAAGCGTCCGTCGCCACCAAACAGGTTGTCGACGGCAATAAACACCAGGCTCGGTGAGAACACCACCAGCGCCGTGCCGCGCAGCGGTTTCAGGTGGATCAGGTTCAGGTTAGTTGGCACCGGCAGATTGCGGGCAAACTCATGGTACGGCTGAATCTTGATCGCCCCGACGCTGATATCCGGGCTGCGGCGCAGCAGGTTAAACAGCGCCATACGGAAACTACGGGCAAAACGCTCGTTAATAATCTCCAGCGCCTGCAGACGCTCGCGCACCACGCGGCGCTGGGTATTCGGGTCGTAAGGACGAATATCGCCTTCCGGCCCCATTTGTTTCTTTTCTTCTTCCGCGCCGCCACTGTCGCCGTTCAGAAGGGCGTCAATTTCAGCCTGGGAGAGAATACTATCGCCCATTGATTCACCTCAAAATGAAGGCAGTAAACAGCACGTCGTTTACAGCCTGCGGAGGTTGACCTTTTACCAGTGGAGGGGTCAGCACTTGTTTAATTTGTTCAACAAGTGCCTGTTTTCCCTGCTCTGTCGCCAGTGCCGCAGCACTCTGACGCGAGAGCAGCAGCAGCAGACGGCTGCGCACCTCAGGCAGATAATCATTCAGCCGACGACGGGTATCCTCATCGGCCAGACGCAGGGTAAAGCCTACGTAGAGCACGCGGTCAGGATCGTTGTCGGGATTGACCAGGTTAACCGTAAATGTATCAAGTGCAAAAAAGACCGGAGCGGGAGGCGGTTCAACTTTCGCCACCTCAGGCTTATCGCCCTCGTGTTTGTTCATCATTCGCCAGACTGCATAGCCTGCTACGCTGCAAGCGGCCAGCGTTACAATGAGCAACACCGGTATTAAGAGTTTACGTTTGCGGCCTTTTGCTTTTGCGTTATCAGACATGGTTGCAGTTACTTCCTGTGAATTATGGGCAAGCCTCTCGGCTCACGGGACAGATTATCCCGCGTCTTAAGTCAAACCAATGGGAAGAAAAGACGCGGGTTTTACGCTTACCTTCAGCGTTTGTCGCTGTCAGGCAAAAGTGTCGACGGCGCTGTTGCCGCTGACGCGAGCCTGAAGGGCGGCGGGGACGGCAATCGGCGTGATGTCGTTGTCATTGTCCTGGGAGAGGGAGAAGCGGCCATGCTGTCCATCGCGAGGCGCCTCCTGCTGCTGGAAGCTCTGGCCCTGCGCGGAACTGTCACTGCTCACCTGACTTTCGCCCAGGTTGATGCCGCTCTCTGCCAGCGCGCTGCGCAGCTGCGGTATCGCGGCTTCCAGCGCCGATCTGACATGGCTGTGGCTGGAAACCAGACTAATTTGTGCCTGGTCGTTATCCAGCTTCAGGCTAATCTGGATAGCGCCAAGGTCTTCCGGATGCAGGCGCAACTCCGCGTTCTGCTGCCCGTTACGGCTAAACATCACAATCTGCTGACTCAGTGCCTGCTGCCACTCATCGCTGCCCAGTTGTGCATTCAGCATCGGTGTGGCCGGCGTGCTGCTGGTCGCCGAGGCGGTCACAGGCGCAGGCAGGCTGCTGGCGCTGGTGACAGGCAGTGCAGTAACTGTGTTATCGCCGTTGCTGGCGTTTGCCGCAGCCTGATCGTCCTGTTTCACAAAGGTGTTCAGTGCCTGCTGAAAACTGCTGTCGGGCGTCAGACCAGTGCCTGGCGCGCTGTGCGCAGCGGCTGAAGCCGGGCTGGCTGGGCTGCTGAGCACGGGCGAGTCAGGAATGGCGCCTTTAGCGTCATGCTTTTCATCTTTCCCCGCTGGCGCACTATTCTGCGCACTGCTGAGCAGTGACATCAGCGGGTTCTGTGCTTTGCGGCCGCCGTCAGCCTGGGCCGTCAGCTCGCCTGCCTCACTACTGACTGGCGTCGGCGTTGGCGTCGCGGCAGCAGCGGTGGTCACGCCCGGTAACATGGCAAACAGCGCCTGCACATTCTGCAGCTCGCTGGCGCTCAGGGAGGCCACGTCCGGCTTGTCTTTATCATCGGCTGATTTTGTATCAGCTTTAATATTTTCCGGTGTAAACAGACCGCTTAACGCAGCCGGATTATCCAGCGCCGCCATGAGCCCATTCAGCGGGGCTTTTGCACGCGGATCTTCAGCCTTTTCTGCTTTAACATCAGCCGATTGCAATGTTTTGCCGGGCTGTTTAGAAAGGCCCAGCAGCTGGTTGCCCAGTGCAGTCAGAAAGTCCTGCGGCAGGGCCTCCTTTCCCGTCGCCGCATCAGCGGAGACGAGGGGGTCTGCGTCGGTTTTCACCGCCGCTTTTGTGGCAATGTGTGGCAGCGTGATCATTCGCCTCTCCTCAATGCGGCCCGTTGGGCAAATTCGTCCATCCGTTTCTGGTCGAGACGGTTTTCCTGTCGTGATGCGTTTTCTGCTGCCCGCGTAATCAGGGTCTGATAGGCGTTCAGCCGTTTCTGCTTGTCGCGCCAGTTGATCAGCGCCTGCTCAAGCCGCTGATTCCAGTGATTGAGCTGGTTACGGTGCTGTTCGATTGCTTTTTCCAGCGTCTGAATAAACTGGTGATAGTTGGTCCAGCGGGTACTGGCGATACCCGATGACATATCATCATTAAGTTTGTTGCGATATTCGTCCTGATAGTCGAGCAGCATCGTCAGCTGCTCGCTGGCGGCATGCTGGCCGCGACGCATATCGCCTAAGTAAATGGCGGCACGTTCGAGATCCTGCTCCGCTAAATCACGCAGCGTGTCGATGGCATTTGCCGTTTTCATTGCCGTTACCTCGCGTTAAAGGGTTCACTGACCAAACAGCGCATGCAGATGCAGGGTGGCGTCGTCGTAATCGCTGCGCTCAAAAATCCCCTGTTGCAGGAAGGCTTCCATCTGCGGGTAGAGCTTAATCGCTTTATCGAGCATCGGGTCGCTGCCGGCAGCGTAGGCGCCGACGCTGACCAGATCGCGGTTACGCTGGAAGCTGGAGAGCAACTGCTTGAACTGGCGCACCTGCGCATAGTGGTTCTCATCGATCAGATGCGTCATCGCACGGCTGATTGAGGCTTCGATATCGATAGCCGGGTAGTGACCCGCTTCGCCCAGACGGCGCGACAGCACGATGTGGCCGTCGAGAATAGCGCGCGCGGAGTCGGCGATCGGATCCTGCTGATCGTCGCCTTCGGTCAGCACGGTATAAAAGGCGGTAATGGAACCGCCGCCGTCAATGCCGTTACCGGCGCGCTCAACCAGTGCAGGCAGTTTGGCGAACACGGAAGGCGGATAGCCTTTGGTCGCAGGCGGCTCGCCGATCGCCAGTGCAATCTCACGCTGCGCCATGGCGTAGCGGGTGAGGGAGTCCATAATCAGCAACACGTGCTTGCCGCGATCGCGGAAATCTTCAGCGATGCGCGTGGCGTAGGCGGCACCCTGCATACGCAGCAGCGGTGACACGTCGGCCGGGGCGGCGATGACCACCGAACGGGCGCGGCCTTCAGCACCGAGAATATTCTCAATAAAATCTTTGACCTCGCGACCACGTTCACCGATCAGGCCGACTACGATGACGTCCGCTTTGGTATAGCGTGCCATCATGCCCAGCAGTACACTTTTCCCTACGCCCGATCCGGCAAACAGGCCCATACGCTGGCCGCGGCCGACCGTCAGCAGGGCGTTGATCGCCCGCACGCCGGTATCCAGCACGTCGGTAATCGGCGTACGCTGTAATGGGTTAAACGGTGGCGTGATCAGCGGCGCGCGATAGCCGGTATCCGGTGAAGGCAGCCCATCCAGCGGGCGGCCACTGCCGTCGAGGACGCGGCCCAGCAGTTCCGGCCCCAGCATCAGCTGCTTGCCCGCCTGCGGGTTATCGCCGTTCTGACGCGCATAGACCCGCGCGCCCGGTAAAATGCCGTCCACCTCTTCCAGTGGCATCATCAGCAGTTTCTGCCCGTTAAATCCCACCACTTCGCTTTCGATTTCACTGATGGCTTTGCCATCGTTACGTTCAATGATGCAGGTCGCGCCCAGCGGCAGTTGCAGGCCGGTCGCTTCCAGTACCAGACCCGTAGCACGGGTCAGGCGACCATAGCGGCGCACCGGTTGTACCTGAGCAATGCGTTTTTCAAACGCATCAAGCGATCCCAGCCAGCGATTCAGACGGGTGGTCATCAAATTTCTCCTGGTGCCGCAAGACGGCAGAGTTCCTGCCAGCGCGTGGCGACGCTGGCATCCAGGTCACCATCTTCTGCGCTGAGTTTGCAGCCGCCGGGATGGAGGGTGCTGTCGGCGATCAGACGCCAGCCGTGCAGATCCAGCGTCGGGCCCAGGGTCTGCTCAATGCGCTGTAAGTCATCCGGGTGAACACGCAGCTGCGGTTTGCCGCTGAACATCGGTTCCTGCTGCAGTAATCCCTGAATCTGGCGCAGCAGGGCGGTGCCATCGACGGCGGTCGCCTGGCCGATAACCGAACGGGCCGCTTCCAGAGCCAGTTGCATCAGACGGGCGGCGATTACGCTGTCCAGAGATTCCAGAGTGTTCTGGAACTCAGCGACCAGCTGCTGCATCCGCGCCTGAAGCGGCGCCTGCTGCTGCTGCGCATCCACCAGACCCTGCTGAAAACCGGCGTCGTAGCCCGCTTTCTGACCTTCGGTCATGCCCTGCTGATAGCCTTCGTTATAGCCCTGGCCCTGCGCCTCTTTGCGCATCTGCTGCTGCAGGCGTTCGAGCTGCTGTTGTTGCTCATCCACGCCATCATCAGACTCGGTAAACTCCGGCTCCGGCTCGGCTTCAGGCTCATCAAAACGGCCTAAATCTGTGGGCTGCCACAGCTGCCAGGGACGGGCAGAAAATGCATCAGACATACGTTTCCTCGCCACCACCAATTACCATCTCGCCGGATTCGGCCAGGCGGCGAACCACCAGCAGGATCGCTTTCTGTTCGTTTTCCACCGCAGACATACGCACCGGACCCCGGTTGGCCAGATCGTCGCGCAGAATATCCGCTGCACGGGCTGACATGTTTTTGAGGAACTTCTCGCGCAGTGGCTGTTCGGCACCTTTCAGCGCCACCAGCAGCTGCTCGGACTCCACTTCCTGCAACAGACGCTGGATGCTGCGGTCGTCCACTTCCACCAGATTCTCGAACAGGAACATCTCGTCGATAATTTTCTGTGCCAGTTCGCCGTCGAAGTCGCGTACCGCCTCGATAACCGCCTCTTCCTGCTGCGTTTTCATCAGGTTGATGATTTCGGCTGCGGTTCTCACGCCGCCCATCTTCGCACGCTTGAGGTTGGTGCCATCCAGCAGGCCGTTCAGCACTTCGGTCAGCTCGGCCAGCGCGGCTGGCTGCACACCACCGAAGGTGGCGATACGCAGCATCACGTCGTGACGCAGACGCTCGTCGAACAGCGCCACAATGTCGGCTGCCTGCGAACGCTTCAGATGCACCAGGATGGTGGCGATGATCTGCGGATGCTCGTCGCGAATCAGGTCGGCAGCAGCCTGTGGCTCCATAAAGTTGAGCGTCTCCATGCCGCTGGTGGTGTCGCGCGTTTCGAGAATATCTTCCAGTAGGCTGGAGGCGCGCTCTTCGCCCAGCGCCCGGGTCAGTACCGAACGCAGATATTCGTTGGAGTTCAGGCTCAGCGCCGCGAACTGCTCGGCATCTGCTTCGAACTCACGCAGGACTTCGGTCAGCTGTTTATGTGACACCTGACGCATGTTGGCCATTGCGCCGCTCAGGTGCTGCACCTCACGCTGGTTCAGGTGTTTGAAGACTTCCGCCGCGCGCTCTTCACCAATGGTCATCATCAGGATGGCGCTTTTTTCAGTTCCGGTCAGACTCATAGCTCTTTACTCATCCATTCACGAATGACCAGCGCTACCACACGCGGATCGTTTTCTGACATGTCGCGGATGCGTTGACTCATCACTTCTGCGCTCATGCGGTTGTTAGACTTACGTTCCTGTTCCAGCTCATCTTTGCTGAGTTGCACGCTGAAGGCTTCTTCTTCCGGTTTCTCAGCTGCGCGGGCGGCAATCGCTTCAGCAGCGGCTTTATCGGCGGCCTGTTTACGCACCAGATGCGGACGAACCATTTTGCGATAAAGAATGAAGGCAATCAGGGCAACCAGCAGCCACTTACCGGCATCCATCAGCTGTTCAAAGAATGACTGCTGTTGCCAGAAGGGCAGGTCAGCACTCATCGGTTCGGTGGTGTTGAACTGCGAGTTCACCACGTTGACGCTGTCGCCACGGGTCTGGGAGTAGCCCATCGCTTCACGGGTCAGGTCTTCAATCTGCTTCAGCTGCTGCTCGTTCAGCGCAACGGCTTTGCCTTTATCATCCGCACGGTAGTTCACCACCACCGCGACCGACAGACGCTGTACGTCACCGACGTTCATTTTGGTGTGACGAATGGTGCGATCCAGCTCGTAGTTCACCGTGTCGTCGCGACGGGAGTTCATCGGTGTCGTGCTGGCCGCGGCGGTGCTGGTGGTCTGAGTGCCGTTATTGGCCGCGTTATTCTGTCCGTTGGCGTTCTGGCCATTGGCCGCATTATTGTTCGGTGTCGTTACCGGCGCAGTGTTGGCTGGCGCAGGCTGATTAGAGAGTGCGCCCGGCACGCCGCCAGGGTAAGGGGAGCCCGACTGGTCGCTGGTGCTGGTCTGACGCGAACGGATAGCCGTGTTCGACGGGTTAGCATTAGGCTGATATTTCTCATCCGTCTGCTCACTGGTGTCGAAGTTAATCTGTGCGGTAACCTGCGCGTGCACATTACCCTGGCCGAGAATCGGATTCAGGATCGCTTCAATACGCTGCTGATAACGTGCTTCAACTTCTGCGGCATATTTCAGCTGCGCATCATTGAGGTCACGACCGGCGGCATCGGAGCGGGTCAGCAGGCGACCGGTCTGATCGACGACGGTCACATTGCCCGGCGGTAAACCTGCAACGCTGCTCGACACCATGTGCGCGATCGCCTGAATCTGACCTTCATCCAGCGCGCGTCCGGGCTGCAGGGTTAAGGTAACAGAGGCGGAAGGCGCTTTTTGCTCGCGCACAAACAGGGTCGGTTTTGGCATCGCCAGATGAACACGGGCCGTTTTAACCGGGCCGAGTGATTCGATGGTGCGGGCCAGTTCGCCTTCCAGCGCACGCTGGTAGTTCACCTGCTCGCTGAACTGGCTGATACCAAACTTCTCTTTGTCCAGCAGCTCAAAGCCCACCGAGCCGCCCTTTGGCAGACCCTGCTGAGCCAGACGCAGACGCAGCTCATGCACATTCGCTTCCGGCACCATCAGCGCGCCGCCATTTTCGGCGAAACGGTAAGGAATGTTCATCTGCGTCAGCTGCGTGACGATGGCACCGCCATCCTCATCTGAGAGATTGTTATAAAGAACGCTGTAGCTGGGCTGCTTTGCCCACAGCACCATCGCGATCACAATCGCCACCACTGCGGCAGCGGCAACGATTAATGGGATACGCGGATTTGCGCGCAGGCGAGCGAGCAGGTCACCGAAGCCTTTCTTATCTTGTTCTGTTGTGGCGGCTGTGCTCGCATTCATGACCGATTCCTGCCTGACGTAATTGACCGGGTAAGTTGAGATGGCAAAACAGACTCCCTGACCTGCGTAGATAAAATTTCCACTTCAATGCCAGGCATTATTAGGTGATAAGCAAAATTCGATGGCTGGATAAGGTAGGTTTTTTGCTGTCATTTAGCGGCTTTGTCTCATTGACAACGTGCTAACTTTTGGGCACAGAGAAAATACTCCCTCTTTAAAAGGTATCGTTTATGTCCATTCAGGCTATCGACGGCGTGCTGCAGCAGCTGCAGGCGACCTCTCTTCAGGCCAGCAATCGCAGCAGTGAAGCCTCCAGTCAGATCGATTTTGGCGCCACCATGAAAGCGGCACTGGATAAGATCAGTGAGACCCAGACCACCGCCCGCACTCAGGCGCAGGATTTTGAGATGGGGAAACCCGGCATCGCCCTGAATGATGTGATGGTCGATCTGCAGAAATCCTCAATTTCTATGCAGATGGGGATTCAGGTCAGAAACAAACTGGTGTCAGCGTACAGTGAAATTATGAACATGCAGGTTTAGGTGAGTAACGGCCTGAAGCTGATAAGCTTTATCATGCTGTCCCTTAGTGGAGCACGTCTGTAGCACAGGATCGCTCATTTTCGTGTTAATGAGCGATAGCTGGTTGATATGTTCTCTGACATCCAGGCGCTCTGAATCCGGCACATCCTCTGCGCATTGACGTGATCCATTTTCGAGGTGATGTCGTTCGGGTTTGCGCCTGCTGAGAGCCCGGCACGCGAATGCGTGACGTGACGGATATATTTCCGGTGACGGAGGCCTGCACGGCTTAGTGCGCCGGTGCATCTCTGCCCTGATGATTCTGCTGAATAATATGCTCCAGAACGGCCATTGACTGCATTTGCGCCGGGATTGAGCACGAATGTCTTCTGTTGCTCAATGCGCTCGCGATACTCCCGGGAATGAAAAGTGAATGCAGTCCGAGGATATATTCGGGTAAATTCCTTCTGGTCACGCAGAGTATCAACGGCTGCATCTGGCAGGCAGATGACACGATTACCGGCTTCTCTCTTCGGCGGCGTAAACGATTTGAGTCCAGCTACGCCATGTTTTCTCAGTGCTTCTCTGACCATTCCAGTCACAATTGTAGTGTCATGGATAACATATAAATATATTGAGGTTCCCGGAATGAATCCGGGGCGCTGGTTTATTTACAGAAAACCGAAACACCAAATGGATTTGTTCTGGTTAACCGGTTACAGGCTCCGGCGTCGGACGATACTGACGCTATCAGCCTGCTGAGCCGATGCCGCTGGGGAGCTGTTCAGGCCCGGGATTAGCTCTGAGGATGGCGAGACGAGCAACGGAGAGGGGCTAAGGATCAGCATGCTGGGGAAGATGACCACCGCCGGTTATACTTCTCTTTATTCCATATCGCAGCAGAGAAAAGGCTGTTTCATCTCTGCCGAGCCTTTTCCGTTTACCGGCAACCAGCAGGACGCTCACTCTATGTTAAAAAAACTTGCCCTTATAACCTGTTTAGCCTGCCTCTCTTCCTCTGCCGTTGCTTCCCTGCAGTGCGGGCCGTTTACCCTTAAACCTGACAGCAGTGGCTGGTTCTTTGTGAATGGCGAACGTGCCAGAACACAGAAGGTGACATTCACCAAACAGAAGGGCGATTACAACAACGTCATGATTAAACTGCGGGTCAAAAATAGCCGGGCGCCGGGGATGGTGGATCTGGAGCAGACGACACAGGCTGGTAAAAGGATGCTGAGAGCCGAAATTGTCCGCACCAGTCAGAGTCAGATACGTATACGAGGTGCTTACGACTGTGAACAGGCAAATTAACATGATGCAGGCGGGTCTGCGCATCATCTCGGCTGTTAAAACAGCCTGACCGGATGGCGTCAGGTGAAAAGAACATCTGCGGGCGAAAACTGGCAATAACGTGCCCCTTGCCCCTCTCTGTAATCAGCGCGCCCATCGGGCGCGCCACGCGTCTTAGCTTGCTTTAAACGGATCCTTTTTATCATCCTGGCTGTCGTCATTTTTACGCGGCACTTCGCCATGATCCTTAGGTGCATCAGTTGCAGGATGATCGTCCTCTTCATACATGTTACCTGCATGAGGAGCTCCCTCTGGCAGGCTTTTGCTGACATCACCTTCTTTCTTACGTTCTTCGTTCGAATTGTGCTTAAACATGTGTCGCTCCTTTTTTCAGTACGTTAAGTCTAGACCAGCCTGCACAACCTGACAGAACCAGGTTCGTTAAGTGAGAAAAGTCTGTCAGGTGCTGACTGTGCTGTGGGTGACTGATCTGGCCTGAGCGAGAGAGAGTGGTGTAAAGCACGTAAGCCGGTTGATGAAATCAGCAGATTCGCCGGGGTAAGTACCATCAGAAGCGGGGGAGACGTCACCTCATCTTCGATTAATAAATTCGATTGAAGTGATTAAAAAAAAGAATATAGTAACCAGCGTTACCAGGAGATAGATGTAATGTTAAAAGACTATTTAAAGATTGCAGCTGACGATCGGCTGATTGAGCAACGCACGCGGAGCCTGAGAAACCGTGGTCAGGAAGAGGTCACAGAGTGGATTATCGTCAACGATCAGGGAATAAAGATCGGCGGCGTCACCCTGTTTGATAAACTCAGTACCCGCCGATCATGGCCGGTCAGTTATCGCATCATGCAGACCGATCTGCAGGGCAACGTGGTGGTTGATAAACTCACCGACGTCCTCTGACCGCGCATGCGACCGCCCGCTGCAGAGCCTGCTCCGCAGCCTAAATCTGCCGATAGCGGCGCAGTTCAACCAGTGTGCCGATCAGTTTCAGGCTATCCCGGCTTGAGTACAGATCGGGAAAGTTAATGTTAACCGGGGCCAGTTCAAACTGCATGACGCCATCCTGTGAGCCGCGCTGACGCCAGGTGCGCAGCAGAGGAGTCTGCTGCTGCAGGGCCAGCACGCAGTCGCCCGGCTGAGGCGACTGCGTGGGATCGATAATCACCACATCATTCTGCAGGATGGCGGGCGTCATGGCCTGTTCCTCCACGCGAAAAGCAAAACTTTGCTGCGCAAGGGCTATGTCGTTATGCATCAGCCATTCACACTTCACAGCGTCAGCATCCGCCAGCCATTGCGTCACGTTCCGCTGAGTCAGCAAAGGGATCTGGTGCAGACCACTCCATGCGCTTTCGCTGAAAACAGGACCATCTCCATCTATCAGAAAAGCCGGTGCGCAGCCCAGCGCTTCAGCGAGCCGCAGCAGGTTCTCACCACGCGGCAGCGTCTCCTCTTTTTCCCACTGTGATATAGCGACATGGGACACTTTTACCTGCTGAGCCAGTTGCTTCTGCGTCAGCTCCAGTGCTTTACGGCGAAGTCGGATGCGGTCACCCAGCGTTCTGTTTTTCATCGGCTTGACTTTTTGATTAAGTGTGCTTTAAGTATACTTAAGTCTGGTGTTTAAGCAATCTTAAATTCATGGCGGGGGATCGTGTCTGATAAGCACGCAGTAAGTTCCAGAGACCTTACCAGATAAAGGGGTGTGGCATGGAAAGTAGTCTGATTACCAGTATGGGTGCGTTAGTTCTGGGTGGGGGCGCTGCAGCACTGTTCTGGAAACCGTTACTGGCAGGCATTGCCTCTATTGTGACCAGTAATCGTGCAGGCGGCGAAATTATTACCAGTTACAAAGAGCAGGTGCTGTTGCTGAAAGAGAGTAATCAGCTGATACGCGAGGAGAACGACGAGTTGCGCGAACGTCATGACAGAAATCTGCGCCGGATTGCGACGCTCGAAACCGATCTTCGATTAATCAAAAATGCGGTAGGAATTTTACTGGCCATGACTGAAGCCGAGCAGAACAACAAGTTTCGTATTGAAATTGATCGGCTTATCTCAACTCTGGAGGATCGCAGTGATGACAACCGTTAAAGATACGCATGATCCTGTGTCAAACCGGCGCAAAATCATTCTGGGCACCATTCTCCTGGTCTGTTCAATGATTTGCATCCTGATGACGATTATTTTTCTCTATGTCAGTCACACCGCCAACAAGCGAGTGGAGGAGATCCGGGCAGATTATTGGGGAATGGCCGAACGACGGGATGATCGTGTCGATGCGCTGACGACGCAAGTAACTGCTCTTCAGCAGAAACTGGATGCCATTCCCGATCGCACTGCGGATAAAACGGTCATCAAAGTCAAAGAAGTGGTAGTGGATGGAGAACTGCCGCCGGTCAAAGCAAACGCAAAACCGTAACTTCCGATTATTCTTAGTGCGGCTTCGCTATTATCAACTACATTTAAATCTCACGGCGACATTTTATCTCTTAATGTATGCCGATTGATTGGCCGGTTGATGAACCGCTAAGCCTAATCATTTTGGATAACTGACCAGAAGGAAATTCAGCATGAGCGATTCAACTGAAACCAAGACCAAAACTGAATATCTGCGTGACGTGACCTCTCAGCTTAAAGAGATGCGCCACTATGCGCAAACCAACACTGAAACCCTTTCGAGCCACTGGCTAGCCTTTGATGCCGGTGAGTACAAAGATAAAACCAACGCCGATCGAATCGATGCGTTGCTTAACAAGCAGGGGAAACTGCTGGAAGACCTGGATGCCGCGATTCAGGATATCGAGATTGAAATCAATCACAGTGAGCAGGAGAGCTGAGTTTTCTCCCGCTAACTGATGCGGTGGCCGTTAAGGGATTAATCGGCCACCAGCCACATTTCCGCTTCGTCAAACATCTCTTCAACAATCCGCGCAACTGTTGCTTTATCGTTCTTACTTAAATCAGTATCAATCGCGTTACGTTCCATCGGCTTAACCCTGACTTCGAGATCAGGAAACACCCGATGCACCCGCTTTTCCAGCTCCTCACGAATCATCTCGCGGGCACCCGGTAAACCGGCAACGTTGCGCTTGTCATAAATCAGTTCAACAAACATGATGGCAATCCATTCTGAGCAAAATCGCTGACCTATGATACTGTAAATAAAAACAGTAGCAAGGCGGCATAGCCGATTTCGGGCAAAATTTTCGGGGTAAAGAAGGCGTCATCTTCGGCTGGCTAAACCGGCGCGCCTCACGACATAATGGCAGCTTACTTTTCAGGAGGTGCGCGATGCGACAACTGGTGATTGATATTCTGCTCAAGCTGGCAAAAATGGACGTCGATGCAAAGGAGCTGACCGCGCAGCTGGAGGCTCAGTCCCTGCTGGTTGCCGCGCTGCTGGTACAGGCGAAACAGGATAACTCACTGACCATCACGGAAACGGTTCAGGATGCGATTATCACCGCCTCGCAGTCTTCGGCTGAATTTATGCAGTCTGACGTTGACCTGTTGCTGACACACATCAATCGTTTGCTGGCGGTGGCAAGCTATGTGGAAGTGAAAGGCAAAATCGCAGAAGAAAGAGAATAATCGGCGGACCTCTGCGCCTCTTTCGGGGCCGCGCAGAGGTCCGCTATCTTCAGGGCCCGTTAACGCCAGCGTTATCTTTTAAGGCGAGCTTTCCGGCTTATTGTACAATTCGCCGCCCGACGGCTCTGAAGCGTGAATCTGGCCCCTTAGCGCGGTGCCGATCAGAGTTCGTTTTTGATACAGAACTCTTCCCAGCTCATCCCCAGCGATTCCGCGTGAGATTTGAGATAGCTTTCGATCGCTTCCGCCGCAACCGCTTTATCTGGCTCAGCGAGCTGAATAGAGAAGATCATCCCATCCAGATTTTTTTGCCGTAAAAATGCGGCATAGATGCGTTCTGCATGCCATTCGCGTAGCTCGCGCAGCGACAGATTGGCGGCACGGGCATCGCTCTCTGTTAACTCATCCAGCGCAGCCCGAAAGTCGGGATGCGCGGTAAAAAACATGTCGCGCGCCTGGGCATAATAGGCTTCTGGGGTTTTCATATTCCTGTTCCTGAAAAGTATGGCAGCGCGCCAGTGTAGCGGGTTGTGTTTCGCTTGTCAGGCGTGAGCGCGCGTGCTTCTGTCATCCTCATTGTAGAGCGTCAGACGACCGGGGAGGGCATCCAGCCTAGATCGCCGTGGAAATGTGGCTTTTATTACCTCTTCCCCGCTCACCCGACACCAGATACCTTGCGCAACGCGGTGGAAAAATTATAACGTAGCCGCCATTGACGCGATCTTAGGGATTAAACATGAAAAAGTGGATGCTGATTGCCGCGCTGGCATTGGGTGGCTGTGCGCAAATCAACGATTATGAGAATGCGGTGCAGACGCCGGCACCTGCGGAATTGCAGGGGAACTGGCAGACCGACGGCCCGCAGAGCGGCCTCGTGAGTGACCAGGCCATCGGCAGCCTGTTAATCACTGCGGAGGGGACCACGCTGGATTGTCGTCAGTGGCAGCGGGTGATCGCGAAGCCGGGTAAACTGACCCGACTGAACGGGGATTATGTCAACGTCACGCGTCAGATGCGCGTGATGCCGCTGAACGTGGATAACGGTGAGCTGGAGTATGACGGACTGACCCTGCGCAAAGTGGAACGTCCGACCCTGGAGTGTCAGCAGGCATTGAAAGAAGTGGCGAAACAGCCTAAAGCTGCGGTGATCCAGAATATCGAACCGCAGCTGTTGCGGACGGCGATCACCGAACATAACGCGGGTTAACCCCCCTGAAAAGCACCGCCCCGACAGACAGATGGCGTACTTCACGCCTCTGCCCGCCGGGGCGGTGCTGTTTTTACTGTGTAGCTTATTCTGCTAACACCCAGACACTGACGCTACCCCCGTTGCAGACAAAGACCGCTGTGCCGTGCTCATCGGCGGTAATGGTCTCTTCACGGTTACCCAGATGATCGCGCCAGACCTTACCGGCAAAGCCGTCACCCATCGGCACGCTTTTCTCGCCCGCATCGCCGTTTGACATGATGACGACACAGCCCGGCTGGGTTTCGGTGCCGCTGCGGCTGAACGCCACACAGTTGGGATGATCAAAATAGTCGGTCTGCACACCCCAGCCATACTGCTGGCGGGCCCGGATTAACCCTTCCAGCTCCGGGATCACGGGCATTTCAATCTTATGCTTTTCGCCGTCGCCGCCTTCATCCTCATAGGTCGCACCGAACAGATCCGGATAGAAGATCGTCGGCACGCCCTGTTCGCGCAGCAGAATCAGCGCATAAGCCAGCGGTTTGAACCAGGCTTCAACCGGCGCTTCCAGCGACTGCAGCGGCTGTGTATCGTGGTTGGCCACAATGGTCACCGCATGCCAGGGATCGGCGACGACCAGAGAGTTAGCAAAAATCTGGCTCATGTCGTAGGCGCTGCCAGCGGTAGAGGCCTGATGGAAGTTCATGTGCAGGGGGGCATCAAACAGCATAGTTTTGCCTTCTACCTGGTGCACATACTCCTGCAGTTTCTCCGTTTCAAATGACCAGTATTCCGCCACGATAAACATCGGCTCCCGGGCGGCTTCCTGAATATGGTCAATCCACTCTTTGTAAAACCAGGCCGGTATATGTTTTACCGCATCCAGGCGGAAGCCGGTGCAGGGCACCTGTTCCATCACCCAGCGCGCCCAGTATTTCAGCTCTTCCCGGACCGCATTATTACGAAAATCGATGTTGGCACCCATCAGATAATCGAAGTTACCCAGCTCACTATCAACCTGATCGTTCCAGCCTTCGGCGGTATAGTCATTGATGACTTTGAAAACCCCGTTTTCATCCGGATTTTCAATGTGGTCTACGCCGCTAAAGCATTTGTGGTCCCAGACGAATTTCGAATACTTTCCTTCGCGTGCCGGAAAGGTGAATTTAGTCCAGGCTTCGCACTCGATGACCTCGTCATAGATTTCATCGCGGTTATCCGGATTGACGCGGTTGACGCTGATCGGCTCTTTCTCATCAGCACCCATTTTGTGGTTCAGTACCACATCCAGCAGCACCCCAACGTTATGGCTGCGGAGCGCCTCTGTTGCTGCCAGTAACTGCTGTTTGTCACCATATTTAGTGGCAACGCCGCCTTTCTGATCGAACTCACCCAGGTCGAAGAGATCATAGGTGTCATAACCGACAGAATTACCACCAGAACCCCCTTTGTAGCCTGGCGGGAGCCACACCATCGTAATACCAATTTCACTAAGCCAGGCTGCACGTTCGGCAACTTCAGGCCACAGTTTGCTGCCATCCGGATAATACCAATGGAAAAACTGTAATAACGTCGGGTTTTGCATTTACCACACTCCAGGGGATGATGAAAATTAAGTATGGAGTAAGCGGCAGAAAAGAGACGCCGCGCAGAAAAATAAATCTGGCGGCGTAAAAAGCAGACGATCAGGAGAGCGTTTCGCGCGGCACCATGACGACACCGCCTTGCTTACCATAGGCAGAGAGCACCGATTTCTGGCGGCTGCTCTGATTCACTAAAGCGGCCAGCTCATCCATCCGTGCCTGCAGCAGGCGTTTCACTTCAGTTTCATTATCCAGGATGCGGCGCAGCACCGGGCGTAACAGCTCCTGCGTCTGAGAAGAGGGCGATATCGCCTCTGTCGAGTGCGCTAAATTCTGCACCGCACTGACATACTCCGTCTCCCTGTTGATCAATTCATCCCATTCGCCCTGTGCGGCGTGACGCAGCATTCCCTGGCTGAGATCGAGTAACTGTTGGTAAACGGCAAGCAGATGCGGTGCAGTTGTCATTAAACGGCGTCCTGAATAGGGTTAGGTTGAACCACTTCTTTCCACGCGTCTGCGATGTTGCGCAGGAGGCCTTCGACCTCCTCGATCGCGGCAACATCATTATGCAGGTTCGCCTCCAGGAGGCGACGCGTCATGTAGTTGTAAAGATCCAGCAGGTTATCTGCCAGCTCATCACCACGGTTTTCAGCCAGACCCTCTTTCAGGCCTGCTTCGATAATATTGATGGCTTTGGAGATCGATTTACCTTTGCCTTCAATATTGCCATCCTGCATAAACAGGCGTGCGCGGATTAACGCGCTCAGTGCGCCGTCGAACAGCATGACCACCAGCTGCTGCTGGCTGGCACTCATGACGGCGCTTTCGACGCCAATTTTTGCATAGGCCTGGGTGCCTGTAGCGGTGTACATGGTCCCTCCTGTTATTTTTTAGACGAATCGGATGTGTCGAACTGCTGCGTCAGATAGGTGCTGGTCGAGTTGAGTTTACTGATCGCCATATCCAGCTGGGTAAACTGTGTTTTATAACGGGCGATATCCGCATCAATGCGATCGCTGGTGGTGTTATAAAGCGCGGTTAAGTTATTCAGCGTTTTGCTGACGCCATCGGTGGCGGCCTGAACAATCCCCTTTGAGGAGAGCCATTCGGTCAGTTTAGCGTCCATTTTTGCGGTGATGCCGGTCTTGCCGTCACCCACAATCATCTCTTTCACGCCCGCCGCATCTTTATCCAGGGCGGCGCTGAGCTTGGTCGAGTCCAGTTTCAGTGAGCCGGTCGTCGGATCGGTGGTCACGCCAATCTGGCCCAGTGATTTATATTCCGAGGAGCTCTGCGCATTGGTCAGCAGGCTTTTCAGCTGGGTCTGAATGGTCCGGAGCGTGCTGTCACCGAGCAGCGCTCCGTTGCTGCTGTCCTGCGAATCTGTATTGGTGTCGACCTTGGTGTACTTGGTCAGCGTATTAAACTGATCCAGCAAGGTGTTGTAAGCATCTACCCAGCTGCTGATCGCGCTGGAGGCCTTTGAGGTGTCTTTAGTGATCGTCAGTGTCTGATCGCCCACCGTCTGCGCAGTCAGATTCAGCGTAATGCCTTCCAGGGCATCGCTGATCTGGTTGCTGCTGTTCTCAATCGCGATGTTATTCACGGTCAGTTTAGCGTTCTGTGCCGCCACGCTCTGCGTCATCGGATTGCTGCTGGCGCTGGCGTCAAAGCCGACGATCCCCTGCAGGGTGCTGTCACCCGTGACGGCAACAGAAGCCACCGCATTGTCGCTGCCGGTCTTGTTGGCACTCATAGAGAGGCGGAAGCTGCCGTCTGAGACTTTAATAATCGAGGCGGTCACACCTGCGTTAGCGCCATTAATCGCATCGCGCATGCCGGTCAGCGACGTCTGGTCGTTACTGAGCGTGACGCTTTTACTGGTGCCATCTTTCAGGGTAATCGCAATGCTGCGACTGGCCACGGAGCTGTCGCCCAGTGCAGCACTGTTGCTGCTCTGAACTGCCGAGGTCAGAACCTGCGCCTGCGCCAGCTGCGTCACGTTAATCGAATATTTACCGGCCACGGTGCTGCCAGAGGTCGTGGCGCTGAACGCGCTTGAGCTGCTCGTCGCGGTAGTGGCGGTAAAGAGGTCGGCACTGTTCAGCTTGCTGTTCGCGGTCTGAAACGTGGTCAGTGAGCTTTTCAGCGTGGAATAAGCACTGAGCTTGGCGGTGTAAGCCGACTGCTGCGTTGAGATAGGTTTCAGCGCCGCTTTTTCAGCGGTCTGCAAACTGTCCAGCATCGTACTGAGCGGCAGGCCGGAACCGACACCGAGATTGCTAATACTAGCCATGTTTAATCCTTTATAAGGTCGACAGGGAAATTGATACCGGAGTTATCGGCCTTGATTAAAGAAAGTTTAAGGCTATTTGCCTTAGGGTAATGAGGTAAATAAGCACTATAGAGAAGGGCAATTCAGCGGCTAGAAAATTAATGAATTAACGCTAAAGAAGTCGGAACCGGTGGCGATAACTTACAACGTGACAGGCAGAAGCAGAAAATTTCGCCTGGTACTAAAAAAATTCTAAAGGTTGTTTGACGGCAGACGATAACAACCTTGACGGCGCTGAAGCCGGCGGGTTGAAGCCCACACCTTAACCGAAAGACTTGATTAACAGGAAAATTTATCATGGCCCAAGTCATTAATACCAACAGCCTCTCGCTGATCACTCAGAACAACATCAACAAGAACCAGTCAGCTCTGTCTACCTCTATGGAGCGTCTGTCTTCTGGTTTACGTATCAACAGCGCAAAAGATGACGCTGCTGGTCAGGCGATTGCCAACCGTTTCACCTCTAACATCAAGGGTCTGACTCAGGCTGCTCGTAACGCCAACGACGGTATCTCTGCAGCGCAGACTACTGAAGGCGCACTGTCAGAAATCAACAACAACTTACAGCGTATTCGTGAGCTGACTGTACAGGCTTCAAGCGGTACTAACTCTGAATCTGACAAATCTTCAATCCAGGACGAAATCAAATCACGTCTGGACGAGATTGACCGCGTATCTGGTCAGACTCAGTTCAACGGCGTGAACGTGCTGGCTAAAGACGGCAAAATGAACATCCAGGTTGGCGCTAACGATGGCGAAACCATCACTATCGACCTGAAGAAAATCGACTCCAAGACCCTGGGTCTGGACAGCTTCAACGTCAACGGCCCGGCGGGCACCCCGACTGCAGCTGGCGCAACTGAATTCAAAGCAGCGTACGGTTCTACTACCAACGTAACCGGTGCAACTGTTGCTGAATCCTCTGCCAATGCACTCTCTACCCGTCTGGGTGTGGCTGCCTCTGGTGTTGCTGTTGACTCCGGTAGCGTCTACAAAGATGACAATGGCAAAATGTTTGCTAAAGTCACCGTAACTTCAGGCAGCGATGCTGAAACTAACAACCTGAAAGCGAACGGCTTCGACATCGCCAGCGGCGCAGCAAATGCTAAAACCTTCTTCGTTGCTGTAGATCCACAGTCAGCGGACACTGCGACCACTGCTGGTACCGCAGCGTTCAAACTTGACACCTCTAACATGAGCCTGTCGAGCCTGACCACTGGTGCTTCATCAAGCCCACTGGCTAAACTGGATGAAGCGATTGCGAGCGTGGATAAGTTCCGTTCTTCACTGGGTGCGATTCAGAACCGTCTGAACTCAGCCGTGACTAACCTGAGCAACACCACGACTAACCTGTCAGCTGCACAGTCTCGTATCCAGGATGCTGACTACGCAACTGAAGTTTCAAACATGTCTAAAGCGCAGATCGTACAGCAGGCTGGTAACTCCGTGTTGGCGAAAGCTAACCAGGTTCCACAGCAGGTTCTGTCTCTGCTGCAGGGCTAATCGACTCCTTCGGGAATCAACGCGCAAAACCCCGCTTCGGCGGGGTTTTTTTATGTCTGAACAAAATGAGTCCGCAGCCGTTCTGGCAGATTAGGCCCTGTTTGCTGTTTTACTTCTCCGATTGAACGCTCATCTGAAGATTATGCTAAAGCAAAATGTGTGCTGCTCTCAGTCTGTCAGGGCTAAGAGGAGTCAGCGAGAGAGAGTAAAATGCATCAACACGAGCTTGTCAGCATCATCATAACCGCACGCGCATCCATCTGGTTTACCCAGGCGCTCGATAGCGCGCTGAGTCAGGATTATCCACACATCGAAATTATTGTGGCGGATACCAGCGACAGCCAGTTTATTCACAAAAAACTGCAGGATTACCTTCCACAGCACGGTCATCGCCTTCATTACTTAAAGGTCGATGAGCAGGCGGTGCCGGTTTATGAGGCTGCCGTGAGCGTGGCGAAAGGCACCTATATTAAGTTCCTGTCAGATGCCGATCTGCTGAAACCCGCCTGTGTCTCTACCCTGGTTTCCGGTCTGAGTGCTTTTCCTCAGTGTCGCGTGGCGATTTCCAGCCGTGAACGCGTCGGTCCGCAGAGGGAGTTGCTGCCCGCACTTATCTCGACCGCACCGCTGACCAGCGAAGACAGCATTATTCATGGCCAGGATCTGCTGCGCAATCAGACACAGAAAGCGTACAGCCTGCCGGGAGAGCTGACCGCCGCGCTATTTTACCGCGACGATCTGACGCAGATCCTGATTGACGAGTCGTTACTCACCACCGGTGAGTCCGCCTTGCAGGCGATCCCGGCGCTGGTTATCTTTCACCGCCTGCTCAGCCATACGCATCTTCTCTGGTTTGCCGCACCGCTTTGCAGCGTGCGCGCTTCTGACGTCGACCGTCAGCCTCATCAATGTGAAAGTGATGAGATTTTCAGGATCGGGCGTGACGTGTTATACGAGAAGATTCGTCAGGAGAACGGATCTGACGATGCTGAACCTGCACTTCATCTGGCACGGGTGGCTCACCTCGACCAGCCTGATGCCTTCATCATTAAAAATCTCTCTGAAGAACAGCAGAAGAATTTTACGTTAGAGATCCTGGCGTCATGGCGGAATTCGCGCACCCTGAATCCTTTACAGCAAAATATGTTAGAGGATATCGCCGCGGCAAACACGCATCCTGTCAGCGTCGCCTTTTTCATTACCGTTACCGAAGAAACCGTTGCGGGCCTTGAATCACTGTTAACGTTCATTAGCCAGATAGCGATACCAGGCCTCCGGTTTGAACCGGTTCTGATTACAATCGGTGTCTCCCCGGACACGCGGACTGAATGCCATACTGCCACACAGCAAAGCCGGATCGATGTCATCAATCAACGCATCCAGGCCCGCCAGGATGACTGGATCATGTTCCTGGATGCCAGTTGCACCTTACATGCGTCCGGATTGCTCGCCTTAAGTTCAATGCTGCTCGTTCAGAATGGCTGGTTAGCAATCTACGCGGATGAGTTTTTCTATATTGATAATGCGCCGATAGGGGCAGCCTTCCGGCCAGATTTCAATCTCGACTTATTACTGAGTTCGCCTAAAACCATGGCGCAGCATTGGCTGTTCCGCCGGGAGTTACTCTTAGCGGCAGAGGGTCTGGATGCCCGCTATCCCTCATCCGCTGAGTTTGATCTTATCGTTAAGCTGATCGAATCGCAGGGGTTTGAGGGAATCGGCCATCTGGCGGAGCCGTTGTTAACCGGTTATCTGGAAAGCAGAGATATTCTCGAAGATGTGTCGATCATTGAGCGACACTTACAGAACCGCGGCTACCCCGAGGGGAGAGCGGCACTGGATAAATTCTTTAATTACCGTCTGCGTTATAACCATCCCGACAAGCCGGTTGTGTCGATTGTTATTCTGGCGAACTGGCATCTCGCCTCGCTGATTAGCTGCGTTACCACGCTGCTGGAAAAAACCACCTGGCACAATTATGAAATGATCCTGGTCGCCGATAATCAGCGCACACCAGAGCGGGATCAATGGTTATCGGATATCGCCCGCGTGGATCCTGCGCGTATTAAAACCCTGAGCTATGACGGTGCCTTCAGTCACGGCCCGATGGCGAATCTGGCTGCTGAGCAGGCCATTGGTGAATATCTTGTTTTTATGCATTGCGAAATGGCCATCACGGACGGTGAGTGGCTGGATAATCTGCTTAATCATGGACTGCGGCCTGAAGTCTTTGCTGTTGGCGCAAAACACCTCTCGTCTGAGAATAAAATCAGGCATGCAGGCTATATCCTGGGCGTAAATGGTGCCGTCGGCGAAGTTTTCCGCGGAAATGACGATCAGGACGCGAATTATCTGGGACGCATGAACGTTGATCAGAACTACAGCGCCGTATCAGGCGATCTGGTGCTGATGCGCAAAGCCGTATTTGATGAACTGGGCGGATTCGATCATGAGCAGCGTTTATATGGCGATGTGGACCTCTGTCTGCGCGCGCGTGAACAGGGGTATCTGACGGTCTGGACACCTTATGCCCGGATGCATCGGCCTGCCGCACGCACCAGCCCATTCCCGGATGAAACGGCGCAGACCTCCAGTAAGCTGAAACAGCTGGAAGAGGATAAAATCTATTCCCGATGGATGCCGGTTGTTGCCCGGGACCCTGCCTATAACGCCAATCTCTCGCTAAGAAGTCGTCACTTCGAATTAAGAAATGACGAGGTCAACGGGCTGACGGTTAAAGCAGAAAATCTGCCAACATTCCTGGCACACAATGCTGATATATATGGCTGCGGCCACTACCGTATTACCCAACCGCTTCAGGCGATGGTCGCAGAAGGGGTGGCGCAGGGTAAGAGCGGCATGACACTGCTGACATTAAGTGAAATGGGTCAATTCCGGCCCGACAGCCTGATCATTCAGCGTCGCTATTCACCGGCCTTCCATAACTGGATGGAGCGGATCGGTAAACTTCACAACGTATTTAAAGTGTTCGAGCTGGACGATTACATTATTAATTTGCCGATGAAGCATTATGGCCGTCAGGCTTATAAGCAGGAAACGGCAAAATTAATCCGTAAGAGCCTGAGCTATTTTGACCGTTTTGTGGTTTCTACCGCACCGCTGGCGGACGCGATGAGCAGTATGCATCCGGACATCGTGGTGATTAAAAACCGTCTTCCTGTTGATGCCTGGGGGGCGCTCCAGTCTCTGCGCAATCAGGGGCAGAAACCCCGGGTAGGCTGGGCGGGCGGGGTAAGCCATCGTGGCGATCTCGAAATGATTTTTGATATCGTGCGCGAATTTTCAAATCAGGTTGAATGGGTCTTTATGGGCATGTGTCCGGATAAACTCCGGCCCTACGTGCATGAAATACATACCGGCGTGGATCTGAGCCTGTACCCCGCAGCGCTTGAATCACTGAACCTTGATCTGGCGCTGGCGCCGGTTGAAGAGAATAGCTTCAATGCCTGCAAAAGTAATCTGCGCCTGCTGGAGTATGGTGCCTGCGGCGTGCCGGTGATCTGCAGTAATGTCGCCTGTTACCGGCAGGATGATCTGCCGGTTACGCGCGTTAATAACCGTTTTATTGAGTGGCGCGATGCTATCCGGATGCATCTTGCCGACCCGGCAGCCAGTGCCGAAATGGGCCTGAAATTACAGGCCAGCATACGACGTAACTGGATGCTGACAGGCGAGAACCTGCGTGAATGGGCAAAAGCCTGGCAGCCCTGATCGATGCTGAATGCCCGGGGCCCTCTGAGTTGACTGCAGAGAGCCCGAATAAGGTCATAGGCAGTTTTCAATATTTTTATCAACGCCGCGGCAGGAGTGGTGATGTCTGACTTGAAGCATCCTTATTATATTGTGTCGCCAGATTACCGGGAGTCCTCCGGTGGGATTCAGGCGTTACACAAGCTCTGCCATCAGATAAACCTGCACGGGGGCAGCGCATGGATGGTTGACTGCGCGATTGTCAATCCGGCCTGGAATACGCCCAGACTGGATGCAAAAACCTATGAACAGCATAAAGAAGCTGAACTCATTCCGGTTGCAGTCTACCCTGAAATATACTCCGGCAATCCGCTCAATGCTGACGTCTGCGTGCGCTACATGTTAAATCATGAAGCCCTGCTTAACGGGAACCGTCTGGATGAAACAGAGGAGGATCTCTTTTTCTGGTACAGCTCGCAGCTGATCATAAAAGAACCTGAAGTCGATTTTTTAACGATGGTCGGGCCTGACCTAGAGATGTTTTCTGATGATGGCAGAGCCAAAACGACCCGGTTGCTTTATCTCAACAGAGTGCCTGAAGATAAAGTCGATTTCACTCGCCTGCCTGAAGACATCCTCGTTATCTCGGTTAAAAAGCCACGCCCGCTTGCTGAACTGGCTGAAATTTTAAAATCGGCGCAGGTGATGTATACCTTTGAGTGGTCCGGGACCTGTAATCTCGCCGCACTCTGCGGCACACCGGTCGTGTCAATGGTGGCTGAAGGTTATGAGAAGCTTGCCATCTCTGAGGCGTCGATTCGCGACATGGGTGGCGCAGGCGTCTGCTTCAGCGACGATGAGGCAGAACTGAACCGCACACGTGCCGGGCTATATAAAGTCCGCGAGCACATGAATCAGTTTGAAGCGAACTTCTCCCGGCAGTTAATGCACTTTTTCGCTGTCACGCAACGGGCCGCGCAGAGCAAGTGTGACGAGAAGTATTTGCCTGCTGAAACCTGGCTGGCCTCATACCCCACCTGTTACCCCTCCCGCTCACAAGCGGAACCCGGTTTATCCGTCAGAGTCGTGATGCTGGGGGAGAACGCTTCACCGGCTGCGGCCAGAACGCAATCATCGCTCAGCACACTAAATCTGAAGGTGGACAGTTATGCTGAGCCTGTGACAGGCGCTCAACAGCAACAACCGCAGCGTTTCAGCCACTGGTTAACTAACCTGCTGGCTGAGGATCAGCATGAGTGGGTGCTTTTCCTGCGCGCTGGCGACAGTGTTTTTCCGGAGATTTTTTCTGGCCTCACACATTTCAGCGAAGAAATCAGTCAGTCGCTGGCCTTTTACACTGACCGGATGTTTCTGAATCCGCAGGGTACGCTGACGTCGCTGTTTTTGCCTGATTTTGATCCGGATTATTTTCTGGCGATGCCGGATCGCTTTGCCCGGGGCACTTTCTTCCGGCGGGAATTATGCCTGGAGATTGTCAGGTCACGCGACATCCCGGTTCAGGCCGTTGAGACCGCATTTTTATTACAACTTGCCAGTGCTGGCCTGACACAGGATATACGGCATATTCCACTGCCTCTGCTTGAAGTGGTGACGACTGCCAGTCAGGAAAGTCTGACGGTCTCTTTGCTGGCAGAACACCTCGCTGAACGAGGGTACCCGGACGCCTCGGTGAACCGTTCCGGCGACAGGCTTTTCTCCATCGACTACCCCGTCCGAAAAAGCGATAAACTGACGGTTATTATTGTCGTCGAAGATGAAATCGACCGCGTGAAGCGACTGCTGTCCACTTTCGTCGACAGCGTCAGTGATGTGGAGTATGAGATCATCTTTATCGACAACTTCTCAGGCGATCAGCGTGTCAGAGAGTGGCTCTCTGCGCTGTCGGAGTTGAACAGCGATATCTTCAGGGTGTTTCTGGTTGACGAAAAAATCAGCGCGGTCAGTGCGCTGAATTATGCACTCTCAGTCGCACGCGGCACCTTTGCACTCTGCCTTTCCTGTGGCGTCTATTTCAATAATAAAACCTGGCTTCAGGCGCTACTGAATCATTGCGGCCGCCCGGATATCCTCGCCTGCGCACCACTTTTACTGAATGAAGATAATCGTCTCTGTTCCTCCGCACTTATTCATGGGCATAGCCGGCGATATTATGGTCAGGCTGACGCGGGGCATCCCGCACAAGACAGATGTGTACCGGAGCAGGTCGTTCCACAGCAATGCCTGCTATTGAGTAGTGAATGCATAATGATACGCACCGCTTCCTTCCATCAGGCTGGCGGGCTCCGGGAAGAATTTACCACTGTCCATGCGGCGATCAGCGATCTGCTGCTCCGGGCGGCAGATAAAGCGTCTGTGAACCTGTTCGTGCCGATGTCACGCGTCTGCTGCGATAAGCTCATGTCAGAGACGGAGCTCAGCCTGGATGCACCGGTTTTTACGGAAAAATGGATTGCGCGTTTAGCGCATGATCCTGGTGACAATCTCAATCTCTCCTGGAACGGCAAAGCGTTTGTCAGAGAGAGCAGTTATTTGCGCATAGCGGCACGGTCAGGCATGGCGCTCAGCGCACTGTTTTTATTCGACCCCGCTGAATTAGCAGAGGCGCACCGGGTTAAAGCCTATGCCCAGTCGGTGACGCAGGCGGGAGCAGACAGCGTTGCGGCGGCCGGTCACTCTGCTTCCCTGAGTGAAGTTTACCGGATCAAGCCGGAATGCCTCGTGCTTAACGATGTCATGGCGCACCGGCATTCATCACTGTTCAGCAATAAACACCTTCTTCCGGATACGCGCTTTATTGTCGAAGTGACCCGGGCGTCAATGCGCCCGCGTACTCAGCCGCTGGTTTGTGACGGTATCCTGCAGGAGGCCGATCGTTTACTTTTCAGAAACGCCGCCGTACTGAAACTATTTAACCATCACAACAGCCTGCTGCAGGCCGACAGACTTGATGCCGCGTGGCAGGGGCTGGCTAATGCCGCGCAGCAGATTACCGAGAACGGGAGTCAACCCCGGGTCGGCATTGTGCTGACAGACCTGCGCCAGGAAGACTGGCGGCACATCGACACGCTTATCCGGGAGATGAGCGAACAGATCCGCTGGATTATCTATGGGGCCTGTCCTGACGCATGGAAACCTTATATTCACGAGTATCACCGGCAAGTGCCGCAGAACAGGCTGCCACAGAAGTTTCAGGCGCTGAATCTCAGTCTGGCTCTCGCGCCTCTTGCCGATTGCTGGCAGAACCAGGCGGAAGGGCATCAGGTGATTGCACAGCTGGGAGCCTGTGGTTATCCGGTTCTTGCCAGCGATCACGATGCCTATAAAGCGATCAGGCATGTTCAGCGACTCAATAATAAAACCTCGCAGTGGCGATTTATGATTAACAAAATGGTCAATGATCCCCTGGCATCCCGCACGCTGGGTGACAATCTTTATCAGGAAGTTAACGCAGACTGGATTTATCCGCAGGGTGAACTGCCTGCATGGCTGACAGCTGACGAGGCGTAACCTCTGGAGGAGGGTGCGCCCGGCGTTTCCCTCCTCTTCGTCTGTTTCCGCGTCCCGGCAGCATTCAGGTCTTTTCCCATCCCGTTACAGTTCCCCCCTGGCCTGCCGATAACTCTTCACAGAACAACATCATTTTGATTTCAACTTTGTGGAGTGTCTATGCGCTTCAATTATGACCTTTTGCCGGGCGAGCGGCTGACCTTCGAGGAGATCGCCCGGCGTTATGCTCTGCAATACCCTGATGACAAAGAACTGACGGCGCGCGCCTTATTAAGCCCCTCAACCGGTCTGCGTACACTGAAGATTCGTGCGGTGTTCGCCCAGGAAGAGAGCAACAGCCCGTTAGAAGATCTGCTGTTTATCTCCAGTGACAACGAGCGAAAAAATTACCTGCGTCGCTTTGAGCACTACCTGAAACAGAATCTCTCGTTTCTCTATTTTCGTCGCAGCGAAAACGAGAAGCGCGACAACCTGTGGAAGGTGATGGGCACCAGTCAGGTCTTTGCAATGATCGACCCGCAATCGGCCACGGCGCAGAACCTGCTGAGCAGCCGCGGCTATAAGCTGGTGCTGATGCATCAGGATGATGACGAGGCCTACTGGCAGCTTTTTAATCCGCAGGCGAATCCCTGTTTCCCGCAGTCCCGGCGCATTCAGTTCATCGTGGTGCTAAGCACACCGCAGCTCAAAGTACCCGCGGCCGTGATGCCGGGAACAGAGGTCGGGCGCCGTGTCAGGGCCCGGGTGCTGCAGCGCGCCAGCCAGGCTGAATTTAGCGCCGGTGTCAAAGCACGCTACGGTGCCTGCGTCATGACCGGCACCGAACTGACTGAACGGCATAACTGGCCGTGGGTGGAGGCCTGCCATATCGACACGCGAGAGGGCGAGGATGGTCTGCTGGCCGACAACAGCATCGACAATGGCCTGTTTTTGCGCAGCGATTTGCAGCGGCTGTTTATTAACCGATTGATTAGCATTGATGGTGAGTCTGGCAGGATCCAGGTGCATCCTGGCGAGGAGGCGCGGCAGCATATTGCGCCCTGGTATCAGGAGCTGGATGGCCGTGTCTGTAGCCTGTGGACCGCCGTGCCGCCCGCCACGCGGCAACGGCTGCGTACCCGTCGTTAATTCCTACTGATGAGTGCAGAAGGATCTGCGCTCTGATGCAACAAAAATGAAATAGCCTTGTTTTACCCCGCCTATTCATCCAATCGAAAACGCTACAGAATTGGATAATCATGCCGATAACTTCATTAACGCAGGGTAGTCAACGTGAACGATTTCTATACCGCCGAAGGCGTGATGGACAAACATTCGCTCTGGCAGCGCTACGTGCCGCTGGTTCGCCATGAAGCGTTGCGTCTGCAGGTTCGCCTGCCAGCCAGCGTTGAGCTTGACGACCTGCTGCAGGCCGGGGGGATAGGGCTGTTAAACGCCGTGGAGCGCTATGATGCGTTACAGGGCACAGCATTTACCACTTACGCCGTGCAGCGCATTCGTGGCGCAATGCTCGACGAGCTTCGCAGTCGGGACTGGGCTCCACGCAGCGTTCGTCGTAACGCGCGTGAGGTGGCCGGAGCAATGCACAAAGTGGAGCAGGCGCTGGGGCGTTCTGCTTCCGAGCAGGAGGTGGCGCAGCAGCTGAATGTCTCTCTGGAGGAGTACCGGCAGATCCTGCTGGACACCAACAACAGTCAACTCTTCTCCTACGACGAGTATCGGGAAGAGCACGGCGACAGCGCGGAACTGGTGACGGAAGGCCATGAAGAGGCTAATCCGCTTCATCAGCTACTGGAAGGGAGTCTGCGTGAGCGCGTCATTGAAGCGATCGAAGCGTTACCCGATCGCGAAAAGATGGTGCTGACATTGTACTACCAGGAAGAACTGAACCTGAAAGAGATTGGCGCGGTACTTGATGTGGGTGAATCCCGTGTCAGCCAGCTGCACAGTCAGGCGATAAAACGCCTGCGGGCCCGACTTACGGGAGCGCGCTAGCAGTATCAGTTCCTGGCGATTCAAATTATAAGAAACCGGGGACTCAGTAATGGGAGCCAAGACCAAGGCCAGACCGTTAAGTCGTTATCTTAAAGACTATAAACACAGCCAGAGCAATTGTTCACACTGTGGCAAGGTATTAGATCGAATGGCGCTCGTTTTTCGTGGCCAGATCATCAATAAAGAGGCCATCGCAAGAATGGACCAGATGATTGATGAGCAGCTGTGGCTGAAACTTCAGCCCGAGCTGACCGCGCTTTGTCGTTTTTGTAGCGATATTTTTTGCAATACTCATCCTAATTATTTCGACATCATGTCATTTAAACAGTATCTGTTTGAGCAGACAGAGATGAGCCCCAGCACAATTCGCGAATATGTGGTGCGGCTGCGTCGGCTGGATGAGATGCTGAAAGCCAAGAATTTCCCGGCCGACAGGCTTCAGGGAAACAGCTGGCATCAGTGTCTGGAAAGTGATCTGCCCGATGCCGGCAATAACAATTACCGCATCGCGTTGCGCAAGTACGATCAATTCTTAGGCTGGCAGCAGGGTTAACCTGATCTGCACCGATTGCTCCCCCTTGTGCCTGCGGCACATTGCCTGTTACCTGCGCGTCGGGTAGCGGGAAGGGGGAGCACGGCGCTTCTTTCGTGTTACTATCACGCTATTACCCTTTGTCCTTTTCCCCCTCCGCTGTCAACGGAATCAGGGTGATCCTTTCTGCATCTTCTGCAACACTGTATAGATTATTCCCGCGCCCGAACGGAGGCCGCTTTGTCTTTACACCTGTTGCACCAGTTTCCCCGTCTTGAACTGCTTGGCGCACCGACGCCGCTGGAACATCTGCCGCGGCTGTCCGATTACCTTGGGCGCGATATTTTCATCAAACGCGATGATTTCACGCCGGTAGCGATGGGGGGCAATAAGCTGCGTAAACTGGAGTTCCTGGCGGCAGATGCGCTGCGTGAGGGCGCTGATGTGCTGCTGACGGCAGGCGCCATTCAGTCTAACCATGTGCGGCAGACGGCTGCTGTTGCGGCCCGGCTGGGTCTGAAGTGTGTGGCGCTGCTGGAAAACCCGATGGGTACTGACGCTGAAAATTACCTCAGCAACGGCAACCGTCTGTTGCTGGATCTGATGGACGCTGAAGTGATCATGGTGGAGGCGTTGCACAATCCGGCGGAGCAACTGGCGGAGGAAGCTACCCGGCTGGAAGCGCAGGGTTTCCGGCCATACATCGTACCGGTTGGCGGCTCAAATGCGCTGGGTGCGCTGGGCTATGTGGAGTGCGCCCAGGAGATTGCCCATCAGAGCGAAGGTGTGGTCGATTTCGCCGCCGTCATTGTCGCCTCGGGCAGTGCTGGCACCCATGCCGGGCTGGCCGTCGGCCTTGAGCATCTGCTGCCCCAGAGCGAACTGATTGGCATTACTGTATCCCGTCAGGTTGCGCAGCAGCAGCCGCTGGTTGAGCGGTTGCGTGACGCCCTGGCGGAGACGCTGGACGTCCGGGCTACGGCACCGATTACGCTATGGGATGACTATTTTGCGCCACGCTATGGCGAGCCGAATGAGGAAGGCATGGCGGCGGTGAAGCTGCTGGCGCGACTGGAAGGGATCATGCTGGACCCGGTCTATACCGGCAAGGCGATGGCCGGATTGCTGGATGGCATCCGCCAGAATCGTTTCCGTCGTGAAGGCCCGTTACTGTTTATTCATACGGGGGGCGCACCGGCGTTATTTGCTTATCATCCTTCGATCTGAGACAAGTCAATAAAACAGTTTATACTCCGTGCGTTATCATTCTGGACTGGCAGCGACTCGCGGTGCTGCCCTTATAAAAAACACACACAATACTGTCAATAATGGGGTGAATATGTCCTTTTCTCGTGCAGGTCGTCAGATGTTGATGGGCGTTATGGCTGTAGCGCTGATCGCGGGCGTTAACGTTAAAACTTTTGCAGCAGAAAACCTGCTGAACAAAATCAAAGAGCGCGGCACGCTGCTGGTGGGTCTGGAAGGCACCTATCCGCCGTTCAGCTTCCAGGATGAAAAGGGCAAGCTGACCGGCTTTGAAGTGGAATTTGCCGAGCAGCTGGCGCAGCACATGGGCGTTAAAGCGAGCCTGAAACCAACCAAATGGGATGGCATGCTGGCGTCACTCGATGCGAAGCGCATTGACGTTGTGATCAACCAGGTCACCATCTCTGATGAGCGTAAGAAGAAGTATGACTTCTCCACGCCGTATACCGTTTCCGGTATTCAGGCACTGACCATGAAAGCCAATGCCAGTACCATTACCAAACCGGCCGACCTGGCGGGTAAAAAAGTGGGCGTGGGTCTGGGCACTAACTATGAGCAGTGGCTGCGTGAGAATGTGAAGGGTGTGGACATCCGTACCTATGATGATGACCCGACCAAATATCAGGATCTGCGTTCTGGTCGTCTGAATGCCATTCTGGTTGACCGTCTGGCCGCGCTGGATCTGGTGAAGAAGACCGGCGATACCATGGCCGTGGCCGGTGACGCTTTCTCGCGTCAGGAGTCGGGCGTTGCGATCCGTAAGGGTAACGAAGACCTGCTGAAAGCGGTCGATCAGGCCATTGCTGAAATGCAGAAAGATGGCTCGCTGAGCAAGCTGTCGCAGAAATGGTTTGGCGCGGACGTGACGAAATAATGCAGGAAAGCCTTCAACTGGTGCTGGATTCAGCACCTTTTTTATTCAAAGGGGCGCTGTTTACGCTGCAGCTCAGCATCGGCGGCATGTTCTTTGGGCTGCTGCTGGGCTTTATTCTGGCCCTGATGCGCCTGTCGCGCATCTGGCCGGTGCGCTGGCTGGCGCGTATTTATGTCTCGATCTTCCGTGGCACGCCGCTGATCGCTCAGCTCTTTATGATCTACTACGGCCTGCCGCAGTTTGGCATTGAGCTGGATCCGATCCCCTCAGCGATGATCGGTCTTTCCCTGAATACTGCAGCTTATGCGTCAGAGTCTCTGCGTGGTGCGATTTCATCGATTGAGCGCGGGCAGTGGGAAGCCGCGGCCAGTATCGGCATGACGCGCTGGCAGACGCTGCGTCGGGTCATTCTGCCGCAGGCCGCGCGTACCGCGCTGCCACCGCTCGGCAACAGCTTTATCAGTCTGGTGAAGGACACCTCGCTGGCCGCCACCATTCAGGTGCCGGAGCTGTTCCGTCAGGCGCAGCTGATCACCTCGCGCACGCTGGAAGTTTTTACCATGTATCTGGCGGCCTCTCTGATCTACTGGGTGATGGCGACGGTGTTATCTGCTCTGCAGAACCGGCTGGAGCAGCATGTTAATCGTCAGGATTCGGAGTCGAAATGAGCGCCATCGAAGTCAGAAAGCTGGTGAAATCTTTTAATGGCCAGCGAGTGCTGCACGACATTGACCTTGATGTGGCCGCGGGTGAAGTGGTCGCGATCATCGGTCCCAGCGGCTCTGGCAAGACGACGCTGCTGCGCAGCATCAACCTGCTGGAAGTGCCGGATAGCGGCACCATAAGGGTCGGGGATATCACCATTGATGCGGCTCTGGCTGAAAGTAAGCAGAAAGAGCAGGTGCGTCGTCTGCGTCAGCAGGTCGGGTTTGTCTTCCAGAACTTCAATCTGTTTCCGCACCGTTCCGTGATCGATAACATCATTGAGGGGCCGGTGATTGTTAAAGGTGAAGCGAAAGCGGAGGCGGCAGCCCGTGCCCGCACGTTACTGGAAAAAGTGGGACTGCAGGGAAAAGAGGCGAGTTTTCCGCGTCGTCTCTCTGGCGGGCAGCAGCAGCGTGTAGCGATTGCCCGGGCGCTGGCGATGCGACCAGAAGTGATCCTGTTTGATGAACCCACTTCGGCGCTGGATCCGGAGCTGGTTGGTGAGGTGCTCAACACCATCCGTGCGCTGGCTGAAGAGAAACGCACGATGGTTATCGTCACGCATGAAATGAGCTTTGCCCGCGACGTGGCTGACCGCGCCATCTTCATGGATCAGGGACGGATTGTGGAGCAGGGCGACGCGAAGGCACTATTCAGCAACCCCCGCCAGCCACGTACCCGTCAGTTCCTCGACAAATTCCTGAATCAGTAATCACACTGCCTTCTTCGGAAGGCAGTTTTTTATCTGCCTGACTGAGCGTTCCTCTCTTCATTTATACCGCTCTCACTGCGCCGTTATCATAATGAGTCATTTATGTGTTAAACGTTTTGACACATCTGACAAAACTTTTCTTTTAATCAACTATTAACTGGCTTCTGCTATTGCGTCTTTCTCTTATTTATATTCATCCCTTAATCAAATGATTATTATCCTTTGCTTCGGGTTTGGCTGCGCTTATTCGGAACATGTGTAGCTATTCGTAAGTGTAAGGAAACGTTCTGCTGAGTAAATAACTGTAGCATCAGGGCCACTTCGTTTTTTTTAAGAGTTTCGCTACATTCATCATCTGGTCAAAGGCGAATAATTGGCGGATAACGATAAAGCAATAGTGATTTCCTCGCTTTGACTTTTCACTCTTCTGACCTACACAGCAGGAGTCATTGAATGAACCAGATTAAGTCAGACAAGATACTCTGGGTGGACACCCTGAAAGGTGCCTGTATTATGCTGGTGGTGCTCTACCACACGGTGCTGCCCGGTTTTGAAGGAACGCTGAAATATCTTTCTGCCGGATGGATCCCTGCCGAAATATGGATACAGTTTAATACGGTCCTGTCGCCACTGCGGATGCCCGCTTTTTTCTTTGTATCGGGTTTGCTGGCGACAAATGGCATTATTAACCGGCCCTGGAAACAGGTCTTTACCAGCCGCATCACCAATCTCTTTTATCTCTATATTCTGTGGGGATTTATTCAGTGGTGGTCAATTGTCGGTATTTCAACAGAAATAACCGGCCAGCGCATTTCTCAGAACCTTAATGCCGCCTATGCGGGTTCTCTGTGGGAATTTCTCCGGCTGACTTTTATGGCCATGAGTACCTCATGGTATCTGTATGGGCTGGGACTTTATTTCCTGTGTGCCAAAATTTTCCGTGAATATAAGCTGGCCCTGGTAGCGGGTGCGGTTGTGCTGAATTATCTGGCGGTGGAAAAAGTGATCCCTTACTGGGGACCGCAGAGTCTGGCGCAATATTTCCTCTTCTTCCTGCTGGGCGCATTCTGGAGTCAGACCATGCTGCGGCTGAGTGAATGGCGGCGAGAGAATCTGATGCCCTGGGCGGTGCTGGCAGCGGTCGCCGGTATTCATGTGATATTCGGGCTGGATAAGAGTCTTTTCCTGTGCGTGCTTGCGGTGCTCTTCAGTATTGCCGCCTGCCGCTGGCTGAATCAGCATTTCAGCATGCGCTATCTCAACTGGGTAGGGCGTAATACGCTGCAGATTTACGTACTGCATCGTATTTTTATCGAGTTCTTTGGAATGACCGCGATTCAGTTTGCGCAGCGGCATCACCTGTTTGAGCAGGCGTGGTTTTCGTGGCTCTGGGCCTGCTTCTATCCGGTGGCCATCGTAGGGCTCTGTTCACTCAGTTCGGTCGCCATCTGGTCGCTGACCAATCGCGGCGTTGGCCAGTCGCTGTTTGTTTTCCCGACACTGCTGAAAAGGACGCCGGGCAGTGTGAGCAGGGGATAAAGGAGGTAGTAACAGGCTGGCGCTGGACAAGGCTCGGGTGGCGGCGGGTTTACGCTGAGCAGGTTTCGCCCGCCAGGCGAGCGGGAGTTTCAGGTTGCCCGTGCAGGCGGACGCGTTAAGGGGCGGACGC
>NZ_DAMCTB010000016.1:0-57579 GCF_032114055.1 Pantoea sp.
GCCTCTCCCAAACCCCCGTCTGCAAATTCTTTTTGTTTATAACGATGCAGTGTTGTCTGCTGGGCTGAAAGCCAAAACCAGAGCCAGAGCAAACTCCGTGAACCTGAAGCGATAAAGTGCCCAACACAGAAAGAAGAAATAACAGCGGGGAGGGAGGCCGTCAGAGCCGCTGAGCGGATGAGGGATTTCAGGACGAGCGACAGGGATGTCGCGAAGAGGCGGGCTCGCGCCAGGGATGGCGCGTCCCGCCGGGCCGTGAGAAATCCGGAAGAAGCGAAGGGACCGCGAAGCGGCGGTGATGCAGGCCGGAGCCCGGGGTCAAGGGGGCGCGGCGACTGGCGCCCCCTTGTCGGTCGCCTGCAGAAGCAGGCCTGAAACTGCCCGGCCCGCCAGGCGAACGAAACCCTCTCCGGGTAAAACCACTGCAGGCGAACGAAACCTCATCAGGGGAAACCACTGCAGGCGAACGTACCCCTCTATTTATTCCCTAAAATCATAAAGAAAAATTTTTAATTATTTCCTGTTATCAACAGGAGTTCTTACTATCAGAAAATCAGATAATGTAAAGCGAGGTAAATAACGTGAATTTCCAGCAGCTTAAAATCATCCGCGAGGCGGCCCGCTGTGAGTTTAACTTAACGGAAGTTGCTAACGCGCTATTTACGTCGCAGTCAGGTGTCAGTCGTCATATCCGCGATCTGGAAGATGAACTGGGCGTTGAAATCTTTATTCGTCGCGGCAAACGTCTGCTGGGCATGACAGAACCGGGCAAAGCGTTACTGACAATAGCCGAACGCATTCTGGACGAAGCGGGGAAGGTGCGACGGCTGGCCGATGTGTTTACCAATGAAACCAGCGGCATCCTGACCATTGCCACCACTCATACCCAGGCGCGCTACAGCCTGCCGAAAGTCATCAAAGCTTTCCGTCAGCTCTATCCCAACGTCCGGCTCGAACTTAACCAGGGATCCCCGCAGGAGATTGTCGCTATGCTGCTGGCGGGAGAGGCGGACATCGGTATCGCCAGTGAAATGCTGGTCAACAACAGCAGCCTGGCAGCCTTTCCCTGGTTCAGCTGGCACCATGCGCTGCTGGTGCCAGCGGGGCATGAGCTGGTGCAGAATCAGCCGGTGTCACTCAGCACGCTCAGCCACTCTCCACTCATCACCTATCGCCAGGGGATCACCGGCCGGTCACGTGTCGATCGGGCTTTTCAGTCAGCGGGGCTGAAGCCGGATATCGTACTCAGCGCCCAGGACTCCGACGTGGTCAAAACCTACGTTAAGCTGGGATTAGGCGTTGGGATACTGGCCGATCAGGCGTGTGAAACCGAAGTGGGTGAAGAACTGGTGCGCATTGACGCCACGCACCTGTTTGACCCCAGCACGGTCTGGCTTGGCCTCAAGCGCGGCCAGCTGCAAAGAAACTATGTCTGGCAGTTTCTGGAGCTCTGCAACGCCAATCTTTCGCTGGAAGAGATCAAACGTCAGGCGCTCTCTTACAGCGGTGACGATGAACCGGTTATCGACTTCCAGATCTGATTGCCTGCCGCACCTTGCAGAGGTGCCAGGTGCCTGCGCGGCATAAAATTTCGAATCCGGGTCAAAAACTCGCTCACCCGTCTTTCTTACCCGGCATAACAACATCCTGCACACGTCAGGCGCGATAAAGTGGAATCCGCTTACCAAAAGGGGATGTTATGTCGCGACTACAACTCAACGACAGCGATCTGCTACGCCAGCAGGCACTGTTTGCCGGACGCTGGCAGGATGCGCATCAGGGTGCCACGCTGCCGGTTACCGATCCGGCCACGGGCGAAACGCTTGCCACGATTCCGGCCCTGGGACGGACAGAGACAGAACAGGCGATAGCCTGCGCGGACTCCGTGCGCATCAGCTGGGGCAAAACGACCCATGCCAGCCGTGCTGCGCTGCTGGAAAAATGGCATCAGCTGATACTTGATCATGCTGACGATCTGGCGACCATCATGACTGCTGAACAGGGCAAACCACTGGCGGAAGCCCGGGGGGAGGTGCTCTACGGTGCCAGCTTTGTAAAATGGTTTGCGGAGGAGGCCCGCCGCATCTATGGCGACACCATCCCCGCGCCCAGCGCCGATCGGCGCATTCTGGTGCTGAAACAGCCGGTAGGGGTAGCTGCGGCCATCACACCGTGGAATTTTCCCATTGCAATGATTACCCGAAAAGTCGCGCCTGCGCTGGCGGCAGGCTGCCCGATCATTGTGAAGCCTTCTGAGCTGACGCCGCTTTCAGCACTGGCGCTGGCCGTGCTGGCGGAGCGTGCCGGTTTTCCGCCAGGTGTGTTGCAGGTGCTTACCGGCCTGCCTCAGGAGATTGGTGAGACGCTGACCAGCAGCCAGACGGTACGCAAAATCTCTTTTACCGGCTCGACCCGTATCGGGCAGCTGCTGATGCAGCAGAGCGCCAACAGCCTCAAGCGCCTGAGCCTGGAGCTGGGCGGTAACGCGCCGATGATTGTCTTTGATGATGCCGATATTGAGATTGCGGTTGCGGGCGTCATGGTCAGCAAGTTCCGCAACGCCGGGCAGACCTGTGTCTGCGCTAACCGTATTCTGGTCCAGCGGAATATCTATCCCCGTTTCACCGCACGGCTGCTGGAGGCGGTCGCCACCCTCAAAGTGGGAGATGGCTTTGCGCCCGACAGTACAATAGGCCCATTGATTAATGCCCGCGCAGTGGAAAAAGTGAATGGTCACATTGACGATGCGCTCAGCCAGGGCGCAACGCTGCTGACCGGCGGTATCAGTCAGGACAACGGCACCTTTGTTCAGCCCACTGTGCTCGGTGATGTCACAGTCAGGATGCGCATCGCCCATGAAGAAACCTTTGGCCCGGTCGCGCCATTGTTCATTTTTGATGATGAGGATGAGGCGATTGCCATGGCGAATGATACGCCCTATGGACTGGCGGCCTATTTCTTTACCGAGAATATCCGACGGGCGTGGCGGGTGGCGGAAGCCCTGGAGACGGGTATGGTGGGCTTTAATACCGGGGCGGTTTCTCTGGAGGTGGCGCCTTTTGGTGGCGTGAAACTCTCCGGTATAGGACGCGAAGGTTCCCGATATGGAATAGAAGAATATCTTGAACTGAAAACCTTTCATATTGGCAGTCTGTAATACAAAAATAACGCGCCAGTCGGTCAATCCGGCTGGCGCATTTTTTTGCCGGAAATAAACAGAAATTCTCCAGCGTCAAATGCCTTCTTTTATAAAAGTAAAAAAAATTCCAGAGGTGTGAAGCGGGTCAGTGAATCGCCTGACGCTGCACACTGGGATGAACCCTTTTCACCAGAATATCCGCTTTGGTGCAATTTTCGTGCAGGCTGCACCAGCAGGGCGCATAATTTTTGTGAAGTAAATCATCTGTTTAATGCTTCGGCAATTCCGCAATAAATTCTGCGGCAATACGGCAGAAAATTTTTTTGCGCTGTTTTAAACGCATTTTTATTTTTTGTCCGGCTGGCATACTTTCTGCATTAGTTAATTAACAGCGCAGAAATGGGCAATCACAAAAAGTGATAACCCGGTCACTGATGGGTGTAACAAATAAGGAATGATTCCATGTTGAGTTTCGACCCTGAAAAAGTTTCTCTTCCGGCTGGCCATTATATTGGCGGCCAGCACTGCACGTCTCAGGGGGCCTCTTTTCAGGTGAAGCGGCCTTCTGATGGCCGGGTCTATGCCACGCTGCAGGATGCCACGCCGCAGGATGTCGATCGCGCGGTGACCGTGGCGCATCAGGCACTGAAAACCAGTGGCTGGGCCGGCTGCGCGCCACGCGAACGCGGACGGGTATTGCGGCGCTGGGCCGAACTGATTGAGCAGGACCCCCTGCTGGCCCAGCTGGAAGCACTGGGTTCGACCCGGCCAATCAGCGACGTGGTGCTGCATGAAATCCCCTTTACCGCTGAAGCCATTCGCTTCTATGCCGAATGCGCCGACAAATACAGTGGCGACCTTTTTCCGACCCGCGACAGCAGCCTTGGCATGCTGATAGCTGAACCTTATGGCGTCATCGCCGCCATTACCCCGTGGAATTTTCCGCTGTCAATGGCGTCATGGAAATGCGGACCGGCGCTGGCGGCAGGCAATGCGGTAGTGCTGAAACCCTCTGAGCTGACGCCGTTTTCAACGGTCCGCATGGCGGAGCTGGCGATTCAGGCGGGCTTACCGGCAGGGGTGCTGAATATTGTTCAGGGCAGTGGAGCCGTCACCGGCAGTGCGCTGGTCACCCATCCGCTGGTGCGTAAAGTGTCGTTTACCGGGTCGACCCTGACCGGCGCACGCATCATGAGTGATGCCGCGCAGCATGGCATGAAACCGGTCACGCTGGAGCTGGGCGGTAAAAGTCCGCAACTGGTGTTTGATGATGCAGGTGACCTGGAGGTCCTGGCCCAGCGGATCCTGCGCGGCTTCACGGCCAACGGCGGCCAGGCCTGTGTGGCAGGCACCCGGCTCATCGTACAGCGCAACATAGCTGATCCGCTGATCGAACGGCTCATACAACTCTGTCAGGAAGTCAGACCGGGCGTGACGTGGCAGGAGGAGAGCCGTTATGCGCCACTGATCGACGAACGTCAGGGCCGTAAAGTGAGCTCAGTGGTTGAGGCGGCGAAAGCGCAGGGCGCTGAAGTGCTGGTGGGCGGAGAACGTTTCGCCAGTACTGACGAGGGCTGGTTCTGGCAGCCCACCCTGCTGAGCCAGGTCACGCAGGATAACCCGGCGGTACAGCAGGAGATTTTTGGTCCGGTGCTGACGGTGCAGACGTTTGATGAGGAAGAGCAGGGCCTGGCTATGGCAGCGCATGACACCTATGGCCTCTGCGCCGGTGTCCATACCCTGAGTCTGCCGCGGGCGTTGCGTGCGATGCGCGCCATTGAAGCGGGCACCGTCTGGATTAACCGCTATGGCCGCTCTGGTGACTTCATCATTCCGACCGGCGGCTTTCTCGGTTCAGGCATTGGTAAAGATCTGGGCCGTCAGGCGTTTCAGGCCTGCCAGCGGCAGAAGAGTGTACTTATCGATTTTTAAGCGCAACTGACAAGACGAGGGTGTTACATGGCACTGTTTAAACCGAAATTTATCACGTTCGACTGTTACGGCACGCTGATTCGCTTCGATATGGCTGGCGCTGCGCAGCGCTGTTTTAGCGACCGCGTCGAACCGGAAGACATGCACGCCTTTACGACCGATTTTTCCGGCTACCGCCTGGATGAGGTGCTGGGCGCATGGAAGCCTTATTACGACGTGGTCAGCAATGCAATTCAGCGCACCTGCAAAAAATGGGGTGTCCGCTGGGACAAAGCAGACAGTGATTTTATCTATACGGACTGTGCCAGCTGGGGGCCCCATCCCGACGTGCCCGCCGGGCTGGCGAAGGTTGCCACAGAATTTCCGCTGGTGCTGCTGACCAACTCGATGAAAGATCTCATTCCGCACCATATTCCTCGCCTGGGCGCAACCATCCACATGGCCATCACGGCGGAAGAGACGGGCGCCTATAAACCGCAGATGAAAGGCTTTGAGTACATGCTCGACACACTCGGCTGCGGCCCGGAGGAGATCCTGCATGTTTCGTCCAGCTTCCGCTATGACCTGATGACCGCCCACGATCTCGGCATCAAAAACAAAGTCTGGGTCAATCGCGGTCATGAACCGGCCAATCCCTACTACCAGTACACCGAAATCAACGATATCGGCGGCCTGCCCGGCGTAGTCGGACTCTGAGGAACTCCCCATGAAACTGGAATCGTTCTGGCAGGCCACCGCCCCGGCATTTACGGGGGCCGCCCGTGAACCTCTGCCCGCGCAGGCGGAGGTGGTTGTGATAGGGGGCGGCTTTACGGGTGTCTCGGCTGCGCTGAATCTGGCGCGGAGCGGCATCAGCGTGGTGGTGCTGGAGAGTGGCGACGTCATGAGCCAGGCGTCAGCGCGCAACGGCGGTCACTGCAATACCGGCGTGGCTCACAACTTCGCCTCGCTGGTGGCAAGTCAGGGTCTGGAGCAGGCCAGCCGCTTCTACCGGGCATTTGACGATGCGGTGAGCTATGTCTGGCAGCTGATCCAGGATGAACAGATTGATTGCGACTTCCGGCTATGCGGCAAGCTCAAACTTGCCAGCAAAGCGTCGCATGTTGCCGGTCTGCGGGAAGCCTGTGAACTGATGCGCCGCACCGTGGATCCGCAGATCGAACTGCTCGATAAAACGGCGGTGCGCGACGAGATCGCCAGCGACGATTTCCACGGCGGTCTGCTGCAGAAGCGGGGCGGTCAGATGCACATGGGGAAATTTGGTGTCGGCCTGGCGGAGGCGGCAGCCCGCAGCGGGGCGAAGATCTACCCACATCACGCCGTGACGAAGCTGGAACGCCTGAAAGGCTATCAGCATCGGGTTCACACCGCGCAGGGCACGATTCTGGCCGATAAAGTGCTGATGGCGACCGGCTGCTCCAATGTCGGCCCCTTCCCCTGGTTTCAGCGCCGTATCGTGCCGGTTGGCAGTTTCATTGTGGTGACCGAAGCCCTCGATCCGGCGCTGCTGCGTCAGGTGCTGCCTCACAATCGGACCTATGTGACCTCACTCAACATCGGCAACTATTTCCGCACCACCACGGATAACCGACTGGTATTCGGCGGCCGGGCGCGGTTTGCGGTCAGCAATCCGACCTCCGATTCACGCAGCGGCGAAATCCTGCAGCACGCGATGACGCAGATGCTGCCGCAGCTTCGCCAGGCGCAGGTGGATTACTGCTGGGGCGGCATGGTCGATATGACCGCCGACCGTCTTCCTCATGCCGGTGAACAGGATGGACTCTTCTATTCACTGGGCTACAGCGGGCACGGCACACAGATGTCGGTCTGGATGGGGCGCGTGATGGCCGATCTGCTGGCCGAAAAACGCACCGAAAATCCCTGGCAGCGCGACACATGGCCCGCGCTGCCCGGTTATCACGGCAAGCCATGGTTTTTACCGCTCGCAGGACTCTATTACAAAGCAAAGGATCGCCTTTCTTAACGTCCCGTCGGGTGCTGGTCGCCAGGTTATCAGCACCGCCAGACCATGATCCTGGTTCGCCTGACTATTGAGGGTAGAGAGATGAGTAAATTTGATAATAACGACGCTGATGCGGTAAATCCGGCTCTGACGCGCATGATCACCGAAGGTTCACTGTCCCGCCGCAGCCTGATGAAAATCCTCTCCGCTGGCGCAGTGATGAGCAGCGGTCTGGTAGGTTTTTCCGGGGCTGCACTGGCGGACGATAAACCCGTCAAAGGCGGCAAACTGCGTGCGGCGATGTCGAACGCCTCTGCCACCGATACGCTTGATCCCGCCAAAAGCAATAACAGTGCCGACTACACTCGCCAGTTCATGTTCTACAGCGGCCTGACTGAACTGGATAAAAACCTGATGGCGCAACCGGCGCTGGCCGAATCGCTGGAATCCAGCGATGGCATCACCTGGCACATCAAGCTGCGCAAAGGGGTCACCTTTCATGATGGCAAACCGCTGACCGCCAGCGATGTCATCTTCTCGCTCAGTCGCCACAAAGATCCTGCTATCGCCTCTATCGCTTTTAAGCTGGCCGATCAGTTCAAATCTTTTAACGCCGTTAGTGACAATGAGGTGCAGCTGGAACTGAACAGTGCCAATTTCGACGTTCCTTATATGCTGGCGACACCGCCGTTTTTAATTGTGAAAGAGGGCACCACCGATTTCAGTAAAGGCATTGGCACCGGTCCGTTTATCTGCAAAACGTTTATGCCGGGTACCCGCACCATTGGCACCCGAAACCCCAACTACTACAAGCCGGGACTACCGCATCTGGATGAGGTCGAGCTGATTGGTGTCACCGACGGTGCAGCGCGCGTTAACGCCCTGATGTCGGGCGACCTGCAGATGGTTTCAACCCTCACCGCCGCCGACTGCAAGCGTCTCAAAGCCAGCGGGGAGTTTGGTGTACTGGAGAGTAAGTCAGGGATGTACACCAACCTGATTATCCGCACCGACATGAAGCCGGGAAACAACGAAGATTTCGTGCTGGCGATGAAATATCTGCAACCGCGTGAAATGCTGGTGAAAACGGTCCTGCAGGGCTATGGCGACGTCAGTAATGACACCCCGGTGCCACCGTGGCATCCGCTCTATAACGCCGATCTCAAACCGCGTCCGCTGGATGTGGAAAAAGCGAAGTTTCACATCAAAAAAGCGGGCATGACGGGTTCTGCAGTAGAGATCATCACCACACCAAATATTGAAGGGGCGAACGAAGGCGGCCAGCTGATTCAGCAGATGGCGCGCGGGGCAGGACTGAACGTCAAAGTGCGGCGCGTGCCGTACGACGGCTACTGGTCCTCGCACTGGATGAAGGATCCGTTGGGTTATGGCTCGATAAATCCGCGTCCGACCCTGGACATGCTCTTTTCGCAGTTTTATCTCTCTACCGCACCGAACAACGAATCGGGCTGGAAAAATCCCCAGTTCGACCAGCTGGTGGTGGCGGCACGTGGCGAGCGCGACGCGGCGAAACGCAAGCAGATGTATGGCGACATGCAGGCGCTGATTTATGACCACTGTGGCACGATTATTCCGACCTTTATCAGCTCAACCGATGGTTACAGCAAAAAGGTCAAAGGCGTCGAGCCCTGGCCGTCAGGCATGATGATGGGCTACCGCTTCCATGAATTTGCGTGGCTGTCTGCCTGATCCCAGCCTACCCCCTAAGGTTACTTATCAGGAGTTTGCCGATGAACAGATACATGCTGTTCCTGATTGCCCGGCGCACAGGTGCCGGCATCCTGACGTTGCTCATTGTCTCGGCGGTGGTGTTTTTCATCACCAGCCTGCTGCCGGGTGATGCGGCGCAGATGATCCTGGGTCAGAACGCCACGCCGGAAACGGTGGCGGCGTTACGGCAGCAGCTGGGTCTCGATCAGCCTTTGCTGATGCGCTATCTCCACTGGCTGGCGGGGCTGGTACAGGGCGATTTTGGCGTCTCGTTTGCCAGCCATTTGCCGGTTTCTCAACTGGTGGCACAGCGCATCCCCGCAACCTTTGAACTGGCGGGGATCACCACGCTAATCTGTGTGCCGCTGGCGCTGTTTATCGGCATCCTCGCCGCGATGAATCGCGGCTCCCGGCTCGATCGGGCGCTGGTTATCGCGACGATGGCAACGGTGGCGGTGCCGGAGTTTCTGGTGGCAACCGTAGCAGTACTGATTTTTGCCGTCCGGCTGCACTGGGTATCGGCCATGTCTTTCGGCAGCCCGGACAGTGATCTGTTGAGCTATCTCAAAGCGTACGCGCTGCCCGTGCTGACACTCTGTTGCGTGCTGGTGGCGCAGATGGCCCGTATGACGCGCGCTGCCATTATCAATCAGCTCGACAGCCCCTATCTGGAGATGGCGCAGCTGAAAGGGGTGTCGCCGCTCAGAGCCGTATTGCGTCACGCGCTGCCCAACGCGGTCGGGCCGATTGCCAATGCCATCTCTCTCAGCCTCTCCTATCTGTTTGGCGGGGTTATTATCATCGAAACCATCTTCAGCTATCCCGGTCTGGCCAGCCAGTTGGTCGATGCGGTCAGTAACCGGGACCTGCCCGTGGTGCAGCTCTGCGTCATGCTATTTGCCGCCTGCTACCTGGTACTGCTGCTGCTGGCCGATATTCTGACTATCGCCTTTAACCCGAAATGGAGAAGCGCATGAATACTCTCTTGTTGCCGTGGCGTTTCTTACAATCGCTCTCCTGGTCAGGCCGGCTGGGCCTGCTGGTTTCGCTGTTCTGGCTGCTGATGGCCCTGTTCGGCACCGCGCTGGCACCACACAGTATTGACGATATCGGCGGCGGTCCGCTGATGGGGGGACTGACGCCCGAGAATCTGCTGGGTACTGACTACCTGGGGCGCGACATGCTGAGCCGGATTCTCTACGGTGCGAAGTTCTCGATCGGTCTGGCATTGAGTGCCGCACTGCTGGCCAGCCTGGTCGGCACGCTGCTGGCACTGCTGGCCGCCGTAACCGGACGCTGGCTGGAAGAGTTGCTGGGGCGGATTAACGACGCGCTGCTCGTGCTGCCGGGCAAAGTGCTGTCGCTGATGATCGTGGCGGTGTTTGGATCCTCGCTGCCCATGCTGGTTCTGACCGCTGTCTTTACCTACTGGCCGGGCGCATTCCGCATCGCCTTTGCTATGGCCAGCTCGCTGCGCAGTATGGACTACGTGCGGGCCTCGCGGCTGCGGGGCGAAAGCCGCTGGTACATTGCGATCCACGACATACTGCCCAACATGGTGCACCCGATGCTGACTGACTTTGGCCTGCGTTTTGTCTATATCGTTCTGCTGCTGAGCGGCCTGAGTTTCCTCGGTCTGGGCGTGCAGCCGCCTTACGCCGACTGGGGAACGCTGGTGCGTGAAAATATGCAGGGTCTGTTTGACGGCTCGCCTGCGGTGCTGATGCCTGCGCTGGCGATTGCCAGTCTGACCATCGGAGCCAACCTGTTTATTGACAGCCTGCAGGCGATGCGCCCGATGACGCTGGTAAAGGAGGGAGCATGAACGTGACGCCACATACTGCAATGCCCGTGATTTCGGTCGACAAACTGCGCGTGACGGCGCAGACCGATCGCGGTGAAGCGATCGATCTGGTTTCTGACATTCACTTTACGGTGCAGAAAGGTGAGGTGCTGGCGCTGATTGGCGAATCCGGGTCGGGTAAAACCACGATTGCGATGGCGCTGATGGGCTATGCCCGCAGCGGCTGCCGCATAGCCGAAGGGCATGTGCACGTTGCCGGTACCGACGTCAACAGCCTCTCGCCGGGTCAGCTTCGCGCCTTTCGCGGCAACAAAGTTGCCTACATCGCCCAGAGCGCGGCGGCGTCGTTTAATCCGGGTATGAAAATCATGGATCAGGTGATCGAGCCGGTTGTTATCCACGGCACGCTGACCCGCAGGGAGGCAAAAGTCAGGGCGATTAGCCTGTTCCGTGAGCTGGCACTGCCGGATCCCGAAACCATTGGCGATCGCTATCCCCACCAGGTGTCGGGTGGTCAGCTGCAGCGTCTGATGACGGCGATGGCGCTGATCGGCGAACCCGACGTGGTGATTCTGGATGAGCCCACCACCGCGCTAGATGTGACGACGCAAGTGGAAGTGCTGAAAGCATTTCGCCGCGTGGTACTGCAGCGTGGCGTCACCGCAATTTATGTCAGCCACGATCTGGCCGTGGTGGCGCAGATGGCTGACCGGATCCTGGTGCTGTTGCGCGGCAGAATGGCGGAATATGGTTCGACCGCGCATCTGATGGGCGCGCCGCAGGCGGACTACACCCGACAGCTGATGGACGCCGCGCGACAGAAAGAGCGCCCCAGCAGCTGGTGTCCGTCGACAGCCGATCTGCAGCCGCTGCTGGAAGTGCGCGACATGAGCGCGGGTTATGGCCCGCGAGGCAGCGACGGACAGCCAAAAATACCGATTCTGGAAGGGATCAACCTTCAGCTGTGGAAAGGGCAGGCGATCGGCATTATTGGTGAGTCAGGCTCCGGCAAAACCACGCTGGCTCACGCCATCGCCGGGCTGAATGCGCCGAGTCAGGGGCATATCCTGTTCAACGGCCACTATATCGCAGGCGATATGCAGAAACGCCCGGATAACGAGCTGCGGCGTATTCAGTATGTGTTTCAGATGGCAGACACGGCGCTGAATCCGGCTCACAGCGTGGAGCGGATCCTGACGCGGCCGCTGACGCTGTTTCACGGCCTGAGCGGTGCGGCTCGGCAGCAGCGGCTCTGGCAGCTACTGGATCTGGTGCAGCTGCCGCGCAGCGTCTTATGGCGGCGTCCCTGGGCGCTGTCAGGCGGACAGAAACAGCGCGTTAATCTGGCACGTGCGCTGGCGGCGGAGCCGGATCTGATTCTGTGCGACGAAGTCACCTCGGCGCTGGATACGGTGGTCGCCGCCGCCGTGCTCGACTTAATCAGCGAACTACGACGTGAGCTGGGGCTGGCCGTGATCTTCATCAGCCATGACATGCATGCCGTGCGCGCGGTGTGCGATGAGATTGTGGTGATGAAGCGGGGTCGCATCGTTACTCAGCTGGCACGTCAGGACTACGATAAGCCAACCCGTGAACTCTATTTCGAGCGGCTGAAACGGGCGGTGCCGGAGCTGCGTCAGGGATGGCTGGATGAGCACGAAGAGATTTTGAAAGCGGAGTAGGCTGCACGTTTTCAGCCATGCTGAATGCGCCCACATTTATCCGTCTCTGCCACCATCTTGTGCGGCACAGACGGCACGGGTCAGCGCATCGCGGCGATGTCGCCATGCCGCTGATCGGTTACTGACAACAGAGGTCCTCTTTTTATGCCTGCACCCCTTCGTTATGTACAGGATAGTGTCAATTTTCCCGATTCCGCCGATGTGGTGGTCATTGGTGCCGGTATTGCCGGTGCTGCGGCTACCTGGGAGCTGGCGAAACAGGGCGTGAATGTCGTGCTCATCGAAAAAGGCCTGGTCGGCGCAGAACAGTCGAGCCGCAACTGGGGCTGGTGTCGCCAGCAGAATCGCGATGAGCGCGAACTGCCGCTGATTATGTATGCACTGCAACGCTGGGGCGAGCTGAATGCGGAAACCGGCGAGGAGCTGGGGTTCCGTCGCAGTGGACTGGTCTATGCGACAAAGGAGGAGTCGGAGATCGCCGCCTGGGATAAGTGGAACCAGATGGCAAAAGGCTATGGCATGCAGAGTGCCATTCTGACTGCAGAGCAGGCCAAAGCGATGACGCCTGGCAGCACCACAACCTGGCGCGGTGGCCTCTCATCGCCGACTGACGGTCATGCCGAGCCACGGTTGGCTGCGCCAGGGCTGGTGGCGGGTGCCCAGAAAAAGGGGGCACTGCTGTTTCAGCAGTGTGCGGTGCGCGGCCTGGATATAGCGGCAGGACGCGTCAGCGGCGTCTGGACAGAGCGCGGGCTGATCAAAACCAGCCGGGTGATCTGTGCGGCGGGTGCCTGGACCTCCATGTTCTGCCGTCGCCACGGCATCGAACTGCCGCTGGGCAACGTGATCGGGACGGCTTTCCGCACGCAGCCTATAGAACAGGCGATCGCCATGCCGCTCTATACCCCCGGCTTCGCCTGTCGGCCACAGCTGGATGGCAGTTATACCGTGTCGGTTTCCGGCCGGGGACGGCTGGAGCCGGGTGCCCAGGGGCTGCGCTATGCACGCCAGTTTTATCCGACTTTTAAAAGTCGCCGTAAAAACCTCACGCTGAACCTCGGCCTGTCACCGTTTTTCACAGGTCCGGAAGCCATGGGAAGCTGGGCTTTTGATCGCGAGTCGCCTTTTGAACGCACGCGTATTCTCGATCCGGCCGCCGATGCCGGGATTGTCGAAGAGGGGCTGGCGGCGATGCGGCGGGAATATCCGGCGCTGAGCGGTCTCAGGCTGGCGCAGTCGTGGGGCGGCATGATTGACAGCACCCCGGATGCTATTCCGGTGATCTCTGCAGTGGCAAAAGTGCCGGGACTGATCCTCTCGGCGGGCTACAGCGCCCACGGCTTCGGCATCGGGCCGGGCGCCGGACGACTGGCAGCCGATCTTGCCACCGAAGCCACACCGATAGTGGATCCGACACCTTACCGCTACAGCCGTCTGGTTGACGGCAGCGGACTCGATACGCCAGGCATGATGTAAGGAGAACGCGAATGAGCCTGACACTACGCGCAATGACACCCGATGATCTCGACGCCTGCTACCAGATGACACAGGCGCTGAAATGGCCACACCGGCGTGAAGACTGGCAGCTGGCGCTGCAACTGGGCGAGGGTACGGTGATTGAAGAGCAGGGTCATATCATCGGCAGCGCAATACTCTGGCGCTGGGGCGAGCGCGCCGCCACGCTGGGTCTGGTGATTGTGGATAATCAGCAGCAGGGGCGCGGGCTGGGCAAACAGCTGATGCTGGCGCAACTGGAAAAAGTGCCCGACTGTAATGTCCGGCTGCACGCCACCGAAATGGGCAAGGGATTGTATGAAAAGCTCGGTTTCGTCACCTGTGGCGAGATCCGTCAGCATCAGACCCGCGCACTGACCACGCCGCCAGCGGTGACGATTCCGCCGGGGCTGCAACTGCGTCCGGCGACCCTGGCCGATCACGCCAGGCTGGTGACGCTGGATCAGCAGGCAAACGGTATGTCCCGTCCGGCACTGTACGAACATTTGCTGCGTGACTGCCAGACGCTGCTGCTGGAGGATGCAGCACAGCAGATTCAGGGCTTCGCCAGCCTGCGCCGCTTTGGTCACGGCTGGGCGATTGGCCCGGTGATCGCGGCGGCTTTCCCGGTCGCGCAGGCGCTGGTCGCCACACTGATGCAGTCGCTTCAGGGGCAGTTTCTGCGCATCGACACCGATGCCAGCCTGCCCATGTCCAGCTGGCTTCATACCCTTGGGCTGGATCAGGTTGATGCGCCTGTCACGATGGTGCGGGGTACGCCGTGGACACCGCAGGGCATGCTGCCATTCGGACTCATGACGCAGGCGATGGCCTGATGCATATCGTTTATAAATCCGAACCGGAACGGGGGCGCATCTGGCAACGCTGGCTGGCGGAACATGCGCCGGACATTCAGCTGCATATCTGGCCCGAAACAGGCGATCCGGCGCAGGCAGAGGCGCTGGTTGCCTGGCTGCCACCGGCAGATATTGCGACGCACTTTCCCCGGCTGAAGCTGCTGTTTTCAGTGGGAGCCGGCGCGGATCAGTTTGACCTGCATGCGTTACCGCCCGATCTGCCGGTGATCAGAATGGTCGAGCCGGGGCTGACGCAGGGCATGGTCGAATATGTCACCTTCGCGGTGCTCGGTCTGCATCGCGACATGCCGCGCTATTTTCATCAGCAACGCCAGCAGCAGTGGCAGGCACACAGTGCAAAACCCGCTGCGCAGCGGCGGGTAGGGATCATGGGGCTGGGCGAACTGGGGCAGGCCGCATTAGCGCAACTGGTGGCGCTGGGCTTTGACTGTGCGGGCTGGAGCCGCACGCCGCGCCACTGTCCCGGTATTCGCTGCTGGCACGGCGACGATCAGCTGGCGGCGTTTCTGGCGCACAGCGAGATTCTGGTCTGCCTGCTGCCACTGACCGAAGCCACACGAGGCCTTCTCAACCGCGCGCTGTTCAGTCAGTTGCCACCGGGTGCGGCACTGGTGCAGGTCGGGCGCGGCCCGCAACTCATCGCGGACGATCTGCTGCAGGCGCTGGCAAATGGTCAGCTGCGCGCCGCCGTGCTTGATGTTACTGACCCGGAGCCGTTACCGCCGGCGCACCCCTTCTGGCACCATCCCGCCATCTGGCTGACACCCCACATCGCCAGCCAGACACAGAATGAGAGTGCTGTTGCGGCCCTGCTGGAAAACCTGCGGCGTTATCAGCGCGGTGAGCCGCTGCACGGTGAAATCGACCGTTCGCGAGGATATTGAGATGGAACACTTAGTGGCCCTGCGCCGTGATTTACATGCGCACCCGGAACTGGGCTTTCAGGAGCAGCGCACCAGTGACATCGTTGCCCGCTTCCTGCAGGCGCTGGGCATTGAGGTGCATCGTGGCATCGGTAAAACCGGTGTCGTCGGAATACTGAGAAAGGGCAGCAGTGAGCGCATGATCGGCCTGCGTGCTGACATGGACGCGCTACCGATGCGGGACCAGAGCGGTACGGCCTGGCAGAGCGAAACAGAGCAGGTAAGTCACGCCTGTGGCCATGACGGCCATACGGTGATGCTACTGGGGGCCGCCGAAAAACTGGCGCGCGAGGTCAGTTTTGACGGCACTGTCTGCTTTATTTTTCAGCCTGCCGAAGAGGGGCTGGCGGGCGCACAGGCCATGATCGATGACGGTCTGTTCAGCCGTTTTCCCTGCGATGCCGTTTACGCTATTCATAACTGGCCAGAACTGCCGCTCGGTCAGGTGCAGACCCGGCCCGGTCCCATCATGGCGGCGGCTGACCGCTTTGATATCCGCGTGCTCGGCGGCGGCGGCCATGCCGCTCAGCCGCATTTGACGGGCGATACCCTGCTGGCGGCCAGTGAGCTGGTGGTGCAGCTCAATACGCTGGTGTCACGCGCACTCGACCCCTGTGAAACGGCACTGCTTACCGTGACCCGGATGCAGGGCGGCTTTTCACACAATATGATTCCGTCAGAGGCGACGATAACCGGCACGGTACGCACCTTCAGCGCGGCCGCGCAGGATAGGATTGAAGCCCGGCTGCGTCAGATGGCAGAGCACATTACGGCTGCTCATGGCCTTCACGCCGAAGTCAGTTATCTGCGCTACTACCCGGCAACGCTGAATGGGGCGGCAGAGGCGCAGTTTTGTCTGCAGGCACTGACAGCGGCGGGCATCCGGGCAGACGTCGCCCCCCAGCCTGCGCTTACCTCAGAAGATTTTGCGTTTATGCTGCAGGCACGTCCCGGGGCCTATCTCTGGCTGGGTTCTGCACCCAGCAAGCCGCTGCATCATGCCGCTTATGACTTTAACGATGCGCTGATTCCTTATGGCATTGACACCTTTGTCACGCTGATTCGTCAGGCGCTGGCGGAGAAATTTCCCTGCTGAATGCTGCAGGATTTTGACAGGAAATGCCGCTGCATGGGGAATTACGGCAGCGTAATAACCTCGTGCATTGCGATACTTGAGCCAACCGAACGTTACGTGGATGAGGGTTTAAAATGCAGAATGTCATGGCAGAACAGCAGGCATACTCCGATAACAGCCTGTTACTTGATGCACGCGAGCAGCACGTCCCGCGCGGAGTTGTGACCGCCCATCCGCTGGTGATTGAACGCGCCAGGGGCAGTGAAGTATGGGATGTGGAGGGGAATCGCTATCTCGACTTCGTCGGCGGCATTGGTGTGCTGAATGTCGGGCATAACCACCCGGCGGTGGTCAATGCGGTCACCCGCCAGCTGGGCCTGGTCTCTCACGCCTGTTTTCAGGTGGTGGCTTATCCAGGCTACATCGAGCTGGCGCAGCGGCTGAACCAGCTGGTCGGCGGTGACGAGGCGTATAAAAGCGTCTTCTTTACCAGCGGCGCGGAAGCCGTGGAGAATGCGGTCAAAATTGCCCGCTCGCATACGCAGCGGTCTGGCATCATCGCGTTTGATGGGGCATTTCATGGCCGGACCCTGCTGGGCGTCACCCTGACCGGCATGTCCGCGCCTTACAAACAGAACTTTGGCCCGTTCCCCGGAGACATCTACCGGCTGCCTTTTCCGAATCCGCTGCACGGCATCACCGAAGCGGACTGCCTGAAGGCGCTGGATCAGCTTTTTGCCGTGCAGATCCTGCCGGAACGGGTCGCGGCGATCATCATCGAGCCGGTGCAGGGCGATGGCGGATTCCTGCCTGCGGGACCGGCCTTTATGCAGGCGCTGCGCCGGATCACCAGTCAGCACGGCATTCTGTTGATCTGCGATGAGGTGCAGTCCGGCTTCGGGCGCACTGGCACGATGTTCGCCTTCCAGCAACTGGGCATTAAACCGGATTTGATCACCCTGGCGAAAAGTCTGGGCGGCGGCCTGCCGATTTCCGGTGTGGTGGGCCGGGCAGAGATCATGGATGCGCCGACCCCTGGCGGGCTGGGCGGCACGTATGGCGGAAATGCATTGGGCTGTGCGGCGGCGCTGGCGGTACTGGATCTGTTTGAGCAGGAAAACCTGCTGCAGCGTTCGTGTCAGCTCGGCCAGCAGCTCAATGCCCGTCTGCGACAGCTGGCAGAAAAATATGCCTGTATCGGCGACGTGCGAGGTGTGGGCTTTATGCAGGCCGTGGAAATTCTTGATTTCGAAACCGGCCGTCCGGATGCGGCGCTGACCCAGAAGATCCTCGACAGCGCCTGCCAGGAAGGGCTGCTGCTGATTAAATGCGGTCTGCATCGCAACACCATCCGCTTCCTCGCGCCGCTGGTCACTACCGACTCACAGCTGGAAGAGGCGCTGCATATTTTTGATATCGCTCTGGCCCGCGCCACTGGCCGGTTGGGTTAAAACTGTTCCTCATTGTTTTTGTTAAAGTAAGTCGAAAATCTCCCGCTGGTATAACCACTGCGAAGCGCTGGCGCAGTGACTGTAAAGCGTGTTATATCTTCGGGAGGTTCTGCACAATTAACCACGAGCCTATCCGGTCAGGCGATTTAATTTGTCAGTCTGCTATGGGCAGTGCTCACCATCCCGACGGACTTTAGTTCGTGCTGGTTGTTCCGCGCTGTCCCGCTCAGGACTGACTGACACAATGACGCCTGCCGGAACAGGTTCTGACAGTGAGGGGATGCTATGAACGGCTTAATGAAACTCGACCGCATTGACATCAACATTCTGGTGCAGCTGCAGAAAGATGGCCGTATCAGCAACGTAAACCTCGCCGATGCCGTCGGCCTCTCGCCCAGTCCCTGTCTGCAGCGGGTCAAACGTCTGGAGCAGGCCGGATTTATCACCGGCTATGAAGCGCACATCAATCTCACCCGCATTACCGATTCGGTAACGGTCTTTACCGAAGTCACTCTCTCAGGTCATCGACGCGAAGACTTTATGAAATTCGAAAGTGCGATGCGCGACGTGGATGAGCTGATGGAATGTCACCTTATTACCGGCGGCTACGACTACCTGCTGCGCTTTATTACCCGCAGTATTGAGCATTATCAGGAAGTCATTGAGAAGCTGCTTGATGCTCAGATTGGTATTGATAAGTACTTCAGTTATATCGTCATCAAATCCCCGATTATGAAAAGCAGCGTGCCGCTGCGCTCACTGATCGGCAAACAGAATTCCGTCGAGTTCGGCGTATAACGGGCGGCCAGGCGTCGCCCCTTTCTCCTGGCATCCTGAAAGCGGGCTGTCATCCCGATCCCGTGCGACCCTCCTGACGCTTTTTCTGCACGCTCCTGCACGTTTTTCACCGCGCTAATCAGCGGCTTCTTCATCAGCATAAAATTTTTTTTCAGTGCGAATTTCAGCGGCTCTGCCGGGTTTCATCGCTGGCTACAGCCTCAACCGTTGCGTCAATCCTCTTACACTAATTCTGACCGAAACAAGGAGTGGCTATGGACTCATTACAGATTGCTGACCAGCAGTGGCAGCGCGATGCGTTCACCGTTTCAACCTGCCGCCAGCGGCTCGACCTGACATGGATTCACCTCCAGCTGGCGGAGAAATCTTACTGGGCTAAAGGCCAGCCGGCAGCAAAAACCCGGCGGGCGATAGCGGGTTCACTGCCATTTGGTCTTTATCACCAGCAGTCACAGATTGGTTTTGCCCGACTGATCACTGACTACACCCGCTTTGGCTGGCTGTGCGATGTGATGATTGATGAAAACTGGCGTAGTCACGGGCTGGGCAGCTGGCTGGCGACCTGCGTCCGTGAGCATCCGGAGCTGCAGACAGTTCATCGCTGGATGCTCTCAACCCAGGATGCCCACCAGGTCTACCAGCGACTCGGCTGGCGCGTGGTGCAGCATCCCGACATGCTGATGGAGTTTCCCCCTTCCTGAAACAGGAGTTAACCCGATATGCGATACCGCGTTGGCGTGGATATTGGTGGATCCTTTACCGATTTCGCCGTGCTCGATCAACACACTAATCAGATCCACACCCTGAAAGTCCTGTCGCGACCAGATAAGCCCGGTAGCGAAATCGTGGCCGGACTGACGCAGTTTCAGCAGCGTCAGGGCATTGACCCTGCAGAGATTGACTATTTCACTCACGGCACCACGGTCGGAATCAACGCGGTTATTCAGCGACGCGGTGTGCGTCTGGCGCTGTTTACCACCGAAGGCTTTTGCGATGTGCTGGAGCTGGCGCGGCTGAAAATCCCCCACATTCATGACCTGTTCTCGCGGCGGGCGGCACCGCTGATTACCCGCGATCGGGTCTTCGCCATCCGTGAACGCAGCGATGCGCACGGCAATGTGCTGCAACCCGTGGATCGCCAGAGTGTGCTTGACGCTATCCAGCAGGCACGCGCTACTGGCTGTCAGGGCATTGTGGTTTCGCTGCTGCACAGCTATCGAAACCGGCACAATGAAGCGGTGGTTAAAGCGATTATTGATGAAGTGGCGCCTGAACTGCTGACCTCCTGCTCTGCGGACATCTGGCCGATTATTCGCGAATATGAACGAACCATTACGGCCACTATTAATGCCTACGTGCAGCCGATGGTCATCCACTATCTGGAATCCTTTGAGCAGGCACTGAAACGGCTGGGCGTCAGGCCGCCGCCGCGCATTACCAAATCCAACGGTGGCGTGATGGGTGTCGAACAGGCGAAACGCGAATGTGTCCAGATGGTGCTCTCCGGCACGGCGTCCGGGGTCATTGGCGCCAGCTATCTCGCCAGCGCCTGCGGTTTCGACAAAATCCTGAGCCTGGATATTGGCGGCACCAGTGCTGATGTGGCGGTGATTATTGATGGCAATGTGGCGCAGGGTAACGGTGAAATTATCGGTGATTTCCCGATCTTCATTCCTTCTGTTGCCGTGACTTCAGTGGGGCAGGGCGGCGGTTCGCTGGCGTGGATTGATGGACAGGGCGTCCTGCAGATGGGGCCTGACAGCGCAGGATCGTTACCCGGCCCCGTCTGTTTTCAGCGCGGCGGCACACAGCCCACGGCCACGGATGCCTTTGCTGCCTGTGGCATGATGGGCCACGGTGCGCTGGGTTATGACGCCGTGACGGTGGATGTCGACGCCGCCTGCCGGGCCTGGCAACCCCTGGCTGAGGCGCTCGCGCTTTCAGTGCAGGAAACGGCAGAAACCGCTATCCAGCTGGCGATCTCCAGTATGTACAGCGATACCAGTGGCTTGCTGTCGCGCTTTGGTCTTGACCCGCGTGAATTCTGGTTCCTCGCTTTTGGCGGCGCGGGGCCCATGATGGGCTGTTTTCTGGCCCGTGAACTTAATATGAAAGGCGTTATTGTGCCGCCGACGCCAGGCGTACTTTCTGCCCTGGGCGGGCTGGTGGCAGACATCCGCAACGACTTTATCCGCACGCTGTATGGCGATCTGACGCCCGCGCTGGCTGATACCTTAGCCAGTGAAGCCACAGCATTACAGCAGCGCGCCTGCGGCTGGCTGGTGCAGGAGCATGGCAGCGATATGCCTTATAGCCTGCAGTTCAGTGCCGATATGCGCTACCGCGGTCAGTCATTTGAAATCGACGTACCGCTGGAGGCGGAGTGGCTGACACAGGCGGATGTCACCGCGCTGCATGATGCCTTTGATCGCCAGCATCAGGTCCTGTTTGGTCACTGCGACCCACAGGCACCCGTGCAGCTGATCAATCTGCGGCTGGTGATCGTCTCACCCACGCCAAAACCCGCAATGAATCCACTGGCCGTGGCCACGGACGCCGTGCCGGTGCTGAAGCAGACCCGGGCATGGATAGAGGGTGGCTGGCATCAGGTGGATCTGGTCCTGCGTTCGGTGCTGCGCGCCGGACATCAGCTCAGTGGCCCGGTCATCATTGCGCAGGACGACTGCACCACCTGCGTACCACCCGGGATGACCGTCATGGTTGATTCATTCGGGAACCTGCTGATTACGGCGAGCGAGGCATAACATGGCAATTGATGGGCGTAACTTACAAATCCTGGCGAACTACTGCGCCGCTGCGGCTGATGCGATGGCCTTTACGCTAATGCGTACCGCGCACTCCACCTTCGTGAAAGAAACCGAAGATTTCTCCTGCCAGATTGTCAGCCGTAACGGGCTGGCCTTTGCTTCACCGCGCAGCTTTGGCGCGCCCTGGTATAGCGGCATTGACTACGCGCCTGTGCTGGCGCTGATCGAGGAGTATGCCGAGGGCGATATCTGTATTACCAATGACGCCTATGCGGGTAACGTGGCCACGCACTCGCCCGATATTCATATCTGGAAACCGGTGTTTCATCAGGGCGACATTGTCTGCTTTGTTGTCGGTCATATTCATAACACGGACGTGGGGGGCGCGGTACCTGCCTCGCTGTCGCGCTCGCTGACCGAAATCGTTCAGGAGGGGATTCGTATACCGCCGCTGAAAATTGTGCGGCAGGGCCAGCTTAACGAAGAGGTTGCCAGCATCATGCGGCTCAACGTCCGTGCGCCGGAGCAGAACTGGGGCGATTTCAAAGCGCAGCTGGCGTCGGTGAATGTGGGTGAGCGAAAGATTCATGACATCATTGCCCGCTTTGGCATCGACGACTTTTTACAGGGCATTGAGGGTATTCTCGATTACGCCGAAGCGCAGGCGCGCGCCATTATTCGCACCATCCCTGATGGCGAGTATTTTTATGCCGACTACGCCGATGAAGATGGGGAGGGCGGCTACCCCTGTCGCATCGCTGTTACGCTTCGGGTCGAGGGCGATCGGCTGGAACTGGACTACACCGGCAGCGATCCGCAGCTGGCCTCGTCACTGAACATGCCGACCGGCGGGCGGGAGCGGCATCCGCTGGCGCTGGTGGGGGTCACCTATGTGCTTTCCACCTTGGACCGCTCGCTGCTGCTCAATGCGGGCACACTGCGACCCACCCGGGCAATTCTGCCGCCTGGCACGGTGATGAACTGCGAAGCACCTGCGGCGGTCGGGATGCGATCGCTGACCTGTGCGCTGTCGCAGATTGCGACTCTCGGTGTCTTCTCGCTGGCGATGCCGGCGCGCCTGCCGGCGAACTCGCCCGGCGGCAACTCCATTATGAATATCCGCACGCAGCTCCATGACCGCAGCGTCGTCGCCTCGCTGGGGCCGGTAGGTGGCGGAGCAGGCGGTACACCGCGTCATGACGGCCCCGATGGTTCCGGCGGTCTTTCCGCCTTCCTGAAAAACACCCCGATTGAGATCAACGAGGCGGAGGTCCCGATTCATTTTCATCGCTACGGGCTGGCGCAGGACAGTGCCGGAGCGGGTCAGTTCCGGGGCGGCTTAGCCACTGAAATGGCCTTTGAAATCTTCTCGCCCGGTACCACCATTACGGCACGCAACCGTAACCGTTCGGTGTTTGCCTCGGCGGGCGTCGTGGGCGGACGGAGCGGGGCGCTGTCGACCTTTTGCACCCGCCGCAACGGCGAAATCATCAGTCACGGCAACACGGACGTGATCCACTGCCAGCCAGGCGATGTGGTTGAAGTGCGCGGCCCCGGTGCAGGCGGCTATGGCCTGCCATCAAAGCGCGATGTGGCAGCGGTGCTGCAGGATGTGCGTTGCGGCTATCTCAGTATTGCCGCAGCCAGGAGAGAGTATGGTGTGGTCGTGACAGATAACCGCGCAGACCCTGAGGCGACCGCGCGCCTGCGTGCCAGTATGCCGCAGCAGCCAACCTGCCACTTTGAACACGGTGAAGCACGGCAGCGTTTTGAAGCACTCTGGACGCCAGCGCGTTATGAACTGCTGACGGCCTTTCTGGCGAGCGCACCGGTCAGCTGGCGTCACTTCCTGAAAACCCAGGTATTTCGCGGGGTTGAAGAATCAGGCGAAACGGCTGAAATGGCAAAAATATTCAGTGAGTTGCGTCAGCGATATCCGGCTATCGCGAACAGTTAAAGGCAATGGCTCATCGTCGACTACGCTTTAAGTCTGCATGGACTACGAGGGGAAACGCGACGATGAGCATGAAAACCAGTGATTTTTTTGTCCAGCGCCTGAAAGAGTGGGGTGTGACACGTATCTACGGCTACCCGGGAGATGGCATCAATGGGGTGCTGGGCGCAATTCAGCGTGCGAATGCTAAAGGAGAGGGCATCGAATTTATTCAGGTGCGGCACGAAGAGATGGCTGCCTTTATGGCCGCCGGACACGCAAAGTTCACCGGCGAGCTGGGGGTCTGCCTCTCTACCGGCGGACCGGGCGCCACCCACCTGCTGACCGGCCTCTACGACGCGAAAATGGATCATGCGCCGGTGCTGGCGATCGCCGGTCAGGCGGAAGCGACTGCCCGCGGGGCCAGCTATCAGCAGGAGATGAATCTGGACCGCATCTTCTCTGACGTCGCTAACTTTGTTCAGGAAGCCTCCGCCACCAGCCAGGTACGGCACCTGCTGGATCGCGGCGTGCGCATTGCCAAAGCGCAGAATGGCGTAGCGGTCATTATCATTCCTAAAGATATTCAGGATGAAGCGTGGGAGCCGCCGCAGCATCTGCACGGTTTTACCCATTCCGGTAGCGGTTATCAGCGTCCGAAAGTGGTGCCTTATCAGGCGGATTTGCAGCGCGCTGCTGACGTGCTGAACGCCGGTAAAAAGGTGGCAATCCTGATTGGTGCAGGCGCACGTGGCGCAGCTGTGGAAGTGGTTCAGGCCGCCAATGTGCTGGGTGCCGGTGTGGCAAAAGCCCTGCTGGGCAAGGATGTATTGCCGGACGATGCGCCTTTTGTTACCGGATCGATTGGCCTGCTCGGCACCAAACCCTCCTCCGATTTGATGCAGAACTGCGATACGTTGCTGATGATCGGCAGCGGCTTCCCGTGGACAGAATTTCTGCCAGAAGAGGGCAAGGCGCGGGCGGTCCAGATCGACATCGACCCCGCTATGCTGGGCCTGCGCTATCCCAGTGAGGTCAATCTGCATGGCGATGCGGCGGAAACGCTGCGTGCGCTGTTGCCGCTGCTGGAGCATAAGCAGGATCGCAGCTGGCAGGAAGAGATTGCCGTTCAGGTTCGTGACTGGTGGACGCTGATGGAGGAGCGCGCCATGGCGCCCGCCAATCCGGTTAACCCGCAGCGGGTGGTGTGGGAGATGTCACCCCAGCTTCCGGACAATACGATTGTGACCTCCGATTCCGGCTCGTGCGCCAACTGGTTTGCCCGCGATTACCGGGTTAAGCAGGGTCAGCGTGCCACGCTCTCTGGCGGGCTGGCCTGTATGGGTGCGGCGGTGCCCTATGCGATTGCGGCAAAATTTGCCCATCCGGAAAAACCGGTGGTGGCGCTGGTGGGCGATGGCGCCATGCAGATGAACAATATGGCCGAGCTGATCACCATTCAGAAATACTGGCAGCAATGGGCCGATCCACGCCTGATCGTCTGCGTGTTCAATAACCAGGATCTTAACCAGGTGACGTGGGAGCAGCGCGTAATGGAGGGCAATCCCCGTTTTGACGCCTCGCAGCAGTTGCCGGATGTGAAGTATGCCGAATTTGCCCAATCGCTGGGAATGGTCGGAATCTATGTCGATAATCCGGACAATCTGGCCGCGGCCTGGCAGCAGGCGCTCAGCGCCGACCGCCCGGTTTTACTGGAGGTGAAAACCGATCCGGAGGTCGCTCCGTTGCCGCCACACATCACCTTTAAACAGGCAAAAGCTTTTATGGCGTCCATGGCGAAGGGTGACCGCGGTGCGGCACAAATCATCAGTGACACCGCCAGCCAGCTGTTTCACAAAAAGCATTAGGGGCTAAATGGGGCTGTCGCGCCTCACTAACCTTATTCCCGGACGCTTTCGCGTCCGGGTTATTCGCCACTCATCTCACTTAACGGGAGTCTTACCATGGCTGCTCACTCCACCCCTGTCTGGCTGATATCAGGATGTTCGACCGGTTTTGGTCGCGAACTGGCACAGCAGACGATTGCGCGGGGTTTTAAGGTCATTGTCACGGCGCGAAACACCGATAAGATTGCTGATCTGGTCGAAGGGCACGACAACGCACGGGCGGTGGCTCTTGATGTGACACAGCCGGCGAGCATCGACCAGGCCGTACAGGCGGCACTGGACGCCTTTGGCACCATTGACGTACTGGTCAATAACGCTGGTTATGGCTATCAGAGTTCGATAGAAGAGGGCGTAGAGAGCGAAATCCGTGCGCAGTTCGATGCCAACGTGTTCGGCCTGTTTGCCCTGACCCGCGCCGTGCTGCCGGTCATGCGAAAAGCGCGCAGCGGCCACGTTATCAACATCACTTCAGTTGCGGGCTTAATTGGCTTTGCCAGTTCCGGCTACTACTCTGCCAGCAAACATGCGGTGGAGGGCTGGTCCGATGCTCTGGCGCTGGAGGCGGGCCCGCTGGGCATTCACGTCACCTGCGTCGAGCCTGGCCCGTTCCGCACCGACTGGGCGGGACGTTCACTGCATCAGACACCGAGCACGCTGCCGGATTATGCAGAGACCGCAGCCGCACGGATGAAAGCGACCGCCGAAAACAGCGGCACCCAGAAGGGCGATCCGGCGCGCGCCGCCAGGGCGATGATAGCTATTACGGAGGCGGAGCGTCCGCCACGCCATCTGGTGATGGGCGCCTGGGGGCATGAAGCCGTCATCAGCAAGCTCAAAGAGAGGCTGGCGGAAATTGAAGCCTGGAAACAGACGTCGGTCGGGACTGATTTTCCGGAATAGGGCGAGTGCAGTGTGGACAGCGTGACACCGCCTGCGGATGAGCCTGAAGAGTGTGAAAACAGAGAAGGCCCGTTAAGCGGGCCTTGCAGCGTAAGCGCGTGTTCCGGCTTCCTGCATTTCTCGCGCGTTAAACGCTGTCAGCTTGCGGGCAACAGGGCTGATGGCGAGCGCTTTCTGGCCTGAGCTAACGTAGTTCATTTTTAACCCAGGCATCGCGTCGTAGATCTCTTCCAGCGGCGTCGGACGATTACGGTCAGCAATTTCACCCGATGCAGCCTGGAAAAGAAAACCGCCGGTTGAGAAGCTTTCATCGTGACCGACGGGCGCTGGCGCGAAGCCAACGATCGCGGCTTTGATTGCCTGGTAATCTCTGACTGCTGCGCGGCGACCGAGCGGCATCATCATGAGGCGGCGCTAAGCATGATCCAGATGCAGGGGGGATCTTCGGTGCCGTTGCCTTCTCCGCTTCACTGCTGGACAGCCTGGGGGGGACGGTTAGCGTCAACATGCAAACAGGTGCTGCCTGACCGGTTTCAGGCAGCACCTGATGGCCTGCGCGCGTCATGGCGCTCAGGCCGCTTTTCGCAGTCACCTTTGCTGCGCGGATGAGGATTGTATCAGTGCCGCAAGCCGATCGGCGGGTACAGCCTGACTGAACAGATAGCCCTGCAGTTGATTACAGCCCGCATTCGCCAGCGCAGACATCTGGTCCGGCGTTTCGACACCTTCCGCCGTCACCATCAGACCCATGGCATGACCCAGTTTTACCACCGACTCCACAATCGCCATCGAATTTTCGGCCACGCCCAGCGACTGAGTGAAAGAGCGGTCGATTTTGATTTTATCCACGGGGAAGGTGCTGAGATAGTTGAGGCTGGAGTAGCCGGTGCCGAAGTCATCCAGCGCAATCCGGAAACCCGCTTCGCGCAACGCCACGATAATGGCGCGTGCCTCACGCTCATTTTCGATGAGTACCCCTTCGGTGATCTCCAGCTCCAGGCGCGCCGGGTTGCCGCCCTGCTCGCTGACGATAGTCATGACCCGCTCAATAAAGCCGGTAGAGCGAAACTGAACGGGTGAAACGTTGACCGCCACCAGCAGTTCAGGGAAGCGCTGCTGCGTCGCGCAGGCTTCGGCCAGTACCCACTCGCCCAGCGGAATAATCAGACCGGTTTCTTCAGCAATCGCAATAAATTCACCGGGTGCAATCGGGCCACGGGTCGGATGGTGCCAGCGCAGCAGCGCTTCAACGCCCACCATCTGCTGACCGCTAATGTCCATCAGCGGCTGATACCACACAGCCAGCCCCTGATGCTGTTGCAGTGCGATGCGCAGGTCGGCGGCAATAGTCTGGCGGGTGCGTACCGACTCATCCATTGCCCGTTCAAACTGACGGTATTTGCCCCGGCCGCCGTTTTTCGCGTCATAGAGCGCGATATCCGCTTTACGCATCAGCTCCATACGATCAACGCCATCTTTGGGGGCCAGCGACAGTCCGATACTGGCACCGCTCCAGACATCACTGCCGAACAGCGTAAAGGGCCGGCCCAGCTCGTCAATGATGCGCTGCGCCAGACTCTGCACCTGGCCAATGTTTTCAACCTCCTGCATTACGACAATAAATTCATCGCCGCCGAGGCGTCCCACGGTATCGCTGGCGCGCACCAGACAGCTCAGACGCTGTGCCACTGCGATAATCAGCTCATCGCCGGCATGATGACCGTGGGTGTCATTGATGGTTTTAAACCGGTCGAGGTCGATGAGCAGCAGCGCCACCCGCTGATCGTGACGTGTTGCCAGCGCCAGCGCCTGGGTCAGGCGATCCTCCACCAGCGCACGGTTAGGCAAGCCGGTGAGCACGTCATGAAACGCCAGGTGCTGCGCCTGCGCCTCCGAAGCGCCGAGTCTGAGCATCGACTGAGAGAGGTTGACCGAAGAGTGCCAGAGCCGTCGCACCATATAGAGGCAGAGCAGGGTTATGGCGAGCACCGCCAGCCCGGTAGAGGGGCCGATGGTTCGCAGCATGTCCGCACCGGGACGGGCGGGGATCCAGTTAAGGTAGCCCACCGGATCGCCCGCCTGCGCAATCAGCAGATAGCGGGCGCTGGCGTCCGGCTGTGGCGAACCATCGGAGAAGTGTAACCCCTGAAGCTGATTGCGTTCCGCCAGGCTGGCCAGATAACCATCATCCAGAAACTTCAGGCTCACCAGCCGGAAGCCTGGCAGGGGATCGCTTTCCTGCCGGACAGCCCCCACGGCCAGTGCCGCAGCACGCTGTGTCACGCGGGCATAATCGGCATTATCCTGGCGACCCGGATTGCTGACCAGCGGGTGATGCATGACCTCAGCAATCAGCGGATTGCGATCCGGATCGGCAACCGGCTGGCCTTCACGCCAGACCCGGACAATTGCATTTTGCGGACCCAGCACCATGATCAGCTGATGCCCAAACATCTCATAAAGCCACTCGCCAATATTCTCATCCAGCCATGTGTCACTGTGACCCGCCGCCAGGTGCTGCTGCAAGGGTGCCCAGCGTGACAGGCTGTGCAACTGGCGCAGATGTTCACTCAGACTTTGTGAAAAAGAGGCTTCAATCATCCGTTGCTGCTGATGCCGTGCTTCACTGTTGGTCAGCGATGTGCCGGCAAACAGCGCAGCGCCTGCACCGGTAAACGTCAGCAGTAAGATCGCCACCAGCGGCACCAGCACTTCGCGCAAAAAACTGCGCCGGAAATCAGAGGAAAGTTTAAGCGTGCTAATCATATTTTTGTTCTTCTCTGCATCAGGGGAACAGCTTAAAAATTAGCAGATGTCAGCCGATCGTCCATGCTGATCCTGATTTCGCAAGCGGCGTAAAGGCGGGTTTTCGCTGACCGCTATTTGCAACAGAACCTGTCTTTTGTATCAGTTAATTTAATGAAGTGGATCCGGTCGGCAGTCAAAGAAACTGACAGTGTGCGAGGTGGGCAGGATGACAGGCGTGAAGGCATCAGTGCCCGTATTCCCTGTGAACTTCGCGCCTATGGTTCATACTTGTAGACGCTGATTATTTGACGAGCGGATAACCGTGAAGGCAACGGTTACTGCATCTATTATTTGCCTGCCAGCCTGAAGCTGTCAGCTGACTGAAAGGGAAAATAATGCCATTGTTATTCGGTGAGTTATCTGGTTTCCCATCGTGGGTGCCTGTTGTATTACTCGTCTCGCTCTCCTTTGTACTCGGTTTTCTGGCCCGCCTGATCCTGCTCGGGTTTATTCGTTACTGGCAGAGCCGTGACAGAAAACTGTTTAAATCGCTCGAGAAACATCTCAGTGGCTCCATGTTTTTCTTCATTCCGCTTCTGATGATCAATGTCGGCATCCAATACATTAATTTCCATCCTGATTCACTGGATTTAATCACCAACATCATCAATGTCTTTATCATTATGTCCTTCTGCTCGGTCCTGATCCGGCTGACCAATGTGGCGCAGGATATGCTCTATATCCGCTATGACATCAATATTTCCAATAACCTGCGTGCGCGCAAAATTCGCACCCAGATTATCTATGTCAAAAAAGTGGTGATTGTTATCCTGGTTCTCTTTTGTGTGTCGCTGATTTTGCTGAGCTTCCCCGGCGTCCGGAAATTCGGCACCACCATCCTGGCCGGTGCCGGTGTGGCCGGGATTATTATCGGTTTTGCTCTGCAGAAGTCGCTGGTCAATCTGTTTGCCGGTATCCAGATCGCCTTTACCCAGCCGATTAAGATTGATGATGCAGTGGTGGTGGAAAAAGAGTGGGGCTGGATAGAGGAGATCAATCTGACCTACGTGGTAGTGCGAATCTGGGATTTGCGCCGTCTGGTACTGCCCATCACCTATTTTACCGAAAACCCGTTCCAGAACTGGACGCGCAATAACGCTCAGATCTTAGGATCGGTGTTTCTCTACGTCGACTACTCAATGCCGCTGGAGCCGCTGCGCCGGCATTTTGAAAAGGTACTGAGCGAAACGCGACTCTGGGATGGGGAAACGCAGGTGTTGCAGGTGACCGATACCACCGAAAAGACCATGACTATCAGGATGCTGATGACTGCGCAGAACTCACCGATCGCTTTCGATCTGCGCTGCTACGTGCGGGAAAAGATGATCGCGTTCATTCAGCAGAAATACCCGCAAAGCCTGCCACTGGTCAGGGCATCACTGACGGACAGCGTAAGTGAGAAGGAGACGCGAGAGCGCACTGAGTGACAGAAATCAGAAAGCAGAGCGGCCGCCCGGACAGGAAACCTGACTAAACGGGCGGGCGTTCTATTGTCTGAAGCCGCCTTAACATGGCGCGACCGGAAGTGCGTCTGACGCTGACAGACAGGGTGGCCTCTGCGCGGAGCGACGGCGTCAGTCAGGAAATACGCCAGCGCCTGTTAACCCCAGGTGTTTTTAAACGCATTCTCCTCTCTGTTGTCGCACGGCGGCGTCTGGATCATTTCAACGAATAAAGCCTTGTGCCCAACTCTCCTCCTCTATTTTCGCCGCTATCGACGCCTGAACGTTTCGAAATAAGTTTTGGGCCGACAGGATATTGCCTGGCTGGCGCATAAAGTATTTTCATTTCATAGACGTTTGCTGTGCTTTTTCCAGCCAAAAATATTGGTTTTGCAATTGCTCAATCCAGTAAAGATATAAATTCATCCCGAAGAGGGGATTGTTAACGTGATGATAATTAATGAGTTAAATGTTTTTTCAGAGGGGGTTGCGCTCTTAAAGGGCGGTGAGAATGAAATCTGCAGAAACAGATTATTACATTGTCAGCTTATGTAAAGGAGAAAAGGCAACCGGAAAAGGGGAGAATTCGAGCAGTTTTTTTGAAAATTAAATCTCTCTGTGCCTGCGATAAGCAGAACGCGAATCCTGCCATATACTTTACGCATATTCACGTAATGAATATACATGGGATTTTAACGCTATTTATTGCAGCACTGCGAACGTTTTCCGGCGTCTCAGTACAGGAGAGAGTAAAATGGATCAAACCGCATTTATGATCGGGTTTTCGATCATGGCTATCGCATCACTGGTTATTTACGCCACAGGCGGCAAACAGTTTCCTTCCCGTCACCATACGCTGATGCACGCTTCCGTGCCGTTTATCGCGGCGACGGCCTATCTGGCTATGGCCATGGGATTCGGCAATCTTATGCTGGACAATGGCATCACCGTCTATCTTGCACGCTATGCCGACTGGTCTGTCACCACCCCGATTCTGCTGGCCGGACTGGTGATGCTGGCCTTCCATGACGAAGGCAAGCCGGGTGAGATGGGCGGCTTTCTGACGGCCATCATCGTGCTGGATGTCATGATGATCATCACCGGTCTGATCTCATCGCTGGCTGAAAGTAGTGCTGCGAAATGGGTCTGGTATCTCTGGTCCTGTGCCGCATTTCTGGGTGTGGTTTACCTGCTCTGGGGTCCGCTGCGTACGATTGCTGCAGCGCGGGGACACGCTATGGCGGCAGCGTACAACAAAAACGTGGCGCTACTGACTGTGGTCTGGTTCATCTACCCGATTGTTTTCCTGGTGGGTCCGGAAGGTCTTCGGATTATTACCGATCAGACCTCTGTCTGGACGTTTTTGATTCTGGATGTCATCGCTAAGGTTTTCTATGCCTTTTATGCGGCCGCCAACCTCAAAAATGCGCTTTCACAGAGCCGCTATGCGGGTAAAGCAAGCGCATGATCCGGTTGAGGCAGGGCGGATGGGCGGGACTCTGGGGGGCTGCTTTTGTTGCCTCGCTGAGCCCCCTGTCTGTTCAGCTGGGCTTTGCGGTGATAGCAATTGGCTTTATCGGGATGGCACACGGTGCCAGCGATCTTGAAGTCGTCAGGCGCGAACGCCGGCTGCCGTTTCTCGTGGCCTATGGGCTGGTTATCGTGCTCTGTCTGTTCTGGTGGCATAATAATTCAGCCCTCGCACTGCCCGGATTTTTGCTGGCTTCCGCGATACACTTTACCCTTGAGGATGCTCCTCGCGGGCATCTCATCGAGCGCCTGGCGCGGGGGATCGGCATGATTACGATCCCTGCCACGCTGCATCTGAATTCGTTCAGTACCATTCTGTATCAGGCCGGCCTGACGTCGGCCATACCCGATTCTGTCGCCGCAGGCATTGCGCTGACGGGTGGGATATGTGCGGTGGGGCTGATTGTCACTGGCGTACGTCGTCACAACATCTCACTGATTACTGGCATACTGGCGCTGCTGCTGTTGCCGCCGTTTGTCGGTTTCTCCATGGGTTTTTTAATTCTGCATGCGCTGCCGCAGACCCGGTTACGGCGCGATCAGCTTGGATGTCGCAGCTACAACAGCTATCTGTACGCCACATGGCCCATACTCACGGCAGCGATTCTGCTGGCGGCAGCAACCGCCGTGATGATGCATCCCGCCGACAGGGCAGGTATCCAGTCGCTCTTTGCTGCGCTGGCTGCGCTGGCGATCCCTCACATGCTCATTACGCCCTGGTTTGAACCGCAGCAGCAGGCATAAAACAGGTTGCGCAGGTGACAGGCACATCGCCTTCACCCACGCCAGACGCAGTATAAAACGCGTGCAGAGCTGCTGGGGTTAACGCAGCGAAAAGCCTGCGTCAGCGTGTTCAGCCTTATGAACAAACTGCGCGATGCGCGATTCCAGTTGGGCGATATGGTCGTAGCTGATGCGTTTGAAGAAATCGCTGTCACTACTCTGGCTGACCACCTGCCGGAATCCGGTCAGCCAGCCGGCGCTGCTGCCTGGTGTATCCGTGAGGCTGAACAGGGTATCGCGTTCTTTCTGCGTGTCATGTGCTCCACGACTCAGCAGATCAAGCTGCTGCTGAAACTGGTTAACGCCTGCGCTGTCGCCATTCTGCCGGGCAATGTCCAGTGACTGCTGAGTGAGATCGTGCAGCAGCGTATCCTGCGCTTTTACCTTATCTTCGACAAATTTTGCCACTTCACGGTAGCTGTCTGCCTGTTTTTCCTGGGGAACAAAGCGTTCAACCAGCTTATTCAGCATGCCTTTTGTAACGGCAAGATCCATGGAAAGCGTCGTGGAGTTACCTGAACCGCTGTAGGATTGCAGCGCGTCTGAAATCAGTCCGGCCATATCGGCTTTAGAGAGGGTAGCATCGGACTGCAGGGCGGAAAAATGGGTGTCGATAGCGTTGGTAATGCCATTGGTGGCAGGGCCGCTCTTATTGATTATGCCGTTGCGCAGCTGAATCACCTCATTCAGATTCTTATCCCGGGCCGCCTGACTGAGCTGCGGCAGGGCGGAAGGCGCCGGGTCGATCAGTCTGCTGACCTGCTCTTTGGTCAGCGCGATCGTTTTTGGCAGAGCTGCCTGCTTGCTGAACAGGTCTGCGCCTGCCGGGCTGTTTTCAGATAAGCTAATCATTACTCTCTCCATGTTGTGTCAAAAAAGCCTGCTCATAATATCGGCCATCTGTTAACCAACTTTATGTTTTCCACCAGGCCGAATGCCGTTCTGTTACTGCCGTCAAAAAACGGGCCCGTCAGAAAAGGGCCGTGGCTGAAGCTGAAGCTGATTAACCAGTTGATTTTAAAATTATTAAAAGAGTGATGATGTTGTACTACCTATACCCGCATCGCCATCCCTCTCTTTCATCCTCCGGAAAAGCCGACGGCCCGGATTAATCCTGCTGATGTTCAGATGCTGCTGGTGGCTTCAGAGCCTGGGCGAGAGCGGCAGCCTGTTTATCATTTCTGCACGGCCACTCTTCAGGTGTTCGCCGTGTCACCCCGGCATCACCTTCACCACTCTTTCACCGCGCCGTCACGGTTCTGTCATCTGACCCCCGCAAGCTAACCCTATCCCGCAGCGCCTTATCACTGCGTTACCACTCTGCAACCCGTGAGGATTTCATCGTGATGGAGTTATCCAGACATCCGACCACTGTCTATCAGGCTGTTGCCGCCCAACTGGAGCAGGCGCTGAAAGAGCGTTATCGCTGCGGTGACTATCTGCCCTCCGAGCAACAGCTTGCCGATCACTACGACGTGAACCGCCACACGCTGCGCCGGGCAGTGGATGAGCTGGTGCAGAAAGGCCTGCTCCAGCGCCGCCACGGCGTCGGCATCCTGGTACTGATGCGACCCTATGACTATCCGCTGCATGCGCAGGCGCGCTTCAGCCAGAACCTGCTGGAGCAGGGCAGCCACCCGACCAGTGAACGGCTGCTGGCGGTGCTGCGTCCGGCCAGCAACGACGTCGCCAGTGCACTGGGCGTGAAAGAGGGCGACAACGTCATTCATCTGCGCACCCTGCGCCGCGCCAACGGCGTGCCGCTCTGTCTGATCAACCATTTCCTGGCCGATCTCAGCTGGTGGCCACAGCTTCAGCATTTTAACAGCGGGTCGCTGCACGACTTTCTGGTGGAGCACACCGGCAAACAGCTGGTGCGTACCCAGACGCGCATCAGCACCCGCCGCGCGCAGGCCAGAGAGTGCCGCCAGCTCGATATCGCCCTGCATGCGCCGCTGCTCTGCGTGCGCACCCTGAACAAAACCTGCGATGGCGCGCTGGCGGAATACTCCGTCAGCCTGACGCGCGGTGACATGATCGAACTGACCCTGGAGCACTAATGGAACAGCAAACGGATCGCCAGCGCTGGCTGTCGGTACTGGCCCACAGCAACGCCGTCATGCTGGAAACACACTGGCAGGCGCTTAATCTTCAGCCCGCATTCACCCTGGTCCGTCCGGCCGAGATCGGGCTGACGCGGCTTCAGGCGCGGATGGGCGCGACCGGCAACCGCTTTGTCATGGGTGATGCCACGGTGACGCGCGCGGTGGTGCAGTTGCAGGATGGCACCCTGGGCTACAGCTATCTGCTGGGGCGCGACAAAGCGCACGCCGAACGCTGCGCCCTGCTGGATGCGCTGTTGCAGCAGCCGGAAACCCGGCCGTTGCTGGAAGAGAAGATTATTACCCCGCTGGCGGCGTGGCGCGATGAGCAGCGTCAGCTGCGCGCCCGTGAAATCGCCAGCAGCAAAGTGGATTTCTTTACGCTGGTTCGCGGAGATAACTGATGACTTTACTGGCAAGTTTTAACCATCCGGTGGCGGATGCCCAGCGCGCATTTCGCCGCATTCTGAAAGCGATGAGCGAGCCGGGCGTCATGGTGTCGCTGCCCCTGCAGCAGGGCTGGGGCGCACTGTCGCCCGCCGCCACGGCGCTGCTGCTGACGCTGGTCGATCAGGAGAGCCCAGTCTGGCTGGATGCAAAAATCGACAGCGAGCAGCTGCGCAGCAACCTGCGTTTTCATACCGGCGCGCGGGTCAGCAGTGGGCAGGATGCGCCGTTCGCCCTGAGCCATGCAGCGGCGCAGCCCGATCCGGCGCTGTTCGCGGCCGGTGACCCTCTCTCACCGGAAAAAAGCACTACGTTGATCATCGACGTGCCGTCGCTGAATGGCGGCTTAACGCTGCGCCTCTCCGGACCGGGCCTGCGGGAAACCCGCGCCATTGCGCCGCAGCTGCCGGAGAGCGTGCTGGCCTATCTGCGCGCCCGGCCGCATCCGTTCCCGCAGGGCGTGGATCTGATCTTCACCTGTGGCGAGGCGATGATGGCTGTGCCGCGCACTACCGTTGTGGAGGTGTGCTGATGTATGTCGCGGTGAAAGGGGGTGAAAAAGCGATTTCAAATGCCCATCAGCTGCAGGCCGACCTGCGGCGGGGCGATCGGGCGGTCGCTGAACTCGGCTGCGATCAGGTGGCGCAGCAGCTCGGGCTGGCGGTCGATCGGGTAATGACAGAAGGCGGCATCTGTGATCCGGAACTGGCGGCCCTGGCGATTAAGCAGGCCAGCGGCGATCTGGTTGAGGCGATCTTCCTGCTGCGCGCCTATCGCACCACGCTGCCCCGGCTGGCGGAAAGCAGGCCGCTGGCGACCGGCGCGATGCGCATCGAACGCCGCATCTCCGCCGTCTATAAAGATCTGCCGGGCGGCCAGGTACTGGGGCCGACCTGTGATTACAGCCATCGTCTGCTCGACTTTATGCTGCTGGCCAACGGCGAGACACCGGTCGCGCCGCGCGACGATTGCCAGATCACTGAGGCGTGCCCGCATATATTCAGCATGATGAGCAGTGAAGGGCTGGCCGCCGAAGAGGTGGATGACGGCAGTGAGCCTGCCGATGTCACCCGCGAGCCGATGCAATTCCCCGCCTCACGCGCTGCACGGCTGCAGCAACTGGTGCGCGGCGATGAAGGCTTTCTGCTGGCGCTGGGCTACTCGACCCAGCGCGGTTATGGCCGCACCCACCCGTTTGCCGGTGAGATCCGCACCGGCTATCTCAGCGTCTGCCTCTGTCCTGAAGAGCTGGGTTTTGAGCTGGAGATTGGCGAACTGCTGCTGACGGAGTGTGAAATGGTCAACGGCGTGGCCCACAACGAGGCGGCGGCACCGCACTTCACCCGCGGCTACGGCCTGGTTTTTGGCCGCGCCGAACGCAAGGCGATGGCGATGGCGCTGGTGGATCGGGCACTGCAGAGCCGCGAACAGCAGGAGCGCATTACCAGCCCGGCGCAGGATGAGGAGTTTGTGCTGTCACACGCCGACAACGTCGAAGCCGCGGGCTTTGTCTCGCATCTTAAGCTGCCGCACTATGTTGATTTCCAGGCCGAGCTGGCGTTGCTCAGACAGCTGCAGCACGATTATCAGGAGCGCCAGCATGGCTGAACTCACCGGCTACAACAACGGCTATCTCGACGAGCAGACCAAACGCACCATCCGCCGCGCCATCCTGAAAGCGGTGGCGATCCCCGGCTATCAGGTACCGTTCGCCGGACGTGAGATGCCGATGCCTTACGGCTGGGGCACCGGCGGCATCCAGATCACCGCCAGCGTGATTGGCGATCAGGATGTGCTCAAGGTGATCGACCAGGGCGCGGATGACACCACCAATGCGGTGTCGATCCGCCACTTCTTTCAGCGGGTCAGCGGTGCGGCCACCACCGAACGCACCACCGATGCGACCCTGATCCAGACGCGTCATCGCATCCCGGAAACGCCGCTGAAGGAGGATCAGATCCTGATTTTCCAGGTGCCAATCCCGGAACCGCTGCGTTTTATCGAACCGCGCGAAACCGAAACCCGTCTCCTGCATGCGCTGGAGGAGTACGGCATCATGCAGGTGAAGCTCTACGAGGATATCGCCCGCTATGGCCATATCGCCACCACCTACGCCTATCCGGTCAGGGTCAACGGGCGCTATGTGATGGATCCCTCGCCGATCCCCAAATTCGACAATCCGAAAATGGACATGATGCCCGCGCTGCAGCTGTTTGGTGCCGGGCGCGAAAAGCGCATCTACGCGTTGCCGCCTTACACCCGCGTGGAGAGCCTCGACTTCGACGATCACCCCTTCACGGTCCAGCAGTGGGAGGAACCCTGCGCACTGTGCGGCTCGCGCCACAGCTATCTGGATGAAGTAGTGATGGATGACCAGGGGACGCGGATGTTTGTCTGCTCCGACACCGATTTTTGCCATCAGCAGCAGGAACAGCACCATGCACAGTGAACAGCCGCTGCTTGCGGTCAGTCAGCTCACTCATCTCTATGCGCCGGGCAAAGGGTTTGAGCAGGTCAGTTTCGATCTTTATCCCGGTGAGGTGCTGGGAATTGTCGGCGAGTCCGGCTCTGGTAAAACCACGCTGCTGCAGAGCCTGTCGGCGCGTCTGGCGCCTCAGCAGGGCATCATTCTCTATCGGGGAGGCGATCTCTGGCAGATGAGCGAGAGCGACCGCCGTCGCCTGTTGCGCACCGAGTGGGGCGTGGTGCATCAGCATCCGATGGCAGGGCTGCGTTCGCAGGTCAGCGCAGGGGGCAACATCGGCGAACGGCTGATGGCGACCGGGCAGCGCCACTATGGCGACATTCGTGCCGCGGCGAGCCGCTGGCTGCAGGCGGTGGAGATCGATGCCGGTCGCATCGACGATCTGCCCACCACCTTTTCCGGCGGCATGCAGCAGCGTCTGCAGATCGCCCGCAACCTGGTGACGCAGCCGCAGCTGCTGTTTATGGATGAGCCGACCGGCGGGCTGGATGTCTCCGTGCAGGCGCGCCTGCTGGATCTGCTGCGCACGCTGGTGCGTGAGCTGAATCTGGCCGTGATCATCGTCACTCACGATCTCGGCGTGGCGCGACTGCTGGCGCATCGCCTGCTGGTGATGAAACAGGGGCGGGTGGTGGAAAGCGGTCTGACCGACCGCGTGCTGGACGATCCTCACCATCCCTACACTCAACTGCTGGTCTCTTCGGTGCTCAATTAAATGATGACGAACCGTGCCCGCCTGCGGGTTGAAAATCTCTGCAAGACCTTTGTGCTGCATAACCAGAACGGCGCGGCGCTGCCGGTGCTGCACAACGCCAGCCTGACGGTGAACGAGGGCGAATGCGTGGTGCTGCACGGCCACTCCGGCAGCGGCAAATCCACGCTGCTGCGGGCGCTGTATGGCAACTATCAGCCCGACAGCGGCCATATCCGTGTCGCCCATCAGGGTGACTGGATCGACATGGCGCAGGCCCCGGCGCGGCAGATTATTGCGCTGCGGCGCGATACGCTGGGCTGGGTCAGCCAGTTTCTGCGGGTGATTCCGCGGGTGCCGACGCTGGAGATTGTGATGCAGCCGCTGCTGGAGCGCGGCGTTGAGCGCGCCCTCTGCGAGGCGCGGGCCGCTGAACTGCTGAGCCGCCTGAATGTCCCGCAGCGCCTCTGGCCACTGGCTCCTTCCACCTTCTCCGGCGGCGAGCAACAGCGGGTTAACATCGCACGCGGCTTTATCGCTGACTATCCGGTGCTGCTGCTGGATGAGCCGACCGCCTCACTCGACAGTGTGAACAGCGCGGCGGTGGTGGAATTAATTGAACAGGCGCGCGCCCGGGGTGCCGCCATCGTCGGTATTTTTCACGATCGGGCTGTGCGTGAGCGGGTAGCCGATCGGCTGCACCTGATGCAGCCGATCGAAACAGGAGCGCAGGCATGATCATCAATAACGTCAGGCTGGTGCTGGAAAACGAAGTGGTGAGCGGCTCGCTGGAGTTTCGTGATGAGCGTATCAGCAGCTTCAGCGAAATCCGCAGCCAGCAGCCGGGAGCGCTGGATGGTGAAGGAGCCTGGTTGCTGCCGGGGCTGGTGGAGCTGCACACGGATAATCTCGATAAATTTTTCACGCCGCGCCCCAAAGTAGACTGGCCCGCCCATTCGGCGATGAGCAGTCACGATGCGCTGATGGTCTCCAGCGGCATCACCACTGTGCTGGACGCGATTGGCGTCGGCGATGTGCGCGACGGCGGGCACCGTCTGGATAACCTCAGCAAAATGATCGACGCCATCCGCGACAGCAACCGTAAAGGGCTGAACCGGGCCGAGCATCTGCTGCATCTGCGCTGTGAGCTGCCGCATCCCACCACGGCGTCACTGTTTGAGGCGCTGATGGGCACCCCGGAGCTGGCGCTGGTTTCGCTGATGGATCATTCACCGGGCCAGCGGCAGTTCGCCTCGCTGACCAAATATCGCGAATATTATCAGGGCAAGTATCAGCTCAGTGATGCGGAGATGCATCAGTTCGAACATGACCAGCTCACCCTGGCGGCGGCGTGGTCGCAGCCCAATCGCGAGACGATAGCCGGGCTCTGCCGGGAACATGGCATCGCCATCGCCAGCCATGACGACGCTACCGCTGCCCATGTTGAAGAGTCGCACGCGGCGGGCAGCCGCATCGCCGAGTTCCCGACCACGCTGGAGGCGGCGCGCGCCTCGTGCTACCGCAACATGCAGGTGCTGATGGGCGCGCCCAACATCGTGCGTGGCGGATCCCACTCCGGCAATGTCGCCGCCTGGGAGCTGGCCGCCAGCGGGCTGCTGAACATCCTCTCTTCCGATTACTACCCGGCCAGCCTGCTGGATGCCGCGTTCCGGCTGGCGCAGGATGCCCGCAACAGCCTGGACATAGCGCAGGCTGTTGCGCTGGTCACCTGCAATCCGGCGCGCGCGCTGGGGCTGTTTGATCGCGGGGTGATCGCCGAAGGCTGCCGCGCCGATCTGGTGCTGGCCCATACCGCCCACGGCTATCCGCATGTGCGGCACGTCTGGAGCAAAGGCCGGCAGGTCTACTGATGGCGCGGCTCATCTGGCTGACCGGCCCCTCCGGGTCAGGTAAGGATAGCCTGCTGGATGCGCTGCGTGCAGCACCGCCGCCCCGGCTGCTGATCGCCCATCGCTACATCACCCGCGCCGCCGATGCGGGTGGTGAGAACCATGTGGCGCTGAGCGAAGCGGAGTTTACCCGCCGCGCCGCGCTGGGGCTGTTCGCGGTGAGCTGGCAGGCGCACGGCTTCCGTTATGGTATCGGCTGTGAGGCGGAGCAGTGGCTGGCGCGCGGGCAGAGTGTGGTGGTGAACGGCTCACGGCTGCATCTGGCCCAGGCGCAGGCCCGTTTCGGCGCGCAGTTGCTGCCGGTCTGTCTGCAGGTTTCCCCCGCGGTGCTGGCGGCGCGGCTGCGCCAGCGCGGACGGGAAGATGAGGCAGAGATTGCCCGGCGGCTGGCCCGCGCGGCGCAGCCCCAGCCCGACGGCTGCCTGATCCTTAATAACGATGGCGCCCTGGCGGAGACCGTCCGGCAGCTGCGCCAGCTTCTGGAGGCGCATCCATGACGCGGACGCAACCCGGCACCGCTTCCGGCACGGACAACAACAGACCGGCCGCTCTGACACTCACTTTTCTGGGCACCGGCGGGGTGACGGCGGCACCGCTGCCGGGCTGTGCCTGCCGTGCCTGCCTGCGGGCCACGCACGACCCGCGTTTTGCGCGCGCGCCCTGTAGCGCGCTGATTGAATATGGCCGCGAGCGGGTTCTGCTGGATGCCGGGCTGCCGCTGCTGGCGTCCCGTTTTCCGCCCGGCACCCTGTCGCGCATTCTGCTGACGCACTACCATATCGATCATGTCCAGGGGCTGTTTGCGCTACGCTGGGGGCGGGGCGATCCGATCCCGGTCTGGGGACCGCCCGACCCGCGTGGCTGTGACGATCTCTACAAACACCCCGGCCTGCTCGATTTCCGGCCCGCCCTGACGCCGTTCGTGGCGCACGCCTTTGGTGAACTGCAGGTTACGCCGCTGCCACTGCAGCACTCCCGGCTGACGCACGGCTATCTGCTGGCATGGCATGACATCCGCATCGCCTGGCTGTGTGACACCTGCGGTCTGCCGCCCGACACCGCCGACTTTCTGCGCGGTCAGCCGCTGGACCAGCTGGTGATTGACTGCAACGATCCGCCCTGTGCCACGCCGCGTAACCACAATGATGTGACGCAGGCGCTGGCGACAGTGGCGCTGCTCCGGCCGCGTCAGACCTGGCTGACGCACCTCAGTCATGAGATGGATAACTGGCTGGCGGAAAACAGGCTACCGGACGGCGTGCAGCCCGCCCGCGATGGACAGACGCTGCGATGCGATGCCGCGTGGCCTGTCACCGTTTGATCATCTGGCTGTCATCCCGCGTTCATCATGCCACGCCTTAATAAGCCGCAGAACGTAATCAGCGATGACGGAGAACAGCATGGCACAGGCCCTCTTGAAAACGGTGGTCGATAACGATCTGCCGCCAGCCAGCTTCAGCGGACAAAAAGTGTTGTCAGTGCAGAAACTGAGCAAAGCCTGGGGCGACACGACGGTGCTGGATCAGGTCAGTTTCGACCTGCATGCCGGGGAGCTGGTCGGGGTCATCGGCCGTTCGGGCGCCGGTAAGTCGACTCTGCTGCACATGCTCAACGGCACCATCGACGCCACGTCCGGCGCGATTATCAGCATGCAGGGGGAGGCGGAGCGCAACGTGGTAACGCTCAACAGCCGCCAGATGCGCGAGTGGCGCAGTCAATGCGGCATGATCTTTCAGGATTTCTGTCTGGTGCCGCGCCTCGACGTGCTGACCAACGTGCTATTGGGGCGGCTGAGCCAGACCGGCACGCTGAGGTCTTTCTTTAAAATCTTCGCCGACCACGACCGGGCGCACGCCATCGAACTGCTGCAGTGGATGAACATGCTGCCGCAGGCGCTGCAGCGGGCCGAAAACCTCTCTGGCGGGCAGATGCAGCGGGTGGCGATCTGCCGTGCGCTGATGCAGAACCCCAGGATCCTGCTGGCCGATGAACCGGTGGCGTCGCTGGACCCGAAAAACACTAAACGCATCATGGATGTGCTGCGTCAGGTCAGCGAGCAGGGCATCAGCGTGATGGTTAACCTGCACTCCATTGAACTGGTGAAACGTTACTGCACCCGGGTGATTGGCATCCAGCGCGGCGTCGTGCTGTTTGACGGTCATCCCTCCCGACTAACCGACAGCCTGCTGCACCAGCTGTACGGTGATGAACTCAACCAAATTTATTAACGTCCACTGTAAGAGAACCACGTCGAATGAAACTGACTTCTTTAGCACTCCTGACTTCGGTCATGGCATTTGGTGTCAGCGCAGCGGATGCGCCAAAACAGCTTAATCTGGGCATTCTGGGCGGCCAGAACGCTACGCAGCAGATTGGCGACAATCAGTGTGTGAAGGCCTTCTTTGATAAAGAGCTGGGTGTGGATACCCAGATGCGCAACGCCTCTGACTATTCGGGGGTGATCCAGGGCCTGCTGGGCGGCAAAATCGATATGGTGCTGAGCATGTCGCCCGCCTCGTTTGCGTCGGTCTACATCCAGAACCCGAAAGCGGTGGATGTGGTCGGCATTGTGGTCGACGACAAAGATCAGTCGCGCGGCTATCACTCGGTGGTGATCGTGAAGGCGGACAGCCCCTATAAAAAGATTGAAGACCTGAAGGGTAAATCGTTCGGGATGGCCGATCCCGACTCGACCTCCGGCTTCCTGATGCCGAACCAGACGTTTAAGAAGCTGTTCGGCGGAACGGTAGATGACAGATATAACAATACCTTCTCCAGCGTCACCTTTTCCGGTGGCCACGAGCAGGACATTCTGGGCGTGCTGAACAACCAGTTTGATGGCGCGGTCACCTGGACCTCAATGGTCGGTGACTACAACAGCGGCTACACCTCCGGCGCGTTTGGCCGTCTGATCCGGATGGACCACCCCGATCTGATGAAGCAAATCCGCATTATCTGGCAGTCCCCGCTGATCCCCAACGGTCCGGTGCTGGTCAGCAACAGGCTGCCCGCTGACTTTAAAGCGAAAGTGGTGTCGGCGATTAAAAAGCTGGATAAAGAGGATCACGCCTGCTTCGTGAAAGCAGTGGGCGGTCAGCAGCATATCGGTGAGGCGACGGTCGCCGACTATCAGAACATCATCGACATGAAGCGTGACCTGATGAAAGGCAGCCGCGGCTGAAACTGACTTATCTTCCCCGCACTAGCGGGAAAAGCGGGATGCGGCAGTCCGCGCGGTATCCCGCTGTTTTTGTGCCGGAGATCCCCCTTTGACCGAATTCGAACATTACTATCAGCGCATCCGCCGTCAGCAGAAACGTGACACGCTGATCTGGTCGCTACTGCTGGTGGCACTCTATCTGGCGGCGGGCAGGATCGCCGAGTTTAATCTGCTCATCGTCTGGCAGTCGCTGCCGCACTTCTTCGACTATCTGCATGAGATCCTGCCGGTGCTGCATCTGCCGCTGCTGTTTGCCGACGGTAAAACTGAAGGCTCGCTGGCCTACTGGGGCTACCGCTTGCCCATTCAGCTGCCGCTGATCTGGGAAACCCTGCAGCTGGCGCTGGCCTCGACGCTGGTAGCAGTGGGCGTGGCGGCGGTGCTGGCGTTCTTCGCCGCCGGCAACACCCAGACGCCGGCCAGCGTGCAGCTGGCGATTCGCGCCGCTGTCGCCTTTCTGCGCACCATGCCGGAACTGGCGTGGGCGGTGATGTTTGTGATGGCATTTGGCATCGGCGCCATCCCCGGCTTCCTGGCGCTGGCGCTGCATACGGCAGGTAGCCTGACCAAACTGTTTTATGAGGCGATTGAGTCGGCGTCGGAAAAGCCGGTGCGCGGGCTGGCAGCCTGTGGGGCCAGCAAACTGCAGCGGATGCGCTTCGCCTTCTGGCCACAGGTTAAGCCGGTTTTTCTCTCCTACAGCTTTATGCGACTGGAGATCAACTTTCGCTCATCAACCATTCTGGGCCTGGTGGGCGCAGGCGGGATCGGCCAGGAGCTGATGACCAATATCAAACTGGACCGCTACGATCAGGTGAGCATCACGCTGCTGCTGATCCTGATTGTCGTGTCGCTGCTGGATACCTTATCCGGTCAGCTTCGCCGCCGTGTGACAGGAGACCGCGCATGATCAGCCACGTAACCGATATCACACAGATGAAGCAGCAGCATGGCGAACTCTTCGCCGCGCAGCCGCGCTACCTGCGTCGCCTGGCGCTGATCGCGCTGGCGGTGCTGCTCTACTACCTCTATTTCTTCTCGGTGTTCGGGCTGGAGTGGGCGCGTCTGCTGGCGGGCTGCCAGCAGCTGGGGCGCTATTTCCTGCGGATGTTTGTCTGGCATGACTTCATGAACTGGCCCTTTGGCTACTATCTGTCACAGGTCGGCATCACATTAGGGATTGTGTTTGCCGGCACGCTGACCGCCTCACTGCTGGCCCTGCCGCTGTCGTTTCTGGCGGCGCGTAATGTGATGCACGACCGCGCCGCCAGACCGCTGGCGTTCCTGATGCGGCGTCTGTTCGACGTGCTGCGCGGCATCGACATGGCGATCTGGGGGCTGATCTTTGTCCGGGCGGTCGGGATGGGGCCGCTGGCCGGGATACTTGCCATCATCCTGCAGGATGTGGGTCTGCTTGGTAAGCTCTACGCCGAAGGGCACGAAGCGGTGGAGCGTTCGCCGGGGCGCGGGCTGAGTGCCGTCGGTGCCAACAGCCTGCAGAAGCACCGGTTCGGCATCTTCACCCAGTCATTTCCGCAGTTTCTGGCATTAAGCCTCTATCAGATTGAGTCCAATACCCGCTCGGCGGCGGTGCTGGGCTTCGTCGGCGCAGGCGGGGTCGGCCTGGTCTATGCCGAGAATATGCGGCTGTGGAACTGGGATGTGGTGATGTTCCTGACGCTGATTCTGGTGGTGGTGGTCATGGTGATGGATGTGATCTCCAGCCGTCTGCGTAAGCGATACATCAGCGGGACACCGGTGCCACTGTGGCAGCCTGCTGCGCGCGATTAAGCCGTTCGCTGCGCTGCCAGGCGCGCTGCAGCGCCTGCACCAGCTGAGCCTGCTGCCAGGGCTTCGCCAGCCGTTCACACAGCGGCAGCGTTACCGGCTGGTGGCGCAGGTCCTGACCGCTGATGAGCAGCGTCGCCAGCTGCGGCCAGTTCTGCTGCGCCTGGCGGATCACCTCCGCGCCGTTGATCTCGCCGGGCAGCATCAGGTCGCTGATCAGCAGGTCAATATCGGGGGTCTGGCGCAGCAGCGCCAGCGCCTCTTCACCGTCACCGCACTCCAGCGTCAGATAACCCAGCTGATGCAGATGCTCACACAGCGTCTGGCGCACCGCCGGTTCATCATCCAGTACCAGCACCAGCCGGTTGCTGCCAGCCTCTGCTGGCGGGGGCGGGGGCGGTACGATCGCCGGCGTCACGGCGGTTTCTGCGGCGCGCGGCAGCAGCAGCCTGACCGTGGTGCCCTGACCGGGCGTGGTTTCCAGTTCGATCTGTCCGCCCGACTGCCGTACAAAACCGTAAACCATCGACAGCCCCAGTCCGCTGCCGCTGCCGGTCGCTTTGGTGGTGAAGAAAGGCTCAAACACCTGTTCGCGCACGGCGGCTGACATGCCGCAGCCGTGATCGATCACTTCGATTGTGACGCGGTCACGTTTTTCAGTGCCTTCTGTCCGTCGCTGATTCCAGATGCGCAGCCGGATTTCGCCACCCTGCTGGTGCATCGCATCCCGTGCGTTGACCACCAGATTGATCAGCGCATTCTCCAGCTGACCGGCATCAATCCAGGCGGGCCAGCCGGGACGCTGCGCATCGATAATCAGCTGCTGTCCGGGCAGCAATGAGTGCTGTAACAGCTCCTGCAGGTTATCCACCAGCGTCACCACTGACACCGAACGGGGAAAAAGGGCCTGCTTGCGTGAAAAGGCCAGTAGCCGCTGGGTCAGCTGGGCAGCACGGTCGGCAGCCTGACGCGCCCGCGCAATCCGGCTGGCCAGCGGGCCGGGCATCGGCTGCCCCTCGGTCAGCGCCAGACTGCCGATGATCACCGCCAGCAGGTTATTGAAATCATGCGCCAGCCCGCCAGTCAGCTGGCCGACCGCCTTCATCTTCTGGCTGTGCTGCAGCGCCTCTTCCAGGGTTTTCCGCGCAGTGCGATCCAGAACGGTGTTGACCATGCCACGGCGTGGGATCGGGCTGAAGCGCAGCTCCAGCGTGCGGCCATCGGCCAGCCGGATCTCCTGCGGTTCCCCCGGATCGTGCAGATCCACCGCCAGCGGGGCCAGCAGCTTCTGATAGTGAACGCCGCGATGCAGCGCGCGCGGCGCAATGCCGAGCAGCTCTGCATACTGGGCGTTCCACACCACCAGCTGACCCCCGTTGTCAAACAGAGCGAAGCCGTCGCGCATCGCCAGAAAGGTTGACTCCAGCTGGTTACTCTTCTCTTTCAGCAGGCGTGAGGTGTGCGCCAGCGAGGCGGTATTGCGCGCAAAAACGTTAAAGGCCCGCGCCAGCTCGCCCAGTTCATCACGGCGCTGCACCCCCGGTACGCTGACGTTCTGTTCGCCCTGTGCCAGCCGCGTCATCGCACCGGCAATCGCCGTCAGGCCCGACCCGAGGTTGCGGTAGATATAGATCCCGGCATAGCCGGTGATCGCCAGCGCCAGCAGCACAAACAGCGCGATAAACCCGATGATTGATTCCAGTTCACGATGGGTGGCCAGCGTCCGCGCCTCGCTCTGCAGCGCCACCTGCTGCACCGACGCGCTGATGTCATCATTCAGCATCGCCACCAGTGCCTTGATCCGGTAGGTGGCGTAGGCAATCGCCAGATCGCTCTGCTCCAGTGCTTCCGCCAGCGGCAGCAGACGCTGCTGGGTTTCCAGCAGTCGCTGCACTTTTTCGCCAGTCACGCCAGCCAGCGGCACAGCGCGCCATGCGGTCATCAACTGCTGAAGCTGCTCAATGACCGCGATGGGCGACGGCGTGCGGATCGCGATTGTCATCAGCCGTTCAGTCTGCTCGCGCAGCGCGGCATCCGGCAGGGGCCGCTGTTCCCGCTGCACCAGCAGACCGATATGGCTGAGCAGAATCTGCGCCTGCCAGAGGTCGCTCAGCATCGTGTTGCGCTGCAGGTGGCGCTGATGGCCGGTCAGCAGCAGGCGGTTAATGGTCTGCTCCAGCATCAGGCTGCGGGCGCGGATCCGGGCGAGGCGCTCGGGCTGGCGGACCGCCAGCGGCGCGCTGGCCAGCAGGCTCAGCGACTGCTGCAGCGCCTGCTGATTCTGTTGTAACCGCTGTGATTCGCTCTGATACTCCAGCGCCCCGACGACCTGCGACAGCCGGACCGCCGCCGTCGCCACGTTAGCGGTGTCCCGCGCCAGCGCCAGGCTGCCGTTCATGTCTGCCAGCGTCTGAGCCTGCGCCTGCTCCTGAATCGCGCCGGCGTGACGAAAGCCAACGATCGCCACCACGCTGACCATCAGCGTGACCAGCACCACCAGCAGATTAAACAGCAACAGACGCCCACGCGCGCCGGCCTGCCACGGATAGCTGTGCTGCATCCCACACCTCTTTTTCACGGCAACCGTGGGCCGAGTATAGGAGTGTGCAGGCTGCGGTTTATGACAAATATGAATGGCCGCTGACATTTTCCGTTTATCTGGCGTTGCTTTACTGGCGGCTATCCACAGTCGGCAGGAGCGAGGCGATGACAGCCAGACCCATACTGGAAATGCGGGGGATTACCCGGCGCTTCGGCAACTTTTATGCCCTGAAGGGCGTCGATCTAACGGTCTGGCCCGGCGAGGTCCACGCGCTGATGGGGGAGAACGGGGCAGGAAAAAGCACGTTAATGAAAATTCTGGCCGGTGCCTATACCGCCAGCAGCGGGGAAATCCTTATTGAGGGCCAGCCTTACGCCCTGAAGGGGCCGAAAGAGGCGCTGGCCGCCGGGATCACCCTGATTTATCAGGAGATCAATCTGGCTCCCAACCTGACAGTGGCGGAGAACATCTTTCTGGGCAGCGAAATCGCGCCGGGCGGGCTGGTGAAACGGCGGGCGATGGCGGAAGAAGCGCAGCGGGTCATCGACCGGCTCGGCGCCCAGTTCAGCGCCTGGGATCTCGTCAGCCGGCTGAGTATTGCCGAGCAGCAGCAGGTGGAGATTGCCCGTGCGCTGCAGCGCAACAGCCGCATTCTGGTGATGGATGAGCCGACGGCCGCGCTCTCCAACCGGGAAACCGAACAGCTTTTTGCGCTGATCAAACGGCTGCGCAGCGAAGGCATGGCCATCATCTACATCAGTCACCGCATGGCGGAGGTGTATGAACTCTCCGACCGCGTCAGCGTCCTGCGCGACGGGGAGTATGTCGGCAGCCTGACGCGGGAGCAGCTCAACGCCAGCGAACTGGTGCGGATGATGGTGGGACGGCCGCTCAGCGACCTGTTTAACAAAGACCGCACTATTGCTCTCGGTGATATCCGGCTGGCAGTTAATCACCTCACCGACGGCGGCAAAGTCCATCCCAGCAGTCTGGCGGTGCGGGCCGGGGAAATCGTGGCGCTGGCCGGGCTGGTAGGCGCGGGCCGCAGCGAACTGGCGCAGCTGATCTTCGGCGTACACAAGCCGAAGGGGGGCGAGATCTGGATCGACGGTGAAAAGGTCACCATCCAGTCGCCGCGCGACGCGATTGCACGCGGCATCGGCTTCCTCACCGAAAACCGCAAAGAGCAGGGGCTGTTTCTGGAGATGGCGGCGCAGGAGAACATTGTGATGGCGACGCTGGAGCGGGACGCCAGCTACGGGATGCTCAACCGCCGCAAAGGCCAGCGTATCGCTTCTGAGGCGATTGCCTCGCTGAATATTCGCGTACCGCACGCTCAGGTCCGGGCGGGTGGGCTGTCTGGCGGCAATCAGCAGAAGCTGCTGATCTCGCGCTGGGTGGCGATTGGGCCGCGCATTCTGATTCTGGATGAGCCGACCCGCGGCGTTGACGTCGGGGCCAAAAGCGAGATCTACCGGATGATGCAGCAGATGGCGCGGCAGGGCGTGGCGATTCTGATGATCTCCAGTGAGCTGCCGGAAGTGGTCGGAATGAGCGACCGCGTTTACGTGATGCATGAAGGCACCATCGTCGGTGAGCTGGAGGGCAGTCACATCAGTCAGGAAAATATTATGACGCTGGCGACCGGTGCGCACAGCGCGTCAGCCAGCGAAATTTAAGGAGACCATGATGACTCAACTGGCCCGCACCAAAGCCCCGACGCTGAAACGTGCCCTGATGGGCGATCTGCTGCAGACGGTGGGGATCCTGCCGATTCTGATCCTGATTGTCGCGGTGTTTGGCTTTATCACACCTAATTTCTTCACGGAAGCCAACCTGCTCAATATCACCCGCCAGGCGTCGATCAACATCGTGCTGGCGGCAGGCATGACCTTTGTGATCCTGACCGGCGGCATCGACCTGTCAGTGGGGTCGATGCTGGGCACCACGGCGGTGGTGGCGCTGGTGGCATCGCTGGACCCGATGCTCGCCTCCCTGACCATCCCGATGGCGCTGGGTGCGGGTCTGATTATGGGGCTGTTCAACGGCATCCTGGTCGCCTGGGCCGGACTGCCGCCCTTTATCGTGACGCTCGGCACTTATACCGCGCTGCGCGGTGCTGCTTATCTGCTGGCGAACGGCACCACGGTGATTAACTCCGATATCAACTTCGAATGGATCGGTAACGGCTATCTCGGCCCGGTGCCGTGGCTGATTGTGATCGCTTTTGCGGTCATCGCCATCTGCTGGTTCATCCTGCGCCGCACGACGCTGGGGGTCCATATCTATGCGGTCGGCGGCAATATCCAGGCCGCGCGGCTGACCGGCATCAAGGTGGGCATGGTGCTGCTGTTTGTCTACGGCATGAGCGGCCTGCTGTCGGGGCTGGGCGGCTTAATGAGTGCCTCACGCCTGTACAGCGCCAACGGGAACCTCGGCGTCGGCTATGAGCTGGATGCCATTGCGGCGGTCATCCTCGGCGGCACCAGTTTTGTCGGCGGTATCGGCACCATCACCGGCACCCTGATCGGCGCGCTGATTATCGCCACGCTGAATAACGGCATGACGCTGATGGGCGTCTCCTATTTCTGGCAGCTGGTGATTAAGGGGGCAGTGATCATCATTGCAGTGCTGATCGATAAATACCGTACCCGTCATCATGTGAGCTGAGATTTAACAGGGCGGATGCGCCACGCTGCATCGGCCCCGTTCCAAACGCCATTTAGTGGTTGGCACTCTGATAACAGCAGGAGAAGGTCTATGCGTTTTAATCCGATTGTAACCGGGCTGCTGGCGGCAACGCTCTTCAGTTCCGGCCTGGCTCAGGCAAAAGAACTTAAATCTATCGGCGTCACGGTCGGCGATCTGGCTAACCCCTTCTTCGTGCAGATCACTAAAGGTGCAGAGATGAAGGCGCGTCAGCTGGCGGGCGATAAGGTGAACGTGACGCTGGTTTCCAGCGGCTATGACCTCGGCCAGCAGGTCGGCCAGATCGACAACTTCATTGCGGCGAAAGTGGACATGATTATCCTCAACGCCGCGGATTCAAAAGGGATCGCCCCGGCGGTGAAGCGGGCGCGTGACGCCGGGATTGTGGTGGTGGCGGTGGACGTGGCGGCCGACGGTGCGAATGCGACCATCACCTCCGACAACACCCAGGCGGGTGCAATGGCCTGTAAATATATCTCGGACCGCCTGAAGGCCAAAGGCAATGTGGTGATCATCAACGGCCCTCCGGTCTCAGCGGTGCAGAACCGTGTGGAAGGGTGCATGAACGAGCTGAAAACCCATCCTGAGATCAAGCTGCTCTCTTACAACCAGAACGCTAAAGGCAGCCGCGAAGGCGGACTGGAGGTGATGACCGGACTGCTCTCCGCCAATCCCAAAATTGATGCGGTGTTTGCGATCAATGACCCTACGGCTATCGGTGCCGATTTAGCGGCGAAACAGGCGCAGCGCAGCGAATTCTTTATTGTCGGCGTCGATGGATCGCCGGATGGTGAAGAGGCGCTGAAGCGCAAAAACTCCCTGTTTGTGGCAACACCGGCTCAGGACCCGCAGGTGATGGCGGCCAAAGCGGTGGAGATCGGTTATGACATCCTGCAGGGCAAACCGGCGCCGGATAAACCGGTATTAATTCCCGTGAAGCTGATCGATCGCGATAACGTCGGCAGCTATCAGGGCTGGACGGTGAAATAAGGCGTGAGGCGGCACCTTGTGTGCCGCCCGCAGGAGGCCATCATGCAACGTTCCGCGGTCAATCACTACCTGCAACAGACCCGCGAGTTTTTCCGGCAGCAGAATGTTCATCTGCCGCCGTGGGCCGACTACGGGCTGAGCCAGTGGCGCGCCCGCGATCCTGATGCAATGCAGGAGATTCTGGCGCTGCGGCTAGGCTGGGATCTCACCAGCTTTGGCGCGGCAGATTTTTTGCAGACCGGGCTGACGCTGTTTACCCTGCGCAACGGCTCGCCGGGTGGACGCCCCTGGCATAAACCCTATGCGGAGAAGATCATGCACGTTCGCGAAGGGCAGCTCACGCCGATGCACTACCATCCGCGCAAGATGGAGGACATCATCAACCGCGGCGGCGGGAATCTGATCGTCGAGCTGCATAACCGCGAGGAGGACGGGCTGGCGGATTCGCCGGTCACGGTATCGCTGGATGGGCAGCGTCAGACCCACGCCGCCGGTTCACAGCTGCGGCTCTCGCCGGGTGAAAGCGTAACGCTGGAGGCGGGCGTCTGGCACAGTTTCTGGGGAGAGCGCGGCTATGGCGACGTGCTGGTGGGCGAAGTGTCGATGCCCAACGATGACGAAAATGACAACGTCTTTCTGACGCCGCTGGCCCGATTCAATCCGCTGGACGAAGATGAAGCGCCGCGCTGGCTGCTCTGTAACGACTACGGCCGCGGCTTTGCCTGATCCCTATGCCGGACGCTGATTATGACTTCGCGGGGTATCCGGGAGCGGACAGCCTCATCTTTCTTATGCTGCGGGCGGGCGGCTCACCGAACAGCCGAGCGTATTCACGCGTAAACTGCGTCAGACTTTCGTAGCCCACATCCGCCGCCACGGCGGCGACATTGCCGGGACGCTGTACCAGCATTTTTCGCGCCTCATAAAGCCGCAGATGTTTCTGATACTGCAGAGGAGAGAGGCCGGTGCTGGCCCTGAAGCCACGATGAAATGCCGAAACGCTCATCCCTGCTATAGCGGCCAGTTCATCGATACGGCATACGTCCGCGTAGTGCATCCGCATCCAGAACAGCGCCTTCCTGATCTTTGCGAAAGGGCCGTTTACCGCGGCTGCCTGACGCAACACGATACCCTGTGGCCCCTGCAACAGTCGGTAAAGGATTTCGCGCTCTATCAGCGGAGCCATTACTCTGATCTCTCCGGGTCTGGCCAGCAGACGTACCATCCGCAGCCAGGCATCTGCCAGCGCATCATCCACGCGATTCACTGCGATCCCCTGTGGCGGGATGTTTCCGGCAGCGGCAGGCAGCTCATGCAGCAGGTCACTGACGGTGGCAAAATCGACCATCAGGCGCACGGCCAGATAGGGTGCTATCTCACTTGCCGCTGTAATTTCCCCGCTGGCAGGAAGATCGAACGACGCGGTAAAGGTTTCGCCGGCGGCATAGGGTATCGCCTGATTTCCTACCTGCAGCGTTTTCTCGCCCTGCAGGATCAGACTGACGAAGGGGGGATAGATATCCGGGGGCAGCAGCAGCGGCTGGCTGACGCGATAGAGGTCGACGCGCGGGATCGCCGTCGCAGTGAGCGCATTTTTTGCGTGCGTCAGCACCTCATCTCTTAACTGGTGGAGCGGATTCATGTTGCGGATCTCCGGCGCGTCGGCACCTGAAAGGAGAAAAGCAGGAACAGGCAAATATTAAGCAGGAATGCAGCCGCCATGCAACCGGGCGCCGCGTAGTGTGGTCGTCTGAACGCTGAACAGGAAGCACTGAATGAACACTGCAGAGGCTGTAATCATGATTACCGGCGCATCGTCGGGGATTGGGGAAGCGACCGCGCGTGCCGCGCTGGCGGCGGGCGCACGGGTGATCTTACTGGCACGGCGGACATCCCGCATTGAGGCCCTGGCCGCAACGTCTGCAAAGGCGCTGGCAGTGACCTGCGATGTGACGTGTCCCGGGCAGATTGAAAAGGCAATCAGGCTGGGGCTCAGCCATTTTGGCCGGATTGACGTGCTGGTCAACAATGCCGGGCAGGGCCTTTACGCCGCGGTTGAAGAGATCGACGTGGCCGATTTTCAGGCTGTGCTGGGCCTTAACCTGATTGCCCCGTTGAGGATGATGCAGGCGGTGATCCCGCAGATGCGGCGGCAGGGCGAGGGGTGCATCATAAATATCAGTTCCGGGGCAACGCTGGGCACCTGGCCAGGATCGGCCGCCTATACCAGTTCCAAGGCCGCCCTGAATATGCTCTCCGCCGTGGCGCGGCTGGAGCTGGCCGAAAGCGGGATTAGGGTGTCGACGATCGCGCCATTTATGACCGCGTCAGGCTTCTATCAGTCGGTAAAGGCAGGGCAGGCGGTGGCAAGTGAGCAGGCGCAGCAGAGCGCCGCATTCGCACACGCGCCAGAACGGGTTGCTGCCGCCATCCTTTCGGTGATCGAAAGCGGCGCGGCACAGGTGGATCTTGTGCCGCGCGTATATGGCGGAACGCTTGATGAGTAAGAACACTGAACTGCTACACGGCCCGGCGGCACGACTCAGGCGATCTGGCTGGTGCGCGGCGCAATTTCTGGCCTGACCACGTCAGCCGAGAAAACATAGCCCAGTCCGCGAATTGTGCGGATCAGATCCGGCTGATGGGGATTGGTTTCAATCTTCCGCCGCAGCCGCATGATCAGCACATCAATGGTACGATCAAACACGTCAAGACTTTCGCTGTGGGTCAGCTCCAGCAGTTGATCGCGGGTCAGCACCTTGCGGGCATGACGAACCAGCGCCCGCAGCAGGCTGTATTCGCCCTGCGTCAGCGGCACCAGTTCGCGCTGCGGATTAAACAGCTGGCAGCGTCCATCGTCCAGTTGCCAGCCGCTAAACCGCCAGCCTGTCTGGCCAGGATCGGCCAGCACCGTTCGCTCACTGCGCCGCAGGGCCGCCCGCGCACGTGCCACGACTACGCGGGGATTAAAGGGCTTCGCGATGTAGTCATCTGCGCCCATCTCCAGGCCTACCACCATCTCCGCTTCCGATCCCATGCCGGTAAGCATAATCACCAGCACCTCCGGCCGCTGCCGGCGAAGCTCCTGCAGCACCAGCAGACCATTGGTGTCAGGCAGCATCATATCCAGCATCACCAGTGCGATGTCCGGGTGTTCGCTGAGCATCGACAGCGCGTCACGTCCCTGATGACAGCGGTAAACCGTCAACAGATGTTCACTTAACGCATCCTGCAGGACATCACAGACGGCAGGATCATCATCCACCACCAAAATCGCTGGCTTCATGGCGCGGCCTCAATGTTGCAAAAGAGTTAATTCAGGAGTCTACACAGGCCAGAAAAGGTTGCTGGGAGAGCATGCTGAAACGTGACCAGCTTCGCCAGTGAGAGTGCAGAAGCGTGCGCTGACGCAGAGTTTTCAGGCCCTGCATATCAGCCGCAGGAAAACGATTGCGCAGGAACGGTGCATTGCACCATAATCGCGCCTCGTTTTGGCTCGGAATTGTCTCAGGCTTCTCCGGCCCTGCCAGGTAATCGATTGCGTCTGAAGATGGCATGGCAATTGCTTTTGGCAGTGGGTTAGTCACGGATGTCAGGCGATATCGGCTTGTCAGTATGCAGCGGCCGCTCTCCCTTTCCCGGAAACAGAATAATCAGCATGCAAACCCCTTTGGCAAGAGAGACGGCTGTCTCCTGTATCGAGAGATGATGATGTTAGAAAAACTATTCAAACTCAAAGCACACAACACCACGGTTCGTACCGAGATTATTGCCGGGATCACCACTTTCCTGGCAATGGCATATATTCTGTTTGTTAACCCGAGCATTCTGGGCGCAACCGGCATGGATAAAGGCGCGGTGTTTGTTGCAACCTGTCTGGCGGCGGCAATTGGCTGCGTGTTGATGGGGCTGATTGCCAACTACCCGATTGCGCTGGCACCGGGCATGGGGCTGAATGCGTTCTTTACCTACACTGTCGTACTGCACATGGGCTATACGTGGCAGGTGGCGCTGGGCGCCGTATTCCTCTCGGCAGTGATTTTCTTTGCGATGTCGCTGTTTAAAATCCGTGAGTGGATTATTACCAGTATTCCGCTGCCGCTGCGCGCCGGGATTGGCGCAGGTATCGGGCTGTTTCTGGCGATTATTGCGCTGGAAGGGGCCGGCATTGTCGTTGATAACCCGGCGACGCTGGTCGGCATTGGCGATCTCACCAAACCGGGACCGCTGCTGGCCATGCTCGGCTTTATCGTCATCGTGGTGCTGGAAGCGCGTCGCGTAACCGGTGCGGTGCTGATCGGTATCCTGCTGGTCACCTTTATCTCCATGGGCATTGGTCTGACACCCTTTGCAGGCGTGTTCTCTGCGCCGCCGTCGATTGCGCCAACCTTTATGCAGCTGGATATCGCGGGCGCGTTTAACGTCGGCCTGGTCAGCGTGATTTTTGCCTTCCTGTTCGTAGACGTGTTTGATAACACCGGTACGCTGCTGGGCGTGACCAAGCGCGCCGGCCTGGCGGATGAGCAGGGTAACGTGCCGAAGATGGGCCGTGCGCTGATTGCGGACAGTGCGGCGGCACTGTTTGGCTCACTGCTGGGCACTTCAACCACCACCAGTTATGTGGAATCGGCGGCGGGTGTGAGTGCGGGTGGCCGTACCGGTCTGACGGCGATTGTGGTCGCCGTGCTGTTCCTGCTGGCACTCTTTTTCTCGCCGCTGGCGTCAAGTGTACCGGTCTATGCTACCGCGCCTGCGCTGCTGTTTGTGGCGGTATTGATGGCATCGGGTCTGGCCGAGATTGACTGGAAAGATATCACCACCGCCGCGCCGGTGACGGTGACTGCGCTGACTATGCCGCTGACCTATTCCATCGCTAACGGCATCGCGTTTGGCTTCATCACGTGGACGCTGGTTAAGCTGCTGAGTGGTCGTGCGAAAGAGGTGAATGCGGCGCTGGTGATCCTGTCGATTCTGTTTGTGATCAAGCTGGGATGGCTGAGTGCCTGATTATTGCCTGGTGGCAGGGTTGCACTGAGCGGGTTTCGCCCGCCAGGCGAGCGGGAGTTTCAGGTTGCCCGCGCGGGCGGACGCGTCAAGGGGCGGACGCCCGCCCCTTAACAATACCGGCGTCCGGCTGCCTCCGCGCTGCGGATGCCTCTGTATACACCGTCGCCGGTGGGTTTATTGCCGGGTTCTGGCAGTGCAGGCCGCTGGCGGCGGGGGAATATCATGCTGGGGCTGCGGTGCAGGGGCTTCGTTTTACATCGGGCTGGCGCTGAGCAGGTTTCGGATAGCAGCGGCGGCACGGTGAGCAGGTTTCGCCCGCCGGGCGAGCGGGAGTTTCAGGTTGCCCGTGCAGGCGGACGCGTTAAGGGGCGGACGCCCGCCCCTTAACAATCCCGGCGTCCGGCTGCCTCCGCGCCCCGCTGTGCGGGGTGCCCTCGTCACGCCCTGCGGCCTGCGGACCGTCCGGACGCGCCCTCCCTGGCGCGTGCCGTCCTTTCGCCGACGTCCTGTCGGCTCATCCTGGCCTCCGGGTGTTCCTCGGCGCTGCGGACGCCTCTCCCAAACCCCCGTCTGCAAATTCTTTTTGTTTATAACGATGCAGTGTTGTCTGCTGGGCTGAAAGCCAAAACCAGAGCCAGAGCAAACTCCGTGAACCTGAAGCGATAAAGTGCCCAACACAGAAAGAAGAAATAACAGCGGGGAGGGAGGCCGTCAGAGCCGCTGAGCGGATGAGGGATTTCAGGACGA
>NZ_DAMCTB010000017.1:0-42055 GCF_032114055.1 Pantoea sp.
CGATGGTAGTGTGGGGTCTCCCCATGCGAGAGTAGGGAACTGCCAGGCATCAAATAAGAGAGAGCCCTTCGCATGCGCGAAGGGCTTTTTTCGTTGTGGCGCAATAAACACTTTCAGTCTCTCTGATGTCTGTTACCCCATCACTTTGCTGTCTGTGCCTCTGCAACCTGTTGAAAAGCAAAGCTGCCGGGTTATTCAGACCACAAAAAAACCCGGCACCAGGCCGGGTTAACAGGCTGTCTGAACGGCTTATCAGTGGATAACCTGCGATAAGAACGCCCGGGTGCGCTCCGATTTTGGATTGGCAAAGAACTCCTGAGGTGGCGCGACTTCAACGATCTCACCTCGATCCATAAAGATCACCCGGTCTGCGACCGTCCGGGCAAAGCCCATCTCGTGGGTCACGCAGAGCATCGTCATTCCATCTTCAGCCAGACCAATCATTGTATCCAGCACCTCTTTCACCATTTCAGGATCCAGCGCCGACGTTGGCTCATCGAACAGCATAATTTTCGGCTTCATACAGAGCGAGCGGGCAATCGCCACACGCTGCTGCTGCCCTCCCGAGAGCTGCCCCGGAAACTTATGTGCATGTTCAGCAATACGCACGCGCTGCAGGTAGTGCATGGCCAGTTCATCCGCTTCCTTCTTTGGAATCTTCCTTACCCATGATGGCGCCAGCGTGCAGTTTTGCAACACGGTCAGATGGGGGAAGAGGTTGAAGTGCTGGAAGACCATACCGACTTCGGTGCGCACGCGCTCAATGTTACGCACATCATCATTAAGGTGAATACCATCCACCACGATGCGCCCCTGCTGATGCTCTTCCAGATGGTTGATGCAGCGAATCGTGGTTGATTTGCCGGAGCCGGAAGGGCCGCACAGCACGATGCGTTCGCGGGGTTTTACCTGCAGATTGATGTCTTTCAGTACGTGGAACTGCCCGTACCATTTATTTACGTTCTCAAGCGAGATCATCAACGGGTCGGAAGAGTGTGTCATAGAGTCAGTCATGTAAAACCTCAGTGCGGTGTACGCCCGGTGTGAAAGCGCTTTTCCAGATACTGGCTATAGCGCGACATGCTAAAACAGAAAATCCAGTAGACCAGTGCAGCAAACACATAGCCTTCGGTCGACATGCCCAGCCAGGCCGGATCGACCGTGGCCTGCTGGACGCTGCTGAAGAGATCGAAGAGGCCGATGATGATGACCAGACTGGTATCTTTAAACAGGGCGATGATAGTGTTCACCAGCCCGGGGATGGTGAGCTTCAGTGCCTGCGGCAGAATCACCAGCATCTGCGTTTTCCAGTAACCCAGCGCCAGCGACTCGGCAGCTTCATACTGACCTTTAGGCAGCGCCTGCAGGCCACCGCGAACCACCTCGGCCACATAGGCGGACTGGAAGAGGATTACGCCGACCAGCGCGCGCACCAGCTTGTCGATCGTTGTTCCTTCTGACATAAACAGTGGCAGCATTACGGATGACATAAACAGCACGGTGATCAGCGGAACGCCACGCCAGAACTCGATAAAGATAATCGACAGCGTGCGCACAACCGGCATCCGTGAACGGCGACCCAGCGCCAGCAGAATGCCCAGCGGCAGCGCGCCGGCAATCCCGACAGAGGCGATAATCAGCGTCAGCGTTAATCCACCCCATTGACGGGTTTCGACCCGTTCCAGTCCCAGATAGCCGCCATAGAGCAGGAACCAAACCGTCAGCGGATAGATGACCGCCCAGGCGGCAATATAGCGTCCGCGATAAGACAGGCTTTTCACAAACATCGGCACAATCGACAACAGTCCAATCACCAGCGCCAGGTTAATGCGCCAGCGCAGTTCATGCGGGTAGAGCCCATACATGAACTGACCAAATCGCGCATGGATAAAGACCCAGCAGGCACCCTCTTTAGTACAATCGGCACGCGTGGAACCGATCCAGTTGGCCTGAAAGACCAGCCAGTTCAGCGCGGGCGGAATGACATGCCAGATTATCCAGATGCACAGCAGCGTCAGTAAGGTATTAAACCAACCTGAAAACAGATTTTTACGAGCCCAGAGCCAGGCGCGACTGAACAGCGTCGTCGGGACGGGGGGCGTTTCATGTGTAGTGACAGACATAAGGATCCCGTTCTCTTAACGCTCAACCAGCGCAATCTTGCGGTTGTAGACATTCATAAGCAGCGATATCAGCAGGCTGATAATCAGGTAAACGCCCATCGTGATCGCGATCGTCTCGATAGCCTGACCGGTCTGATTCAGGACCGAACCGGCAAACAGCGACACCATATCGGGATAACCGATGGCGGCGGCCAGAGAGGAGTTCTTCACGATGTTCAGGTACTGGCTGGTCAGCGGCGGAATAATCACCCGCATGGCCTGCGGGATAATCACCTGGCGCAGCGTCACCGGATTCGGCAGGCCCAGCGATCGTGCGGCTTCATGCTGACCATGAGGTACCGACTGGATACCGGAACGGATGACTTCTGCGATAAATGATGAGGTATAGATCGAGAGTGCCAGCGTCAGCGCCGCCAGTTCCGGAATCATCACCGAGCCACCCCGGAAGTTGAACCCGCGCAGCTGCGGCACATCCCAGTGCGTCGCCGGACCAAACCCCATATAGGCCAGTAGCGGGAAAAGGATCAGCATCCCTACCGCGGCGGGCCATGTACGACGTAACTGACCGGTTTTCAGCTGGTGAGTCCGGTTAAAGCGAAACAGGCCATAGCTCACGGCTAATGCCAGAAGCAGTGCGATAACAAACGGCCAGCTGCCCGGTGCATAGGTCGGCCAGGGCACATAGAGCCCGCGATTACTGACATAGGCCAGATCGAAAGCATTCAGCGCCTGGCGCGGGCCGGGCAGATTGCGCAGTACCGCAAAGTACCAGAAGAAGATCTGGAGCAGGGGCGGGATATTACGGAAGGTCTCGATATAGATATTTGAAAGCTTCCGCAGCAGCCAGTTGTCAGACAGGCGGGCCAGACCGACCGCGAATCCGATAATCGATGCGAAAACAATACAGAGCGCAGAGACCAGCAGCGTGTTGGTTAATCCGACCATAAACACGCGCGCGTAGGTATCTCCCTCCGTATACTCAATCAGATGCTGAACGATGCCGAAACCGGCAGTGCGCTCAAGAAATCCAAACCCTGATGTAATGCCGCGATTGGCGAGGTTGATAATGGTGTTGTGCACCAGATAACCCACCACACCAAGCACCGCGACAACGGCGATGAACTGATAAATCCAGGCGCGAACCGTGGGATTACCAAATGAAAAATCCCTTTTCACGGTTGGGCGTTGTGACATGTTGAAACCTCAGTAACGAAAGCTGGGCTAGGGCACCGCAGAATACGGTGCCCGACTGGCGAGGTCTGTTAACGTACCGGCGGCGCGTACTGAATGCCGCCCTGGTTCCACAACGCATTCTGACCGCGAGCGATCTTCAGTGCGCTATCTTTACCGACGTTGCGGTCAAAGCTTTCCTGATAGTTGCCCACCTGCTTGATGATGTTGTAGGCCCACTTATTATCCAGCTTCAGGTCTTTACCAAAATCACCCTCTGCGCCCAGCAGGTGCGCCATATCCGGCGTCGTTGGCTTCGCGGCCATCTGGTCGACGTTCTTCGAGGAGATACCCATCTCTTCCGCATTCAGCATGGCGTAGAGAGACCATTTCACGATGGTGAACCAGTCATCATCACCGCGGCGTACCAGCGGCCCCAGCGGCTCTTTAGAGATCACTTCTGGCAGCACGATAAAATCGTCAGGCTTGCCCAGCTTGATACGCAATGCATAAAGCTGAGACTGGTCAGAGGCCAGCGTGTCGCAGCGGCCGCTATCCAGTGCTTTGGCCGACTCATCGGAGCGATCGAAGGTCACCGGGGTATATTGCATTTTGTTGGCTTTGAAGAAGTCCGCCACGTTCAGCTCGGTGTCGGTGCCCGCCTGGATACAGACGGTGGCACCATCCAGCTCTTTCGCACTTTTCAGACCGGCTTTCTGGTGAGTCAGGAAGCCGATACCGTCGTAATAGTTCACGCCCGCAAACAGGAAGCCCATGCCGCCATCACGTGATGAGGTCCAGGTAGTGTTACGTGACAGCACATCGACTTCGCCGGACTGCAGGGCGGTGAAACGCTCTTTGGCGGTCAGCGGGGTATATTTCACTTTGGTGGCATCGCCAAATACTGCGGCAGCCGCAGCACGACAGACATCCACATCGATACCCGTGAACTTGCCACTGGCATCGGCATAGGAAAAGCCCGGCAAGCCGTCACTGATCCCACATTGAACAAATCCTTTTTTCTTTATCGCATCCAGTGTGGTGCCTGCGTGTGCCTGCTGAGCAAGGCCAGCCAGCGAGGCAGCGGCGATCAGCGTAGAGAGCATCATCTTTTTCATAAAGCATCCTGTGTGGCGGGATTATGTTGTTATGTTTGCGCACTTTATTGTGCGTTTTTTCCTGTCTGTGGCTGTCAGCCATTCACGACTCTGCAAAGCTGATGCCAGGTTTGCAGAGGCCTGAACAGGGCTGAAAGAACGGTTAATAATCGGAAGCACCTGGAAAGTTCCGCTAATATCGCGCACCAAAAGGAAGCAATGCGAGTCGACCCGATCACAATTAGTGCAAATAGTTTCACTACATGAGAGCAGTGTGAGCATTCACTCAGGCAGGAATGTATGAAAAGAATCTATTGCTTTTTAATGCGCAGAAAATCACACAATCAGTGATGACAGGGAAGGAGAGCCAGGCCAGAAGTAAAATGGTCGCGAAAGCAGGGAAAGACAAGAGGGCGAAATATCACGTCAGCAACTGCAACTATAGTTACCATATTGCAGACAACTGTTTCATGCTCAATGCGGCGACTTTGTGCGATGACGCACAAATAAAAACGCCAGCCCGAAGGCTGGCGTGATTAACAGACTGAACTCAGACTCAGTTCATGCCGTATTTTTTCAGTTTCTTACGCAGCGTACCGCGGTTGATACCCATCATCAGGGCAGCACGGGTCTGGTTGCCACGGGTATACTGCATCACCATGTCCAACAGAGGCTGCTCGACTTCAGCCAAAACCAGCTCATACAGGTCGCTCACATCCTGACCATTCAGTTGAGCAAAATAGTTCTTCAGTGCCTGTTTAACCGAATCACGCAAAGGTTTTTGAGTTACCTGATCCTGTGAGTTAACGGTAGAAACGGTCAGTACGTCAGAATTTACGCGTTGTTCGAACATAGTTCTTTCAGCTCTTTATTTCGTTACGCAAGATTTTCGAAGTATGCCTCCAACGCCTCCAGCTGTTCGCTGGCATCCTCAATGGCGTTGAATGTGCGCCGAAACTGGTCATTAGGGGCATGCTCCTGCAGGTACCAGGAGACGTGCTTGCGCGCTATACGGTATCCCTTGCCTGAACCGTAAAAGTCGTGCAGCTCACGTATATGCGAAACAAGCAAGCGCTTGACCTCTGCCAGTGGCAGCGGGGCAAGCAGCTCCCCAGTGTCCAGATAATGCTGGATTTCCCGGAAGATCCACGGTCTTCCCTGAGCAGCGCGTCCTATCATCAGAGCATCGGCCCCTGTATAGTCGAGCACCGCTCTGGCTTTATGCGGGTCAGTTATGTCTCCATTCGCGATAATCGGAATGGAAACACTCTGCTTAACTGTCCGAATGCTGTCATATTCAGCTTCTCCGTTGAACAGGCAGGCACGAGTGCGGCCATGTATCGTCAGAGCCTGGATACCGCAGCGTTCAGCCAATTGGGCAATCGCGACACAGTTCCTGTTTTCAGGATCCCAGCCAGTACGGATTTTCAGCGTGACCGGCACGTTTACCGCATTAACCACTGCGGAGAGAATAGACTCCACCACTGCGGGGTATTGCAGCAAGGCTGAACCCGCCATTTTGCGGTTAACCTTCTTGGCAGGGCATCCCATATTAATGTCGATGACCTGTGCACCAGCCTCGACATTAATGCGTGCAGCTTGCGCCATTTCGCTGGGATCGCAACCGGCAATCTGCACAGCGCGAATGCCTGGCTCATCACTGTGCACCATACGTAATCGAGACTTGTCGCTCGCCCAGACTTCCGGGTTAGATGACAACATCTCAGAAACTGCCATGCCTGCACCCATTTCATGACACAACGTCCTGAACGGCCTGTCGGTAATACCGGCCATAGGCGCTGCAATCAGTCGATTTCTCAGCTGGAGGTTTCCAATACGCATGAAGTCAGAATGGCCATACTGTGTCTGCAAGGCGGCGTATATTACGCATTTTTGCAGGAAGATGAAAGGCCAAACTTTGAACAATCAGCAAGAAAGATCAATGAAAACCGGGCGATGATGCGAAGCATTAATAATTAGTCTTAAATATCATAAACTTAATAATTTATGCTGAAATTGTGAACAAAAATTTTTCCAGAAAAGTACGGCAATTCACCAGATAATAAACGTCACATGCCGTGATTAACGATACAAGCATCCAGTTCAGGTCAGAAAAGCCCGCAACTTACGCTGCGGGCTGGTGGAATATGCTGTCAGGACGCTTTGTACCTGAAACCGCGCTATCCGCGGGGGAAGAGCGGGGCAAAAATCAGGATTTAATTCCGGTAATCCGGCACCACTCCTCTTTAACCGCCACCGGGTCGAGCGCAAATTCGCTGGCGTAGGCTTCGCAGACGCCCTCTGCCTGACTCTCTAACACCCCGGACAGCCCCAGATGACCGCCAGACTTCGGTAACACGCTAATCAGTGGCGCCAGCTCACGCAGCGGGCCAGCCAGAATATTGGCGACGACCACATCCGCCTGCAGATTATCGGGCTGCTGGTGGGGCAGGTAGAGCGACAGACGATCGGCAACGCCGTTGCGCTCGGCATTATCCCGGCTGGCCTGAATCGCCTGCGGATCGATATCAATGCCGATCGCCTGAGCGGCACCCAGCTTCAGGGCCGCGATCGCCAGGATCCCTGAACCACAGCCGAAATCGATCACGGTTTTGCCCGCCAGATCCAGCCCGTCAAGCCAGGTAAGGCAGAGCGAGGTGGTGGGATGGGTGCCAGTGCCAAACGCCAGGCCGGGATCCAGCATCACGTTGACGGCGTCAGGTTCCGGCACGTCGCGCCAGCTTGGGCAGATCCAGAGGCGCTCGCCGAAGCGCATCGGGTGGAAGTTTTCCATCCATTCGCGCTCCCAGTCTTTGTCTTCTATCTGCTCGATCCGGTGACGGAAGCCTTCGCCCAGCAGCGGATGCTGAGCCAGTTCAGCGGTTACCCCAGCCATGTCCGTCTCTGCATCGAACAGGCCGATGACATCGGTATCGCCCCACAGGCGTGTTTCACCCGGCAGCGGCTCATAAACCGGCGTGTCGTTGGTATCCTGAAAAGTCACGGAAACGGCACCGATCTCCATCAGTGCGTCGCTCAGCGTTTCCGCATGTTCACCTGAGCTATTTATCTTGATTTGAATCCACGGCATAACGTCTCTCTTTCCGTCAATGTTGCGGCGCGTCGACCCTGTGCGGCGCGCGTCCAAACAGGTTGCCCACTAAAAAGGCCAGCAGGCTCAGAATCAGTGAGGGCACGATGGGGTGAAACCCCAGAATCTGCAGGTTGAGGCTCGCCAGAAAGGCGTAGCAACCTCCGCCTGCCACCATGCCGGTAATGGCACCCGCGGCATTCGCGCGTTCCCAGTAGAGGCCCAGAACCAGTGGCCAGAGGAACACCGCCTCAAGGCCGCCAAATGCCAGCAGGTTGAGCCAGATAATCATATCGGGCGGGTTCCATGCTGCAATCAGCAGCAGAAGACCCAGTGCAAAGGTAATGGTGCCAGACAAGCGCCGCAGCCGCGGCTCATTCTCAAGATGTTGCGGGGCGACACGCAGATAGAGATCTTTGATCAGCGTAGCCGACGCCTGCAACAGCTGGGCATTGATGGTCGACATAATGGCGGCCATTGGTGCAGCCAGAAACAGACCGGCTGCCAGCGGGGGCAGGACGGTAATCATCAGGGTCGGTATGACACTGTCCGGCACGGTCAGATTCGGCAGCACCGCGCGGCCCAGGGCTCCGGCCAGATGCATACCCAGCATCAGGATTACCACCACAATGGTACCCAGAATAATGGCCCGATGGACGGCCTTGCTGTCTTTATAGGAGATGCAGCGCACCGCCGTATGGGGCAGGCCAATGACGCCAAAGCAGACCAGAACGATAAATGAACTCAGAAACGTCGGGGTGATAATCTCGCCGGGCCCCTGCGGCGACAGCAGCGCAGGATCAATCGCATGCAGTTTTTCAACGGCCACGCTGAGGCCGCCAGCCTGATGGATCACCGCGAACAGCAGCAGGAACGTGCCAATCAGCATCACGATGCCCTGCATCGCGTCGTTGAGAACGCTGGCGCGGAAGCCGCCAAACGCCGTGTAGAGCGCGATGGTGCCGCCAAAAATCAGCAGCCCTTTGTCATAGGGAATGCCCGCGGCGGTTTCGAGCAGCCGGGCACCACCGATAAACTGCACCGTCATGGCACCGATAAAAGCGATCAACAGGCTCAGACTCGCCAGCCAGATCAGCAGCGGGCTCTGATAGCGTGCATAGAGCATGTCATTCAGCGTTACCGCATTATATTTACGCGCCAGAATGGCAAACTTTTTGCCCAGCACGCCCAGCGAGAGCCAGACGGCGGGTACCTGGACCATCGCCAGTAATACCCATCCCAGCCCATATTTGTAGGCCGCACCGGGCCCCCCGATGAACGAGCTGGCGCTGATATAGGTAGTGGTGAGGGTCATCGCCAGCACAAATCCGCCCATCGAGCGGCTGCCAAGGAAATATTCTGTCAGAAAGCTGCCCTGACGTCTTTTGCGGACGGCAAAGATCGACAGCGCGGCGATCAGCACCAGATAGATCAGTAACGGCAGGATAATTTCACCGTTCATTTTTATCCTCCAGCGGCATATCGCGGAAAAGCACCCGTACCATCAGCCAGCACAGAAAAATGAACAACAGAGGAGCAAACAGGCAGGAGAGTTCGAACCAGCGCGGCAGTCCGGTCACACCGCTTTCGCTGCCACCCAGCCAGGCGGAAAGCCCCCAGGCAGCGAGCCAGAGCAGGGTAAGATAGAGAGACCAGCGCGCCTCTTTATGTGCCTGGATAAAACGAGCATCCATGATTCAACCTTAACGCCAGCGGCAAAAGAAAAAGGCCGGATTAACCGGCCTCTGACTGACTCAGCGTTGCGATTACTTCTCGTGCAAGCCGAGTTTTTTCTCCAGATAGTGGATATTGGTTCCACCGTGCTGGAAATTCTCATCGGACATGATTTTCATCTGCAGATCAACGTTGGTCTTGATACCGTCGATGATCAGTTCCGCCAGCGCATTCTTCATGCGGGCGATGGCCACGTCACGCGTTTCGCCGTAGGTGATCAGCTTGCCGATCATAGAATCGTAGTACGGAGGAACGGTGTAGCCGGCGTAAATATGCGACTCCCAGCGCACCCCAAAACCGCCTGGCGCGTGGAAGCGGGTAATTTTACCCGGGCTTGGCAGGAAGGTCACCGGATCTTCGGCGTTGATACGGCACTCAACCGCATGTCCGCGAATCACCACTTCATCCTGTTTGATCGACAGGGGCTGACCGGCAGCAATACGCAACTGCTCTTTGATCAGATCCACACCGGTAATCATCTCTGTCACCGGGTGTTCCACCTGAATACGAGTGTTCATTTCAATGAAGTAGAACTCACCGTTTTCATACAGGAACTCGAAGGTGCCTGCGCCACGATAGCCGATCTCGATACAGGCTTTCGCACAGCGATTGCCGATGAAGCTGCGCAGCTCCGGCGTGATGCCCGGGCCTGGTGCTTCTTCGACGACTTTCTGGTGGCGACGCTGCATGGAGCAGTCGCGCTCGCCCAGATAGATCGCGTTGCCCTGACCATCAGCCAGAACCTGAATTTCGATATGGCGCGGGTTCTCCAGATACTTCTCCATGTACACCATGTCGTTGTTGAAAGCCGCTTTGGCTTCCGCTTTCGTCATGTTGATGGATTGTTCCAAATCTTTGTCGCTGCGCACGACGCGCATACCACGACCGCCGCCACCGCCAGACGCTTTGATGATGACCGGATAACCGATGCGCCTGGCAAAGGCACGGTTCTTTTCCATATCATCCGTCAGCGAACCGTCAGAGCCCGGTACGGTCGGAACGCCGGCTTTCTTCATCGCGTTGATCGCAGAAACCTTGTCACCCATCAGGCGAATGGTGTCGGCTTTCGGACCGATGAAGATAAAGCCAGAACGCTCAACCTGCTCAGCAAAATCGGCATTCTCAGACAGGAAGCCGTAGCCCGGGTGAATCGCTACCGCGCCAGTGATCTCTGCAGCAGAGATCAGTGCCGGGATGTTGAGATAACTTTTGACTGACGGCGCCGGGCCGATGCAGACGGTTTCGTCTGCCAGCAGCACGTGCTTCAGGTCACGATCCGCGCTTGAGTGTACCGCAACAGTCTTGATGCCCAGCTCTTTACAGGCACGCAGAATGCGCAGCGCAATCTCACCGCGGTTAGCAATAACAATTTTATCCAGCATGATCTGCCCCGTTACTCGATGATAACCAGTGGCTCGTCAAATTCGACCGGCTGACCGCTCTCAACCAGGATCGCTTTTACCACGCCTGATTTGTCTGCTTCGATCTGGTTCATCATTTTCATGGCTTCGACGATGCACAGGGTATCGCCTGCATTCACTTTCTGACCGACTTCCACAAAGGCTTTCGCATCCGGGCTCGGCGTACGGTAGAAGGTACCTACCATAGGTGAACGCACGATGTGACCGCTGATCTCAGCCGGTGCCGCTTCGGCAACCGCCGCAACAGGCGCAACCGCCGTCGCCAGCGCAGGCTGCTGAACAGGCGCAGCGTAAGCCTGCTGCATCATCGGGTAACCGCTATTTGCAGGTGCACGGCTGATGCGAACGGACTCTTCACCTTCAGAGATTTCCAGCTCAGAAATGCCAGACTCTTCAACCAGTTCGATCAGTTTTTTAATTTTACGAATATCCATGAGTGGGGTTCCGTACTCAGTTTGATTAATTAGTTTGAGACAGGCGTTTGACTGCCGTTTGTAAAGCCCAGGTGTAGCCGTCAGCGCCCAGCCCACAGATCACGCCAGCAGACACATCAGAAAGATAGGAGTGATGACGGAAGGGCTCGCGGGCATGCACGTTGGAGAGATGAACCTCGATAAAAGGTATTTCTACCGCTAACAAGGCATCACGCAGTGCGACACTGGTATGGGTAAACGCGGCAGGATTAATGATGATGTAATCCACCTTGCCTTTGGCCTCATGAATGCGATCAATCAGCTGAAATTCAGCATTGCTTTGCAGGTGGCTCAACTCCACATTCAGCTGGTCTGCCTGTTGCGTTAAATCGTCAACGATTTGACGCAGCGTGGTGTGACCATACTTCTCTGGTTCACGGCTTCCCAGCAGATTAAGGTTGGGTCCGTTCAAAAGCAGAATATGTAATTTATGCGCCATCGTGCTGCCATCTCCCGCAATCATTGAGGCATCGCGTAAAATACCTTGCGAATCTTCATTTGTCACCTTTCCGAATGAAAAAGAAGACCCGACGAGCAATAAAGCCGGGCATTATATCCGTTTCGTGTCATTTCGCAGCAAAATACTGGTCTTATCTGCGAAGATGATCGGATGTGACCTGGAGGCCACATCTTTTATCAGAAAATGGCAGCGGAAAACAACGGGCGACGCGCTAGCGGGACCACCATCTGAGCACTTTTTTGTAACGCCAGGCTAACAGGAACGCTGCCAGTAGCGCATAGATAAGTGGCTGGGGAGAGAGGATTTTTACCGACCAGATATAGTGAACAGGCGCCAGGATGGCGACCAGATAGATCAGGTTGTGCAGCGTCTGCCAGCGTTTACCGAGCCTGCGCTGCGCACGCTGAAACGAGGTCAGCGCCAGGGCCAGCAATATCAGCCAGCTGATAATGCCCAGCGTCAGATAAGGACGGGAAATCAGCTCGCTGCCCAGCAGACGCAGGTTATCCATGCCCAGTTCCAGCAGGTAGTAGCTCAGCAGGTGGAGAGAAGCCCAGACAAATGTCCAGACGCCCAGCAGGCGACGGGTGCGGATTAACAGCGGCTGCTTGCCGTAACGGGCCAGCGGCGAAACCAGCAGCGTTCCCAGCAGCAGCTTCAGCGCCATCCGGCCGGTAAAGTGCTGGATATCTTTAGCCGGATCTGCGCTCAGTCCGCCCTGCATCGCGGCAAAGATCAGATAGACCAGCGGCAGAAATGCCGCCAGATGCAGAATCACCTTGAGCCACACGATCTGTTTTAGCGACAGGCGCACCACTTAGTAGTTCTCCCGTAAGTCCATGCCACGATAGAGCGAGGCCACCTGATCGGCATAGCCGTTGAACAGCAGGGTGGGCTGACGCTCAACCTTTAGCGTACCGCCCGGACCGATGAACCGCTCAGTCGCCTGCGACCAGCGTGGATGGTTGACGTGCGGATTCACATTGGCATAAAAACCATATTCATCGGCGGCAATCTGGTTCCAGGTGGTCGGCGGCTGTGTCGCGGTCAGCGTAATTTTGACGATCGACTTGATGCCCTTAAAACCATACTTCCACGGTACGGTCAGCCGAATCGGCGCGCCGTTCTGTGGCGGCAACGCTTTGCCATAGACGCCGGTCGTCAGTATCGTCAGCGGATGCATCGCTTCATCCAGACGCAGCCCCTCAACATAGGGATAGTTGAGACCGCCGCCGATAAAGCGATCTTTCTGGCCTGGCATCTGCTCGGGATCATACAAGGTCTGGAAGGCGACAAAGCGCGCCTTGCTGGTGGGTTCTGCCAGCGAGAGCAGTTTATTCAGCTCAAAGCCTATCCAGGGCACCACCATCGACCAGGCCTCGACACAGCGCATGCGATAGATTCGCTGCTCCATGGCGAACTTTTTAAAGATGTCATCTATATCCAGCGTCACGGGCTTTGCGACTTCCCCGTCGATGGTCAGTTTCCAGGGTTCCGTTTTCAGGCTCCCGGCATTGGCCGCCGGATCGGCCTTATCCAGCCCGAACTCATAGAAGTTGTTATAGCCGGATACTTTATCCGCGGGTGTTAAGGTGAGATCGGCCTGATACTGCGCGGGTCTGGTAAAGTCCAGCGGCCGGCCTGCGGGCGCTGCCGGACGGTCATTACCTTTAAACCAGCTGAGAATATCGGCATTGGCCACGTCCGGCATCCCCATTGCCGCCGCGCTGAGTCCCAGCGTTTTCAGCACCTGACGGCGCTTCATATTAAAAATGCTTTCTGGCGTTACCTCGCCTTCGGTCAGATTGGGTATGCGTTTCATGGGCGTTCTCCAGACGGGATGTCATCAACCAGCATGATGACTATTGCTGATATCAGCCAGTTTCGCCGCAAAAATGTGAAATTTCCTGGCTGCGGTTAACGATGAGAATGCACTGAAAAGTGTCCGGGCCAACGTCAGCTGCGCTATCCCGACGATATACTTCGGCTTCATGCGACCCGGCGCTGTCGACAGCGGCAAATTATGCTATTTTTGCTCGCGTTTTCGTCAGGCTGACGGTACAAGGTTGGGTGATCCGGTTATCACCCCAGTAAGACAGGCACAGGGATGCGACTAACCACAAAATTATCGGCGATTATCACGTTCTTAAGTCTGCTGGCCATGTCACTGATGCTGGCGGGCTGCGCATTCAGTGTTTTCTGGTTCAGTCATGAACGGGTTGAACATCGGGCGCGGGCGCTGGCGACGGAGGTGGATCAGGCGATGTTCACCCAGACGCCATCCGAAATGCAACGCTGGCTGGTGCGCATGATGCCAGTCATGAATGCCGAGCAGATCCTGCTTCACAACGGCAGGCAGACGTTTCTTGCCCTCTCCCGACATGAAAACCCGATGCTGGAGGATGAGCCTAACCGGTTTATGCAGGTCGATGTGCCGCTGATACATCAGACCGGATTAACCCTGCGGGTCGTCACGCTCGATCCCGCCAGAACCTGGCTGGGCTCGATCACCGGCACCTCCACGCTGACCCTGCTGTTTGTCATCATGCTGATCATGAGTCTGATGCTGCTGATGATGCATCGCTGGCTTGCACGTCAGTGGCGCGGCATGGAGCATCTTGAGGCGCGGGCTGAGGCGATTATCAGCGGTGAGCGTGGCGTGGTGCCGAAGCGCGCGATAGATGAGTGGCCGCCGCGGGCGAGCCGCGCACTGGATGTGCTGCTGGCCGATCTGCAGGAGGCGGGCGAACAGCGCCTGCGTATCGACACGCTGATCCGCACCTTTGCCGCCCAGGATAGCCGCACCGGCCTGAATAACCGGCTCTTCTTTGATAACCAGCTGGCGACGCTGCTGGAGGATCAGGAAAATGTCGGTACCCACGGCGTAGTGATGATGATCCGTCTGCCCGATCTGGACACGCTGAAAGACGCCCTGGAGCCCGGTCTGCCAGAGGAGTACCTCTTTAACTTCGTCAATATGCTCTCTACCTTTGTGCTGCGCTATTCCGGCGCGCTGCTGGCACGTTACTTCCGCAGCGATTTTGCCGTGTTGCTGCCGCATCGCAGCCTCAAAGAGGCTAACGCGATTGCCGATCAGCTAATCAATGCGGTGGATTCTCTGCCTCCGATGCGGCTGCTGAACCGGGATGATCTGATTCATATCGGCATCAGCGCCTGGTGTAGCGGGCAGACCATGCCGCAGGTGATGGAAAACGTTGAAATGGCCACCCGGCGCGCAGCCCTGCTGGGCGGTAACAACTGGACTAACGGCGCCGGTAATCCTCAGGATGCGGGGCGGGGAAGTGTGCGCTGGCGAACGCTGCTGGAGAACACGCTGAGCCGTGGCGGTCCGCGGCTGTACCATAAGCCTGCTGTGAACATCGAAGGAAAGGTGCGGCATCGGGTCATGCTGACCCGCATTTTCGACGGAGACAAAGAAGTGCTGGCCGCAGAGTATATGCCGCTGGTGCAGCAGCTCGGCATGGCAGAAAGCTGGGATCGTCAGCTGATGACCCGCATCGCGGCGCTCTCTGAACTCTGGCCTGAAGAGACGCTGGTGATCCCGGTGACAATCAACTCGCTTCTGCAGCGCACCTTCGTGCTCTGGCTGCAGAACATGCTGTTGCAGTGCCCGAAATCGCAAAGAAAGCGATTTTTATTTGAACTTGCCGAGGCAGATGTTTGTCAACACATCAACCGGTTAGCGCCGGTATTCCGCGCGCTTAAGGCTTTTGGCTGCCGGATTGCTGTGAATCAGGCCGGCTTAACCGTGGTCAGCAGCGCCTATATACGGCAGCTGCCACTGGAAGTGATCAAGCTGGATGCCGGACTGGTGCGCAACATTGAGCGGCGGACTGAAAATCAGCTGTTTGTACAGAGTCTGCTGGAGGTCTGTAAGAGCACGGATGTTCAGGTATTTGCGGCTGGCGTCCGGACCAAAGCTGAGTGGCAGACGCTGGTGGCGCTGGGTGTGGCAGGCGGACAGGGCGACTTTTTTGCCCCTTCGCTTCCGGTTAACAGTAACGTGAAAAAGTATTCACAACGTTACCGTATTTAATCTATTGCCGTCATGCAGAGGGCAATATGCGGTTTTTTTAATGTTTAGCCGCGTCTGAACGGCGGCCCATTCTGCCGGAAATGTTAAATTTTATGTCGGAAAGGAAATGGGCAGAAATCGGAAAAGGCAGTGCTGATGGCCTCTGGTCGCCATTCTGCCAGGATGAAGTATGGGTTCAGATGACTTAAACGCAATCAGGCGTCTTTTTTCACCGAAGCAGAACGTTTTTGCGCCTTGTGGCTGCTTCGTGTGGTTGGTAAAGTAAGCGGATTTTATTTTCCGCCCCCAGCTTGCAGGATTATCCCTTAGTATGTTTAAAAAATTTCGTGGCATGTTTTCCAACGACCTGTCCATTGACCTGGGTACTGCGAATACCCTGATTTATGTAAAAGGACAGGGCATCGTGCTGAACGAGCCTTCCGTTGTCGCTATCCGACAGGACCGTGCCGGTTCACCGAAAAGTGTCGCGGCCGTGGGTCATGACGCCAAACAGATGCTTGGCCGTACGCCCGGCAATATTGCCGCTATCCGCCCGATGAAAGATGGCGTTATCGCTGACTTCTTCGTGACCGAAAAGATGCTGCAGCACTTCATTAAACAGGTTCACAGCAACAGCTTTATGCGTCCCAGCCCTCGCGTGCTGGTCTGTGTACCGGTTGGTGCAACGCAGGTTGAACGCCGCGCTATCCGTGAATCCGCACAGGGCGCAGGCGCACGCGAAGTCTTTCTGATTGAAGAGCCAATGGCTGCCGCGATCGGTGCTGGACTGCCCGTCTCTGAAGCGACCGGTTCAATGGTAGTTGATATTGGTGGTGGTACCACTGAAGTTGCCGTAATTTCTCTGAACGGCGTAGTCTACTCCTCCTCCGTGCGTATTGGTGGCGATCGCTTTGATGAAGCTATTATCAATTATGTGCGTCGTAACTACGGTTCACTGATTGGTGAAGCGACCGCAGAGCGCATTAAGCATGAGATCGGTTCAGCCTATCCGGGCGACGAAGTCCGTGAAATCGAAGTGCGTGGTCGTAACCTGGCAGAGGGGGTGCCGCGTGGTTTCACGCTGAACTCCAACGAAATTCTGGAAGCACTGCAGGAGCCGTTAACCGGCATCGTCAGCGCGGTAATGGTCGCCCTTGAACAGTGTCCGCCTGAGCTGGCGTCTGATATCTCAGAGCGCGGCATGGTGCTGACCGGCGGTGGCGCATTGCTGCGTAACCTGGACCGTCTGCTGATGGAAGAGACGGGTATTCCGGTCGTCGTCGCTGAAGATCCGCTGACCTGTGTGGCACGCGGTGGCGGCAAGGCGCTGGAAATGATCGACATGCATGGCGGCGATCTGTTCAGCGAAGAATAATTGCCTCAACCGGCTGAGAACGCGATGATCATGCAAGGGAGCGGCATGTGAACCGGCGACGTCTGTACCGGTACATTGCGTTCAGCCCAGGGAAGCACGGTATTTTGCCGCTGCTTCCTCTCCTGTTGTCGAGGATCACGCAGATTATATGAAGCCGATTTTTAGCAGGGGGCCTTCCCTGCAGTTGCGTCTTTTTCTGGCGGTCATTGTGGCAATTGCCATCATCATCGCCGACAGCCGTGTGGGGTCTTTCACCCAAATACGCAACTATCTGGATACGTCGGTCAGCCCGTTTTACTTCCTGGCCAATGGGCCACGTCAGCTGCTGGATGGCGTGTCAGAGTCGCTGGCGTCCCGTCAGCAGCTGGAGCAGGAAAACAAAGCCTTACGTCGCGAGCTCTTCCTGAAAAACAGTAACCTGCTAATGCTGGGGCAATATAAGCAGGAAAACGCACGTCTGCGTGAACTGCTGGGTTCACCGCTGCGTCAGGATGAGCAAAAGATGGTGACGCAGGTCATTTCGACCGGCACCGATCCTTACACGGATCAGGTCGTGATCGACAAAGGCAGCGTTAACGGCGTCTATGAAGGGCAGCCGGTGATCAGTGATAAAGGCGTGGTCGGTCAGGTCATTGCAGTCGGGCAGCTCACCAGTCGCGTGCTGCTGATCTGCGATGCCTCACATGCTCTGCCGATTCAGGTCCTGCGCAATGACATTCGTGTGATTGCGGCGGGTAACGGCTGTACCGAAGATCTCCAGCTTGAGCATCTGCCGGGCAACACAGATATCCGGGTCGGCGATGTGCTGGTCACGTCCGGCATCGGCGGACGTTTCCCTGAGGGATATCCGGTCGGGGTCGTCTCCTCGGTAAAAGTGGATACGCAACGTGCTTACACGGTGATTCAGGCGCATCCGACCGCTGGCTTGCAGCGTCTGCGCTATCTGCTGCTGTTGTGGGGTGCGGATCGCAATGGCGATATGCCACTGCCGCAGGATGAAGTTCATCGCGTAGCCAATGAACGTCTGATGCAGATGATGCCACAGGTCTTACCGCCTGCGGGTGAAATGGGCCCGCCTGCGCCTGCCACGCAGATGGGACCACCTGCACCCTCAACCAGTGGCGGCAGCAGCGGGCAGAGTGGCGCCTCGCGTTCACGCGGGGGCCAGCCTTGAGTCGATATCGCAGCCAGGGACGTTGGGTCATCTGGCTCTCTTTCCTGGTGGCGCTCGTTCTGCAGATCATGCCGTGGCCGGATGAGATCTACATGTTCCGGCCTTCCTGGCTGCTGCTGATCCTGATCTACTGGGTGCTTGCCCTGCCGCATCGGGTCAATGTCGGCACCGGTTTCGTGCTGGGTGCCATCATGGACCTGATTGCGGGCTCCACGCTCGGTGTACGGGCGCTGGCGCTTAGTATCATCGCCTACCTGATTGCGTTTAAGTTTCAGCTATTCCGTAACCTGGCGTTATGGCAGCAGGCGCTGATGGTGATGGTCCTGTCGCTGGCGATGGATGTGATCGTCTTCTGGGCTGAATTCCTGGTAATCAACGTTTCATTCCGACCTGAAATTTTCTGGAGCAGTGTTGTCGACGGTATTCTCTGGCCCTGGCTATTCTTGTTAATGAGAAAAATTCGTCGTCAGTTCGCTGTTCAATAAGGAAATTTATGGTAACCCTCTATCTTGCTTCCGGTTCACCGCGTCGTCGTGAGCTGCTGACTCAGCTTGGCCTGACATTCGAACGCATTGTGACTGACGTTGAGGAGCAGCGTCAGCCCGGTGAAGCGGCAGCGATCTATGTTCGCCGTCTTGCTAATGACAAAGCGCAGGCGGGCGTCCGACTGGCCGCGCAGGATCTGCCCGTACTGGGTGCGGATACGATCGTGGTACTGAATGGCGAGGTGCTGGAAAAACCGCGCGATGTCGACGATGCACACGCGATGCTGCGCAAACTCTCCGGCCAGACACATCAGGTGATGACCGCCGTGGCGCTGGCCGACCGTCAGCAGGCGCTGGACTGTGTTGTGACGACGGATGTGACTTTCCGCACCTTAACCGAGAGCGACATCGACGACTATATCGCGACCGGCGAACCAATGGATAAAGCGGGCGCGTACGGTATTCAGGGCAGGGGAGGAAACTTTGTCCGCAAAATTAATGGAAGTTATCACGCAGTGGTGGGATTACCCCTGGTTGAAACGGCCGAGCTGATCAGCCATTTCCAGTCACTGCGTGCCGTAAGGGGTCAACATGACGGCTGAATTACTGATTAACGTCACGCCTTCTGAAACGCGTGTAGCCTATATCGACGGCGGCATCCTTCAGGAGATCCACATTGAGCGTGAAGCGCGGCGTGGCATTGTTGGCAATATTTATAAAGGCCGCGTAAGCCGTGTTCTGCCGGGTATGCAGGCTGCCTTTGTTGATATCGGTCTGGAAAAAGCGGCGTTTCTGCACGCCTCGGACATCATGCCGCACACGGAATGCGTGGCAGGCGATGAAAAGAAAAACTTTATTGTACGCGACATCGCCGAACTGGTACGTCAGGGTCAGGACCTGGTGGTGCAGGTCGTCAAGGATCCGCTCGGCACCAAAGGTGCCCGTCTGACGACAGATATCACACTGCCATCGCGTTACCTGGTCTTTATGCCCGGTGCGTCGCACGTGGGCGTTTCTCAACGTATTGAAAGCGAAAAAGAGCGCGACCGGCTCAAAGCTGTGGTGGCGGACTATTGCGATCATCTGGGCGGCTTTATTATCCGTACAGCAGCAGAAGGGATTGGCGAAGAGGAGCTGGCGCAGGATGCCGCTTTTCTCAAACGCCTCTGGACCAAAGTCAGTGAGCGTAAAAAGCGCAATCAGACCCGCTGTCTGCTCTACGGCGAGCTGGCGCTGGCTCAGCGTATTCTGCGCGATTTTGCCGGTGCCGCGCTGGACCGCATCCGGGTCGACTCGCGTCTGACCTGTGACATGCTGGTGGAGTTTACCGGTGAATATATTCCAGAGATGGCCGGTAAACTGGAGCTTTACAACGGTAAACAGCCTATTTTCGACCTGTTTGACGTTGAAAATGAGATTCAGCGCTCACTGGATCGCAAAGTTGAACTAAAGTCAGGCGGATATCTGATCATCGATCAGACCGAAGCGATGACGACGATAGATATTAATACCGGTGCCTTTGTCGGTCATCGCAATCTGGATGAGACAATATTTAACACCAACGTTGAAGCCACTCAGGCGATTGCGCGTCAGCTGCGACTGCGTAATCTGGGGGGCATTATCATTATCGACTTCATTGATATGAGCAACGAAGATCATCGTCGGCGGGTCCTGCATTCGCTGGAGAGTGCGCTCAGTAAAGATCGGGTCAAGACCGGCATCCACGGTTTCTCTGCGCTGGGGCTGGTAGAGATGACGCGTAAGCGAACCCGTGAAAGCATTGAGCATGTGCTGTGTCAGGATTGCCCGGTCTGCAAAGGGCGCGGTACGCTGAAAACGGTTGAAACCGTCTGCTACGAAATCATGCGTGAAATTGTCCGGGTACACCACGCCTACGATTCTGACCGTTTTCTGGTCTATGTCTCTCCGACGGTCGGTGAGGCGTTGAAAACCGACGAGTCACATGCGCTGGCCGAAGTGGAAATCTTTGTCGGCAAGCAGGTTAAAGTGCATGTCGAAGCGCTCTACACGCAGGAGCAGTTCGACGTTGTTATGATGTAACCTCAGCCCGGGCGCCGGGCTGAATCAACGCCCTTGTTGGGGATAAAATGCGTGCAGGCGCTTTTATCTTAAGACGGTCGGGTATGCGAACCAACTATCCACTGTTTACGGAACACAAGGAGAGGCGTGAGTGAGGCAGTTGCCGAGGATTTTGTTACTGCTGGTCGCAACAATCATTGTGATTGTTGCGCTGCTGGTCAGCGGAATGCGTCTGGTCATGCCGCATCTCGACAGCTATCGCAGCAACCTTCTGCAATTCATCTCCGATCGCAGCGGTGTGCCGGTCGACGCCAGCCAGCTTCAGGGCAAATGGGAGAACTTCGGCCCGACTCTGCAGGTGCGCGATCTCAGTGTCGATCTGCACGACACTGGCAGACTCTCCATCAAACGCATTAATCTCGCGCTCGACGTCTGGCAATCCCTGCTGCACTGGCGCTGGCAGTTCCGCGATCTCACCTTCTGGCAGCTCCATCTCGACAGCAATCGTCCACTGCTGGATAACGACAAAGAGAAAAACAGTTTCCGTCCGGCGCAGATCAACGAACTCTTCCTGCGTCAGTTTGACCACTTCGATCTGCGTGACAGCACCATCCGTTTCCGTACCCCCTCCGGTCAGCACGCTGAACTGGCGATCCCCCGCCTGACCTGGCTTAATGAAGATAACCGCCACCGGGCCGAAGGTGAAGTCAGCCTGTCGAGCTTTACCGGCCAGCACGGCGTGGTTCAGGTGCGGCTCGACCTCAATGACAGCAACGGTCTGCTGAACGATGGCCGGATCTGGCTGCAGGCCGACGACGTGGATATGCGGCCATGGCTGGGCCGCTGGATGCGTGACAATACCCGTCTGGACAGCGCCCGTTTCAGCCTGGCGGCCTGGGTCAGCCTGCGCGATGGCGACCTCTACGCGGGCGATCTGTTGTTGCGTCAGGGCGGCGCCAGCTGGCAGGGCGAAGCCGGACGCCATCAGATCACAGTCGATGGGCTGACCGCGCACCTGTCCCGCTTCCAGAATGGCTGGGTGGTCAACGTGCCGCAGACCCGCCTCAGCACCGACAACCAGCCCTGGCCCGCAGGCCACTTCTCGCTGTTATGGCGTCCTGAAGACAAGCAGCTGCTGGGCACCGGGAGTCAGGCGGAAGTCCGCGTGCGCGCCACGCAGCTGGTGCTGAAACACATTGCGCCGATCGTTCCGCTGTTCGCGCCGCTTTCTCCGGCGCTGTTTGAGAACTGGCAGGCGCTGCAGCCGCAGGGCACCGTCGAGGGTCTGGCGCTGGATATTCCGCTGCAGCAGCCTGAAAAAACCCGTATGCAGGTGAAGTGGCACGATTTCAGCTGGCAGCACTGGAAGCTACTGCCGGGCATCAGCCACCTCAGCGGTGAGGCGCGCGGCAGCCTGACCAATGGCCAGGTCAGCGTCAATATGGGCGCGGCGACCGTTCCCTATGGCGACATGTTTCAGGCTCCGCTGGAGATTAAAGGGGTAACCGGCGCGCTGCGCTGGCTGCGTGATGAACATGGTCTGACGCTGGCGGGCGAAAATCTGGATCTGCAGGCGCGTTCACTCCATGCGCGCGGTGACTTCCGTTATCAGCAGAACAGCGGAGGCGAGCCACGTATGGATATTCTGGCCGGTATACGGGTAACGGATGCGGGCGATGCCTGGCGCTACTTCCCGGTTCCACTGATGGGCAATGGCCTGACGCACTATCTGAGCGGGGCCGTAAAAGGTGGAAAAGTTGATAACGCTACGCTGCTGTTTGCCGGTAATCCGACCCTGTTCCCGTTTAAGCACAATGACGGTATGTTCCAGGTCTGGGTGCCGCTGCGCCAGGCCACTTACGCATTTCAGCCGAAATGGCCCGCGATCAGCAATCTCGATATCGACCTCAACTTCGTGAATGATGGCCTCTGGATGAACGCACCGGTGGCCAGGCTGGGCGAGGTAGAGGCGCGCAACGTCAGTGCGGTGATCCCTGATTATCTGAAAGAGAAGTTGATTATTGATGGCGATATCAGCGGTCAGGGCGCGCAGGTCGCGGATTATTTCCAGCAGACGCCGTTAAAACCTTCTCTGGGTGCCGCGCTGGAGCAGCTGCAAATCAGCGGACGGGTTGGCGGTCATCTGAACCTGGATATTCCGCTGGATGGCAGGCAGGTGCATGCCCGCGGCAACGTCGATCTGACGGATAACGCGCTGTTCATTAAACCGTTAAAAACCACCATTAACCTTCTCTCAGGTCGCTTCCGCTATGACAACGGCAATCTGGTCAGCGACGATTTGCGCGCGGAGTGGTTTGGTCAGCCGATGGGCGTACGTTTCAGCACCCAGGAGAACCCGGATGACTTTGGCGTCGACGTCAGCCTTCAGGGCGACTGGCAACCCGCTAAAATCCGCGAGATCCCGACCGCCGTCAGCAGAGAGCTGGGCGGACATCTGCCGTGGCAGGGTAAAGTGGGTATCACGTTGCCGCATCAGGGCGGCGTGCGGTATGACGTTGCGCTGAACGGAAATGCAAAAGAAGTAAGCAGTCGCTTACCTGCTCCCTTGGAAAAACAGGCGGGTGAGGCGATGCCTGTGACCATTCAGGCCAGTGGCGATCTGCACCATTTCGATCTCAGCGGCAGCGTTAATGGCAACCAGCGTTTCAACAGCCGCTGGCTGCTGGAGCCGACGCTGCGCGTGGATCGCGGCATCTGGCTGAACGATGCACACAAAACCCCGGCACTGCCGGATCGCGCGGGGATGGTGCTGAATCTGCCCGCGCTGGATGGCGAAGCCTGGGTGGCGATGCTGGCCGGCGGGGAGTCCGCAGGCGGACGGCAGGCGGAAAATGGCGATTTCCGGACCGGCGGCGTTACGCTGCCTGGCAACGTCACCCTGCGCAGTCCGGCGGTCACCCTGGTTGGACAGCAATGGCATGATGTCGATGCGACGCTGGCACAGAGTGCGGGCGGCAGGAGTCAGGTCAGTGTCAATGCGAAAGAGCTGCGCGGCAGACTGACTATGGCCCCTGCGGCACCGTGGCAGGTCAGCCTGGATTATCTCTATTACAACCCGCAGTGGGAAACCGGAAAGCGCGAAGAGGGTAAGGGGGCTTCTCAGCAGGCTACGAAAATCAACTTCAGTCAGTGGCCTGCTCTGCAGCTTTTCTGCAAAGAGTGCTGGGTACTCGGCCAGAAATATGGCCAGATCTCCGCAATGCTTCAGCCACGCGGAGATACGTTAGCACTTACTAATGGAAAAGTGGACACCGGCAGTTCACAGCTGAAAATCGACGGTGAGTGGGTCAATCGTCCGGGTGATCCACGCACCTCACTGAAAGGCACGCTGAAAGGGCCGAATATCAATAACGCGATCAACTGGTTTGGCATGAATACACCACTGCGCGATGCGCCTTTTAATATCGCCTACGATTTGCACTGGAAATCCGCGCCGTGGCAGCCCGCCGCAGAGACCCTGAGCGGTACTCTGAAGACCCACTTCGGTAAAGGTCAGATTGCGGATGTCAACACCGGCACGGCGGGGAAAATCCTGCGTCTGGTGAGCTTCGATGCGCTGTTACGCAAGCTGCGCTTCGACTTCAGCGACACCTTCACCAACGCCTTCTACTTTGATTCCATCAACGGTACAGCCTGGATCGAAAACGGCGTCATGCGCACCGATAATCTGCTGGTGGATGGACTGGAAGCCGACATCGCAATGCAGGGTAAACTCGACCTGGTGAAGCGTCAGATAGATATGCAAGCGGTTGTCGCGCCTGAGATATCCGCCTCGGTCGGCGTGGCAACGGCGTTTGCCATTAACCCGGTGATTGGCGCGGCCGTCTTTGCAGCCAGTAAAGTGCTGGGACCGTTGTGGAATAAAATCTCACTGCTGCGTTATCACATCAGCGGCCCGCTGGATAAACCGGAAATTAGCGAAGTGCTGCGTAAACCGCGTGAAACTGATAACAAGTGAATTTGACGCCGTACCGGAATTACCGCAGGCTATGATTATCTGAGCACATAATGAGTGAGAAACGATGACTCTGAACCTGGTAAGTGAGCAGTTACTGACTGCTAACGGCATTAATCAGCAGGACCTATTTTCCCTGTTAGGGCAGCTTTCAGAACGTCGTCTGGATTATGCCGATCTCTATTTTCAGTCCAGCTTCCACGAATCCTGGGTGCTGGAAGATAAAATCATTAAAGATGGCTCATACCATATCGATCAGGGTGTGGGCGTGCGCGCGGTCAGCGGTGAGAAAACCGGCTTCGCCTATGCGGACCAGATTACGCTGAATGCGTTGCGTCTCTCGTCTGATGCGGCACGCAGCATCGTGCGTGAACAGGGCAATGGCAAAGCCCATACGCTTTCTGCCGTGATGAACCGCTCACTTTATCCGGCGGTCGATCCGCTGAGCAGCCTGACGCGCGAAGAGAAAATTGCCCTGCTGCACCGCGTCGATAAAGTGGCCCGTGCTGAAGATCCGCGCGTTCAGGAGGTGAATGCCAGCCTGACCGGCGTTTACGAGCAGGTGCTGGTGGCGGCTACCGACGGCACGCTGGCCGCCGATGTGCGGCCGCTGGTACGCCTTTCTGTCAGCGTTCAGGTAGAAGATCAGGGCAAGCGCGAGCGCGGTGCCAGCGGCGGCGGCGCCCGAACCGGCTATGCGTTCTTCCTGGCGGATGAAAATGGCGAAGTCCGCGCTGATGCCTGGGCGCGTGAAGCGGTGCGTATGGCGCTGGTCAATCTTTCGGCGGTTGCTGCGCCGGCCGGTGCTCTGCCCGTGGTGCTGGGGGCCGGCTGGCCAGGCGTCCTGCTGCATGAAGCGGTCGGTCACGGTCTGGAAGGCGACTTCAACCGGCGTGGCACCTCTGTGTTCAGCGGTAAAATCGGTCAGCAGGTCGCGTCTGAGCTCTGTACCGTGGTGGATGATGGCACCCTTGAAGGGCTGCGTGGATCGCTGGCGATTGATGATGAGGGCGTACCGGGTCAGTACAATATGCTGATCGAGAACGGCGTACTGAAAGGCTACATGCAGGATAAGCTGAATGCGCGACTGATGGGTGTCAGCCCGACCGGCAACGGCCGTCGTGAATCCTATGCGCACCTGCCGATGCCACGCATGACCAACACCTACATGCTGGCGGGTAAATCCTCACCGCAGGACATTATCGAAAGCGTGGATTATGGCATCTATGCGCCGAACTTTGGCGGCGGCCAGGTCGATATCACCTCCGGCAAATTTGTCTTCTCTACCTCAGAGGCCTATCTGATCGAGAACGGCAAAATCACTAAACCGGTTAAGGGGGCCACGCTGATTGGCTCCGGTATCGAAGCGATGCAGCAGATCTCAATGGTGGGTAATGACCTGGCGCTGGACAAAGGCGTCGGCGTCTGCGGCAAAGAAGGGCAGAGCCTGCCGGTCGGCGTCGGTCAGCCGACCCTGAAGCTGGATAAACTGACCATCGGCGGCACCGCCTGATGTGACCTCAACAACCCGCCGCCCGGCGGGTTGTCAGCTTTTACGGTGCTGCTGATACTGTTCAGCCACCTGCTCAAAATAGCCGGTCAGATAATCGATACAGACCTGCACCTTCAGCGGTAACTTATCTTTCTCGGTGTAGAGCGCATAGACCGGACGCGGATCGGACTGATACTGCGGAAACAGAATATCAATCTCACCCGCGGTAATCTCATCAATAACCCACATCATCGGGACATAGGCGATGCCATTGCCCGACTTCAGCCAGCGCAGCAGCGTCAGCGAATCGTTGGTAACAAAGCGGCCCTGCGGGGCCAGACGAGTCACTAACCCTTCTGGTGCAATCAGCTCGAAGTTGTTATCGGGCCGCACGCTATATTCCAGCCAGGAAAAGTTGTCGATGTCACCCGGTTTCTCCGGCGTACCGTGCTGCGCCAGATAGCTTTTGGCGGCGCACACCACCATCGGCATCGCGCCAAGACGCCGTGAAAAGAGGCTGGAATCTTTCAGCGCGCCGACACGAATCACCAGGTCCAGACCATCGGCGATCAGGTCCGGCGCCGGTACGCCGGTTACCAGATTCACGCTCAGCCCCGGATATTCCCGAAGCATCTCGCTGGTCATGCCGGCTAACACGTTTTGCGCCATGGTCGAGGAGCTGCCAATCCGCAGTACGCCAATCGGCGTATTATTAAACGCATAGAGCTGTTCATGCACCTGCGTCGCTTCCGCCAGCATCCGGCGGCAGCCCTGATAGTAGATTTTGCCCGCCTCGGTCAACCCGATACTGCGGGTGCTGCGATTCAGCAGCTTGACCTGCAGCGCATCCTCCAGTTTGGCGACAATCTGACTGATTGAGGAGACGCTCAGATGAAGCTGACGCGCCGCGGCGGTGAACGAACCCAGTTCGACCACCCGGGCAAAAACGGACATACCTTTCAGTCGTTCCATTGTTTACTCTGGCTTAAAAGTGATTTAGATCACATTCTGTAGAAAATGGTTAGTAATGCACGTTATTATAAGCGGGCCGGGGTATTTTCCGGTGATTCTTCATTGCCTGATACCCCTCGATGATACGCTATTATTAAGCCAGCTGCGGTTCAGATAGCGCTGGCAGAGGGTTTTCCTGTGGCATCTGCAGAAGGCAAAGGCGTCTCCCGGCAAGGTTGAACTAAGGATTTCTGATGAGTGTGCTTCCGGTATTTGTCATGTTTGGGCTCTCTTTTCCGCCCGTTTTCATCGAACTTATTATTTCACTCATGCTGTTCTGGTTAGTGAAACGCGTGCTGACGCCGAGCGGCATCTACGATCTTGTCTGGCATCCGGCACTTTTTAATACAGCGCTTTACTGCTGTGTGTTTTACCTTGTCTCCCGTTTATTAGTCTGAGGTTTAAGTGAAAGCACTCATAAGAAAAATCGCGCGTTACGCGATTACTCTCCTGCTGGTCATCATCGCAGTGGTTATCATCTTTCGTGCCTGGGTGTTCTATACCGAATCCCCCTGGACGCGTGATGCACGCTTTGCGGCTGACGTGGTGGCGATCTCGCCCGATGTCACCGGCCTGATCACCGATGTTCCGGTACACGATAACCAGCTGGTGAAAAAGGGCGATACGCTGTTTGTGGTGGATCGGCCGCGCTATCAGAAAGCGCTGGCACAGGCTCAGGCGGATGTTGAATATTACCAGGCACTGGTCAGCGAGAAACGTCGTGAAGCCGGTCGGCGTAATCAGCTTGGCACCTCCGCGATGTCGCGCGAAGCGATTGAACAATCCAACAACGATCTGCAAACCAGCGAACATCAGCTGGCGAAATCGATGGCGACACGCGATCTGGCAGAGATCGATCTGGAGCGCACTACTGTGAAAGCGCCGTCCGATGGCTGGGTCACCAACCTGAATGTCTATCAGGGCGAGTTCATCACCCGGGGTTCAGTGGCGGTGGCGCTGGTTCAGCAGCACTCCTTCTATGTGCTTGCTTATCTGGAAGAGACCAAACTTCACGGTGTGGAGAAGGGCTTCCGTGCCGAGGTGACGCCACTTGGCAGCAACATCATTCTGCGCGGCACCGTCGACAGCGTGGCTGCCGGCGTCACCAACAGCAGCAGCTCGGTTGACAGTAAAGGGATGGCGACGGTGGACTCAAACCTGGAGTGGGTCCGTCTGGCGCAGCGTGTGCCGGTGCGCATCCGGCTGGATCAGCAGCCCGGCAATCGCTTCCCGGCAGGCACCACGGCGACCGTCGTGATCACCGGGCAGGGCGACCGCCAGCCCGGACAGGTTTCACCGCTGGCCCGTCTGCTGAATCGCCTGCGTGAGTTTGGTTAAGAGGGCGATATGATCGAGTTCCTGCGGTTCCCGGTAAAGCTCACCTTCGCGCTGGTTCTGGCGCTGATGGTGGGCTTCCATCTTAACCTCGAAACGCCGCGCTGGGCGGTGATGACCGCCGGGATTGTGGCGGGTGGCACCGCCTTTGCAGCGGGGGGCGATCCCTATTCGGGGGCGCTTCGCTATCGTGGCGTTTTGCGTATTATCGGGACCTTTATCGGCTGTATCGCCGCGCTGACCATCATGATCGCCACCGTCCGTGCGCCGGTTGTGATGCTGCTGCTGTGCTGCATCTGGGCAGGGCTCTGCGTCTGGCTCTCTTCACTGATCAAGGTTGAAAACTCCTACGCGCTGGGACTGGCGGGCTACACCGCACTGATTATTGTGGTGACCGCTGACGCCAGCGGCGGTCTGACGCTGGTGCCCCAATATGCGGTCGAGCGCTGCAGTGAGATTGTGCTCGGTATTCTGTGTGCCATCCTGGCCGATATGATCTTCTCGCCCCGTTCGATCAAAAAAGTGATCGACGCGGAGGTCGACTCGCTGCTGGTGGCGCACTATCAGCTGCTGCAGCTCTGCGTTGCCCACGGTGATAAAGAGGAGGTCGATAAAGCCTGGAGCGCGCTGGTCCGACGCACCACCGCCCTTAACAGCATGCGCAGCCAGCTGATGATGGAATCCTCCCGCTGGAAGAACAGCCATCGCCGTTTGCAGATGCTGAATACGCTGTCGCTGACGCTGATTACCCAGGCCGCCGAAACCTTTCTGATCCAGAACTCCCGCCCTGACTACATCCCGCCTCAGTATCGTCTGATGGTTGAGAAGCCCGCTACAACGGTGGAGGAGGTGCACAAGCGGATGAAGGTGATGCGGCGGGTGATGAGGGCCAGAGAGAAAACGGCCCCGGTCACGCTGAGCAGTTGGGTGGGCGCCGCAACGGAGTATCTGCTGCTGCTGAAAGGCATCCGAAGTAACAGCCGGATCACGTCGCTGGAGGAGGAGATTCTGCAGCGCGAGGTGGTGATTCAGGCGCGCTCTGCTGAAACGCATCACGCGATTATCAACGGAATCCGCACTTTCGTGGCGACCGCGCTGGGTTCACTGTTTTGGCTCTACACCGGATGGACCTCCGGCAGCGGCTGCATGGTTATGCTGGCGGTGATCACTGCGCTGGCGATGCGTATGCCGAACCCGCTGATGATGGCAAAAGACTTCCTCTACGGCATGACGGTGGCGGTTCCGCTGGGGGCGCTCTACTTTATGTATGTCCTGCCTGCCACCCAGCAGAGCGCGCTGCTGCTCTGCATCGCCATCGGGCTGCTGGGTTTTATTGGCGGCATCTTTATTCAGCGGCGTCAGCTCGGCACACTCGGCGCGCTGATTGGCACGCTCAACGTACTGGTGCTGGATAATCCGATGCAGTTTCACATTAACGTCTTTCTCGACAACGTGCTGGGCCAGGTCATCGGCTGCTTCGTGGCGATGATGGTAATCCTGCTGATCCGCGATAAATCGAAAGCGCGCACTGGCCGCAAACTGCTCAACCGCTTTATGTATGCGGCGGTGTCGGCGATGACAACCAATAAGGCCCGCCGGCGTGAGAACCATTTACCGGCGCTCTATCAGCAACTGTTTCTGCTGCTGAACCTGTTTCCCGGAGATATCAACAAATACCGTATCGCCCTGACGCTAATCATTGGTCATCAGCGGTTGCGTGACGCCGAAGTGCCGGTCAATGCCGATCTCTCGGCGTATCACCGCCAGCTACGCTACACCGCAGATCGGGTCATCTCCGCCAGCAGCGATGACAAGCGGCGTTACTACTTTGAACGTCTGCTGAAAGAGCTGGATGTCTATCAGGAGAAACTGGCCCACTACGAGGCACCTGAAAGCGTTACGGAGCCGGTCAAACGGCTGGCGCTCATGCTCGATAAATACCAGAACACCCTTATCCAGATCTGAATCCGGCCGCTGCCACCCGCAGCGGCCTGCCCAATCCCTGCCCGTCATAAAACCTGTCGCGTTTGCCAACTATACTTTCTGAACGGAAGTGTAAAACTGACAGGAGCGAATCAATGAAATCACTGCAAGAGAGCGAGCTGTTCCGGACCGGCTATTTAGCCGATGGCCAGTGGCATCAGGCGGCCGCCACTTTCGACGTCACCAATCCGGCGACCGGCGAGGTGCTTGCGCAGGTGGCGAAAGCGGGCAAAGCGGAAACGGAACAGGCTATCGCCGCCGCTGAGCGCGCCTTTCCCGCCTGGCGGGCGCTCACTGCAAAAGCACGCTCTGAAATTCTCACGCGCTGGTACCAGCTGATTATTGAGAACAAGCGCTGGCTGGCTGAGCTGATGACCATGGAGCAGGGCAAACCGGTGAAAGAAGCGGAAGGGGAAGTCGAATATGCCGCCAGCTTTATTCAATGGTTTGCCGAACAGGCGAAACGGGCGAACGGTGAGATCATTCCACCCGCCAAACCGGGCTCCCGTATCCTGGCCACCCGCGAACCGATTGGTGTGGTAGCGGCTATTACACCGTGGAACTTCCCGATGGCGATGCTGACCCGCAAACTGGGGCCTGCGCTCGCTGCAGGTTGCACCGGCATTATTAAGCCCGCCAATAACACGCCCCTCTCCGCTTTTGCGCTGCTGGCGCTGGCAAAACAGGCGGGCGTACCGGACGGCGTACTAAATGCGGTGGCCGGTGACACCCACGCCATCAGCGACGCCATCATGGCCAGCAGCGCGGTGCGCAAAATCTCGTTCACCGGTTCGACGCAGGTAGGCAAACTGCTGATGCGCAATGCCGCTGAAACCATGAAAAAAGTGTCGATGGAGCTGGGCGGCAATGCGCCCTATATCGTGTTTGAGGATGCTGACATTGATGCCGCCGTACAGGGCGCGATCGCCAACAAATTCCGTAACGCGGGCCAGGTCTGCGTCAGCGTGAACCGCTTTTACATTCACAGTGCGGTCTATGATCGTTTCACGCAGCAACTGGCGGCCGAAGTGAACAAGCTGAAGGTCGGCAACGGCATGGAGGAGGGGGTGATCGTCGGTCCCCTGATCGAAGCCTCGGCGGTGGAAAAGGTGGAGCAGCACGTTAAAGATGCTATCGCAAAAGGCGGAAAATTACTGGCGGGGGGCGAACGGCACGCTCTGGGCGGCAACTTCTGGCAGCCCACGGTGATCGCCGAAGCCCACGAAGAGATGCAGCTCGCGCAGGAGGAGACGTTTGGTCCGGTAGCCGCCTGTTTCCGCTTTGATGATGAGGCGGATGTCATTCGTCGCGCCAACGCCACGCCGTTTGGCCTGGCTGCTTACTTCTATACGCAGAATCTGCAACGGGTGTTTCGTGTCTCAGCGGCACTGGAGAGCGGCATGATCGGCATTAATGAATGTGCCGTTTCAACTGAGCTGGCACCTTTTGGCGGTGTAAAAGAGTCGGGGCTGGGCCGTGAAGGCTCGGTACTGGGTATGGAAGAGTATCTGGAGGTCAAAGCGCTCCACCTGGGCGGTTTGAACTAGCAACAAGGAACGGGCGGCAGAGGTCGCCCGCAGACGGAGCATGGGAGCGGTCAGCATGAAAATCGAGCGATTTGATTTTAATGAAATTGTCGATCAGGCCCATTTTTTTCGCCAGTTCAGCGAGCGATTTGCGCTGGAAGAGCGCCGCATCTGCGATCTGGATGGATTATGGGATGTAGTGACTGGCGACCTGTTACCTGTACCGCTGGAGATTGAATTTATCAATCTGGGCAGAGGGCAGCGACGACGTTACGGTGCGCTGATTCTGTTATTTGATGAAGCGGAAGAGGAACTGGAAGGGCAGCTTCACTTTAACGTCAGATGAAAAAAGGCCCCGGAGAGCGGGGCCAAAGGGTTCGTCAACGTCTGACGAGGAATTACTTATAGAGCTGTGCGGTGATGTGGTAGTTATCACCGGTGCGTGCCTCGATGACTTTATAGGCGCTGGCACCCTGCGCATCGGCTTTCTGAGAAAGCTCAGTACGGTAATCCATTGGCGCACCCGCCGTACCACTGATGGTTACGGTTCCCGCAGGCTGCAGACTCTGTGTCTGATCGCCGGTTATCAGCTGAGCGGCAGATGCGCCGAACGCCATAACGGAAAGCAGGCTGACTGTCGCGATGGTTGTTTTGATATTCATGTCAATCTCCTCAATATAGTCAACAACCTGCGGTTAATCGTAAAGGCGGGTCGTCGATATTTTCAACGCCGTTCAGGCGTCATCATGGCCGGTTATTTATAAAGTTCAGCGGTAATATGCCAGGTGTTATCCTGGTTATTTTCGATGATCCGATAGTGACCGGCACCCTGAGCATCCGCTTTCTCTGAAAGCACCTGACGAACATGCGTCTGGTCACCGTTGCGGCCGCTGATGCTGATGGTCTGGTTCATCGGCTGCAAACCCTGCGCCTGCTGACTGGTCACCAGACTGGCAGCGCCTGCGCCCATTGAGATCAGGGAAAGGCCAAGGGCGGCAATCGCTAATTTCATTTTCATCATCAACTCTCCTGCAATATCTGTTTCTGCTCTCCAGTGCGACAGCGTACGTATCAGGCAGAGAGCGACTGGCTTTACCGGACTACGCCTTAGTTATAAAGCGCGGCGGTAGCGTGATAGTTGCCATTGTTATAAGCCTCGATCACGCGATAGGCTTTTGCGCCCTGCTGATCGGCTTTATCACTGAGCTGCTGACGGATATCCATCGGTGAGCCAGCGACGCCGCTGACGCTGATGGTGCCTGCAGGCTGAAGATTCTGTGCCTGGTTGGCATCGATAGATTCTGCTGCTACAGCACCAAATGAAAATGCAGAAAGGATGCTCAGGGTAGCGATGGTAGTTTTAACGTTCATAGATATTTCCTCGTCGTCTATTTTTATCTTTCTGGTTTGTGTGATTTGCGTCACGAAAAGAAGTATAGAACTAATAACGATAGAAATTAATACCCCGCTAATAATGTTTTTTTGTGATACTTTATCCTTATGGCTACTTTTAATAACCCTATGTTATAAAAACCGATTAAAAAACAGCCTTTATGTTGCTTTTAATTGCAAAAACAGTGATATAGATCACTTTAACTTTTAGTGCGAAATGCAGGGGTGTTTCGGGCTGGGATTTGATCGGGATCCGGGCGATGGCGCCGGATTAATGATGTAAGGCAGCGTAAAATAGCGCAGAAAGTGAAGAAAAGGATGATTCCTGCCTGCAGGCGGAGTGGGTAATGCGTCTGCCTGGGCGCGGACGGTCCGTAACCTGAAAACCGCTGGCAGACAAAAGACGCTGACGGCCCGGTCTGTACCGGAAGCCGTCAGTCTGCCATCAGAGCTCCTGCTCAAACAGGTTGAGAATGGCGCTGTGCAGTTGCTTTACGGTGAAGTCGCGCGCACGGGTAATAAAAATCGTATCATCGCCAGCAATCGTTCCCAGAATCCCTTCCGATTTACCCAGCGAATCCAGCAGGCGGGCAATCAGCTGTGCGGCGCCCGGGCTGGTGTGAATGACTACCAGAGCGTCGTTGTAATCGATATCCAGAACCAGGTTTTTCAGCGGGCTGGTGGTGGTTGGTACGCCCAGCTCTGCTGGCAGGCAGTAAACCATCTCCATTTTGGCATTGCGGGTACGCACGGCGCCAAACTTAGTCAGCATGCGAGAGACTTTGGACTGATTGATATTTTCAAAGCCTTCATCCTGCAGCGCCTGAACAATTTCGCCCTGGGAACTGAATTTTTCTTCTTTTAATAAGGCTTTAAAAGCCTTGATCAGATCGTCTTGTTTCGATGGGTTTCGCATAGGTTACCAGTATAGAGAGAAAATAACCGCGCATCCGCCCGCGGCAGAGTGGTGATTATGCATTTAAATGAATTTTTATGCAATCGTTCAATTGATGAGCGGAGGTCAGGCGGCTGGCGGGCGGCGATAATAGCAAATAAATCCGCTCAGACCAAAACCCCCGTCACAACCGCAAAAAGCGAAGGTTGCAAAGTTGTTATATTATTGGTGGTGTAGTAACAGAAAACGCACGCAGCCGTTCTCTGTCTGACGACGGCAAAGTTGTCGGTCATTCAGGCGTCATGATAAGTAACTTTTAAAATCCGGAGATTAAGTGCGAAAGCACGTAGAATTAATAGCGGATAATTATCATTGCCTGAGCAGTTGATTAAGGTCTGACACAGATAGAATTTCGGCCCATCTCTGCCCCACCTTAATAAGGAGTTAAGAATGAAAGTTGCCGTTCTCGGTGCCGCTGGCGGCATAGGCCAGGCGCTCGCACTTCTGCTCAAAACCCAGCTTCCTGCAGGTTCAGAACTCTCACTGTATGACATCGCGCCGGTTACACCTGGCGTTGCCGTTGACCTCAGTCATATTCCGACTGCCGTCTCTGTTCAGGGATTCAGTGGTGAAGATGCCACACCGGCCTTACAGGGCGCGGACGTGGTTCTGATCTCCGCGGGTGTTGCCCGTAAGCCCGGTATGGACCGCGCAGATCTGTTCAATGTGAATGCCGGTATCGTTCGTAATCTGATTGACCAGGTGGCAACGACAGCGCCTAAGGCGTTGATTGGCGTTATTACCAATCCGGTCAATACTACGGTAGCCATTGCAGCAGAAGTACTGAAAAAGCACGGTGTTTATGACAAAAATCGTCTGTTCGGTGTCACGACGCTCGACATCATCCGTGCCAACACCTTTGTGGCGGCACTGAAGGGCAAACAACCTGATGAGGTTGAAGTCCCGGTCATTGGTGGCCATTCAGGCGTGACGATTCTGCCGCTGTTATCTCAGGTTCATGGCGTCAGCTTCAGCGATCAGGAGGTTGCCGATCTAACCCAGCGAATTCAGAACGCCGGAACTGAAGTGGTGGAAGCCAAAGCGGGTGGCGGATCGGCGACCCTGTCGATGGGTCAGGCCGCTGCCCGTTTCGGTCTGTCTCTGGTGCGGGCGCTGAATGGCGAGCCAGAGGTGGTGGAGTGTGCCTATGTGGAAGGCGAGGGCGAACATGCGCGCTTCTTCTCCCAGCCGCTGCTGCTGGGTAAAAACGGGATTGCGGAACGCAGGCCGATTGGCACGCTGAGCGCGTATGAACAGCAGGCGCTCTCCGGCATGCTGGAGACGCTGAAGAAAGACATTGCTCAGGGTGAAGCTTTCGTTAAGCAGTAACGCATCGCACAGAGTGAAAACGCCCGGCTCAGCCGGGCGTTTTGCATTACAGACCGCCAGATTTATAGGCGCGGGCGGCCGGTGTGCCGTTGCTGGCAGGCAGCTTCTTACCCAGGGTTTCCATCCGCATCTGGAAAGGCGGGAACGGCATCTCAATACCGTGCTGATCGAATCCACTCAGAATCAGCTGATGCAGCTCATGACGCAAAGGCATCCGATGCCCCATCTCTGCGGCATGCACGCGCAGTTCAAACAGCTGAATACCCTGTTGCAGATCCACGAGGAAAGCTTCCGGTTGTGGCGTGTCCAGCACATAGCTGCAGCGTTCAGCCGCCTGTATCAGAATGGTGGTAACCTGTTCGCTGCTGACTTTGGCCGGGGCCGGAATAGTAAGCACGACGCGCGTGACAGAATCGGACAGTGACCAGTTAATAAACTGCTCAGTGATAAAGGCTTTGTTCGGCACGATAATCTCTTTGCGGTCCCAGTCGGTAATGGTGGTCGCGCGGGTATTGATCCGGGTGATACTGCCGGTCAGGTCCCGAATCGTCACGGTATCGCCGATGCGAATCGGCTTTTCAAACAGAATAATCAGACCAGAGATAAAGTTGGCAAAAATCTCCTGCAGGCCAAATCCCAGCCCAACACCCAGTGCCGCAACCAGCCACTGCAGCTTCGACCACTCAATCCCTATCATGGAGAACCCAATCAGACCGCCAACCAGCAGCAGCAGATATTTGGTCAGGGTAGTAATGGCATAGCCTGTGCCGGGTGTCAGATTAAGATGCTGCAGCAGCGCCAGTTCGAGCAGCGCTGGCATATTGCGCACCAGCTGGGTGGTGATAATAAACACCAGAATGGCGATGAGCACCGCGCCAAGGGTGATCGGCTGAATCGACTCCACGCCCTGTACGGAAGTACTGACATCCCACAGCTGAATATTTTCCAGAAAGCCGAAGGCGGAGTGAATTTCCGACCAGAGCACAATCACAGAAACCAGGGCGATTAGCGTCAGGAGAGAACGCACCAGCCGCAATGACTGGGCGCTAATCGCATCCAGATCGATGACAGGTTCTTCGATTTCAATCGCATCTGTGTTCTGCGTGCCTTGCTCTTTCTCTTCTTCGCTGCGCGCCCGGTTGGCCAGCATATCGGCACGGCGCTGACGGGCCCGGTCAAAGCCCAGCCGGCGCCGCTGAATCAGCATCCAGCGGCGGATGATGTAATAGATAACCAGCAGCAGGAACCAGATGGCGACAGAGGTTTCAAGCCGCGCCAGCAGCGCCTGCGCGGTCGCCAGATATCCTACAGCGGAGGCAAGGGCCGCCATCAGCGGCATGGCGATCATCAGGTTCCACAACATCCGATTCACGATGTTCTCGCCATTTCCCTCTTTATCAAGATAGAGCGGAATACCGGAACGCTTCAGACTCACGGTGACAATGCTGATTGCTCCGCAGATCAGAATGAAGCAGAGACGGCCCAGCGATGCGGAGAACTGGCGATCTTCCAGATTACCCAGGGCGATAAGTAACATGATCAGCGGCACAATCAGGCCGATGCTCAGCGAGTAGTAGCGCATGGCGCGTGCTACCCGGTTCTGCGGCCAGCGGAAATGCACGATAAACAGGCCATTAGGACGGGCAAAGGCGGCGCTGATCATAAAGACCCACAGCAGGGGCAGTGTGGCGGTAATGCCATCACCAATCGCCACGGCGATAGGGTAGGGCCAGGCGTTCTGCAGGCCATAACCCAGCGCGCCCCACAGCACCGGCAGCGGCAGCGCCACCAGAATCGACCAGAATACCGTCCGGATGGTCAGGCGGAAGCGATCCTGTGTCACCTTACCCACTTTGCTGGCGGAGCGCGCAAGAAACGCATTAAAGTGACGGCGTGAGCTGATGCTGAAGCCGACCAGCAGCAGGGCGCCAATAATTGGCAGCACCGAATGGCGGCTGGTAAACATCATCGCCATCGCTTTGCCAAGCTGCCCCAGGGTGTCCAGCGACAGCAGACGGGAAAGATCTTTCGCCAGGTCCAGCGGATAGCTCAGGCTAATCGGGCTGACATCGGCGGTCCAGAACAGGTAGCGGTGGGTCGCCTCTTTGACTTCGGTTAGCGCATCCTGCAGCTGGGTATTGCCAACTTTCAGCTTAGTGATCTCCAGGATTAGCGTGTCGCAGCCGGAGATCAGGGAGTTAAGCAGCTCACGCTGAGTGCGGAGCTGGGCATCGAGAATACGTTTCTGATCGGCCGTGTAGGCCTGGCCATCAGCCTGGTGTCCTTTGCGCAGGGACGCCTGGCGCTCCAGCAGATCCTCGTAATAAAGGCGCTGGACGCGAAGCTGCGCCATCTCATTATCGATCTGCTGGGATTTTGGCATTTCCGGCAGACGCGCAACCTGGGCCCGCAGCGCCTCCCCCAGCAGATTCGAGGCACCGAGCCACTGCGACTGTTCGCGCAGGGTAGAGAGCGCCTGGCGGACCTGAATAATCTGGTTGGTGGCAAGGCGCTGCTGCGACGCCACCAGATCCATGCGCTGCGCCTGCTGATTCAGCGCACCAGAGAGTTCGCGGTTGACCCGGAACTGATCGCTGATCGCTGGCGGCAGATCGCCACTGTTTTCGGCCAGCTGTTCGGTGCGCGCCAGCGCCACTTCTGCCTCACGCTGCCGCTGGTCGTTAAGCTGATTGCGCAGCGCCTGCAGATAGTTATCCAGCTGCGTTGCTTTTCGCTGATGGACCTCCGCCCGCATCCGCGCCAGCTCCTGACGGTTATTGGCCGAGAGCTGCGCGAGTTCAAGTTCATCGACGCGCGCTTTATTGGCGGCGTTTTCGGCCTGGCGGGCCGCCAGTTGCAGCTGACCCTGAGGTGACGTACTGCTGACACCCTGTAATCGGCGTTCGCTCTCCGTCATCGCCCGGCGGGCGTCGGTCTGCTGCTGTGGCAACTGAGATAAAGAATCACTGATTTCCCGCGCCCGATCCTGCTCCTGCCGCGCCTGCCGCCCCTCTTCCAGCAACTGTCTGCTGACCTGCAGGATTTCCTGATCCAGCTCGGCGCTGCTCATGTTGCTGCGTACCGTTTTCCCGCTGTCGTTCAGTGCCGCAATCTGCTGGCGCAGCTCACGCGCCAGGCGCGGAAAGTCGTCAATAACCTGCTGGTATTGCGCGGCGCGCTCCAGGGATTCATCGCGTTCAGAGAGGAAATTCAGGGCAGCTTCGATCGTCTGGATCTGCTCCGCCTGCGTCGGGGAGCTTTTCGCTGATTTGATCTCTTCCAGCTGCTGTTTCAGCTGGCTGGCGTCAGGAAGGCTGGCCGCAAAGGCCGGGCTGCTGAGCCAGAGGCTCAGCAGCAGGAGGAGAATGGGGCGCACAGGACTCTCACTTTAGTCTGTGGTGATGTCAGAGATGTCTGTGGCGACCGGCAGCGCAATCGCCAGCGGCTGGCCGAGACGGGTTTTGCTTTCTGCTTCCAGACTTTCCGCCAGTTTGACGCGGCCCGGCGCGAACAGGTTGATCACGGTTGAGCCGAGTTTAAAGCGGCCCATCTCCTGACCTTTCAGCAGGACTACCGCGCCTTCATCTTCGGCTGCCGGATAGTGCCAGCGTTTGATCACACCCTCACGCGGTGGTGTGATGGTGCCCGCCCAGACGGTTTCGATGCTGCCGACGATAGTGGCACCCACCAGGATCTGCACCATCGGGCCAATGTCGGTTTCGAAGTAACAGATCACGCGCTCATTGCGGGCAAACAGGTTCGGGATATTACGTGCGGTCAGCGGATTAACTGAGTAAAGATCGCCAGGCACATAGATCATTTCACGCAGGATGCCGTTGCACGGCATGTGGACACGGTGATAATCACGTGGGGCCAGGTAGGTGGTAACAAACTCACCCTCCACAAAGCGGGCTGCCATGCGCTCATCGCCCGCCAGCAGTGCTTCCAGAGAGTAGTGATGACCTTTCGCCTGGAAAATCTGATCGCCATTAATATGACCGAGCTGGCTGATTGCGCCATCGGCGGGCAGGGCGATCAGGCTGGCGTCGGCATCGACCGGACGCGCATCATCTTTCAGCGGACGAACGAAAAAGTCATTGAAGGTGCGGTAGCTGGCCGTGTCAGGCTTGCGCGCTTCCGCCATGTCGACCTTGTAAAACCAGACAAAGATGTCAATGACCAGTTTGGTCAACCAACCACCGCGGCGACTGGCGCCCCAACCGGCAAGTTCAGTCAGCCATTTCTTCGGGAGAATATGATTCAAGCCGAGTTTTAAACGATCAAACACCTTAGCCTCCTGGCTATTTATGACGTTACAAAAAAAGGGGGCGGATTGTAGCAGTGCCCCGTTCAGATCGCGACTATATACGATTTCCGGCACGCTGCACGTTCCTTGTGCATGACTGGAATGCATTTCGCAAAATTCAGCGGCAGATGGCGCAGAAGCGGTTATACCGATTAACTCTCACCGTCTGGGAAATTTTTACGCGTTTTTACCTGCGCCATGCTCTCCAGGATACGGTGGTAGTTATCGAATCGGGAGCGGTTGATTTTTCCCTCTTCGACCGCTTCGCGAATGGCGCAGCCCGGATCGCTGCCGTGCTTACAGTCGCGGAATTTACACGCGCCCAGAAATGCACGGAATTCGACAAAACCACGGGTAACCTGTTCCGGCTCCAGATGCCATAAGCCGAATTCACGCACGCCCGGAGAGTCGATCACGTCACCGCCGTGCGGGAAGTGATAGAGCCGTGAGGCCGTGGTGGTGTGCTGGCCCAGCCCCGAGCCATCGGACACGTCGTTGGTCAGGATGGCGGACTGCTCATCCTTGTCAAAGCCGAGCAGGGCATTCAGCAGGCTCGATTTCCCCACGCCCGACTGACCGGCAAAGATACTGACACGGTCAGTTAACGCCGCTTCCAGATCGGCCAGGCCATTTTTCGCCCGGCTGGAAACCATCACCACGCGATAGCCAATCTGGCGATAGATATCCATCTGCTGGTCAACGCGAAGACGCGCCTCATCATCCAGCAGATCGGTTTTGTTCAGGACCAGCAGCGGTTCGATCTCCAGCGTTTCGCTGGCCACCAGATAACGATCAATAATATTCAGTGACAGCTCCGGCAGGATGGCGGAGACGATAATAATCTGGTCGATATTCGCCGCCATCGGTTTCACGCCGTCGTAAAAATCGGGGCGGGTCAGGACGCTGGTACGTTCATGTACGGCTTCAACGATACCCTTGCCGCCGCTGGTTGCCGGACGCCACAGCACCCGATCGCCCGTGACCAGCGAACGGATAGTCCGGCGGATGTTGCAGCGGTGGGTGACGCCTGCGCTATCCTCAACGTCAGCGTGCATGCCAAAACGGCTGACAACGACCCCATCTGCAGCTTCACCAAACAGGTTGTCATCCGCTTCCGGACGCTCTCTGCGCTGGTTAAGACGGCGATCGTGGTTTGCACTTACGCGGCGTTGTTGGCCCTTCGACAGTTTATTTTTACTCACTCACCCTCACAGCGTTAGCCAGATTTCGCCCGGCTGGGCAAAACGTCTATGATACACCTTATTCATTGTGAATGACGACTATAGCAACCGCAGGAAACAGCATGGCTACTGGAAATGAACAGAATCTGATCTGGATTGATCTTGAGATGACCGGGCTCGATCCGACACACGATCGCATTATTGAGATTGCGACCCTGGTGACTGACGCTAACCTGAACATTCTGGCGGAAGGGCCGGTCATGGCCGTTCATCAGTCGGATGAACAGCTGGCGCTGATGGATGAGTGGAATGTCCGTACCCACACCAACAGCGGTCTGGTGGCACGGGTCAAAGAAAGTAAGATTGACGATCGCGCAGCGGAGCTGGCAACCATCGAATTTCTGAAACAGTGGGTGCCGGCCAATACTTCGCCGATCTGTGGCAACAGCATCGGGCAGGATCGCCGCTTCCTGTTTAAATATATGCCCGAGCTGGAGGCGTATTTCCACTATCGCTATCTGGATGTCAGTACGCTGAAAGAGCTGGCCCGTCGCTGGAAACCGGCGATTCTGCCAGGCTTCAAAAAAGGCAATACACACCAGGCGCTGGATGATATCCGCGAGTCTGTAGCGGAGCTGGCTTACTACCGCGAGCACTTCCTGCAGCTTTAACCGACAAGAACCGGTAAGGGGTGCACATGAAATCGCCACATTGATGATTTAATCGGCAAACGCGCAGAAAGCGAAAATTTTTGCTTTCAGACGCTTGCAGCAGAAACGATTTCTCGTATAATGCGCACCCCGTACCGGTGAAGAATTTTGTAACGGTACAAGGCGCGGGAATAGCTCAGTTGGTAGAGCACGACCTTGCCAAGGTCGGGGTCGCGAGTT
>NZ_DAMCTB010000018.1:0-27102 GCF_032114055.1 Pantoea sp.
CTCAGCGCGTTTCCCGTTGCCGGTGTGCCGTGTTGATGGAGGCGCATTATAGGGATCCCGTTTCAGAGCACAACCCTTTTTTTGGATCTTTTTTCTGAATGGTTATAAATGATCCAGATTGATGAGATCGCCAGCGATCCAGGCCAGAATTGGCTTGTCAGCTGGCTGAAATCACATCAGGCTGAGCTGAAAACACGATAAAGGAGAACATAATGACTTCTGCTCTGCGTCCCTATAAACATCTTTTTCCGCAAACCGGTCAGCGCGTCATGGTGGATCCCAGCAGTGTCGTCGTCGGCGATGTGGTTCTGGAAGATGACGTCAGCATCTGGCCGCTGGTTGCTATCCGGGGTGATGTAAACCAGGTTCGCATTGGCGCCCGCACCAATGTCCAGGACGGCAGTGTTCTGCATGTGACGCACAGGTCCGCATCTAATCCACAGGGTTACCCGCTGATTATTGGCGAGGATGTCACGGTCGGGCATAAAGCCATGCTTCACGGCTGCACCATTGGCAATCGCGTGCTGGTTGGTATGGGATCGATTCTGCTTGATGGCGTTATAGTAGAAGAAGAGGTAATGATTGGCGCGGGCAGTCTGGTGCCGCCCGGTAAAAGACTGGAGAGCGGCTACCTCTATCTGGGAAGTCCGGTCAGACAGATCAGGCCGCTGAATGAGAGTGAGAAAGAAGGTTTACGCTATTCCGCTAACAACTACGTTAGCTGGAAAGATGATTATCTGGCGGGCGATAACCAGATCCAGCCCTGATCATCAATACGATCCTGACGTATCGCTGCTTCGGCCTCATCTTCCAGATCCCAGCGATGGTGCTGAAACAGCGCCATCGCCTCACCTTCACCAAAACGCGCCACCAGCGACGCGCCGCCGATAGCACAGTTCAGCCGCATGCCGTTGACCAGCACCGGGAAACAGACAGCGTCCCGTTCTGCGTTATAGGTTTCCTCATCAGGAAACTGAATGGCCTGATTCATGGCTGCATGGCCTGCTTAAGCTGAACAATAACCGGCGCGATTTCTGGCATCACACCGTGCCACAGATAGAAGGCATGGGCGGCCTGGCCAACCAGCATACCCACACCATCGGCAAGATGCTGCGCGCCCTGCGCCTGGCACCAGCGCAAAAACGGCGTCAGCCCGCTTTGGTAAAACATGTCATAGCAGCGCACCCCGGCATGGATGAGCTCTGCAGGTAAAGGTGGCGTCTTCCCCTCTACGCCGCTTGAGGTGGCATTAATGATTAAGTCGAAATGTTGATTTGCCAGCTGATCGAAGTCAGAGGCGCGGATGGTGCCACACTTATTAAACAGGCTGGCCAGCTCTTCTGCCCGCGCGGCGGTGCGGTTGACCACTGTCAGTGTAACGCCTGATGAAAGCAGGGGCAGGATGACCCCGCGCGCCGCGCCGCCGGCGCCCACCAGCAACACATTGTCACCAGCATTGATCATCCCCAGCCTTTCAAGGTCGCTTAACAGGCCAATCCCATCCGTGTTATCGCCCTGGATCAGCCCATCGCTGAGCTTCTTCACCGTGTTTACCGCGCCGGATAGCGCGGCACGTTCGGTGAGCCGATCGGCAAATTCAAATGCCTGCTGTTTAAAAGGCAACGTCACGTTGGCACCACGTCCGCCCTGTTCAAAAAAATCCCTCAGCGCCTGAGCAAACCCTTCTATTGGCGCGCAGATACGGCCATAGCGATGTTCGATACCCGTCTGTTCAGCGAAAGCCTGATGGATCAGCGGAGATTTACTGTGGTTGATCGGATTACCGAAAACGGCGAAGTGGTCCATGCATTAACCCTGACGTATAAGTTCACCGCTGATGACATCGCGGATTTCGGAAGGATTGAGTCGTCCACCCGTCTTTCCTGACAGCACCGGGAAGTGCTCACCAAACTGGCGCTTCACCTCTTCTGCCGTGCGGCAGGGAGGCAGACCGGTCAGATTTGCGCTGGTTGATACCAGCGGTTTGCCAAATGCCCGGCAAATCGCCTGCACATCCGGATGGTCGCTGACGCGGATCGCCAGTGAATCAAACTGTCCGGTAAGCCAGCGCGGCGTCTGAGGCGGAACGGGGACAACAAACGTGACCGGGCCCGGCCAGCATGCAAACATCCGTTCCCGCTGGATCACAGAGAGTTCGCGTGCAGAGATGTAGGGCTCCAGCTGGCTGTAGTCAGCCGCGATCAGAATCAGCCCCTTCTCTACCGGACGCTGTTTCAGTGCCAGCAGGGCCATAACGGCGGATTCACTGTCAGGGTCACAGCCCAGACCAAATACGGCCTCAGTGGGATAGGCGATGACCGCCTGTCGATTCAACTGCGCAAGGCAGGTTTCAAGCGAATCGGCGAGGTGTTGATTTTCCATGAACGATCAATTCTCTTCAGTAATGGCTTTGCCACAACGCTTACTGGCGCAGAAGCGTTTCACGCCCTGCGCCGTCTTTTTCTCAACTAACAGCGGATACTGACAATAAGGGCAGATTCCGGCAACGGGTGTCAGGTTTACGACAAACTGGCAGGCCGGATAGCGATTGCATGAGTGAAACGTTTTGCCATAGCGGGAGCGGCGCTGAACCAGGTGGCCTTCATGACACTGCGGACAAGCCAGCGTGGTTTCATCCGGCTTGTCGATGGTTTCCGTGTATCCGCATTCCGGATAGTGGCTGCAGCCAATGAACATGCCAAAACGTCCCTGCCGCAGCACTTTATCTGCGCCGCATTCAGGACAGGAATGCCCTTCCAGCACTTTGACCACATGCCCGTCGGCCTGACTTTTTAAAGGACGAATGTAGTCGCACGCCGGATAGTTTGCACAGCCCAGGAAAGGACCGTGTTTACCGGAGCGGATAACCAGTTCTGCCCCGCAAGCGGGGCAGGGATCCTGTTTAGGCACCGTGAAAAGTGCAGCTTTACTCATAGCGATCAATGCATGAAAGGAAATTCAGTGCAGCATACCTTCATTGACGTCGAATAGCAGTTCTTCCATCTGCTGATAGGCGTTCTCACATCCCGGGATGTTGAACAATACCATCAGCACCACCCATTTGAGATCTTCCAGGTCGAACTCTGAAGTATCCAGCGCCATGACGCGTTCGATGACCATTTCACGGGTTTCTAGGTTCAGTACCTGAATCTGCTCCAGGAAAAGCAGGAAACCGCGGCTGTCAGCATCTAAACGCTTACTCTCTTCATCGGTGTAGATGCGCATAGAGAGCGGATCATTCGTCATTAAAACTGGCGCAACCAGTCCTTCCTGGTAATCCGCCAGTCTTTCCAGCCAGTTCAGCGCACTGTAAATATCTTCACGATGGAACCCGGCATCCGTCAGGTCGTCTGTCAATCTGTCCTGATCAACACCCATTTCTGCTTCGTTGTGAATATATGTCTCAAACAAATACATCAGTACGTCGAACATGGCATGCCCTCCTCAATCGGACATAGCCGCCGGGTACAGCTGCGATCCATCCTGCTAACTCCAGTTCCAGCAACTGAGCTGAGATAACTGGCACAGATTGGCCGGCACGTTCAGCGACAACGTCAACAGGTGTAACCTCATCACCTACGTTAGCCAACACATCAGCAAATGGCAATGGAGCAGCGTCACTCATCTCAGAATAAATTTCACTGGTCTGGATCGGCGGCAGCCAGTGGAGTGCGCTGGCCAGGTCTTCCAGGATGTTATTGGGATGAGCCACCAGCAGTGCTCCCTGCTGGATCAGCCAGTTTACGCCTTCACTAAGCGGGTTACCGAGCGCACCCGGCAAAGCGTAGACATTGCGGTTCTGCTCCAGCGCATAACGGGCCGTCACCAGCGAGCCACTCCTGAGCGTTGCCTCTGCGACCAGCACGCCATGGCTCAGGCCACTGATAATGCGGTTGCGGCGCGGAAAGTTAAGCGGATGCGGGATCGCCGTCAGCGGAAACTCCGATATGACGGCCCCGCCCTGCTCAACCATCTCAGCGGCCAGCCGGGCATGATTTTTGGGGTAGAGCTGCTGCAGGCCACTGCCTAACACCGCCACCGTTTTCCCGCCCGCGTTCAGGGCGGCCTGATGGGCCACACCATCGATCCCCCGCGCCAGTCCGCTGGTGATGGTCAGACCGCTGAGCGACAGGTGTCGGGTAAACCAGTCGCACCAGTATCGGCCATTGTGCGAACTATTGCGGCTCCCCACCACGGCTAACTGAGGGGTACTGAGTATGTCAGGATCGCCATTGATATAAAGCAACGGGGGAAAGTGACGCGTCTCTTTGAGACGGAGAGGATAGGCTGCATCCAGTGCAGTGACCAGATGGTGGGACGGGCTCTGCGCCAGCCAGGTGTGCACTTCTGCAACCTTCTGATCGCTGAAGCCATTATATTGCTGACGCTGATTCTCATCTAACCCAGCCCGGATCAGGGACTCAGAGTCTGCAGCACCGGCATCGGTTTTCTGCACCGCATCAGTCCAGCGTTTCCCTGTCATTCCACTGACGGCCGCCAGCCGCATATAGTGCGCTAATTTATCCATTTTCGGCTCCCTGATCGCCCCGGCTTCCTGCCGCACAATGCTGTCAATCAGGCCCCGAAAAGTCTACAATATGGGGTAGTAATCTTTTCACAACCGAATACAGATCTGGATATTTATGTCAGTTTTGCAGGTATTACATTTCCCTGACGAGCGCCTGCGCAAAGTCGCCGCGCCCGTTAAAGAAGTTAACGCAGACATTCAGCGTATCGTTGACGATATGTTCGACACGATGTACGCCGAAGAGGGTATCGGTCTTGCGGCAACGCAGGTCGATATTCACCAGCGCATTATCGTGATTGATGTTTCTGAAAGTCGCGAAGAGCGTTTAGTGCTGATCAACCCTGAGCTGCTTGAAAAAAGCGGTGAAACCGGTATCGAAGAGGGCTGTCTCTCTATTCCGGAACAGCGTGCTTTTGTTCCGCGCGCCGAGCGGGTGAAGGTTCGTGCGCTGGATCGCGACGGTAAAAGTTTCGAGCTGGAAGCCAGCGAGCTACTGGCCATCTGTATCCAGCATGAGATCGATCATCTGGAAGGTAAACTGTTTATCGATTATCTGTCGCCGCTGAAGCGTCAACGGATCAAAACGAAGTTAGAGAAGCTGGCGCGACAGAACGCCCAGGCTTCCTGAGAACACAAAAAGGGATAAACGTGTCTGCCCCGCTAAAAATCATTTTTGCCGGCACACCTGACTTTGCAGCGCGTCATCTTGACGCGCTGCTTGCTTCTGAACATCAGGTTATCGGCGTATTCACCCAGCCCGACCGTCCTTCGGGTCGCGGTAACAAATTAACGCCTGGCCCGGTTAAAACGCTGGCCCTGGCGCATAACATCCCGGTCTTTCAGCCTAAGTCTCTGCGACCTGAAGAGAATCAGCAGCTGGTCGCTGATTTGCAGGCCGATGTGATGGTGGTGGTGGCCTATGGATTGATTCTGCCGAAAGCCGTGCTTGATATGCCCCGCCTGGGCTGTATCAACGTTCATGGCTCGCTGCTGCCTCGCTGGCGCGGCGCGGCGCCAATTCAGCGCGCGCTCTGGGCGGGCGACAGCGAAACTGGCGTCACTATCATGCAGATGGATGTGGGTCTGGATACCGGCGATATGCTCTATAAGCTTGCCTGTCCGATTACTGCTCAGGATACCAGCGCCACGCTCTATGACCGGCTGGCCGGACTCGGCCCGCAGGGGCTGCTGGAGACGCTGACGCTACTGAATACGCAGCAGGCCTCACCAGAGAAACAGGATGAGACGCAGGCTAACTATGCTGAAAAGCTCAGCAAAGAAGAGGCGCGGCTTGACTGGACCCTCTCTGCGGAGCAGCTTGAGCGGTGTATTCGCGCGTTTAATCCCTGGCCGATGAGCTTTTTCACTGTCGGCGATCAGCCGATCAAAGTCTGGCAGGCAAGTGTGCTGCCGCACTGTGATCGTTCACCAGGCGAAATCATCAGTGCTGACAAGCACGGCATCCGGATTGCGACGGCTCAGGGTGTTCTGAACCTCCTGCAGTTACAGCCCGCCGGTAAAAAACCGATGCCGGCTCAGGATCTTCTCAACTCGCGCCGGGAATGGTTTGAACCTGGAACCCTTCTGGACTGACTCTCCTGCCCGGTGACTCGCCGGGCTTTTTGTTTGATGACAACATCCTATGACTAAATCAATTAACCTGCGTAGCCTCTCCGCTCAGCTCATCGAGCGCGTCGTCGACAAAGGTGAATCCCTGAATACGGCCCTGCCTGCCGCCCAGAAAAAACTTTCTGATAAAGACAGTGCCTTAGTGCAGGAGATCTGTTTCGGCGTCCTGCGCACCCTACCGCAGCTGGAAGCTCTGATCGGTAAACTGATGGAACGTCCACTGACCGGTAAGCAGCGGGTTCTGCACTATCTGATCATGGTCGGGCTGTATCAGCTGGAGTATACCCGTGTTCCTGCCCATGCCGCGCTGGCAGAAACCGTCGCGGGTGCCGAGGCGCTGAAGCGTACCAGTCTGAAAGGCCTGCTGAATGGCGTGCTGCGCCAGTTCCAGCGCCAGCGGGAAACCCTGCTCGCCAGCATTCAGGAGGGTCCGCAGCGTTATTTGCATCCGGGCTGGCTGCTGAAACGCCTGCAGCACGCCTGGCCGGCGCAGTGGCAGCAGATTGTGGAAGCGAATAATCAGCGTCCACCGATGTGGCTGCGGGTCAATCGTCAGCATCACGATCGAGATGCCTGGCTCGCGTTGCTGGCCGAAAGCGGCCGCAGTGCGCAGCCCGCTGACGACGTACCGGATGCGCTGCGGCTCGATGCCCCGGCGCCGGTCAGTCAGTTACCCGGCTTTGAACAGGGCTGGGTGACCGTGCAGGATCTATCTGCGCAGCGCTGCGCGCAGCTGCTTGAGCCACAGAATGGCGAACAGATTCTGGATCTCTGCGCGGCGCCCGGCGGCAAAACCACCCATATTCTCGAAATCGCGCCTGAAGCCAGCGTGCTGGCGGTCGACGTGGATGCACAGCGCCTGAAGCGGGTTAATGAGAATCTGACCCGACTGGGCATGAACGCCGAAGTGAAACAGGGTGACGGAAGAACACCTCAACAGTGGTGCGGCGAGCGTCAGTTTGACCGTATTCTGCTGGATGCCCCCTGCTCCGCTACCGGCGTTATTCGCCGTCATCCCGACATCAAATGGCTGCGCCGGGATCGTGATATCGCCGAGCTGGCCTCGCTTCAGCGTGAAATTCTGGACGCTATATGGCCCCATCTGAAGCCTGGCGGTACGCTAATCTATGCCACCTGTTCTATCCTGCCTGAAGAGAATCATCAGCAGATAGAGGCTTTTCTCCAGCGTCAGCCTGATGCCCAGGCCGTGCCGCTGCAGGATGCGCCCGCGAACGGGTTACAGGTTTTCCCGCAGGCCGAAGGCGGAGATGGTTTCTTCTACGCGAAGCTGATAAAGAAATCGGGTACAAACTGAGATGAGTAGTGATAAGCGATGAAAATAATCATTCTGGGTGCAGGACAGGTTGGCGGCACGCTGGCAGAGAATCTGGTCGGCGAGAACAACGATATCACGGTGGTTGATACCGATGCGTCGCGCCTGCGTCATCTGCAGGATAAGTTCGATCTTCGCGTGGTACAGGGTCATGGTTCCCATCCGCGCATTCTGCGTGAGGCAGGCGCCGAAGATGCCGACATGCTGGTTGCCGTCACGAACTCCGACGAAACCAACATGATTGCCTGCCAGATTGCCTATTCGCTTTTCAATACGCCAAATCGCATCGCCCGTATTCGCGCTGCCGACTATCTGCGTGACGCAGAGAAGTTATTTATCCCTGAAGCGGTGCCTATCGATCACCTGATCTCACCGGAACAGCTGGTAATCGAAAATATCTATCGCCTCATCCAGTATCCCGGCGCTTTGCAGGTGGTGAATTTTGCGGAGGGAAAAGTCAGCCTGGCCGTGGTCAAAGCTTACTATGGCGGACCGCTGGTTGGTAATCCGCTGTCGATTATGCGTGAACACATGCCGCATATCGACACGCGCGTCGCCGCTATTTTTCGTCAGGATCGCCCTATTCGTCCGCAGGGCTCTACCATCGTCGAAGCCGGGGATGAGATCTTCTTCATCGCAGCCAGCCAGAACATTCGTGCGGTGATGAGTGAAATGCAGCGGCTGGAGAAACCCTACAAGCGCATTATGCTGGTCGGCGGCGGCAACATTGGTTTTGGCCTGGCGCAGCGTCTGGAAAAACACTACAGCGTGAAGCTCATCGAGCGTAACCCTCAGCGCGCCGCAGAGCTGGCAGAACATCTGCAGGACACCGTGGTCTTCTATGGCGACGCGTCAGATCAGGAGCTGCTGGCTGAAGAACATGTTGAACAGGTCGATCTCTTTATCGCCGTCACCAATGACGATGAAGCTAACATCATGTCAGCCATGCTGGCGAAAAAGATGGGTGCCAAAAAGGTGATGGTGCTGATTCAGCGCCGCGCCTATGTCGATTTGGTTCAGGGCAGCGTGATTGATATCGCAATTTCGCCTCAGCAGGCGACCATCTCTGCTCTGCTGGGACATGTACGCAAAGCCGATATCGTAGGCGTCTCTTCATTACGACGTGGTATCGCAGAAGCGATCGAAGCAATAGCACATGGCGATGAATCTACATCGCGCGTTGTTGGCCGCTCGATTGATGATATCAAACTGCCGCCTGGCACCATTATTGGCGCGGTGGTCCGCGGCAACGACGTGATGATCGCCAATGACAATCTGCGTATCGAACAGGGTGACCATGTCATTATGTTCCTGACCGACAAAAAGTTTGTCTCAGACGTGGAACGTCTCTTCCAGCCAAGCCCATTTTTTCTCTGAATATTGGGCCGCAGAAGCAGCGGCAGGCAAAACTGCCGCTTAATTGGCTGTGTGAATGGCAAAACCAGCCAGGTTTGTTAGACTTTATGACATTGACCAGGGCAAGGAGAGAAGTATGAGTTTAATCAAAGAGTTTCGTGAGTTTGCAATGCGCGGCAATGTGATAGATCTGGCCGTCGGTGTCATTATCGGTGCCGCTTTCGGTAAGATCGTTTCATCACTGGTGGCCAACATCATTATGCCGCCGCTGGGCTTGCTGATTGGTGGCGTCGACTTTAAATCTTTCCAGTGGGTGCTTAAACCTGCAACTGGCGATGCGCCAGCCGTGGTCATGCAGTATGGTATTTTTCTGCAGACTATCTTCGATTTCGTGATCATCGCATTTGCCATCTTTATGGCTATCAAACTGATGAATCGTCTGTATAAGAAAAAAGAAGTCGAGAAGCCGGTTGCAAAACCTTCAAATGAAGAAGTGCTGCTGACTGAAATCCGCGATCTGCTGAAACAGCAGAATACCCGCGTATAGTGTCAGAGCTGGCAGGCCTTATCTGACGCTTTTAGCAAAAGGGCAGTGATAAGACGCTTTCTTATCACTGCCCTCCCATCCGTTCCTCTTGTTGTGTTTTTCCTTCCGCTTAAAACTTCCTTTACCCTTTTGTTTCTGCTCCACGCGCTGCCTGAAGAGCGGGTCGTGTAACAGAGCCTGAATTGCGTTATCGCGAATCTGCCCTTTGGTATGCTGGTATTTACTCATGACGCCTCCTGTTGGGATGGAGTAATACTTTATGCTTTTGCAGCAAAATAACAATACGCTTATTTATCCTGCGCCCCGCCACGCTCCAGCGCCTCCAGAATTGAGCACGAAATACTACTGTGGCTGTCACCACAACAGGCATCGGAAAGATGCCGTAGCGAACGCTGCATCGTTTCCAACTCTGCGATCATTTCAGCCACTTCACTCAGTCGCTTTTCAACAATCGCTTTGGATTCCTGGCAGGTATGATGCTCAGGATCGACCCGAATCGAAAGAAGCTCTCTGATTGCTTCGAGGCTGAATCCAAGTTTTCGCCCATAGCGGATAAACTTCAGGCGCTGAAGGTCGCCCTCATTATAGAGACGAAATCCACCTTCCGTTCGCACGTCATGATCCATCATCTGCTGCTTTTCATAAAAGCGGATAGTATCTGGCGTCACCTCTGCCAGCTTCGCTAATTGTCCGATGCGAAACATTCACTCCTCCTCGCGAAATCGCTGCTCAATCGCCGTGGAATAGGATCCGTGCAGAAAATCGGTACTCATGCCCGCCTGACGCAACCTCAACTCCAGTATCTGCAGCCGGTGACAGTGATCCTGATAATGACGATCTTCGGGATCGAGCTGCCGGATCAGATCGTTTACTTCAACCGCCTCGCGTCTCAGCTCAAGCTCGGGTGGCAGAAAGCCTGCATTTTTCAGTAACCGGTAGCCGGCTCTTAATTCCGGCGGAACGTGACTGTCATCATCCAGCTGCAGCGGCTTGCCGGCACCGGGAAGATTACTCAGCTCGCCTTTTTCCAGTGCTGCTTTGATATGCTGTTCAGCAAGTTCGTCAACCAGCCACATAGCTGACTCCTCTGAAGTTAATCACTCTGCTTTTAAAATAGTAAATTTCAGGCAATAAAAAACCCGCCGGAGCGGGTTTTTTACGTTGCTGCAGATTACTCTGCGGCTGCTTCTGCTTGAGCTTCTGGACGATCAACCAGCTCGATGTAAGCCATCGGAGCGTTGTCACCAGCACGGAAGCCACACTTCAGAATGCGAGTGTAACCACCGGCACGGCTCGCGAAACGCGGGCCCAGCTCGTTAAACAGTTTTGCCACGATCTCGTTATCACGAGTACGGGCGAATGCCAGACGACGATTAGCTACGCTGTCGGTCTTGGCAAGAGTAATCAGCGGCTCAACTACGCGACGCAGTTCTTTGGCTTTCGGCAGAGTCGTTTTGATGATCTCGTGACGAACCAGAGAACCGGCCATGTTGCGGAACATAGCCTGACGATGGCTGCTGTTGCGGTTCAGTTGACGACCACTCTTACGATGGCGCATGACCTTATCCTTCTCAGTGAAACCTTAACCTGTGATCTGATTATTCATCAGCAATGCTTGCTGGCGGCCAGTTCTCAAGGCGCATGCCCAGAGAAAGACCACGCGAAGCCAGCACATCTTTAATCTCAGTAAGAGATTTTTTACCAAGGTTAGGCGTTTTAAGCAGCTCAACCTCGGTACGCTGTACCAGATCACCGATGTAGTGGATAGCTTCTGCCTTGAGGCAGTTAGCAGAGCGGACAGTCAATTCCAGATCGTCAACAGGGCGCAGCAGGATCGGATCGAATTCTGGTTTCTCTTCTTTCACTTCCGGCTGACGTACATCACGTAAGTCAACGAAAGCTTCAAGTTGTTCTGCCAGAATGGTCGCCGCACGACGAATCGCCTCTTCAGGATCGATTGTGCCGTTGGTTTCCATTTCGATGACCAGCTTGTCCAGGTCGGTACGCTGCTCAACACGCGCTGCTTCAACATTGTAGGCGATACGGTCTACAGGGCTGTAGCAAGCGTCAACGAGCAGACGGCCGATTGGGCGCTCATCTTCTTCCGAATGAATTCGGGCAGAAGCCGGTACATAGCCACGACCACGCTGAACTTTGATGCGCATGCTGATAGCTGCGTTCTCATCGGTCAGATGGCAAATGACATGCTGAGGCTTGACGATTTCGACATCACCATCATGGGTAATGTCGGCTGCAGTCACAGGGCCAATGCCAGATTTATTCAGGGTCAGAATAACTTCATCTTTACCCTGAACTCTTACCGCCAGCCCTTTCAGGTTGAGCAGGATTTCCAGGATATCTTCCTGTACGCCCTCTTTGGTGCTGTACTCATGGAGTACACCATCAATTTCAACCTCGGTCACCGCGCAACCCGGCATGGATGAAAGCAGAATACGGCGCAGTGCGTTACCAAGAGTATGGCCAAAGCCACGCTCTAAAGGCTCAAGGGTCACCTTGGCGTGCGTCGAACTCACTTGCTCGATATCTACCAGGCGCGGTTTTAGAAACTCTGTCACAGAACCCTGCATTGTGTCCTCTCTTTGGTACTAAGCTTTACTTAGAGTAAAGCTCGACGATCAGGTGTTCGTTAATGTCCGCAGACAGATCAGTACGTTCAGGAATACGCTTGAACACACCTTCCATCTTAGTCGCATCAACTTCCAGCCAGGTTGGCTTTTCACGCTGCTCAGCCAGCTCCAGAGCGGCCTTCACGCGAGATTGCTTTTTGGCTTTCTCACGGATGCTAACGACATCATTCGGAGATACCTGATAAGAAGCGATGTTAACAACGCGACCATTTACCAGAACAGACTTATGGCTTACCAGCTGACGTGCTTCTGCACGAGTGGCACCAAAGCCCATACGATAAACAACGTTGTCCAGACGACCTTCCAGCAGAGCCAACAGGTTTTCACCGGTGTTGCCTTTCAGACGAGCTGCTTCTTTATAATAGTTACGGAACTGACGCTCCAGCACGCCGTAGATACGACGAACTTTCTGCTTTTCACGTAACTGACCGCCGTAATCAGACAGACGCGGTTTACGCGCACCATGCTGACCAGGGGCTTGTTCAATCTTACACTTGGAATCGATCGCGCGAACGCCAGACTTAAGGAATAAGTCAGTGCCCTCACGACGGCTCAGCTTGAGCTTAGGACCCAAATATCTTGCCATTTTCTTTCTCCAACTATCCTAAAAAACGGGCGTTATACGCGACGTTTTTTCGGCGGACGACAACCGTTATGAGGGATAGGAGTCACATCAGTAATATTAGTGATGCGGAAACCAGCGGCGTTCAGAGCACGAATAGTTGATTCGCGGCCTGGACCCGGACCCTTTACCATAACTTCCAGATTCTTAATTCCGTAATCTTTTACCGCTTCTGCACAGCGCTCTGCAGCGACCTGAGCAGCAAACGGAGTGGATTTACGTGAACCGCGGAAACCGGAACCACCGGCGGTTGCCCAACCCAGTGCGTTACCCTGACGATCAGTAATAGTAACGATGGTGTTGTTAAAAGAAGCATGGACATGAGCCACGCCATCTGAGACTTGTTTTCTTACACGCTTACGTGCACGAACTGGTGCCTTTGCCATTATTTACTCACCCCGATTATTTCTTGATCGGTTTACGCGGACCCTTACGGGTACGTGCGTTGGTCTTGGTGCGCTGACCGCGAACCGGAAGACCACGACGATGGCGCAAACCACGGTAGCAACCAAGGTCCATAAGACGCTTGATGCTCAGGGTGATTTCACGGCGCAGATCACCTTCAACAACGAATTTCGCAACTGCGTCACGCAGCTGATCAATTTGTTCTTCAGACAGCTCACTGATCTTAACATTTTCAGCAATACCCGTTGAAGCGCAGATGGCTTTAGAACGAGTTTTGCCGATACCGAAGATCGAAGTTAATGCGATAACGGTATGTTTTTGATCAGGAATGTTAATGCCTGCTATACGGGCCACTATGCACTCCTATAATTAAACAAGCACGTCCCATGCTGAAAAGCCCGTTTTCAGGATACTCAAATGGAAACGCACTGACATACAAAAGATTGGCTGGCTAATCTAGCCAGCTCAACCCGACTTTGCAAGAAAAATATGTGACTAAATCAGCCTTGGCGCTGTTTATGCTTTGGCTCGGCACTGCAGATCACACGCACGACACCGTCGCGACGAATGATTTTGCAGTTACGACATAATTTCTTGACGGAAGCACGAACTTTCATTTTTACTCTCCGTAACTTCTCAACCAACTGAATTAACGGCCGTAGCCTTTCAGGTTAGCTTTCTTCAGTGCAGACTCATACTGACTCGACATCATCAGAGTTTGCACTTGAGCCATAAAGTCCATGATGACGACAACTACGATAAGCAGGGAAGTACCGCCAAAGTAGAAGGGAACCTTCATCGCATCACGCATGAACTCCGGGATAAGGCAGATAAAGGTAATATACAGCGCGCCGATTAAGGTCAAACGCGTCATCACTTTATCAATATACTTCGCCGTTTGCTCTCCCGGACGAATTCCCGGTACGAATGCACCAGACTTCTTCAGGTTATCTGCTGTTTCACGTGGGTTGAAAACTAACGCCGTGTAGAAGAAACAGAAGAAGATGATTGCAGTCGCATAGAGTAGCACATAAAGCGGCTGTCCTGGCTGCAAATACAGCGAAATTGTTGTCAGCCAGTTCCAACCGGTACCGCCCCCAAACCACGATGCAATCGTTGCCGGGAACAGAATAATGCTGGAAGCAAAGATGGCTGGAATAACACCTGCCATATTCACTTTCAACGGTAAATGTGTGCTCTGTGCAGCGTAAACGCGACGACCTTGCTGACGTTTTGCGTAGTTCACCACAATGCGGCGTTGACCACGTTCAACGAAGATAACAAAGAAAGTCACTGCGAATACGAGTACTGCAACCAACAGCAACAAGAGGAAGTGCAGGTCGCCTTGCCGCGCTTGCTCGATGGTATGGCCAATGGCCGGCGGAAGACCCGCAACAATACCCGCGAAGATAATGATCGAAATACCGTTACCGATACCCCGTTCAGTAATCTGTTCGCCCAGCCACATCAGGAACATCGTTCCTGAGACCAGACTCACAACAGCGGTAAAGTAGAAGGCAAAGCCTGGATTCATTACCAGACCTTGCATTCCTGGCATATTCGGCAGACCGGTAGCAATACCGATCGACTGGAATATAGCCAATACCAACGTACCGTATCGGGTGTACTGACTGATCTTACGACGGCCAGCCTCCCCTTCCTTCTTGATTTCCGCTAACGCTGGATGAACCACCGTTAGAAGCTGGATAATAATCGATGCCGAAATATACGGCATGATACCCAGCGCGAAAATAGAAGCACGGCTAAGAGCACCACCAGAGAACATGTTAAACATTTCAATGATGGTGCCACGCTGTTGCTCAAGCAGTTTGGCAAGTACAGTGGCATCAATACCAGGGATTGGAATAAAAGAGCCAATACGGAAGACAATGAGTGCGCCGATAACAAACAGTAGTCTGCGTTTCAGCTCACCAAAGCCGCCTTTGGCGCTTTGAAAATCTAATCCCGGTTGTTTAGCCATCTGCTACTTATTCCTCGATTTTACCGCCAGCAGCTTCGATTGCAGCACGAGCACCTTTGGTGACACGCAGACCGCGAACCGTTACCGGTGTAGAAACTTCACCAGACAGAATGACTTTAACGAATTCAATCTGAACACCGACAATGTTGGCTGCTTTCAGCGCGTTCAGGTCGACGATACCGCCTTCAACTTTCGCCAGATCAGACAGACGAATCTCTGTAGTGATCATTGCTTTGCGAGAGGTGAAACCGAACTTCGGCAGACGACGGTACAGAGGCATCTGACCACCTTCGAAACCGCGACGTACGCCACCGCCAGAACGAGAGTTCTGACCTTTGTGACCACGACCACCGGTTTTTCCGAGGCCAGAACCGATACCACGACCCAGACGCTTAGTAGCGTGCTTAGACCCTTCGGCCGGAGACAGAGTATTTAAACGCATCTCTTACTCCTCCACTTTAACCATATAGGAAACCGCGTTAACCATACCGCGTACTGCAGGCGTGTCTTCACGCTCAACGGTGTGGCCAATACGACGCAGACCCAGGCCAACCAGAGTGGCTTTATGCTTAGGCAAGCGGCCGATTGAGCTACGGGTTTGAGTGATTTTAATAGTCTTAGCCATCGTGATTACCCCAGAATTTCTTCAACGGATTTACCACGCTTAGCAGCGACCATTTCCGGAGATTTCATATTGCCCAGGCCGTCGATAGTTGCACGAACCACGTTAATCGGGTTTGTAGAACCATAGGCTTTAGCCAGAACGTTATGAACTCCAGCGACTTCCAGAACGGCGCGCATTGCACCACCGGCGATGATACCGGTACCTTCTGAAGCCGGCTGCATGAACACGCGGGAACCCGTGTGTGCACCTTTAACAGGGTGCTGCAGGGTGCCGTTGGTCAGCGCGACGTTAACCATGTTGCGACGGGCTTTCTCCATCGCTTTCTGGATCGCTGCTGGAACTTCACGCGCTTTACCGTAACCAAAACCTACGCGACCATTACCATCGCCTACCACAGTCAGAGCTGTGAAGGAGAAGATACGACCACCTTTAACAGTTTTAGAAACACGGTTTACCGCGATCAGTTTTTCCTGCAGTTCGCCAGCTTGTTTCTCGATGTGTGCCATCTTAGACCTCTACCTTAGAACTGAAGGCCAGCTTCACGGGCAGCATCTGCCAGTGCCTGGACGCGACCATGATATTGGAAACCGGAACGGTCGAAAGAAACACCAGTGATGCCTTTTTCGATTGCGCGTTCTGCAATAGCTTTACCTACTGCAGCTGCGGCTTCTTTATTACCGGTATACTTCAGTTGTTCAGTGATAGCTTTTTCTACAGTAGAAGCAGCGACCAGAACTTCGGAACCGTTCGGGGCGATTACCTGTGCGTAAATATGACGCGGGGTACGATGTACCACCAGGCGAGTAGCACCCAGCTCTTTGAGCTTGCGACGTGCACGGGTCGCACGACGGATACGAGCAGATTTCTTATCCATAGTGTTACCTTACTTCTTCTTAGCCTCTTTGGTACGCACGACTTCGTCGGCGTAACGGACACCCTTGCCTTTGTAAGGCTCAGGACGACGGTAGGCGCGCAGGTCCGCTGCAACCTGACCAATCAGCTGCTTATCAGCGCCTTTCAGCACGATTTCAGTCTGAGTTGGACACTCTGCAGTGATACCCGCGGGCAGCTGGTGATCGACTGGATGAGAAAAGCCCAGAGACAGATTGATCATGTTGCCTTTGATGGCCGCACGATAACCTACACCAACCAGCTGCAGCTTCTTAGTGAAGCCTTCGGTAACACCGATAACCATTGCGTTCAGCAGCGCGCGAGAAGTACCCGCCTGCGCCCAGCCGTCAACGAAACCTTCGCGCGGAGCGAAAGTCAGAGCGTTGTCAGCATGCTTAACTTCAACAGCATCATTGATAGTACGAGTCAGCTCGCCGTTTTTACCTTTAATCGAAATTACCTGACCGTCGAGTTTTACCTCTACGCCGGCAGGAACAACGACAGGTGCTTTAGCAACACGAGACATATGTATCCTCCGATTACGCTACGTAGCAGATAATTTCGCCACCAAGACCAGCCTGGCGCGCTGCACGATCAGTCATGACACCTTTGGATGTAGAAACTACAGCGATGCCCATACCAGCCATTACTTTTGGCAGCTCATCTTTTTTCTTATAGATGCGCAGGCCAGGACGGCTTACTCGCTGAATGCTTTCTACAACAGCTTTACCCTGGAAATACTTAAGAGTCAGTTCCAGTTCCAGCTTGATGTCGCCTTCGATTTTGAAATCTTCAATATATCCTTCTTCCTTCAGAACGTTGGCAATTGCCAATTTCAGCTTGGAGGAAGGCATGGTGACCGCAACTTTGTTCGCGGCCTGACCGTTACGGATACGGGTCAGCATATCCGCGATCGGATCTTGCATGCTCATCTGTGTTACTCCCGTGATTCAATTGGTGACAATTACCAGCTAGCCTTTTTCAGACCCGGGATTTCACCACGCATGGCGGCTTCGCGGACCTTGATACGGCTCAACCCAAACTTCCGCAGGAAACCGTGCGGACGACCTGTTTGACGGCAGCGGTTACGCTGACGTGAAGGGCTGGAATCACGTGGCAGACTCTGCAGCTTCAGAACGGCATTCCAACGATCTTCGTCAGAAGCGTTCACATCAGAAATGATCGCTTTCAGTTCAGCGCGTTTAGCGAAGAACTTGTCTGCTAATTTCACACGCTTAACTTCGCGTGCTTTCATAGATTGCTTAGCCATTAAGTAACCCTACCTTACTTACGGAACGGGAAGTCAAAGGCAGCCAGCAGTGCACGGCCTTCATCATCAGATTTCGCAGTAGTGGTAATGGTGATATCCAAACCACGAACGCGATCGACTTTGTCGTAGTCGATTTCTGGGAAGATGATCTGTTCACGCACACCCATGCTGTAGTTGCCACGGCCATCGAATGACTTAGCGGACAAGCCACGGAAGTCACGGATACGTGGAACAGCAATGGTGACCAGACGCTCAAAGAACTCCCACATGCGCTCGCCACGCAGAGTTACTTTACAGCCGATCGGATAGCCCTGACGGATTTTGAAGCCTGCAACTGATTTGCGTGCTTTGGTGACCAGCGGTTTTTGACCGGAGATTGCTGCCAGATCAGCTGCTGCGTTATCCAGCAGTTTCTTGTCAGCGATCGCTTCACCAACACCCATGTTCAGGGTGATCTTCTCGACCCGAGGGACTTGCATGACAGAATTGTAGCCAAACTCTGTCATGAGTTTCTGGACTACTTCGTCTTTGTAGTAATCATGCAGTTTCGCCATCGTACTACTCCAAATTACTTGATAGTTTCGCTATTAGACTTAAAGAAACGGACTTTTTTACCGTCTTCAAATCTAAAGCCTACACGGTCAGCCTTACCAGTTGCCGCGTTGAACAGTGCAACGTTAGAAACCTGAATAGCAGCTTCTTTTTCAACGATGCCACCTGGCTGGTTCAGAGCCGGAACCGGCTTCTGATGTTTCTTCACCAGGTTGATACCTTCAACGATGACCTTACCAGAAGACAGGACATTCTTAACTTTACCGCGCTTACCTTTATCTTTACCGGTCAACACGATAACTTCGTCGTTACGACGGATTTTAGCTGCCATTGTTCGCTCCTTAGAGTACTTCTGGTGCCAGAGAGATAATTTTCATGAACTTTTCAGTACGAAGTTCACGAGTTACCGGCCCAAAAATACGCGTACCGATAGGCTGCTCACTGTTATTGTTCAGAATAACGCATGCATTACCATCGAAGCGAATGACAGAACCGTCCGGGCGACGAACACCCTTCCTGGTGCGCACCACTACCGCCTTCAGGACATCACCTTTTTTCACTTTACCACGTGGAATTGCTTCCTTGATGGTAACTTTGATGATGTCACCGACGCCTGCGTAGCGACGGTGCGAGCCACCCAGAACCTTGATACACATTACGCGACGTGCACCGGAGTTGTCGGCGACGTTCAGCATAGTCTGTTCTTGGATCATTTTAGTGCTCCGCTAATGTCAACTACTACTTCGGGACCTAAACCTCAGGTCGTTAGAAAGCCCCATAATTGAGGGCGCGGCATTGTAACACCGGTTCTCACAGATGGGTAGAAAAAATAAACGGCTCTCAATCGAGCCGCTGATTTTCCCTGATGACAGGGAGGGCGTATTCTAGGGAATAGTGCGAACAGTAGCAAATGTAATCTGCCTTATTTTTCGTCGATCCCTGAATAAAGTGCATTACGGGTGGCAGCCGGCTCTTTTTCAGACAGTACGTTATGCTGATGCATCGACTCCAATAGTGTAATTTCTATCCTTTACCCGCCCGATGTCTGACTTATCCGTTAATCATTCTGTAGTGGGCTGTTGTAGCGTCCTGTACCTGCCCTGCCCCGTTCCGTTACCCAAATGCACCTTTCGTCCCTGGCCATCATAGGCAGGTCTGGATAACCGCGTTCTGTATTGGGGCATTACACACCGCCAGTGCGGCGTGTCGCGAAATAGTTACCCTGAAGCACCGGCGTGTTTATGTCCTGCGCTGTATGGCTCACTGTTGCCACGTCCCTGCCTCCAGCGTCATGACAGAGGACTCTGCGCTGCGCATACGAGGCGCTAAGGAAACTGAGACGTGAACTTACTGTGCCGTGTCAGTAACATTCAAGCGCCTGCTAAATACAGCGAATTTACCGGCCTGTGACAGCACCTTCTGAAAACGGTAGCCTGCTTCAATGGAAAAGGCTTCCATGGCCAGGTAGCCGCATCGTTTGCACAGGCAGACCAGCAGAAATATTCGAATCAGGATAAGAATAGCGGCACGTAAAAACTGAGCGTGAACAGGCCTGAACGCAGACAAAAAAAAACCCCCTGCCGAAGCAGGGGGTTCCTCAGAAAAAACAGGTCCTGTTACAGGATTGCTTTTTCGATTACGCGAACCAGGGTCCAGGATTTGGTCTTGGACAGTGGACGGCATTCGCGGATTTCTACCACGTCACCAATTCCACATTCATTGTTCTCGTCATGGATGTGCAGCTTAGTCGTACGCTTAATGAATTTGCCGTAGATCGGGTGTTTCACGAAACGTTCGATTGCAACAACTGCAGATTTCTGCATTTTGTCACTTACTACACGACCCTGCAGAGTACGGATTTTATCGGTCATTACGAACCCGCCTTCTCAGTCAGTAAAGTCTTAACGCGTGCAACATCACGGCGAACCTGCTTCAGCAGATGAGTCTGCTGCAGTTGGCCAGATGCTGCCTGCATGCGCAGGTTAAATTGCTCACGCAGCAGATTAAGCAGCTCAGTGTTCAGCTCTTCGACGCTTTTTTCACGCAGCTCAGTTGCTTTCATTACATCACCGTCTTAGTTACAAAGGTGGTTTTGATAGGCAGTTTTGCTGCTGCCAGCTTGAATGCTTCACGGGCCAGCTCTTCTGATACGCCGTCCATTTCATACAGGACTTTACCAGGCTGGATCAGGGCAACCCAATACTCTACGTTACCCTTACCTTTACCCATACGCACTTCCAGCGGCTTCTCGGTGATCGGTTTGTCCGGGAATACACGGATCCAGATCTTACCTTGACGCTTAACTGCACGGGTCATAGCACGACGTGCTGCTTCGATCTGACGAGCAGTCAGACGACCACGGCCAACAGCTTTCAGACCGAAAGTACCGAAGCTGACATCCGTACCCGCAGCCAGACCGCGGTTACGGCCTTTGTGCACTTTACGGAATTTCGTACGCTTTGGTTGTAACATCAGCGACTCTCCTTACTTACGGCCTTTACGCTGCTGCTTTTTAGGTTGAGCAGCCGGTTCCGGTTGTTCAACAGCAGCCATACCACCCAGGATCTCACCTTTGAAGATCCATACCTTAACGCCGATTACACCATAAGTGGTGTGCGCTTCAGAGGTGTTGTAGTCAATGTCAGCACGCAGAGTGTGCAATGGCACGCGACCTTCACGATACCATTCGGTACGTGCGATCTCAGCGCCACCCAGACGGCCGCTAACTTCAACTTTAATACCCTTCGCGCCAAGACGCATGGCGTTCTGAACTGCACGCTTCATAGCACGACGGAACATCACACGACGCTCCAGCTGTGAAGTGATGCTGTCAGCTACCAGTTTCGCGTCCAGTTCCGGCTTGCGGACTTCGGCGATATTGATCTGCGCAGGCACGCCAGCGATTTTCGCGACGACGGTGCGCAGTTTTTCGACATCTTCACCTTTCTTACCGATAACGATGCCCGGACGAGCGGTGTGAATGGTCACACGGATGCTCTTCGCTGGACGCTCGATAACGATACGAGAGACAGACGCTTTAGCCAGTTCTTTAGTCAGGAACTGACGTACTTTAAAATCGCTGTCCAGGTTGTCAGCGAATTCGTTGGTGTTCGCAAACCAGGTAGAGTTCCATGGTTTTACAATACCCAGGCGAATACCATTAGGATGTACTTTCTGACCCATTGCTAGTCTCCAGAGTCTCAGCGATCGGACACAACCACAGTAATGTGGCTGGTGCGCTTCAGGATGCGATCTGCACGACCTTTGGCACGCGGCATAATGCGTTTCATGGTCGGACCTTCATCAACGAAAATTTTCGTGATTTTCAGATCGTCGATATCAGCGCCATCGTTGTGTTCGGCGTTAGCAATGGCAGATTCCAGAACTTTCTTGACCAGTACAGCCGCTTTCTTGTTGGTGTAGGTCAAAATGTCCAGAGCCTGCGACACTTTCTTACCGCGAATCAGGTCAGCAACAAGGCGAACCTTCTGAGCAGAAGAACGAGCGTGGCGATGTTGAGCAATAGTTTCCATCTCTTCCTCCTACTTATTTCTTCTTGGCTTTTTTATCAGCCGCGTGACCGCGATAAGTACGTGTCGGCGCGAATTCACCCAGTTTGTGACCAACCATTTCGTCGGAAACAAAGACAGGAACGTGCTGACGACCATTATGGACAGCGATGGTCAAACCGATCATGTTAGGAAAGATCGTTGAACGACGGGACCAAGTGCGCAAAGGCTTCTTGTCACCGCTTTCCACCGCTTTCTCTACCTTCTTCAGCAAGTGCAGGTCAATAAAAGGACCTTTCTTGAGAGAACGTGGCATGGCTTATCCTCTAATATTATTTGCTACGGCGACGTACGATAAATTTATCGGTACGCTTGTTGCTACGGGTCTTCTTACCTTTGGTCTGAACGCCCCACGGTGAAACCGGGTGCTTACCAAAGTTACGACCTTCACCACCACCGTGCGGGTGATCAACTGGGTTCATCGCGGTACCACGAACGGTCGGACGAACACCACGCCAACGGGCTGCACCAGCTTTACCCAGAACGCGGAGCATGTGCTCAGCATTACCGACTTCGCCCAGTGTTGCGCGGCAGTCAGACTCGACTTTACGCATTTCACCTGAACGCAGACGCAGGGTAACGTAAGAACCTTCACGCGCAACGATCTGCACGTAAGCACCGGCTGAGCGAGCAATCTGACCGCCTTTGCCTGGTTTCATTTCTACGTTATGCACGGTTGAACCCACCGGGATGTTACGCATCGGCAGAGTGTTACCTGCTTTGATCGCAGCATCAACGCCAGATTGGATCTGGTCGCCGGCTTTCAGGCCTTTAGGGGCCAGGATGTAACGGCGCTCGCCGTCTTTGTACAGAACCAGTGCGATGTTCGCAGAGCGGTTCGGATCGTACTCAAGACGTTCAACAACTGCCGGGATACCGTCTTTGTTGCGTTTGAAGTCAACAATACGATAAGCCTGCTTGTGACCACCACCGATGTGACGGGTAGTGATACGACCATTGTTGTTACGGCCACCGGATTTGCTGTTTTTTTCTACCAGCGGGGCAAATGGTTTGCCCTTGTGCAGCTCCGCGTTTACCACTTTAACTACATGGCGACGACCCGGAGATGTCGGTTTACATTTAACAACTGCCATTGTCTTTCTCCTCCGACTTACTCAGCGCCGCCAGCGAAGTCCAGATTCTGGCCTTCTTTCAGGGTGACGTAAGCTTTTTTCCAGTCGCTACGACGACCGATACGCTGTCCTTGACGCTTAACTTTACCCTTAACAACCAGGGTGTTTACGTCTTTAACTTCTACTTCGAACAGTTTCTCAACAGCAGCAACGATCTCTGCTTTGGTCGCGTCATTAGCAACTTTGAGAACGATGGTATTGGTTTTTTCCATCGCGCTAGATGCTTTTTCAGATACGTGCGGCGCGCGCAGTACTTTCAGCAGACGTTCTTCACGGATCATGCCAGCATCTCCTCAACTTGCTTAACTGCGTCAGCAGTCATAACGACTTTGTCGAAGGCGATCAGGCTAACTGGGTCGATACCTGATGCATCACGCACGTCAACCTTGTACAGGTTACGGGCAGCCAGGAACAGATTCTCATCCAGTTCACCGGTGATGATCAGCACGTCTTCCAGCGCCATGTCTTTCAGTTTCTGTACCAGCAGCTTGGTTTTCGGCGCTTCTACAGCAAATGATTCGACAACGATCAGACGATCTTGACGTACCAGCTCGGACAGGATGCTTTTCAGCGCGCCGCGGTACATCTTTTTGTTAACTTTTTGACTGTGGTCCTGCGGCTTCGCAGCAAAGGTCACGCCACCTGAACGCCAGATTGGGCTCTTTACAGAACCTGAACGCGCACGGCCGGTACCTTTCTGACGCCAGGGCTTTTTGCCTGAACCAGTTACTTCGGCGCGAGTTTTCTGCGCACGAGTACCCTGACGGGCGCCTGATGCGTAAGCAACAACAACCTGGTGAACCAGCGCTTCGTTGAAATCACGACCGAAGGTAGTTTCGGAAACAGTCAGCGCGCTCTGCGCGTCTTTCAATACTAATTCCATTGCTATCCCCTTACGCCTTCACAGCTGGTTTAACAATCAGGTCGCTACCGGTAGCACCGGGAACTGCACCTTTAACCAGCAGCAGGTTGCGCTCAGCGTCAACACGTACTACGTCCAGACTCTGAACGGTTACGCGCTCATTACCCAGCTGACCTGCCATTTTCTTGCCTTTGAACACTTTGCCCGGAGTCTGGTTCTGACCGATAGAACCCGGAACGCGGTGTGACAAGGAGTTACCGTGAGTCGCGTCCTGGGTACGGAAGTTCCAGCGCTTAACGGTACCAGCGAAACCTTTACCTTTAGAGGTACCGGTTACGTCTACTTTCTTAACTTCAGCGAAAATCTCAACGCTGATGCTCTGACCTACAGAATATTCTTCACCTTCAGCGGTGCGGAATTCCCACAGACCACGGCCAGCTTCAACGCCAGCTTTAGCAAAATGACCAGCTTCAGGTTTGGTCACACGGTTCGCTTTTTTAGCACCGGTGGTAACCTGAATTGCCTGGTAACCATCGTTTTCCAGGCCTTTGACCTGAGTAACGCGGTTCGCTTCAACTTCGATTACGGTGACGGGGATAGAAACGCCATCTTCATTGAAGATGCGGGTCATGCCCACTTTTTTACCGACTAAACCAATCATTGTTTCAACCTCTCAATCGCTCGATGACCTGATTAACCCAGGCTGATCTGCACGTCAACACCGGCAGCCAGATCCAGACGCATCAGAGCATCAACGGTTTTTTCAGTTGGCTCAACGATGTCTACCAGACGCTTGTGAGTGCGAATCTCGTACTGATCACGCGCATCTTTGTTGACGTGCGGAGAGATCAGAACGGTAAAACGCTCTTTGCGGGTTGGCAGCGGGATTGGACCACGAACCTGCGCACCAGTGCGCTTGGCGGTCTCAACGATTTCCGCGGTTGATTGATCGATCAGACGATGATCAAACGCTTTAAGACGGATACGGATTCTTTGGTTCTGCATGAGACCAGAGCTCCAAACTTTTTATAGACGAAAAAAATTACTACTCGAACCCATTACGATTGATGGGAGAGTGTAATCGTTCAGCATATAACTCCCCAATTGGGAGTATTGTCAGGCGGCCCAAAATTCAGCCGTCTGCGATTCTGCTCGAATCGCGCCTGCAATATCTGCAGGCCCGCGCATTATACGTAAATCTGTTCAGGAAGCAACCCATGTTGTGGTTTTCGCGGGTAAATAGTGGCACGCCGATGAGATGCGCCTCGCATAGTGCTGTCGACTGACGGAGAACGCCTCTCTTCGGCTGTGGACCGTCCTCCATCACGCCGGATTCGCTGATGACGCAGACCTCATTGCCGGTGAAACTCTGCCTGTCTCTATTATATGGAGCCTTATCATGGTCCCTGCTGTTATCACGTACCTTGCCGCGTTTGCAGGCGGAGGCGCACTGGGCAGCTTCCTGTCGCTGGCCTGCACGCGCTTTTCCCCTGCCCTCTCGCCCACGCAGTGGTTTGCCACACTTTGCTTTCCCGCCTCGCGGAGCGACTGTTGCCAGAAACGCCTGTTATGGCGCGACACCCTGCCGCTGGTAAGCTGGCCAGCTTTGAGAGGACGCTGCCGCGTCTGTCAGCAACCGTTTGACGCAGGCAGTTTTCTTACCGAGTGGCTGTTCGCCCTGCTCTGTCTGCTGGTAATGCAAAGCGTTGATAGCTTTTCAGACAGGGTTTACCTCATCGCGACAGCCAGCCTCCTGTTTCTGCTGGCAGTCATCGATCGCCGCACCTACTGTCTGCCAGACCCACTTAACTATTTACTGCTCTGGCTGGGATTGCTCCACGCGACTCAGACAGGCAGAGAAGTAGCGGCCATCTATGGCGCAATAATGGGCTATTGTTCGCTGTGGCTGCTTGCCTGGGGCTTTCGCAGCGTGCGGGACGTGGAAGGACTGGGCTATGGTGATATCAAGCTTTTTGCTGCGCTGGGCGCCTGCTGTGGCTGGCAGGCCTTAGCCAGCATTGCGCTGGGGGCAACGCTGCTGGCGCTGATAACCGTTTTCGCCGTTCAACGGCGGAATTTAAGGCCGGACAGTCCGATGCCATTCGGCCCATTTCTGGCCATTGCAGGCTGGGTCACCCTTGCGCTTCAGACGCGGTTCATTCTTCTTTAATCTGAGCCTGCAGGTAGTTCTGGATGCCCATCATCCGAATTAATTCCAGTTCAGTCTCAATCCAGTCGATGTGATGCTCTTCATCGGCCAGAATCTCAATCATCATATCGCGGCTGACATAGTCATGCACTTTGTCAGCGTAGGCAATCGCCTCACGGAGATCCTTCGCGCCTTCCAGTTCCAGACTCAGATCTGAACTGAGCATCTCCTCAACGTCTTCGCCGATACGAAGTCGTCCCAGATCCTGTAGGTTCGGGATCCCCTCCAGAAAAAGGATACGCTCGATATACTTATCTGCATGCTTCATCTCGTCGATCGATTCGTGATATTCCACATCGTTCAGACGGGTCAGACCCCAGTTTTTAAACATGCGCGCATGCAGAAAATACTGATTGATGGCAACCAGTTCATTTCCCAGCAGTTTGTTCAGATGACTGATGACTTTGATATCGCCCTTCATTGTTTACCCTCCACGTCTGGTTTATTAGAGCGTAGATGCGGTTAAAAAGAAGTCAAAAAACCGTGACAGAAACTGTGGGTATTCCCACAGCAGAGAGGGGTCAGGCTATCTCTTTATAGAGCGGGGCGTGCTGTAACTCAGTTTCCATGATTTCTCGCGCAGCGCGAATACACTTGCCGCACTGTTTGCCCACGGGCACAAACTGACGCAGCTGCTGGATGGATTTGGGCTGGTAGCGACGCACGACTTCACGGAGGGTTTTATCACTGATGGCATTACACAGGCAGACGTACATTGATTCATCACTCGGGTACATTTTGTACACAGTGTAAATGCGAATCGTTTTTATTACAAACCCACCCTTTGCAGGGTTATCACGGATGTCGCGCAAAAAAAAGAGCACCGAAGTGCTCTTTTTCTGTGTTGCAGTGGCCGTTTACACGACCACAGCAGATATCACAATTAAGCGATAACTTTAGCAACAACACCCGCGCCAACGGTACGGCCACCTTCGCGGATTG
>NZ_DAMCTB010000019.1:0-25948 GCF_032114055.1 Pantoea sp.
CTCCGACCCACTGGTCCCAAACCAGTTGCGCTACCAAGCTGCGCTACTCGCCGATGGGGGCGCATGTTACTGCTACCCCCGAACAGCGTCAACCGCTTTTTGAGCTTTTGCCACCGATCGCCTGGAAAGCACGCGGTTAACGGATTTCAGCGGTCTGCCGCTGCCTTTTCATCGTCTGCTACAGCGACTTAGCCTGACTTGTAGCCGGTGCCTGACACCAGTTATTGGCCGGGTTAATGCCGCCATCTGGCGAGGTATAGCCCAGACAACCCAGAATAGTATCGAAGAGTTCAACATGGCGATGCGTACGCCCCACACGCTGCTGCGCCTGCAGACGCTCAAAGTTGCTTCGGTTCTGGCTGTCTTCCAGATACTTATCGGACGCCCAGACTATCATCGGCACCCGGAACTGCTCAGGCGGCGCCATCTCACGCGGCGTACCGTGCAGATGCATATTCTCGCTGATCGACTCACCGTGGTCGGCCGCATAGAAGACGATCGCTTTCTTGTCACGCAGCTGATCCAGTACGCTATCCAGCATGCTATCGACATACAGCACCGAGTTATCATAAGCATTGATCAACTGCGCTTTACTGCAGGTTTCATCCACGCCCATGCATTCCGGCTGATATTTCGCAAAGCTGCGCGGATAACGCTGTGAATAGAGATAGTGCGACCCTTTGGTATGCAGCACCACCAGATGCTTGCCTTTCGGGAAACGATCCAGAGACGCTTTCATCTCTGGCACCAGCAACATGTCGTCGACTGCTTTCCCCTGATTGCGCTTCTCTGAACCAATCTGCTCGCGGAAGGCAAAGTTATTGGCATTCACGTTATCGTAGAACCAGACCTCGCTCTGCATCGCAAACAGTTCCGAGGTGAAGCCCAGCTCCTTCATCACCGCAAACACATTCTGCTCTTTCAGCGTACGCCCCGGATTATCCATAGTGCCACCTTCACGCACAAACATGCAGCGCAGCGACAGTTTTGTCGCGGTATCACAGGACTCCCCCCGGAAAGCCACCAGGTTCTTCTCTTTGGACAGCTTAGGCGTGGTGTCACGCTCATAGCCAAGCATCCCCATGTGATCCCAGCGCGTGGTCTCACCAATCACGAACACCACATAGGTATCGTCCAGGCCGGCAGGCGCGACATAAGTAAACTTCTTCGCCGGATCGAGCAGCTCTTCGCTTTTCAGGGACTCATCCATGCGGGTCCATGCGAACAGCCCGACCGCCGCCAGCCAGTTAGAGGGAAGATAAGAGTGCGCCACGACCCCACCGTAGCTCGGCAGATCGATATTGGTGATCTCTTCGTTATGCTTCTGCAGCTTGTCGAAAAACCGGATCGGCAGCCAGACCAGCGCGACACAGAGCAGCATAATTAACGTCGGTTTCAGGCGCTGCCCCGGCGTTCGCAGCTGTTCATTCAGCGTCATGCTCAGCCGGTTGCGCCAGATCATCAGCAGCGGCAACGCGCTGACCAGCACCATCCACAGGATGAAATGATACCCCACGACCTCTTTAGAGAGATCGGTGTCGGTAGTCATGACCGATGCCACGATGCCGTAACCAATCACGACGTTAAAAAACGCCATGTAATAGGCAGCGGCAACAGAAATCAGCACAATCAGCGTGGCCAGCACGCGATAAAACCACTTTCCTCCCAGCGACAGCAGGCGCATCAGGAAGAACGTCAGCAGCACAATAGCGACCACCTCGGTGACGGCAGTGAGCCAGTTCGTTATCGTGGAGTGGCTGAGAAAACCATCAAAACGTCGATAAAAAATCGGTAAATTCAGTAAGATACCGAGATAAAGCGCCAGCAAGAGAGATAACTTTTGCTGGGACAGAGTTTTAATATAATTCATGAAAAAAGGTGTTTCTCCGGAGTGAAGCGCTTGACCAAATCTTTTTATGTGACTACCGAAACGCGACAGAGTTCGCCGAATAAGCGGACCGGACAAAGATGAAGGAAAATTCTGAACGGGCTAACAGGCTGTAACGCGAGGTGGCTCAGTAAAGCATGGCCGCCTTCATCAGGCCAGAAAATAATCACTGATGACCCGATTAGCGCCTTTTTTTACACAACGAAGGGGTTCGGGGGAGGACATTGCCGCTGCGCGCAGCAGAAGAGAAGCGGGCCTGCCTGTCAGGCCCGCCGTACGCTTAGCAGATGATATTCAGCGTGACGTCGATGTTGTTGCGGGTCGCGTTTGAGTAAGGGCAGACGATGTGCGCCGCATCCACCAGTTTCTGCGCTTCTGCTTCATCCATCCCGGGCAGATGAATGTTCAGGGTCGCTTCGATACCAAAACCGTTGGGAATAGGACCAATACCGACTTCACCTTCGATCCACGCCTCTTTTGGCATTGCAATTTTGTCGCGACCAGCGACAAACTTCATGGCACCGATGAAGCAGGCAGAGTAACCCGCAGCAAACAGCTGCTCAGGGTTAGTGACTTCGCCGCCTGCACCGCCCATCTCTTTTGGCACACCTAGTTTCACGTCCAGTACACCATCAGAAGAGGTTGCACGACCATCACGACCACCGGTTGCTTTGGCTTTGGCGCGGTAAACCACTTGTTCTAAAGACATGACATTTCTCCATTACGCTATTAAATCGCCCGCTACTTATTTAGTCGTAACCGGGCGGTGAGGCTCAGTGGGTGCGGCGCACCCAACTGCAATCTTTATCGGGACTGATTCAGGTTATCGCGCAACCCATCCAGTTGTAATTTCAGGGCCAGCAGGGCCTCATCTTCACAGGCCGTGGCACATTTAATGGCGTCAGGGATCGTCTCAGCCCTGGCGCGCAACGCCCGGCCAGCCTCGGTCAGCGTTACCGCAACCTGCCGCTCATCCTGACGGGTGCGCTGCCGGTTAATCAGCCCTGCGCTCTCCAGCCGCTTCAGTAAAGGCGTTAAGGTGGCCGAGTCTAAAAAGAGCTGCTCGCCAATCTCCGAGACCGTGACATCATCTTTCTGCCACAGCACCAGCATCACCAGATATTGCGGATAGGTAATATCGAGCTGGCTCAGCAGCTGGCGATAGACTTTACTCATCGCCAGATTGGCAGAATAGAGTGCAAAGCAGAGCTGCTGGTCGACCAACAGTGGCATCGGTTTCACTTTTTTGTCATCTTGATCACTGTTCATAATGATGAATATAGATAGCGCGCTAGATAATTGCAAGCAAACTTTTTGCCAGGGGGGAAAAGCATGCAGGATTCACTGGAAGAACAGGCTCGTCGCTTTGCCACCGAGGCACATGCCGGAGCCGGTCAGCGCCGCAAATATACCGATGAGCCCTATATTGTTCATCCGGCCGCCGTTGCAGAACTGGTGCGCAGCGTCACTCATGACGAGGCACTTTTAGCGGCGGCCTGGCTGCACGACACGGTGGAAGATACCGCCACGACGCAACAGGATATTGAAGCGCATTTTGGTCAGCGCGTGGCCAGCCTGGTAGCGATGCTGACGGACAGCGACCCGACGACGGCAAAGAACCGCGCCGCCCGTAAAGTGGCGCACTTTCGCCACACCGCCAGCGCCAGTTCCGAGGCGCAGACCATCAAACTGGCGGACATTATCGATAACACCCGCGCGATTGTCCGTTTCGATCCCGATTTTGCGCGGATTTACCTGGTTGAAAAGCAGATCCAGATAGCCCTGCTGAAACAGGGCGATGCGCAGTTATGGCAGCAGGCGTCGACGATTATTGAAAACGGGCTGGCTCAGCTACGGGAGCCGCCCTACAGCGTACCGGAGAGCTGGTTTGCCCGACAGGCGGCGAAATATGGCATCTGACACCCATAAAAAAACCCGCCAGCGGCGGGTTTCTTCCTGATGTCTGATCAGTCAAGCAACTGCCGTCCCAGATAAGGGTTGGCATGTAACAACTTCATCAGTTTCTGCGCCGTCGCGGAAGGACGGGTACGGCGGGCTTCCCAGCTTTTCACGGAAGAAACGCTCACGCCCATTACTTTTGCAAACTCGTCAACCTGCATGCCGGTCATTTCACGCAGACGCTGCGGTTCTGGCTGGGCGGGTTGCTGGCGCTGAATGAGTAACTCGGCAGAGCAATCATCACGTGTCAAAACAATCTGCTCAAGGCTGCTGAGCAATTCAAACATCGGGTCTTTTAATTCCATAGAGAACTCCTTAAAACTCACTATGAAGCACGTGAAAGTAGAGAGGTATGAGCCTGAAATCAGAGCTCTTAAACCGGGCCTGTTCCAGGCTGGATCCCGCAAGGGTTTGTTTTTGTTATGAGAGAAACCATTACGGGACACAGCCTGCGGTGCATTTCTTTAAAAGTTGTCAGATCAATGCAACAAATGCCGGGAGACTAAGTATGGATAGAGACCTGACGATTTGCCGCGCAATTTATAATTATTTTTTTAACTAAGGTTTGCCGGAGAAGTTCCAGCGCCTCTAACCTGCTGAGGCAACTGATTTTTGCACCTTCATAGCAGGGAAAAAAATCAATTGAAGCTTGCGATATATGTGGATGCCATCAAATTTTTTACCGGCACCTTCTCATTTCTGTGAAGCACTGCACCTCTTCAGCAGGTGAGTGCAAAATATACGCCAATGGCTTACTTCGTGAACACTTATATTCATCATTCTAATGAAAATAAGAATAATCCTGGCATGGACTTACGTGCTGTCGCGCGTCGGCTCACGGTGCAGGGAGGGAAAATCCGTTAATCTGAGTGCTGTTTTTTCAGCAGATTATTGAACAGCGACCTTTAAGAAACGGCAGACGCCTCATTCCGGTGCGTTTATGCCGTCCACGCCTGGCGTCATGCGCGACAAAAGTGCACGCCCTGACTGTTGCGCAGACGGCAGGCCAGACACCGAATCCCGGCAAGGAATAGCGATGCGTGAAACAGATTTTAATGTCGCCTACCCTTCTCATCGCGTCCCGATGATGGGACGGAATGCGGTAGCAACATCACAGCCGCTGGCGGCGCAGGCAGGCCTGCGTATGCTGCAACAGGGGGGCAACGCGGTGGATGCGGCGATCGCCACGGCTATCGCCCTCACCGTCCTGGAGCCGACCGGAAACGGCATCGGCAGCGATGCGTTTGCTATCGTCTGGGACGGCCGTGAGCTGCATGGACTCAATGCGTCAGGCCGTGCCCCGGCCGCCTGGCATCCCGGCCGCTTCGCCGCGTGTAACACCATGCCGGAAACCGGCTGGGAGTCAGTGACCGTGCCCGGTGCGGTGTCGGCATGGGTGTCACTGGCGCAGCGCTTCGGCACCCTGCCGCTGACCACGCTGGCGCAACCGGCGATCGATTATGCGCGCAACGGATTCCCGGTTTCGCCATTGATTAGCCAGCTGTGGCAGCGCGGCTACGATAAACTGCGGGATCAGCCGGGCTTCAGCGACTGCTTTGCGCCACAGGGCCGCCCGCCCCGGGCTGGGGAGCTGTTTCGCAATCCGGCTCAGGCCGCCACCCTGCAGGAGATTGCTGAAACGCAGGGCGAAAGCTTCTATCGCGGCGCACTGGCGCAGAAGATGGCGGCCTTTGCCCGCGAACATGACGCCGCCCTGACGCTGGCGGATCTCAAAAACCATCGTGCCGACTGGGTCACCCTGCTGTCGCATCCGTTTGCTGGCGGCGCGGTACAGGAGCTGCCGCCTAACGGTCAGGGCATCGCCACCCTGATCGCGCTGGGCATTCTGGAAGAGTGGGAGATCGGTCGTCACGCACCGGATTCACCGCAGTGGCTCCACCTCTCTATTGAGGCGATGAAACTGGCGCTGGTCGATCTCGAACGCTACGTCACCGATGAAGATCACCTGGAATTTCCGGCAGCCCTGCTGCTGAGCCAGGACTATCTTCGCCAGCGGGCCGCATTAATCGATCCTGACAGAGCAGGTGATTTCCGCTTTGGTTCACCGCAGCAAAGCGGCACCGTTTATGTGGCCGCCGGTGACAGCCAGGGCATGATGGTGTCGTTTATTCAGTCCAACTATATGGGTTTTGGCTCCGGCGTGGTTGTTCCCGGAACCGGCATCAGCCTGCAGAATCGCGGCGCAGGTTTCTCCTGCGATCCGGCCCATCCTAACGTGGTCGCGGGCGGTAAACGCCCCTTCCATACCATTATCCCCGCCTTTGCACAGGATCAGCAGGGCCAGCCGCTGATGGCGTTTGGTGTAATGGGCGGCCCGATGCAGGCTCAGGGGCACGTTCAGCTGGCGCTGCGCATTATGCTGCATGGGCAGAATCCACAGGCTGCGATTGATGCGCCGCGCTGGCGGGTGGTGCAGGGTCGCGAGGTGGTCTTTGAATCGACCCTTGATCGTAATACCCTCAGCACCCTGCGCCGCATGGGTCATAACGTGGTTCTGGAAGATCCGCTGAGTAACTACAACTTTGGCGGCGCACAGGCGATAGTGCGCGATCCCCAGGGATTCTACATCGCGGCCAGTGAAAGCCGGAAAGATGGCCAGGCCGTGGTGTTTTAGGGCCACTGCCATAAAAACACCGCCCTGAGTTCGGTACGCCAGCGGGCAACGCAGGGCGCGCCGCCATGCGTCAGAGCCGGTTCTGCCACGACCCGTCCAGAAAGCACCTGTTTTAACGGTGGTTTCACATTGTGCCGTGGCGCGGGTTTGTTCTATTCTTTAGGCCATTCCTACCTGGACATCAGACCGTATCACCGACAGGAGTTGACCCTATGGCTTCAGGATTTACACGCCTTATGGCACGCAGCGGCATTATGCTCGCTGGCGCGCTGATCGTACTGCAGCTCACCGCATGTGGTGACAAAGAAGGCGAACAGCGTAAAGCATTTATCGACTTTCTCCAGAATACCGTGATGCGCAGCGGCGAGCACCTTCCCAGCCTGAGCGAAAGCCAAAAACAGAGTTTTGGCAACTTCGCCAGCGACTACGCCATTATGTATGGCTTTTCACAGCAGGCGAATAAAGCGGTAGAACAGGGAATGCGCCCGGTGGTGGATGAGCTTTCCGCAATCCGCGTTCCGCAGGATTACCTCAGCCGTCGCGACTCGCTGCGCCAGGCTAACAGCGCCCTGGTCATTGTTACCCAGCAGATTGAAAGCGCCAAAATGCAGGCAGACAGCAGCAAAGCGGCACTGAAGCAGTCGGATGACCTGAAAAAAGTCTACGATACCGCCTACAACAAAGTGGTAACGGTGCCCGCCAATCAACTGATCCCACTGCTGCCTAAACTGCAGGCGCTGAGTCAGGGTGCGGTGCAGGCCGGCGACTTCCTGCAACAGCAGGGCGCCCGTGTCAGCTTCAACAACGGCGGCGTGCAGTTCCCGACCCAGGATCAGGCCACGCAGTATAACGCGCTGATGAGCACGCTTTCTGCCAACGCGCAGGCACTGCCGCAGGCCCAGGCTGCCGTTCAGGGTGGCATTCAGCAGTAAATCCGCTTCCCGGGCAGGGGTGATCCCTCTGCCTGTCTTATCACCCCTTTCTCTTCCCTATTCTGACCCGCTGAATGAAGTGTGATCTGGCGCATTTTCGACCAAAAATATTTTGTGACTCACGTCACATATTTATAACAAACCGCTCTCCACAGAATGTGACACACCTCACATATAACACGCCCGTCTGACTAAAAACAGAACAAAACGGCGGCGATCAGTCAATAAAGTGTGATGCCAGTCACGCTAATGACCCCTGAAGACACCCCTAATCAGTGATACAGATCACACTAATTCCGTGCCCTACGCAGTGCCAGATTCGCGTGATAGAGTCCGCGTGCATACAGTAATACCACCGGCTTTGAGCCGGGGTGGCTAAACAAAAACAAACGCGCTCTCCTATTGCAGCGCGTCTCAATAAGGGGTGGGTTTATGTCCTCATCAGTGAAGGTCAAAGTACAGAGCTTTGGTCGCTTTCTGAGTAATATGGTGATGCCAAACATCGGGGCGTTTATCGCCTGGGGTATCATCACCGCACTGTTTATTCCAACTGGCTGGATCCCTAACGAAACGCTGGCCAAACTGGTCGGCCCGATGATCACTTACCTGCTGCCGCTGCTGATCGGTTTCACCGGCGGACGTCTGGTGGGCGGAGATCGCGGCGGCGTGGTCGGTGCTATCACCACCATGGGTGTGATTGTCGGTGCTGATATGCCGATGTTCCTGGGCGCGATGATTGCCGGTCCACTGGGTGGCTGGGCCATTAAGTCGTTTGACCGGGCAATTGACGGCAAAATCAAAAGCGGCTTCGAGATGCTGGTTAACAACTTCTCGGCCGGTATTATCGGGATGGTGCTGGCTCTGCTGGCGTTCCTGGCCATTGGCCCGCTGGTAGAAGGTCTGTCGCACATTCTCGCGGCGGGCGTGAACCTGATGGTGCAGAACAACCTGCTGCCGCTGACTTCCATCTTTGTGGAACCGGCGAAAATCCTGTTCCTGAACAACGCCATCAACCACGGTATCTTCTCTCCGCTCGGCATCCAGCAGGCGAGTGAAGCGGGTAAATCGATCTTCTTCCTGATCGAAGCAAACCCGGGCCCGGGAATGGGCGTGCTGATGGCCTATATGTTCTTTGGCCGCGGCAGCGCCAAACAGTCAGCGGGCGGTGCAGCCATTATCCACTTCCTGGGCGGCATCCATGAGATCTATTTCCCTTACGTGCTGATGGCGCCTCGTCTGCTGCTGGCCGTGATTCTGGGCGGGATGACTGGCGTCTTCACGCTGACCGTCCTGAACGGCGGCCTGGTCTCTCCTGCTTCACCGGGTTCTATCCTGGCGGTGCTGGCGATGACGCCAAAAGGCGCTTACTTTGCTAACGTCGCCGCTATCGCGGCCGCCTTTGCTGTCTCCTTCGTGGTTTCCGCTATCCTGCTGAAAACCAGCAAAGTGAAAGAAGATGACGATATCGAAGCCGCGACTCAGCGCATGCATGAGATGAAAGCCCAGTCCAAAGGCCAGAGTGCACCCGGTGGCGCTATCGCCAGCGACGCCATGAGCGTGGATCTGCATCACGTGCGTAAAATCATCGTCGCCTGTGATGCCGGTATGGGCTCCAGCGCCATGGGCGCAGGCGTACTGCGTAAGAAAGTGCAGGATGCCGGTCTGAGCAATGTCTCGGTGACCAATACCGCGATCAACGCCCTGCCGGGTGATGTCGATCTGGTGATTACGCATCGTGACCTGACCGAACGCGCCATTCGCCAGGCACCGCACGCGCAGCATATCTCGCTGAATAACTTCCTCGACAGCGCGCTCTACAGCACCCTGACCGAACGTCTGGTAGCGGCTAACCGCAGTGACGCGCATCGCGAAACCGTGAAGACCACGCTGGCAGACAGCTACGATGAAGGTAACGCGCACCTGTTTAAGCTGGGCGCAGATAACGTCTTCCTTGGCCAGGCCGCCAGTAACAAAGAGCAGGCGATTCGCTTTGCCGGTGAACAGCTGGTGAAAGGCGGTTACGTCGAGCCGGAGTATGTTGAAGCGATGCTGGCACGTGAAAAACTGACCCCAACCTATCTTGGTGAGTCGATTGCAGTGCCGCACGGCACGGTCGAAGCCAAAGATCGCGTGCTGAAAACCGGCGTGGTGTTCTGCCAGTATCCGGCAGGCGTTCTGTTCGGCGAAGAGCCGGAAGATGTGGCGCGTCTGGTCATCGGCATTGCGGCCCGCAACAACGAGCACATTCAGGTGATCACCAGCCTTACCAATGCGCTGGATGATGACAGCGTGATCGAGAAGCTGGCAAATACCAGCAGCGTGCAGGAAGTGCTGGATCTGCTGTCAGGCAAGCCTGCCATCGCATAATGTGGTGATATTTTCCCTGGGGCGGTCATGCCCGTCCCGATTTTCCGGGGCGGGTTTGCCCGCCCCATCGTCATTTGATATGGGTCAAAAATTATGAAAGCGTTACATTTCGGAGCAGGAAACATCGGTCGCGGCTTTATCGGCAAATTACTGGCTGATGCCGGTATCGAACTGGTTTTTGCTGATGTAAATCAGACGGTGCTGGATGCACTGAACGCGCGTCATGAGTATCCCGTTCATGTGGTTGGCGAACAGGCCAGAACAGAAATCGTGACCGGCGTCAGCGCCGTTAACAGCACCAATGAGGCGATCATCACCCTGGTGTCGGAGGTCGATCTGGTGACCACCGCCGTAGGCCCGCAGATCCTGGAGCGCATTGCTGGCAGCGTGGCGAAAGGGCTGGTTAAACGCAGCGATGACGGCACGACCCGTCCGCTGAATATTATTGCCTGTGAGAATATGGTGCGCGGCACCAGCCAGCTGAAACAGCATGTGCTGAAGGCACTGCCTGAGCAGTATCACGCCTGGCTGGAGCAGCACGTCGGTTTTGTTGATTCCGCTGTCGATCGCATTGTGCCACCAACGGAAGCCGGTAGCAGCGATCCGCTGGAAGTGACCGTTGAAACCTTCAGCGAGTGGATCGTCGACAAAACGCAGTTTAAAGGCGATCTGCCGGCCATTGCTGGCATGGAGCTGACCGATAACCTGATGGCCTTTGTTGAGCGCAAGCTCTTCACCCTGAACACCGGCCACGCGATTACCGCCTACCTTGGCCAGCTGGCCGGTCACCAGACCATTCGTGACGCCATTCTGGATGAAAAAATCCGGGCCGTCGTGAAAGGCGCGATGGAAGAGAGCGGCGCGGTGCTGATCCAGCGTTACGGTTTCGACGCAGAGAAACATGCTGCCTATATTCAGAAAATTTTGAGCCGTTTCGAAAACCCTTATCTGAAAGATGATGTTGAGCGCGTAGGCCGTCAGCCGTTGCGTAAATTGAGTGTGGGCGATCGCCTGATCAAGCCGACCCTCGGGACGCTGGAGTATGGTCTGCCACACGCCCACCTGGTACAGGGTATTGCCGCCGCGATGCACTATCACAGCGATCAGGACCCGCAGGCGCAGGAGCTGGCCGCGCTGCTGGCTGAAAAAGGCCCCCAGGCGACGCTGGCTGAGATTTCCGGCCTGCCCGCGGACAGCGAAGTGGTGGCTTCGGTGGTGAGCGCCTGGCACGCTATGGCATAATGCGCGCGTGTTAGTGACGCAAGCCGGGCGCAGTCTGCCTGCGCCCAACGGCCGTATTGAACCCATGCAGGCGACAATGGAAGAGAAGCAAGCTTTTGAAAACCGGGTGCTTGAGCGCCTGAACGCCGGTCGTTCGGTGAGAAGCTTTCTTATCGCCGCCGTTGAGCTATTGGCTGAAGCGGTCAATCTGCTGGTGCTGCAGGTGTTCCGCAAAGATGACTATGCGGTGAAATATGCTGTAGAGCCGCTGCTGCTGGGCGATGGTCCACTGGGCGAACTCTCGGTTCGCCTGAAGCTGATTTATGGCCTGGGCGTCATCAGCCGTCACGAATATGAAGATGGTGAACTGCTGCTGGCGCTGCGCGAAGAGCTGAACCACGATACTGCCGACTACCGCTTTACTGACGATGAAATCCTTGGCCCGTTTGGTGAGCTGCACTGCGTCACCGCCTGGCCGCCTGCGCCGGTGTTTCACACCGACGATGCGGAGTTGCGTAGTATGCAGCAGCAGCGCTATCTGCAGATGGTGCGATCCACCATGGTGCTGTCGCTTACCGAACTGATTGCCCGCATCAGCACTAAGCAGGCGTTTAAAAAGGCTGGCAGCTAATCCCGTCAGGCGCCCTTTCCGGCGCCTTTTTTGTCTTACGCTGAGCGGGAACCTGCCCCCGATTTGGTGTATCCTTAGCCTGTTTTCCTCAACGAGTTGTTGTCATGAAAGAGCAAGAAAAGAACGAAATCAAACTTCTCAGCGATAAGCTGGACGCACTGAACCGCAAAGAGCCGCAGTTACTGGAGTCGGGTGACACCGAGAAACTGGGCGCGTTGCTGAAAGAGAAAGAAACGCTGGTCACGGAGATTGAGCGTCTGCGCAATCAGCGGGTTGAAAAGCTGAGTGCCGAAGCGCAGAAACTGCAGAAAATGGGTTTCAGCCGCGAAATTACCAAAAAAGAGCAGGCTAATCTGGGCGCGCTGAAAAAAAGCGTGCGCGGCCTGGTGGTGGTGCATCCAATGACCGCGCTGGGACGTGAAATGGGCCTGAAAGTGATGACCGGCTTCGCCAGAACCGCTTTCTGAAGCGTTGATCAGGCTGCGGCCTGATCGACATCGGCCTTGCGTTCGCCTGCGGCGGCACAGACCTGTTCCGCCAGCGTATCCAGCAGTTCATAGCGACGGCGATACTCTGCGCGCTTCTTGCTGGCGATCTCCTCCAGCGTTTTACGCGGCAGGCTCAGCGGCAGCGTAAACATCCCGTCACTGCGCGCCTCCCCACTCAGCGACAGCCAGAACTCACTGTAGCTGGCAAAGAACTTATCCCCTTTGCTGTGGCGATAGCGGAGGCTGCGGAACACGTGCGTCTCATCGCCCACCGCCAGAATTTTCTCCACGCCGCACTGTTTCGCAAGAATAAATACCGCTTCCATTAACAGACGTTTCGGGAAGAGGCCCTGCGCGGCTTTTGTCGCCTCACGGATAACCTCATTATTGATATGTTTCCGCGGCCCCTGTAATCCGCCAATTAATAAGGTGCGCTGGTTATTCTCATTAATAATAGAAAATGAAAGCGACGCGATAACATCGTTGTTATAACGCAACACCAGCGTCACTTCACCTTCACGGTCGAAATAACCTGAACTGCAGGAGAGTAAAAAGGCTTCGCCGTTTTTACCGGTCAGTGTAGCCAGCGGGTTATCGGCGGCGCTTTGCAGCAGCTGACGTAGCGCAGGATTTTCCAGGTTATTCATCAGGGTATAATGATCGAGAATCGCCTGTGCGCGTGCAGCAATGCTCAGCCCTGAACGCAGATAGGGCCGGTGCAGCTTGGCAGGTAACAGACCCTGGGTGCTCATTAACAGAGGAAGCTGCGGCAGACGCGACAGGGCATCCAGATAATGCAGTGTCGTCAGTGGCGATATCAAGGTCCTTAAGGCAAATTTCATCCGGAAACGTTTACTTATCCAGAGTTTATCCGGGACATATTTTCCACTAATTAACTGAAAAAAAAGCGAAGCAGAGGAGTCTGCTGTAGTTTCGTGAGTAGTTATAATTGACATAGTCAGCGACACGCAGTGGGTTAAGCAGGAATGTCACTGAAAATATCATAACCAATATCAACGGCAGGTTAATGTGGAATAACATTAAACCTGACTGATGTCGATTTCTGGTTCCATCTGGGAACGCATAATATAAAGGCGTAAAAAAACCGGCGAAATAAATTTCACCGGTTTAACAGTTAACGCCGTATTAACTTACTTTGCAGCAGCGAAGCGGGCTGCTGCTTCGTCCCAGTTAACCACGTTCCAGAACGCTTTGATGTAGTCAGGACGCTTGTTCTGATACTTCAGGTAGTAAGCGTGTTCCCACACATCCAGACCGATGATCGGGAAGCCAGATACGCCGGCAACCGCTTCGCCCATCAGCGGGTTATCCTGGTTTGCGGTAGAGACCACAGCCAGCTTGTCGCCTTTCTTAACCAGCCACGCCCAGCCTGAACCGAAACGGGTCGCTGCGGCTTTCTCAAACTCTTCCTGGAATTTTTCCACGCTGCCGAAATCTTTCTCGATAGCCGCTTTCAGGTCGCCCTGCAGGGTGGTGCCGGTTTTCAGGCCTTTCCAGAACAGGCTGTGGTTCGCGTGACCGCCTGCGTTGTTGCGCAGTGGGCCTTTTTTGTCTGCTGGCAGCTGATCCAGTTTGGTGATCAGCTCATCGACCGGCAGATCGGCAAATTCAGTGCCTTCCAGCGCCGCGTTGGCGTTGTTCACATAGGTCTGGTGATGTTTAGTGTGATGGATTTCCATCGTCTGCTTGTCGAAATGCGGTTCCAGTGCGTCGTAGGCATAAGGCAGGGATGGCAGTGAATAACTCATGTTCTTCCTCTCCATTTAATATGAGCAGCACGACGAATTCAGGACGTGCCGCGTAAGCAGTCGAATCATTATAGTTAAATTCATGTAGCGTAAAAGCGTAATCAATGCCCTGATAACGATAAGGGTTTGCGGAACCCGGCAAAAGCAACCCGTTGTTTTTACAGCGCGCGGCGGCCCATGCTGCCTGTGCAGAGCCGCCCACCCCGACGGCGCTGCGGGCACGCCATCCGCCCGGATGCCGCGCCTCGCCTGCCCTGCGCCTTACCGACCCAGCTCGCGCAGCGCGCTGTCGAGTGCCCCCACCAGCCAGTCGATGTCGCTTTCCTGGAAAGCCAGGGGCGGACGCAGTTTCAGTACATTCCCATAGGGGCCGGCGACCGAGGTCAGCACACGATGTTCACGCAGCTTCTCAATCAGATCCAGCGCCAGCGTCTTATCCGGCGTTTTACTGTGACGATCGGTGACCAGTTCAAAGCCGATAAACAGTCCGGCGCCGCGCACATCTCCCACGCACTCAAAGCGATCCATCAGCGTCCGCAGCTCAGCCAGCAGCTTCGCACCGACCACGCGGCTGTGTTCCTGTAATCCCTCTTCGGTGATCACTTTCAGTACCGCCTGCGCCGCCGCCATCGCGACCGGATTGCCGCCAAAGGTATTGAAGTAAGGAATCGAGTCACTGAAGGCGGCCAGCACCTCGCTTTTTGCCAGCAGTCCGGACACCGGGATGCCGTTGCCCATCGGCTTGCCGGTGGTGATCAGATCGGGCACCACATCGTGGCGGCCAAAGCCCCAGAACGCATCGCCGGTCCGGCCAAAGCCGGGCTGGACTTCGTCGGCAATAAAAATGCCGCCGTTGGCATGCACCACTTCGACGGCTTTTTTCAGGAAGCCGCGCGGGTCAGGCAGGACACCGTCTGACGAGAAGATCGAATCGGCCAGGAATCCGGCAAACTTAATGCCATGCGCGGCCATATCATCAATCTGCTGCTGAATCTGGCTGGCAAACCAGTCGCCCAGATCCGGTGCATCCACGCGATAGGCATCCGGCGGCATTACCAGCCGGGTGGTTGGTGCCAGCGGCTGCCCGCTGCCCAGCGCCGGCGAGGCCCCGGAGGTCAGCTCACTGGTGCCGTGATAGGCCTCTTTAGTGACAATAATTCCGCTGCCGCCACTGAAGGCGCGCGCCACGCGGATTGCCAGATCGTTGGCTTCCGATCCGGTACACATATACATCGCGCGGTCGATCGCCGCAGGCGTGGTCGCCAGCAGTGCTTCGCTGTAGTCGAGGATATTTTCATGCAGGTAACGGGTGTGGGTGTTCAGCATTTTCATCTGCTGCGTCACTGCCTCAATCACGGCCGGATGACAGTGACCAATGCTGGCCACGTTGTTGTAGACGTCGAGATACTTATCGCCCGCCGCATCCCACAGATACTGCCCCTCTCCCCGCACCAGATGAACCGGCTTGCGATAGAACAGGCGATAGGAGTCACCCAGGACTTTACTGCGTTTATCGGTCAGTTTGCGTGTGTCGCTGTCCAGCGCAGCGGCATGTTCGGCACGAAAACTGTTGGTATCCATAATGGTGGAACGCGTGGCCATAATTGACTCCGGTTTCAGGGATAAAGGAGAAGAGCAATGCCCCTTATCATGCCTGCCTGCGCTAAAAATGCAACAAAATACACAAATGCAATAAAATACACATGACGGGTGCAATGAGCCGCGCTAAGCTGGCCCCCGATTCAGACGGACGCCAGCGTCTGACTGGCGTATTATCCGTGCTCTTCGCGCCCTATAAGGAAACCACTATGCTGCAGGAAATGCGTCTTCACCGTATCCGTGCCTTACTGACCCGGCTTAACCAGGTGAGTACCGAACGCATTATCAGAGAGCTGGAGGTATCACGCGAAACCGCGCGCCGGGACATGATTGAGCTGGAGGCGCTGGGGCTGGCGCGCCGGGTTCACGGCGGGCTAGTGGCGCTGGAAACCCCAGCCGAACCGCCGCTGACCGAACGCCGACGTCAGCAGACCCGGGAGAAGCGCGCAATTGCCCGCGCAGCCGCGCAGCTGCTGCAACCCGGACAGACGCTGTTCCTGGACGCGGGCAGCACCACCACGTTTCTGGCAGAGGAGCTGCATGCCCTTTCCGGCCTGACGATCCTCACCAACAGTTTGCAGGCGGCGCTGGCCCTGAGCGCCGGAGAGGAAAATCAGACGCTGAATAATCAGATTATTTTGCTGGGTGGGAACATGTCAGCGGGCGCACAGCAGACGCGCGGCGAAATCACCGTCGGCGAGATCGTCCGCTACCGTGCTGATATTGCGCTGCTGTCACCGGTTGGCGTTGAAGCAGCGTGCGGGGCCACCAGCTTTCATCCGCACGAAGCAGCGATTGCCCGTACGATGGTGCAGCAGTCTGCATCCTGCTATCTGCTGGCCGATCACAGCAAGCTGGGCGTAGTCAGCCGCACGGTCTATGCGCCACCGCAGGCGATTTCTCTGCTGATTACGGACGGTGGCGGCGACAGTGCCGCCCTGGCGGCGTTACAGCAGCAACTGCCGGACGTGATGGTGGTTTAACGCAGCCGCTGAGGGTGGCTGTAAATGGTGGCCCGGCCGGGTTTGCTGAAGCCGACCAGCGTCAGGTTGCAGCGTTCAGCCACCTCCACCGCCAGGCGGGTCGCCGCCGACACCGCAAACAGGATTTCCACGCCGCACATGGCGGACTTCTGCACCATTTCATAGCTGGCGCGGCTGGAGACCAGCACCGCGCCCGGCCCCCACCCGGCCTGGCTGCGATACCCCAGCAGCTTGTCCAGCGCCACATGGCGACCCACATCTTCGCAGCCCCCGGCCAGCTGACCGTCGGGCTGGATCCACGCGGCCGCATGGGTACAGCCGGTGAGCTGGCCGACCGGCTGATACGCCTTAAGCTCGCCCAGCGCCCGATCCAGTCTCTCCAGCGCAAACGTCTGGGTAAAAGGCAGCGGCGAGAGCGGCTTGCCGATTTGCTCCAGCTGTTCAACGCCACAGACGCCACAGCCTGTCCGGCCCGCCAGCGCGCGACGCTGCGCTTTCAGCGCCATAAAACGGCGGCTGGAGAGCTCAATCTGCACCTCAATACCGTCACAGCCCGGCACGATATCCATGCCGAAAATGTCGCCAGGCGCATCGATAATGCCCTCAGAGAGCGAAAATCCCAGCGCAAACGCCGCCAGATCTTTTGGCGTGGTCATCATCACGACGTGAGAGATGCCGTTATAGACCAGCGCCACCGGCACCTCGTCCGCCAGCCAGTCTGAGTGGGCGGTCGTCAGATCGTCACGCTGCCACACCTGCGTCATGCTGACGCCGGCCTGAATTGTTAAATCTTCGCCTGAGTCAGGCTGGATAGCTTTCAAAAAATATGACCTGTTGTTAATAAATGATGAAATTCAGCGCCGCGTTCCGCCGCGTCCTGATTCTGCCTCTTAGCCCGGGGTTGCGCAAATAAACCGCGAGGCAATTCATGCGGTTTTGCCGCCGCAGCAGGCGGCAGGCCCGCTGGCGCAGGAAATGAGGACCCGGAGTTTTCATGCATAACATCGATAGGCGTTTGACAACAGTAATCCGTGGCTGCCCCGGAAAATCTGCTTGCAATGGAAATCTGCCGTCGAGGATTTTTAACAAAATGCAGGAAATAAATTACTAATGACTAACCTGTTGACCCTGGTCAACTTAGATGCAGATAAGGCTGCTATTTTGCAGAGCTTCGCAATGGAGCCGATACAGAAGAATAAAAAATGCAAATTAACAGACGGAGTTTTTTTAAAATCTGTGCAGGCGGCCTGGCGGGCACCAGTGCGGCGTTACTCGGTTTTGCCCCCCTTCCAGCCTTAGCCAGCGTCAGAGAATTCAAACTCATCCGCGCCAGAGAAACCCGCAACAACTGTACCTACTGCTCAGTTGGCTGCGGCATGCTGATTTACAGCCTGGGCGATGGGGCAAAGAATGCCAGCGCCTCGATTTATCACATTGAAGGCGACCCTGACCATCCGGTCAGCCGGGGATCGCTCTGCCCGAAAGGCGCAGGCGTGCTCGACTTTATTCACAGCGAACAGCGACTGAAGTACCCGGAATACCGTGCGCCAGGTTCTGATAAATGGCAGCGAATCAGCTGGGAAGAGGCTTTTGACCGCATCGCCCGCCTGATGAAGCAGGACCGCGATGCCCATTTCCAGGCTACCAATGCGGCGGGTGTCACGGTAAACCGCTGGCCCACCACCTCAATGCTCTGCTCCTCCGCCGCCAGCAATGAAACCGGCCTGCTCGATCAGAAATTTGCCCGCGCGCTGGGCATTCTGGCGCTGGAAAACCAGGCACGCCTCTGTCACGGCCCGACCGTGGCCGCACTCGCTCCCAGCTTTGGCCGCGGTGCGATGACCAACAACTGGAATGACATCAAAAACGCCAACGTGGTGATGATCATGGGCGGCAACCCCGCCGAAGCGCATCCGGTTGGCTTTAAGTGGGTGATTGAAGCCAAAACCCAAAATAATGCGCAGGTTATCGTGGTCGATCCGCGCTTTAACCGCTCGGCGGCGGTGGCCGACTACTATGCGCCACTCCGTGCGGGCAGCGACGTGGTTTTCCTGATGGGCATCGTCAACTATCTGCTGCAGCACAATCAGATCCAGCAGGAGTATGTATGCGCGTTCACCAACGCCGCTCTGATCGTCAAAGAGGACTTCAGCTTCAGCGATGGTCTGTTAAGTGGTTACGATGCCGCGGCCCGGCAGTACGACCGCCAGAGCTGGCACTATGAGCTGGATGAAAACGGCTTTGCCCGCCGTGATGAGAGCCTTACGCATCCGCGCTGCGTCCTGAACCTGCTGAAAACGCACGCCAGCCGTTACACGCCGGACATGGTGACGCGCCTGTGCGGAACCTCGCAGGAAGCCTTTTTAACGGTGTGTGAGCAGCTTGCCTCCACTTCGGTTCCCAATCGCACGGCGACGATTCTCTATGCGCTGGGCTGGACCCACCACACCAACGGGTCGCAGTTTATCCGCACGGCGGCAATGATTCAGCTGCTGTTGGGCAACATTGGTATGCCAGGCGGCGGGATCAATGCGTTGCGCGGACACTCGAATGTCCAGGGCTATACCGACCTTGGTCTGCTGACGCAGAGCCTGCCGGGCTATCTGCCGCTGCCCTCTGAGAAGATGACCACCCTGGCGACCTATCTGCAGCAGGTCACGCCAGCGGCGCCCCTGCCGGATCAGGTCAACTACTGGCAGAACACCGACAAATTCTTCGTCAGCCTGATGAAGAGTTTCTACGGCGATAAGGCCACCGCGGAGAATCAGTGGGGCTATGACTGGCTGCCGAAGTGGGATAAAAGCTACGACTGTATGGCGCAGGCGGAGATGATGGAGCAGGGGGCGCTGAACGGCTGTCTGATTCAGGGCTTCAACATGCTGGCGGCCTTCCCGGATAAAAACAAAGCGGTCCGGGCACTTTCGCGCCTGAAATATATGGTGGTGATCGATCCGCTGCGCACGGAAACGGCCAGCTTCTGGCAGCATCACGATGCGTTCAACGATGTCGACCCGTCGACAATCCAGACCGAAGTGTTCCGTCTGCCCTCCTCCTGCTTTGCGGAAGAGTCGGGATCGGTGGCGAACTCGTCGCGCTGGCTGCAGTGGCACTGGGCGGCCGCCGAGCCACCGGCTGAAGCGCTGCATGACGGTAAAATCCTCGGTAACCTCTTTATGCGTCTGCGCGCGCTCTATCACCTTGAGGGCGGCGCCGCGCCGGAACCCCTGATGGCGATGCGCTGGGACTATCACGATCCGTTCAATCCTGAGCCGGAAGAGGTGGCGCAGGAGAGCAACGGCCAGGCGCTGACCGATATTTATGATGACAGCGGCAGGCTGCTGCTGAAAAAAGGTCAGCAGCTCAATGGGTTCGCTGAACTGCGTAACGACGGCACTACCGCCAGCGCCTGCTGGATCTACAGCGGCAGCTGGACGCCGGAAGGCAACCAGATGGCCCGGCGCGACAATGCCGATCCGTCGGGGCTGGGTGCAGTTTCCGGCTGGGCCTGGGCCTGGCCTGCTAACCGCCGCATTCTCTACAACCGCGCCTCCGCAGATGCGCAGGGCAAAGCCTGGGATCCCGCACGGCGTCTGATCGAGTGGGATGGCGCACGCTGGCAGGGTATTGACGTACCGGATTATCCGGTCACCCTGTCGCCGCAGAAGCAGGCCGGTCCGTTTATCATGCAGCCCGATGGCCTGGGTCATCTGTTTGCACTTGATAAAATGGCCGACGGCCCGTTCCCCGAACATTACGAGCCGATGGAAAGCCCGCTCGCCGATAACCCTCTGCATCCCCGGCAGCGCCACAGTCCGGTCGTCCGGCTGTTCAGCAGCGACGCCGCCCGACTGGGTGAAGCTGCGGACTACCCCTGTGTCGCCACCACCTACTCCATCACCGAACTGTTCCGCCACTGGACGAAACATGCCCTGCTGAATGCGATTGCGCAGCCGGAGCAGTTTGTCGAGATCGGCATCGAACTGGCAGAGGAGAAAGGGATCCGTGCCGGTGACAGCGTCAAAGTCTCGTCACAGCGTGGCTATATCAACGCGAAAGCAGTCGTCACCCGTCGTCTGCAGCGCCTGACGATTGATGGCAGGCCGGTAGATACCGTGGGCATTCCCTGTCACTGGGGCTTTGAAGGCACCACGCGTAAGGGCTTCCTGGCCAATACGCTGACGCCTTCGGTTGGCGATGCCAACTCGCAGACCCCGGAGTACAAGGGGTTTTTAGTGAAAGTGGAAAAAGCGTAACGGTGGATGACAATGGCTTATCAATCACAGGATATTATCCGTCGCTCGGCGACCAATGGCTTTACCCCGCCGCCGCAGGCGCGCGATCACCAGCGTCAGGTAGCAAAACTGATCGACGTCACCACCTGTATCGGCTGTAAAGGCTGCCAGGTGGCCTGCTCTGAGTGGAACGACATCCGCGATGAAGTCGGGCATAACATCGGGGTCTATGACAACCCTACCGACCTCAGCGCCAAATCCTGGACGGTGATGCGCTTCTCGGAAGTGGAAGAGAACGGCAAGCTGGCCTGGCTGATTCGTAAAGATGGCTGCATGCACTGCGCCGATCCCGGCTGTCTCAAAGCCTGCCCGTCGGCAGGGGCCATTATCCAGTACGCCAACGGCATCGTCGACTTCCAGTCTGAGCAGTGCATCGGCTGCGGCTACTGCATCGCAGGCTGCCCATTCAACGTTCCACGGCTGAATAAAGAGGATAACCGCGCCTATAAGTGCACCCTGTGCGTGGATCGCGTCAGCGTCGGCCAGGAACCCGCCTGCGTGAAGACCTGTCCGACCGGTGCGATTCATTTCGGCAGCAAAAGCGACATGCTGACGCTGGCGGAAGAACGCGTGGCGGAGCTGAAGTCGCGCGGGTTTGCACAGGCTGGCCTCTACAACCCGGAAGGCGTGGGCGGCACCCACGTCATGTATGTGCTGCATCATGCTGACAGGCCCCAGCTCTATCACGGGCTGCCGGCGAATCCGGGCATCAGCCCCACCGTAACTTTCTGGAAAGGGATCTGGAAACCGCTGGCGGCGGTGGGGTTTGCCGCAACGTTTGCCGCCTCGATCTTCCACTATGTTAGCGTGGGCCCGAATCGCGTCACGGAGCATGATGACAATAGCGAGCAGCCTGAGGAGCATCCATAATGAAAAAGCCCGATCATCTGGTGCGTTACCGCGCACCCGAACGCATCAATCACTGGATCGTCGCGATTTGCTTTGTCATGGCCGCGTTAAGCGGATTAGGGTTTTTCTTCCCCTCTTTTAACTGGCTGATGCAGATATTTGGCACACCACAACTGGCGCGTATTCTGCATCCTTTCACCGGCGTGGTGATGTTTGCGGCGTTTATGCTGATGTTTTTGCGTTACTGGAAACATAACCTGATCACTCGCGATGACCTTTACTGGGCCAGAAACATTCACCGGGTTGCGCTGAATGAAGAGGTGGGCGATACCGGTAAATATAACTTTGGTCAGAAGTGTGTCTTCTGGGCTGCTATCATCAGCTTAGTGTTGCTGCTTGTAAGCGGTATTGTGATCTGGCGGCCTTACTTTGCGGATGCCTTTGCCATTCCCCTGATTCGTCTGGCGCTGATTGTGCATTCGGTCTCTGCGGTGGCGCTGATCATCGTCATTATGGTGCACATTTATGCTGCATTGTGGGTCAAAGGAACCCTGACCGCGATGGTGGAAGGCTGGGTCAGCGCCGAATGGGCCAGACAGCATCATCCTCGCTGGTACCGTGAGCAGCGTAACCGGCCAATAAAACAGGAAAAACGCCCCTGATGAGTATTCGCATAATCCCGCAGGACCAGCTGGAGAAAGGCGAAAAAACAACGGCGGAGATGATTCCGCCGTTACTTTTTCCACGGCTGAAAAATTTATACAGCCGCCGTGCCGCGCGACTGCGCGACCTGGCCGCGAAAAATCCACTCGGCGATTATCTGCGCTTCGCGGCGACGATCGCGGAAGCGCAGGAGATTGTGCTGTATGACCATCCGCTGCAGATGGATCTCCATGCCCGGCTGACGCAGAGCGCCCGCGAGGGCAAGCCGCCGCTCAATATTCATACCCTGCCGCGCGATCCGCACTGGCAGCGGCTGCTGCATTCGCTGATTGCCGAGCTGAAGCCGGAGATGAGCGGCCAGGCGCTGGCGGTGCTGGAGAATCTGGAAAAAGCCTCCGCTACGGAGCTGGAGACGCTGGCCAGCGCGCTATTTACCGGCGAGTATGCGCAGGTCAGCAGCGATAAAGCGCCCTTTATCTGGGCGGCCCTCTCGCTCTACTGGGCGCAGATGGCGGCGCTAATTCCCGGCAAAGCGCGGGCTGAGATGGGCGATCAGCGTCAGTTCTGCCCGGTCTGCGCCAGCATGCCGGTCGCCAGCGTGGTGCATATCGGCAGCCATGAAGGCGCGCGCTATCTGCACTGCAATCTGTGTGAGAGCGAATGGCACGTGGTGCGCAGCAAATGCACCCAGTGTGAACAGTCCCGGGACCTGCACTACTGGTCGCTTGAAAGCGAACAGGCGGCCGTGAAGGCAGAGAGCTGCGGCGACTGTGGTACCTATCTGAAAATGCTTTATCAGGAGAAAGATCCGGCCATTGAACCAGTGGCTGATGACCTGGCGTCGCTGATACTGGATGCCAGAATGGAGCAGGAAGGCTTCGCACGCAGCAGTCTCAATCCCTTTATGTTTCCTGGCGAATAGTCACTGACTCCGGAGAACCCGATGAAACTTATTGGCAGTTATACCAGTCCGTTTGTGCGAAAGATCTCGGTCATCATGCTGGAAAAAGGCATCACGTTTGAATTCGTTAACGCATCGCCTTACAGCGATGACAGCCACGTGCCCCATTACAATCCACTGGGTAAAGTCCCGGCGCTGGTCGCTGACGATAAGCAAATCTGGTTCGATTCCGGCATCATTGCGGAATTTCTGGAGCAGCGCGGTGCAGAGCCTGCTCTGCTGCCCGCCGATCCGCTGGCGTCACTTAACATCCGTCAGCTGGAGAAGCTGGCGGATGGCATCAGCGATGCCGCGCTGGTGATTGTCCGCGAGCAGCTGCGGCCGGGGGATTTACAGTCAGAAGAGGTGCTGCTGCGTCATCGGGAGAAGATTCAGCGCAGTCTGGATATGCTGGAGGCGAAAGTAGCAGAGGGAAAATGGCTCAACAACGGCCAGCTCAATCTGGCAGATATCGCCACCGGCTGCATGATCGGTTATCTCAATTTCCGCCGCGTGGCGCCGAACTGGTGTGTCGGGCGACCGGCACTGGTAAAGCTGGCGGAAACGCTGTTTCAGCGTGAGAGTTTTGCACGGACGACGCCGCCTGCGGCGTGAGGGTGTCCTGAGCCAGAACCATAAAGAGGGATGATGGTGTCTGGCTGCATGTCAGGGTCATGACTTAATTAAGGTCCGCGGAGATTTTGTGCCAGGTTATAGATGAGTAAAAGCCAGAAAATATTATATTTGCTGTAAACCTGTTTACTGACGTCGTCTGCGCTGCGCCGCCTTCAGCCGGCTCTGCTCCTTCTCCTTATCGAAGATGACGTCCAGCCGGGATCTTTCAGTGAAGGTTAAAAGCCTTTTACTTTAAAAAAGTGAAGTAATGCGAGGCCAATACCTCCGATACCTCCACCATAAAATCCAATTTTTGCTCCATGTACAATATCCTGCCAGTTTATATGAAAGCCATCACCAAGAAACCACTGTAATAATGAGAAAAAAAGCGTTCCACATACAGAGAGTGCGATGATAAATAAAACCGTGGCGGCTAAAATGAACAATGACTTTAAAATTCTAAAATGACGATCATTTTTCATTTCCATCTCCTATTTTTTTAAGCACTTTCTCCGCTGCTTTTCCACACCCCTCTGATATTACTGAAGCGCCGATATTACCTAGGTTACTGGGGATTTTACTTGGCAGCATTTCCTTAGATAGCCCCAGCTTTCCCTTAACATCTGTATATTTCAGCAGATCAGGATTGAACCTGGGATCCCAGCCTCCTGTTATCCATTTGCCCGCCGCGTTTGTACCTGAAGAGATCAATTTACCAGCTCCATAACCTAATGCAGATCCAGCACCATTGGTTATTGCACCGGTCAGCGGATCATCGCCATTGATTTGATTGGTCAAGGCTCCTCCTGCAGCATTCCAGATCACTGTACCGGTCAAGCCATTTCCGATGGTGATAACGTTTGTCCAGCCAGCAATAACAGAGTTAACCGGATTCACCTTACCATTTTCAGCATACTGAGCGCCTGCATTAACTCCTGCGCCCATTGCCCATATTGCCTGCGCTGGAGCTGTTAAAGATGTCAGGCCGCCAGTTGCCAGCGCTCCCGCAATCGCCTTATTAACCGCCTCGGCGCGATGGCCGGGATTTTATTCTATCTGTTACTGTTTTTTTGATAGTGCTGGTAATAAATCCACCAACAGCCAGAGCCAGCAAGAACACCACAGAACAAGCCAGCCTTTAAGCATTTTAAAAGATCAATATTTGATATTTTAAATGGAGTATTATAAAAAAATAGAAAAAACAGCTCCACGCAGGCCTGAAGTAATATAAAGCTTAGTGATATTGCTAATACTGAAGCCAAAATGAGATAAATCATTAAAGAGAACCATTTGCGTTTTTTGATCATCATTACTTGCCACCTATTTCATTTAATTTTTTCCCTACCTGATCATGAGTGAATTCTGTCGCGCCAGAACCTACAATATTGCCAGTAATTCCGGGCAATGGATCTAATGGCATCGGCTTAGATATCCCTATCCCCATATCAACCCATTCCCAATTCTTCCAGTTCGGGTTAAGCATTTTATCAAATTGCCCCTGAACCACTTTACCAACACCGTAGCCAAAACCTGATGCCGCGCCACTCATTGCGCCACCCTTCAGTGGATCATCACCTCTAAGATAACTGGAGGCGGCACCGCTGGCTGCATTCACACCCATGGTTCCCCACAGCCCGGTTCCTGCCGTAAATGCACCCGTCCAGTAACCCAGAATGACATCTTTCGGATTCACTTCACCGTTAATCAGATAACCTACCCCGGCGTTTGCTCCTGCACCTATCAGGCTGGTCGTCGCTGCCGCTGCGGGCAATAACGGCCAGGCGATCGCACTGCCCACTGCTGCCACGGCTGTTTCACAGGATATCGGCATTCCTCCGCTACAGGCTTCCCTGATGGCTTTCTGTGTTGCCGATTCATATTTCTTTATTGTGCCTTTCTTATTGGCTTCTGCCGCTGCCAGCACATTCGCCAGCGCATTATTCTCAACCGCGTTCTTACCCGTCTGCGCCCCCGCCATCGCGCCGGCAGTGCTGTCACCCACAATGCCACCCGTCAGCCCCGCCGCCAGCGTACCCAGCGCACTGACTGTCTGCTTCTCCGTTTCCGAAAGCTCACCGACCGCTTTGCCCGGATACAGCTGCTTCATCACCAGCTTC
>NZ_DAMCTB010000020.1:0-25735 GCF_032114055.1 Pantoea sp.
CAATCCGCGAAGGTGGCCGTACCGTTGGCGCGGGTGTTGTTGCTAAAGTTATCGCATAATTACCGATAACGTTTGACGCAATGCACACGGAAAGGGCATCATTTGATGCCCTTTTTGCACGCTGTTTCATAGAACCTGGCTCATCAGTGATTTTTTCGATCATAATCATTGCTGAGACAGGCTCTGTCATGCGGCGTTAGATACCGAGTTACGCCTCAAAAGCTCATTCGGTTTGGACGCCTCGCACTGCGGGGCAGAATAGTTTCTGAATTATTGTGGCAGGTTGGTTTATGAGTGCGAATACCGAAGCTCAAGGGAGCGGGCGTGGCCTGGAAGCGGTAAAGTGGGTAGCAGTCGTGGTACTGCTGCTTGCGGCGATTGTAGGTAACTACCTCTATCGTGATGTGTCACTGCCACTGCGCGCGTTAGCCGTAGTTGTACTGATCGCAGCGGCTGGCGGCATTGCGCTTTTAACGACCAAAGGCAAAGCGACCGTGGCTTTTGCTCGTGAAGCAAGAACAGAAATGCGTAAGGTTATCTGGCCAACCCGCCAGGAAACGCTGCACACCACGTTAATCGTTGCCGCGGTGACTGCCGTGATGTCACTGATTTTGTGGGGGCTGGATGGTATTCTGGTCCGTCTGGTATCGTTTATCACTGGCCTGAGGTTCTGAGATGTCTGAAGCTCCAAAGAAACGCTGGTACGTCGTACAGGCGTTTTCCGGTTTTGAAGGCCGCGTAGCCCAATCGCTGCGCGAGCATATCAAATTGCACAACATGGAAGAGCTGTTTGGCGACGTCATGGTTCCGACTGAAGAAGTCGTTGAGATTCGTGGTGGCCAGCGTCGTAAGAGCGAGCGCAAGTTTTTCCCGGGATATGTACTGGTTCAGATGGTGATGAATGACGCCAGCTGGCACCTGGTGCGCAGTGTCCCGCGCGTGATGGGTTTCATCGGCGGAACGTCTGACCGTCCGGCACCGATCAGCGACAAAGAAGTCGATGCGATCATGAATCGTCTGCAGCAGGTCGGTGACAAGCCCCGTCCGAAAACGCTGTTTGAGCCAGGTGAAATGGTTCGCGTTAACGATGGTCCCTTTGCTGACTTTAACGGTGTCGTTGAAGATGTGGATTACGAGAAGAGCCGCCTGACGGTTTCCGTTTCTATCTTCGGACGTGCAACGCCGGTCGAACTCGACTTCGGTCAGGTGGAGAAAGGTTAACCTTTTTCTGCTCACAAATTAGCTATTGCAGCAGGCGCGAAATTTAACTACAATTTCGCGCCTTTTGTTTTTATGCGCTGGCAACAGCGTGTAAATCGTTATCACGGGGAGCCTTTAACAGGCGCTATAACCCAATTGAGGAAATATCATGGCTAAGAAAGTCCAAGCCTATGTCAAGCTGCAGGTTGCAGCTGGTATGGCGAACCCAAGTCCACCGGTTGGTCCAGCTCTGGGTCAGCAGGGTGTTAACATCATGGAATTCTGTAAAGCGTTCAACGCGAAGACCGAATCTCTGGAAAAAGGTCTGCCGACTCCTGTTGTTATCACCGTATACAGCGACCGCTCTTTCACGTTCATTACCAAAACGCCTCCGGCTGCCGTACTGCTGAAAAAAGCAGCGGGCATCAAGTCTGGTTCTGGTAAGCCGAACAAAGATAAAGTCGGTAAAGTGACTCGTGCTCAGGTACGTGAAATCGCAGAAACCAAAGCTGCGGACATGACTGGTTCTGACGTTGAAGCGATGACTCGTTCAATCGAAGGTACTGCTCGTTCCATGGGCCTGGTAGTAGAGGACTAAGAAATGGCTAAGCTGACCAAGCGCATGACCGTAATTCGCGACAAAGTTGACGCGACCAAGCAGTATGACATTGCTGAAGCTGTTGCTCTGCTGAAAGAACTGGCTACTGCCAAGTTCGTTGAAAGCGTTGACGTTGCTGTCAACCTCGGCATCGATGCACGTAAATCTGATCAGAACGTACGCGGCGCGACCGTTCTGCCACACGGTACTGGTCGTTCAGTACGTGTTGCTGTCTTCACCCAGGGTGCTAACGCTGAAGCTGCTAAAGCAGCAGGCGCTGAGCTGGTTGGTATGGAAGACCTGGCTGAGCAGATCAAGAAAGGCGAAATGAATTTTGACGTTGTTATTGCTTCTCCGGATGCAATGCGCGTTGTTGGCCAGCTGGGCCAGATTCTGGGTCCACGTGGCCTGATGCCAAACCCGAAAGTTGGTACTGTAACCCCTAACGTTGCTGAAGCAGTTAAGAACGCTAAAGCAGGTCAGGTTCGTTATCGTAACGACAAAAACGGCATCATCCACACTACCATCGGTAAAGTGGACTTTGACGCTGACAAACTGAAAGAAAACCTGGAATCTCTGCTGATTGCGCTGAAAAAAGCGAAACCATCTCAGGCGAAAGGCGTGTACATCAAGAAAGTCAGCCTTTCAACCACCATGGGCGCTGGCGTTGCCATTGACCATGCTGGTCTGAACGCAACAGCAAACTAATTGCTGCTTGAAACGGGCGAAAAATTCACCTAGAATCTTACGCCCGTTGTTCTGTTATTAGCAGAACAGGACACCAGAGAGCCGGAATGGAACGGGGCGTTATCGCTTTTCCCTTTGACTCTGCTGCGTCACACAGAATTTAGGTTGGAGCCAGGCCTTATCCTGGCCTCCGTCCAAGACCGCAGGAGCAGCTTATCTCCGGATAAACGGCTTAATATCCTGCGTAGACGGTGACAGAACCAAAAGAATTTTTTCTTAGCTGGATTCTGCTCACCGTGTTCGAGCGCTTATTTCCCTTCGGGTGATCTAAGTGAAGTGAGTTCCGGGGAAATCCTTTCCCGGTCAAATCCAGGAGCAAAAGCTAATGGCATTAAATCTTCAAGACAAACAAGCGATTGTTGCTGAAGTCAGCGAAGTAGCCAAAGGTGCGCTTTCAGCGGTTGTTGCGGATTCCCGTGGCGTTACCGTTGATAAAATGACCGAACTGCGTAAAGCAGGTCGTGAAGCTGGCGTTTACATGCGTGTTGTTCGTAACACCCTGCTGCGCCGCGTCGTTGAAGGTACTCAGTTCGAGTGCCTGAAAGACACGTTTGTTGGTCCGACCCTGATTGCATATTCTATGGAACACCCGGGCGCTGCTGCTCGTCTGTTCAAAGATTTCGCGAAAGCGAATGCAAAATTTGAGGTCAAAGCTGCAGCCTTTGAAGGTGAGCTGATCACGGCGGCCAATATTGACCGTCTGGCAACGCTGCCGACCTACGAAGAAGCACTGGCACGTCTGATGTCGACCATGAAAGAAGCCGCTGCTGGCAAACTGGTCCGCACTCTGGCTGCTGTACGCGACGCAAAAGAAGCGGCTTAAGGCCAGACTCTTTTTCTTCGTGTTTGCTAACGTATAAACTTTTTCTGATTCTTAGGAACAATTGTTATGTCTATCACTAAAGACCAAATTCTGGAAGCTGTTGCAGCTATGTCCGTAATGGAAGTAGTTGAGCTGGTTTCTGCTATGGAAGAAAAATTCGGCGTTTCTGCTGCTGCTGCTGTAGCTGTTGCTGCGGGCCCGGCTGAAGCTGTTGAAGAAAAAACTGAATTCGACGTCGTACTGAAAGCTGTTGGCGCGAACAAAGTAGCAGTTATCAAAGCCGTACGTACTGCAACTGGTCTGGGCCTGAAAGAAGCCAAAGATCTGGTTGAAGCAACTGGCGTGATCAAAGAAGGCATCAGCAAAGATGACGCAGCTGCACTTGAAGCTGCTCTGAAAGAAGCTGGCGCTGAAGTTGAAGTTAAGTAAGACAACCTTCGGGTTGCAGTCTGAGTAGTTTCAGACTGATGGCTGGTGACTTTTTGGTCACCAGCCTTTTTGCGCTACAGGGTTTCAATGGGGTTTCACACTGTTTGTCCATTGCTACTCTTCAATATCTTTCTCTATCGACGACTTAATATACCGCTTTCCTGTGCGGGTTCCCTGCCTTCGCAAAAGCGATGAAATGATTTAAGCGTGATAGAAAGAGGTATTGCACTGCTGCCCCGCAGCCAGTGAATCAAACAAAATCGTGTTGCATGAACTGTCCTGTCAGGACGGACAGCGTGGGTCGACTTGTCAGCTAGCTGAGGAACCCTATGGTTTACTCCTATACCGAGAAAAAACGTATTCGTAAGGATTTTGGTAAACGTCCACAAGTACTGGACATACCTTATCTCCTTTCCATCCAGCTCGACTCGTTCCAGAAGTTTATCGAGCAAGATCCAGAAGGTCAGTACGGGCTGGAAGCTGCCTTCCGCTCTGTATTCCCTATTGCGAGCTACAGCGGCAACTCTGAGTTGCAGTATGTCAGCTATCGCCTGGGCGAACCTGTCTTTGACGTGAAAGAGTGTCAGATCCGTGGCGTGACCTATTCGGCACCGCTGCGCGTGAAACTGCGTCTGGTGATCTATGAGCGCGAAGCGCCAGAAGGCACCGTAAAAGATATTAAAGAACAAGAAGTCTACATGGGCGAAATTCCGCTCATGACCGACAACGGTACCTTTGTCATCAATGGTACCGAGCGCGTTATCGTTTCTCAGCTGCACCGTAGTCCTGGCGTGTTCTTTGATAGCGATAAGGGTAAAACCCACTCTTCGGGTAAAGTGCTTTATAACGCACGTATCATCCCTTACCGCGGTTCATGGCTCGACTTTGAGTTTGACCCGAAAGATAACCTGTTTGTCCGTATTGACCGTCGTCGTAAGCTGCCGGCCACTATCATTCTGCGTGCGTTACAGTTCACGACACCTCAGATCCTTGATCTCTTCTTTGAGAAAGTGGTCTTTGAAATCCGTGACAACAAACTGCAGATGGAGCTGGTGCCAGAGCGCCTGCGCGGTGAAACCGCCACCTTCGATATCGAAGCGAACGGCACCGTCTACGTCGAAAAAGGTCGCCGCATCACTGCGCGCCATATCCGTCAGCTGGAAAAAGATGGCATTCAGCACATCGAAGTCCCGGTTGAATATATCGCGGGCAAAGTGGTCGCTAAAGATTACATCGATGAGAGCACCGGTGAGCTGATTGTTGCAGCGAACATGGAGCTGTCGCTGGATCTGCTGGCTAAACTGAGCCAGTCCGGTCACAAGCGCATCGAAACGCTGTTCACCAACGACCTGGACCACGGTCCATATATGTCTGAGACCCTGCGTGTCGACCCAACCAGCGATCGCCTGAGCGCCCTGGTTGAGATCTACCGCATGATGCGTCCTGGTGAGCCGCCAACGCGCGAAGCTGCAGAGAATCTGTTCGAAAACCTCTTCTTCTCTGAAGATCGTTACGACCTGTCTGCTGTCGGCCGTATGAAATTCAACCGCTCATTACTGCGTGATGAAATCGAAGGTTCAGGCATCCTGAGCAAAGAAGACATCATCGACGTGATGAAGAAGCTGATCGACATCCGTAACGGTAAAGGCGAAGTGGACGATATCGACCACCTCGGCAACCGTCGTATTCGTTCAGTTGGCGAAATGGCGGAGAACCAGTTCCGTGTGGGTCTGGTACGTGTTGAGCGTGCGGTTAAAGAGCGTCTGTCACTGGGCGATCTGGACACCCTGATGCCACAGGACATGATCAACGCCAAGCCAATTTCGGCCGCGGTCAAAGAGTTCTTTGGTTCAAGCCAGCTGTCTCAGTTCATGGATCAGAACAACCCGCTGTCTGAGATTACGCACAAACGTCGTATCTCTGCTCTCGGCCCGGGTGGTCTGACGCGTGAGCGCGCTGGCTTCGAAGTCCGTGACGTACACCCAACACACTACGGTCGTGTCTGCCCAATCGAGACCCCTGAAGGTCCGAACATCGGTCTGATCAACTCCTTGTCTGTCTATGCGCAGACCAATGAGTACGGTTTCCTTGAAACCCCATATCGCCGTGTGATCGATGGTCTGGTTTCTGACGAGATTCACTACCTCTCTGCTATCGAAGAGGGTAACTACGTTATCGCTCAGGCGAACGCCCCTCTTGATGACAACGGCGCGTTTGTGGATGACCTGGTCACCTGCCGTAGCAAAGGCGAATCGAGCCTGTTCAGCCGCGATCAGGTTGACTACATGGACGTTTCCACCCAGCAGGTGGTTTCTGTCGGTGCATCCCTGATCCCGTTCCTGGAACACGATGACGCCAACCGTGCTTTGATGGGTGCGAACATGCAACGTCAGGCCGTTCCGACTCTGCGTGCTGATAAGCCGCTGGTTGGTACCGGTATGGAACGTGCTGTTGCCGTTGACTCCGGTGTGACCGCCGTGGCTAAACGTGGTGGTACCGTACAGTACGTCGACGCATCACGTATCGTTATCAAAGTGAATGAAGATGAAATGTATGCTGGCGAAGCCGGTATCGACATCTACAACCTGACTAAATACACCCGTTCTAACCAGAACACCTGTATCAACCAGATGCCATGTGTCTCTCTGGGTGAGCCGGTTGAGCGTGGCGATGTGCTGGCTGATGGCCCGTCCACCGATCTGGGTGAACTGGCGCTGGGTCAGAACATGCGCGTCGCGTTCATGCCGTGGAACGGTTACAACTTCGAAGACTCCATCCTGGTCTCCGAGCGCGTGGTACAGGAAGATCGCTTTACCACCATCCACATTCAGGAACTGGCTTGCGTGTCGCGTGACACCAAACTGGGGCCGGAAGAGATCACTGCTGATATCCCGAACGTGGGTGAAGCTGCACTCTCTAAACTGGATGAGTCAGGCATCGTCTATATCGGTGCTGAAGTGACCGGTGGTGACATTCTGGTTGGTAAGGTAACGCCGAAAGGTGAAACCCAGCTGACGCCAGAAGAGAAACTGCTGCGCGCGATCTTCGGTGAAAAAGCCTCTGACGTGAAAGATTCGTCACTGCGCGTACCGAATGGCGTGTCAGGCACCGTGATCGACGTTCAGGTCTTTACCCGCGATGGCGTGGAAAAAGACAAACGTGCGCTGGAAATCGAAGAGATGCAGCTGAAGCAGGCGAAGAAAGACCTGTCTGAAGAGCTGCAGATTCTGGAAGCGGGCCTGTTCAGCCGTATTCAGAACGTCCTGATCTCCGGTGGCGTTGAAGCAGACAAACTGGACAAGCTGCCGCGCGAGCGCTGGCTGGAACTGGGTCTGAACGACGAAGCCAAGCAAAACCAGCTGGAACAGCTGGCCGAGCAGTACGACGAACTGAAGCACGAGTTTGAGAAGAAGCTCGAAGGTAAGCGTCGTAAGATCACCCAGGGCGATGATCTGGCACCAGGCGTGCTGAAAATCGTTAAGGTTTATCTGGCCGTTAAGCGTCAGATTCAGCCGGGTGATAAGATGGCGGGTCGTCACGGTAACAAAGGTGTTATCTCCAAGATCAACCCGATCGAAGATATGCCTTACGATGAAAACGGCACCCCGGTTGACATCGTTCTGAACCCGCTGGGCGTACCATCGCGTATGAACATCGGTCAGATTCTGGAAACTCACCTGGGTATGGCGGCGAAAGGCATCGGCGAGAAGATCAACGCCATGCTGAAGAAGCAGGAAGAAGTCGCGAAACTGCGCGAATTCATCCAGCGCGCCTATGACCTGGGTACCGATCTGCGTCAGAGAGTTGACCTGAACACCTTCTCCGATGACGAAGTTCTGCGTCTGGCTGAGAATCTGAAGAAAGGTATGCCAATCGCCACGCCGGTGTTTGATGGCGCGAAAGAGAGCGAGATCAAAGAGCTGTTACAGCTCGGCGGCCTGCCTTCTTCCGGTCAGATTACCCTGTTTGACGGCCGTACCGGTGAGCAGTTCGAACGTCAGGTTACCGTTGGCTACATGTACATGCTGAAACTGAACCACCTGGTTGATGACAAGATGCATGCACGTTCTACCGGTTCCTACAGCCTGGTTACTCAGCAGCCGCTGGGTGGTAAGGCGCAGTTCGGTGGTCAGCGCTTTGGTGAGATGGAAGTATGGGCACTGGAAGCTTACGGTGCCGCGTATACCCTGCAGGAAATGCTTACCGTTAAGTCTGATGACGTCAACGGCCGTACCAAGATGTATAAAAACATCGTTGACGGCAACCATCAGATGGAGCCGGGCATGCCGGAATCCTTCAACGTACTGTTGAAAGAGATTCGCTCGCTGGGTATCAACATCGAGCTGGAAGACGAGTAACCCCATTTCAGGCAGCGGTTCGCCGTTGCCTGAAAGCGCCGGGTTTAAAGCGCTCGCAATTGTACTGGTTACGGGGCGTTCAATTTCGGTTGGACGCCCCCTGAGTCTCACTCCGACGGGAGCTAATCCGTGAAAGACTTACTTAAGTTTCTGAAAGCGCAAACTAAGACCGAAGAGTTTGATGCGATCAAAATTGCGCTGGCTTCGCCAGACATGATCCGTTCCTGGTCTTTTGGTGAAGTGAAAAAGCCAGAAACCATTAACTACCGTACTTTCAAGCCAGAGCGCGATGGTCTGTTCTGTGCCCGTATCTTCGGGCCGGTCAAAGACTATGAGTGCCTGTGCGGTAAGTACAAGCGCCTGAAACACCGTGGTGTGATTTGTGAGAAGTGCGGCGTTGAAGTGACCCAGACTAAAGTACGCCGTGAGCGTATGGGCCACATCGAACTGGCGTCGCCGACCGCGCACATCTGGTTCCTGAAGTCACTGCCATCGCGTATCGGCTTACTGCTGGATATGCCGCTGCGTGACATCGAGCGCGTGCTCTACTTTGAATCTTACGTAGTTATCGAGGGTGGCATGACCAACCTCGAGAAGCGTCAGATCCTGACCGAAGAGCAGTACCTTGACGCACTGGAAGAGTTCGGTGACGAGTTCGACGCTAAAATGGGCGCCGAAGCGATCCAGGCCCTGTTGAAAAACATGGATCTGGAGCAGGAGTGCGATCAGCTGCGTGAAGAGCTGAACGAAACTAACTCTGAAACCAAACGTAAAAAACTGACCAAGCGTATCAAGCTGCTGGAAGCGTTCGTACAGTCTGGTAACAAGCCAGAGTGGATGATCCTGACCGTGCTGCCTGTTCTGCCACCGGATCTGCGTCCGCTGGTGCCGCTGGATGGTGGCCGTTTTGCAACGTCGGATCTGAACGATCTCTATCGTCGCGTGATCAACCGTAACAACCGTCTGAAGCGCCTGCTGGATCTGGCTGCGCCAGACATCATCGTGCGCAACGAAAAGCGTATGCTGCAGGAAGCGGTAGATGCCCTGCTGGATAACGGCCGTCGCGGTCGCGCGATCACCGGTTCCAACAAGCGTCCGCTGAAATCGCTGGCAGACATGATCAAAGGTAAGCAGGGTCGTTTCCGTCAGAACCTGCTGGGTAAACGTGTCGACTACTCTGGTCGTTCGGTTATCACCGTTGGTCCATACCTGCGTCTGCATCAGTGCGGTCTGCCGAAGAAAATGGCACTCGAACTGTTTAAACCGTTCATTTACGGCAAGCTGGAACTGCGTGGCCTGGCCACCACCATCAAAGCCGCGAAGAAAATGGTTGAGCGCGAAGAAGCGGTTGTCTGGGATATCCTCGACGAAGTGATCCGTGAGCACCCGGTTCTGCTGAACCGTGCGCCTACGCTGCACCGTCTGGGTATTCAGGCGTTTGAACCGGTTCTGATCGAAGGTAAAGCGATCCAGCTTCACCCACTGGTTTGTGCGGCTTATAACGCCGACTTCGATGGTGACCAGATGGCTGTCCACGTACCGCTGACGCTGGAAGCCCAGCTGGAAGCGCGTGCGCTGATGATGTCGACCAACAACATCCTGTCACCTGCGAACGGCGAGCCAATCATCGTTCCTTCTCAGGACGTTGTACTGGGTCTGTACTATATGACCCGTGACTGTGTTAACGCCAAAGGCGAAGGCATGGTACTGACTGGCCCGAAAGAAGCTGAGCGTATTTATCGCGCTGGCCTCGCGTCTCTGCATGCTCGCGTGAAGGTGCGTATCACCGAACACGAGAAAAATGAGCAGGATGAGTGGGTCGCAAAAACCAGTCTGATCGACACGACAATTGGTCGCGCCATCCTGTGGATGATCGTGCCAAAAGGTCTGCCTTACTCCATCGTTAACCAGGCGCTGGGTAAAAAAGCGATCTCCAAAATGCTGAACACCTGTTACCGCATTCTGGGGCTGAAGCCGACCGTTATCTTCGCTGACCAGACCATGTACACCGGTTTCGCCTACGCTGCCCGTTCAGGCGCGTCAGTCGGCATCGACGACATGGTCATTCCAGAGAAGAAAGTGGAAATCATCACCGAAGCGGAAGCGGAAGTGGCTGAAATCCAGGAGCAGTTCCAGTCTGGTCTGGTTACCGCTGGCGAACGTTACAACAAAGTCATCGATATCTGGGCCGCAGCTAACGAACGTGTTGCCAAGGCGATGATGGAAAACCTCTCAACCGAAACCGTGATTAACCGTGACGGCGAAGAAGAGAAACAGGTTTCCTTTAACAGCATCTTTATGATGGCCGACTCCGGTGCGCGTGGTTCTGCTGCACAGATTCGTCAGCTGGCCGGTATGCGTGGTCTGATGGCGAAGCCGGATGGCTCGATCATTGAAACACCGATCACGGCGAACTTCCGTGAAGGGCTGAACGTACTCCAGTACTTCATCTCAACCCACGGTGCGCGTAAAGGTCTTGCGGATACCGCACTGAAAACCGCGAACTCCGGTTATCTGACCCGTCGTCTGGTTGACGTGGCGCAGGACCTGGTTGTGACTGAAGATGACTGTGGTACGCACGAAGGCATCATGATGACCCCGGTCATCGAAGGTGGCGACGTGAAAGAGCCGCTGCGTGAACGTGTACTGGGTCGTGTAACGGCTGAAGACGTTCTGAAGCCAGGCACTGCTGACATTCTGGTTCCGCGCAATACCCTGCTCGATGAGCACTGGTGTGACGTGCTGGAACTGAACTCTGTCGACAGCCTGAAAGTCCGCTCTGTTGTTGGTTGTGAAACTGACTTTGGTGTGTGTGCGCACTGCTACGGTCGCGACCTGGCACGTGGTCACATCATCAACAAAGGCGAAGCAATCGGTGTTATCGCGGCACAGTCCATCGGTGAGCCGGGTACACAGCTGACGATGCGTACGTTCCACATCGGTGGTGCGGCATCACGTGCGGCTGCTGAATCCAGCATTCAGGTGAAGAACAAAGGTACCATCAAGCTGACCAACGCCAAGTCGGTAACGAACTCGGCCGGTAAGCTGGTGATCACCTCGCGTAACGTCGAACTGAAAATGATCGATGAATTTGGTCGTACCAAAGAGAGCTATAAAGTTCCTTACGGTTCTACCATGGCGAAAGGTGATGGTGAGCAGGTTGCCGCGGGCGAGACCGTCGCAAACTGGGATCCGCATACCATGCCAGTTATCACCGAAGTGGGCGGTTTCATTCGCTTCACGGACATGATTGATGGCCAGACCATTACGCGTCAGACAGATGACTTAACCGGTCTTTCTTCGCTGGTGGTGCTGGACAGTGCTGAGCGTACGTCAGGCGGTAAAGATCTGCGTCCTGCGCTGAAAATTGTTGATGCCAGCGGCAACGACGTTCTGATCCCGGGCACCGACATGCCGGCTCAGTACTTCCTGCCAGGTAAAGCGATTGTGCAGCTGGAAGATGGCGTGAAAATCAGCGCCGGTGACACCCTGGCGCGTGTGCCGCAGGAATCTGGCGGTACCAAAGATATTACCGGTGGTCTGCCACGCGTTGCTGATTTGTTCGAAGCGCGTCGTCCGAAAGAGCCAGCTATCCTGGCGGAGATCAGCGGCATCATCTCCTTCGGTAAAGAGACCAAAGGTAAACGCCGTCTGGTAATTACACCGCTGGATGGAAGCGAGCCATACGAAGAGATGATTCCGAAATGGCGTCAGCTGAACGTGTTCGAAGGTGAACGTGTTGAGCGCGGTGACGTGGTTTCCGATGGCCCAGAGTCTCCACATGACATCCTGCGTCTGCGCGGTGTGCATGCGGTGACCCGTTACATCACTAACGAAGTGCAGGAAGTTTACCGCCTGCAGGGCGTTAAGATTAACGATAAGCACATCGAAGTCATCGTTCGTCAGATGCTGCGTAAAGCAACCATCGTGAGCGCAGGCGGTGCAGACTTCCTGGAAGGTGAGCAGGCTGAGTACTCTCGCATCAAGATCTCTAACCGTGATCTGGAAGCGAACGGAAAAGTGGGCGCAACCTACGTGCGTGATCTGCTGGGTATTACCAAAGCGTCACTGGCTACCGAATCGTTCATCTCTGCCGCATCGTTCCAGGAAACGACTCGTGTCCTGACCGAAGCCGCAGTAGCGGGCAAGCGCGACGAACTGCGCGGCCTGAAAGAGAACGTGATCGTGGGTCGTCTGATCCCGGCCGGTACCGGTTATGCGTACCACCAGGATCGTATGCGTCGCAAAGCGGCAGGCGAAGTGCCGGTTGTACCGCAGGTGACTGCGGATGAAGCCTCAGCCAGCCTGGCTGAACTGCTGAACGCCGGTCTCGGCGGCAACAAAGACGATTAATCGTCCTTTGCCTGATAAAAACCCTGCTTCGGCAGGGTTTTTTTTATCTTTTTTCAGGGTTTCCACTCATTACGGCGGATGCCAATATCTCTGAGCTGCTGGTCACTCAGCTTCGACAGAATGACAGAAGTCTCCCGCCGCAGCTGCCAGCGCTTAAAGCAGCGCCACAGATAACGCACCAGGTGGTAAGGCGTGCCGGCAAACGGTTTAGCTGCGCGATTCTCATCGTATCCCATGATAGTGCCCTCAGTGATGTGAGAGGCTATTTTCCGCAACGCGGTCTGTATGATACAGATTCAAAAATCACCTTTTTTTAACATACAGATTGCGGTAAACACGATCTGAATGGTAAAAACGGCACTCAACTGTACTGGTTACCGCTCACGCTCTGAGCCGGAGTAAATACAATGACCCGTTATGAACATCTGGCTTCGCTGCTGGCTCAGCGCATTGAACAGGGCTTATACCGTAGTGGTGAACGCCTGCCTTCGGTGCGTACCCTCAGTGCTGAACATGGCGTCAGTATCAGTACCGTGCAGCAGGCTTATCATCTGCTGGAAGAGAAGCAGATGATCACACCGCAGTCACGCTCCGGTTACTTTGTGGCTTCCTGCAAAGCGGCACCACCGATCCCGGCGCTGACGCGCCCCGTGCAGCGGCCGGTCGAGGTCACGCAGTGGGATGCGGTGCTGGAGTTGATTAACGGTCGTCTGGAAGAGGATGTTCTGCAACTGGGCAGCGGGATGCCCGATCTGACACAGCCGACGCTTAAGCCGCTCTGGAAAGCGTTCAGTCGCCAGGCGCAGAAGCAGGAAGCCGCGCTGCTCAACTATGACAATCTCTATGGCGTGCTTGCACTGCGGCAGCAGATTGCACGACTGGCAATCGATAGCGGCTGCCAGCTTACGGCGGAGGACATTGTGGTCACCACCGGCTGTCACGAGGCGCTATCTGTCGCCGTCCGGGCAGTCTGCGAGCCAGGTGACATCATTGCCGTTGAGTCACCTTCATTTCACGGCATCATGCAGACGCTGCGTGGCTTTGGCATCCGCGCCATTGAGATCCCGACCGATGCGGCGACCGGCATCAGTCTGGAGGCGCTGGAACTGGCTTTCGATCAGTGGCCGATCAAGGCCGTTGTGGTTGTGCCGAACTGTAATAATCCGCTGGGTTTTATTATGCCGGAATCGCGTAAGCGGGCGTTGCTGGCACTGGCGCAGCGGTTCGATGCCGCAATTATCGAAGATGATGTGTATGGTGAGTTAGCCTGGGAATATCCGCGACCACCCGCCATTAAAGCGTTCGATCTGGATGGGCGGGTTCTGCTCTGCAGCTCCTTTTCAAAAACGCTGGCGCCGGGTCTGCGGGTTGGCTGGGTAGTACCCGGCCGCTATCGCGATCGCGTGCTGCACATGAAATATATCGTCACCGGTTCCACCGCCACGCAGCCTCAGCATGCGGTGTCCGAATTTATCCGTCAGGGACATTATCAGCCTCATCTGCGGCGGATGCGGCAGCTCTATCAGCGCAACTATGAACGCTTTAGCTGCTGGGTAAGACACTATTTTCCCTGCGGCATCTGCGTTTCGCGTCCTCAGGGCGGCTTTCTGATGTGGATTGAGCTTCCGGAAGCCTTCGATGCAGTCCGGCTCAACCGTGAACTGCGCGAATCGAAAATACAGATCGCCGTAGGTTCACTGTTTTCCGCGTCAGGTAAATACCGTAACTGCCTGCGTCTCAACTATGGCCTGCCCGTTACCGAACAGACTGAACAGGCACTGGCGCAGGTAGGGGCAGCCGTTGAACGCGCGATGATCGCCTGCCAGCATGAGACGCCAGGCCCTGCCTCCGCGCTGACATCGTGAACAGAGAAGCAGGGCCGGCAAGAGGAGGGGACCGGCCCTGGTCAGATAACCTTAACCTGACGGCATCCACGTTAACGTCCCGCACCACCGCGCGCCAGCGGCAGCCTTCTCTTCTGCGGCAGGCTTTCCGCAGAGCATACCGGTTTTACCGGTTTTGCCGTGGCGCTGCGGGACAGATCTCAGCATCCCTGGCCATTGCCTTCGGTCAGCGCCAGCAGCGTCGCAGTGGCGGCACGCCAGTCCTCCGCCTGGGTAATCGCGCTCACCACCGCAATGCTGCCCACGCCGGTAGCCAGCACTTCGGGCGCACGGGCTATTGAGATCCCGCCAATCGCCACGGCCGGGATGCCGGGCAGGCGGGCCAGATGCTGTTTCAGCTGCGCAATGCCCTGCGGCGCAGACGGCATCGCTTTGGTCTGTGTCGGGAAGATATGGCCCAGCGCGATGTAAGAGGGCTGGATCGCCAGGGCGCGATCCAGTTCCGCATCATCATGGGTCGAGATCCCCAGCCGTAAGCCCGCCTGTTGAATGCGGTCAAGATCGGCGACATCCAGATCCTCCTGGCCCAGATGGACGCCATAGGCCTGATGTTTTATCGCCAGCGCCCAGTAATCGTTGATAAACAGGCGCGCATCGTAGCGCTTACCCAGCGCAATCGCCTGCGCAATGGCCGGCTCAGCGATCGCATCAGGCTGATCTTTTATGCGCAGCTGGATCGTGCGGACGCCCGCCTCCAGCAGACGTGCGATCCAGTCGGGGCTGTCAACCACCGGATAAAGCCCCAGGCGTGGGGCGGTAGCAGGAAATGCAGGCATCGTTAATCCTCCTTCAGGGTGTCGGCAGGGTGATAAAGTTCAGCGCCGTGGCGACGAAAACGATCTGACATCCGGGCCATGCCCACGTCGACAGGCTCGGCGCGCGTATCCTGGCGGGCAGCGAACGCGCGCACCTCCTGGGAAATTTTCATCGAGCAGAATTTCGGGCCACACATCGAGCAGAAGTGCGCCACCTTGCCCGACTCCTGCGGCAGGGTTTCATCATGCATCGCCCGGGCGGTGTGGGGATCGAGAGCCAGATTGAACTGGTCCTCCCAGCGGAATTCAAAACGCGCTTTAGACATTGCGTTGTCGCGGATCTGCGCGCCCGGATGGCCTTTCGCCAGATCGGCGGCATGGGCCGCGATTTTGTAGGTGATCAATCCCTGCTTCACATCCTCCTTGTTCGGCAGGCCCAGATGCTCTTTGGGGGTGACGTAACAGAGCATGGCGCAGCCAAACCAGCCAATCATGGCGGCGCCGATGCCGGAGGTGAAATGATCGTAGCCGGGCGCAATATCAGTGGTCAGCGGGCCAAGGGTGTAGAAGGGCGCCTCATCGCACAGGTCGAGCTGTTCGGTCATGTTGCGGCGGATCATATGCATCGGCACATGGCCCGGCCCTTCAATCATCACCTGAACGTCATATTCCCAGGCGATGCGGGTCAGTTCACCCAGGGTGCGCAGCTCGGCAAACTGCGCCTCATCGTTGGCATCCTGAATTGAACCCGGACGTAACCCATCGCCCAGTGACAGGGAAACATCGTAAGCGGCGCAGATTTCACAGATTTCCCGGAAATGCTGATAGAGGAAGTTCTCCTGATGGTGCGACAGACACCATTTCGCCATGATCGATCCGCCGCGTGACACGATGCCGGTCAGCCGCTTTGCCGTCATCGGCACATAGCGCAGCAAAACGCCCGCATGGATGGTGAAGTAATCCACCCCCTGTTCCGCCTGTTCAAGCAGCGTGTCCCGGAAGATCGCCCAGTTCAGCGACTCAGCCACACCATTCACTTTTTCCAGCGCCTGATAAATCGGAACGGTGCCGATGGGCACCGGGCTGTTGCGCAGGATCCATTCGCGCGTTTCATGGATATAGCGGCCGGTGGAGAGATCCATGACCGTATCGGCTCCCCAGCGCGTGGACCAGACCAGCTTCTCCACTTCCTCCTCAATGGAAGAGGTCACCGCAGAATTGCCGATGTTCGCGTTGACCTTAACCAGAAAGTTGCGGCCGATGATCATCGGTTCCGATTCAGGGTGGTTGATATTGGCCGGGATAATGGCGCGACCGGCCGCCACCTCCTGACGCACGAACTCAGGCGTTATGGCGGCGGGCAGATGTGCGCCAAAACTGTGGCCCGGATGCTGTTGCAGCAGCACCTCGCCGCGGATGCGATCCCGGCCCATATTTTCCCGCAGGGCGATGAACTCCATCTCCGGGGTAACGATTCCCTGGCGGGCGTAATGCAGTTGCGTGACGCGACGGCCTGCCCGGGCTCGTCGTGGGGTCGGCAGCTGGTCGAAGCGCAGGTGGTCCAGCCCCTCATCAGCCAGTCGCTGCTGGGTATAGCCGGAGCTGTTCTGACTCAGTGGCTCACTGTCGTCACGTTCAGCAATCCAGCCAGCACGCAGCTTCGCCAGACCACGATGCACGTCGATCTCTGCGGTAGGATCGCCATAGGCACCCGCTGTGTCATAAACCGGCACAGCTTCATTCTGCTCATAACGTGGCGCTTCTTTGCTGCCGCCGGTATGGGTTGGCGTCAGCGCGATTTCCCGCATCGGAACGCGAATATCATCCCGGCTGCCGGTTATCCAGATGCGACGGGAGCGGGGAAAAGCAGTGCCACCCCGCAGGGAATGGATAAACTCCTGCGCCTGGGCACGTTGTTCACGACGGATCATTTTAGGGTCAGACATAGCAATCTTCCTGTTAAAGGGAAATGATGCTTGTCCGGAGTTCGGAAGGAGTAAGCGTACAGACAGCGTACAACGGCTGGCTGGCAGCGACTGATTACTCTTGTTCCCTTCGCAGGTTCTAACCTGATCAGGTTCCGCGGATCCCGAATTAACGGTCTCAGCCCGACTGGGCACTCCGACAAGAAGCGGTTTTTACGCGGGCGCTTAGCGCGGCCTCAGCGATAAAAACGTAATATTTCAACGTACAAATAAAAAAGGTTCTTTGGCGTCTCTGCCTCAGAACCTGTTCAGCATAAAAGGGCTACCGGATAATCTCAATACCCCTGATGTGAATCGGCCTTATGCCGGGCGGGCGATCTGGCTGTCGTTGGCAACCGGCGGTTTGGCCAGCTGATTATCCCACGCAAGCTGAATCAGCTTATCTTCCAGCGTAAAGCGTGCCTCCAGCACTTCGCCCACTTCTGACAGCGCCTGCTGGAAGGTCATGCAGTTCTCATCATCAATCGCCTGCTGCAGGTGACCATCATACAGCTGCATCAGACGTTCAGTATTCGCTTCCAGTGGCGGGTAGATCTGCGCGGCAGCAATCATCGGGCTGTCACCACTCATTTCATTAATGACGCGCTCATAGATGCTGAAGTGACCTGCAGAGAGGTAATCGACCAGACCGTGACAGAAGTTGTCCAGCGCCTGCTCATCCAGACGCGTCAGCGCCTCTTTATTGGGTTTAAGACCGACGAGGTGATAATAGGTCACCAGCAGCTGCCGACGCGCTTCAAGCCATGAGTCGACCAGTTCATTACTGCCACCTACGCGTTCAGCCAGGACTTCTAACTGGTTAAGCATATCTGACTCCATGTGAGTTATAGTTGTTTAGCTACACACTTAACATCAGGGCTTCAGCGTGCGAATTGACGCTAAGGATGACGAAATAAATGCAATGCGAAATCTCAAGCGTAGACGCTGGATGGTGGATTGTCAGCCATGAACAGAAACTTTGGTTGCCACAAGGTGATTTACCCCACGGAAACGCCGAAAAGTTTGGTTTAACGGGCAGTAAAGCCCGGACAATCGGCGAGTGGCAGGGTGAAAAAGTCTGGCTGATTTGTGAGCCGCGCTCAACGGATATGTTTTCGGTGCGGCAGCTGATCGATCAGGATGTGGAACTGTTTCAGCTGGCCGGGCGTGGCGTGCAGCTGGCAGAGTTCTACCGCTCTCATCGCTGGTGCGGCTACTGCGGGCATGAAATGCATCACAGCAAGCAGGAGTTTGCCTGTCTGTGCAGCCACTGCCGCGAGCGCTACTATCCGCAGATCGCGCCCTGCATCATTGTGGCCATTCGTCGCGGTGATGACATTCTGCTGGCGAATCATGCCCGGCATCGCAACAAGGTTTATACCGTACTGGCAGGCTTTGTCGAAGTCGGCGAAACGCTGGAGCAGGCCGTCGCCCGTGAGGTCATGGAAGAGAGCAATATCCGTATCAAAAACGTTCGTTATGTTACCTCCCAGCCATGGCCCTTCCCGCAATCACTGATGACCGCGTTTGTGGCGGAATATGAGAGTGGCGATCTGCAGCATGACGGCAAAGAGCTGCTGGATGCGGCCTGGTTCCGGTTTGACGATCTGCCGCTGCTGCCTCCGCCGGGCACCGTGGCGCGCCGCCTGATTGAAGATACCGTCGCCCTGTGCCGCGCAGAAGCGTGAAAGTGCTACACTACACGCCTGTTATTGAGAGAGTGTTGAGATGAGTGAACTGAAGAACGATCGTTATTTGCGTGCCCTGTTACGTCAGCCGGTCGATGTCACGCCGGTCTGGATGATGCGACAAGCCGGGCGCTATTTGCCGGAGTACAAAGCGACGCGCGCCCAGGCGGGTGATTTTATGTCGCTGTGTAAAAACGCCGAGCTGGCCTGTGAAGTCACTCTGCAGCCGCTGCGCCGTTATCCGCTGGATGCCGCCATCCTCTTCAGTGACATCCTGACTATTCCGGATGCGATGGGACTGGGACTCTATTTTGAAGCGGGTGAAGGTCCGCGTTTCTCTAACCCTGTGACCTGCCGCGCGGACGTCGAACGTTTACCGGTGCCCGATCCGGAAATGGAGCTGGGTTATGTGATGAATGCCGTTCGCACTATCCGTAAAAATCTTAACGGCGAACTGCCGCTGATTGGCTTCTCGGGCAGTCCCTGGACGCTGGCAACCTATATGGTGGAAGGCGGCAGCAGCAAGGCCTTTACCCGCATCAAGAAGATGATGTATGCCGAGCCCGCCACGCTGCACGCGATGCTGGACAAGCTGGCCGACAGCGTCATCCTCTATCTCAACGCACAGATCCGCGCCGGTGCGCAGTCCGTCATGGTATTTGACACCTGGGGCGGTGTGCTGACTGGTCGCGACTACCGGGAGTTCTCACTCCACTACATGCACAAAATTGTCGATGGCCTGCTGCGTGAAAACGATGGCCGCCGTGTGCCGGTGACGCTGTTCACCAAAGGGGGCGGGCAATGGCTGGAAGCGATGGCTGCTACCGGCTGTGACGCGCTGGGTCTCGACTGGACCACTGATATTGATGATGCGCGCCGTCGCGTGGGCGACAAAGTGGCGCTGCAGGGCAACATGGATCCCTCTATGCTCTATGCCGCCCCTGAGCGCATTGAACAGGAAGTGGCGGGTATCCTTGAGCGCTTTGGCGCGGGCACCGGCCATGTCTTTAATCTGGGACACGGTATTCATCAGGATGTCCCGCCAGAAAATGCCGGCGTCTTTGTGGAGGCGGTACACCGTCTGTCACGTCCCTGGCATCAGGAGTAATCATGGATATTGCCGCACTTCGCGCTGAACAGCTTCAACGCGCCGCTGATGTGGTGCGTGAGGATGACTTCGACGTGCTGCCGCCCCGCTTTATTGGCGGAGCGGACGTAGGATTCGAGCAGGAGGGCACGATCACGCGGGCGGCAATGGTCGTGCTGGAATACCCCTCGCTGAAGCTGGTGGAACATCGTATCGCCCGCATTGAGACCACCATGCCCTATATTCCGGGCTTCCTCTCATTTCGGGAGTATCCGGCGCTGATGGCGGCATGGCAGATGCTGGAGCAGAAGCCGGACCTGCTGTTTGTGGATGGGCACGGTATCTCCCATCCCAGACGACTCGGCGTGGCGTCACATTTTGGCCTGCTGGTGGATGTGCCGACGATTGGCGTAGCCAAGCGCCGTCTGTGTGGCCGTTTTGAGGAGCTGGACGCGGAGCCTGGCAGTCGTCAGCCGCTGATCGACAAAGGCGAACAGATAGGCTGGGTCTGGCGCAGCAAGCAACGCTGCAATCCGCTGTTTGTCGCCACCGGTCACCGGGTCAGCCTGGATACCGCGCTGCAGTGGGTCGAAAACTGTACGCGCGGTTACCGTCTGCCGGAACCGACACGCTGGGCGGATGCGGTCGCCTCTAACCGAACCGCTTTCCAGCGCTGGCAAAACGCGCTTTAACACTGTTTGTGCTGCGCTTTTGCAGTTACACTGCGGCCAGCGAAACGAACAAGAGCCATCTTTATGTTACAAAACCCCGTTCATCTGCGTCTGGCGAAGCTGCAAAGCTGGCAGCACCTGACTTTTATGGCCTGCCTGTGCGAACGCATGTATCCCAACTATCATGCGTTCTGCGAGCAGACTGAGTTTGCCGAACCGGCACTCTATCGTCGTATTCTTGATCTGATTTGGGAAAGCCTGACGGTCAAAGATGCGAAGATTAACTTCGACAGCCAGCTGGAAAAACTCGAAGCCGCCATTCCTGATGGTGATGCGTTTGAGGTTTATGGTGTCTATCCGGCTATCGATGCCTGCGTAGCATTGAGTGAAGTCATTCATGCGCAGCTGAGCGGGGAAACGCTTGAGCATGCTATTGAAGTCAGCAGGACCTCCATTACCACAGTGGCCATGCTGGAAATGACCCAGGCTGGACGCGAAATGACCGACGAAGAGCTGCGTGAAAACCCGGCTGTCATTGATGAGTGGGACCTCCAGTGGGAGATTTTCCGCCTGCTGGCGGAGTGTGAAGAGCGCGACCTGGAATTGATTAAGGGTCTGCGATCTGACCTGCGTGAAGCGGGAATTAGCAACATCGGTATAAATTTCCAGCAGTAAGGCGATAAAACGTGACTTCAGGCCCGAATTAGCGCGCCTGGAGGCTTCACATCGGCCCCCTCTCTGGTCTACATTTGGGGGGCTGAAAATTGTGGCTATCGGTGCGTGCAGGCAGAAGAGTGCCAGAATATGGCTTTTCCCTCGCACTCGTTGCTTAGCAAGCGATAAATACACTTTAAGGATAACTTATGAACAAGACTCAACTGATTGATGTGATCGCAGAAAAAGCTGACCTGTCTAAAACCCAGGCTAAGGCAGCGCTGGAATCAACTCTGGCTGCGATCACTGAGTCTCTGAAAGATGGTGATGCTGTACAACTGGTTGGTTTTGGTACTTTTAAAGTGAACCACCGCGCTGAGCGTACCGGTCGTAACCCGCAGACTGGCAAAGAAATCAAAATCGCTGCAGCAAACGTACCGGCATTCGTGTCTGGTAAAGCGCTGAAAGACGCCGTTAAGTAAGACGTCGCACTGCGGTTAAGCTTTAAAACAGGGGGCGTTTCGCCCCTTTTGTTTAAGAGGCCTGCCATCATGACCCCGCTGTTTCAGCGTTTATCTGTTCTTTCTCTCTCCCTGTTTCTTTTTGGCTGTAGCTCCACCCCGGATATTCCTCCCTTTTCTGCCAGCGGCTATCTTGCCGATCGCGGCGTCGTGCGTATCTGGCGTAAAAATAACGATCATCAGTCGGTGCATATCCGCACTCTCTATACGCCGTTCAGCGGCGGCGAGGGCGAGGTCACGGACTATATCTGGCTGGAAGATGCCCTGACCAGCATTCAGCGTCAGGTAAAGGGGAGTGCACCTGACGATGTGACCCTGCGCTTTGACCAGGCTGGTGGCCTTACCTTTATGCAGCGTCAGCTTGCAGGACGCCGTGAAGCGGTCAGCCCCGATGCGGTTGAGCTCTATAAGTTTGATGCGCAGCGGATGCGTAATCTCAGCGATGCGCTGCTGAGCGGCCGTGTGTTCCTCAGGCAGGGACACTGGCAGGGAAACGGGATAGTGATGCGTTGTGAAGGCCAGCGGGTCAGACCGGCGTTTGACGCTGATGCGCTGCAGAGAGTGATACAGCAGCAGAGTCATACCCCGACACCGCTAATGGTGTCATGGCTTGAAGCGCCAGAAGGTATCCAGCTGTTGCGGATTAGCCAGCAGGATGCGTGCTCACAGCAGCCGACAGAAGAGGATATGTGAAGGGAAAGGGGGCACCTGGTGCCCCCTGAACTTATTTGCGATTAATGGCGCGGTAGCCGATATCGCGACGGCAGAAACTGCCCTGCCAGGAGATAGGCTTCGTCAGTTCATAGGCACGCTGTTGGGCGGCTGCCACATCCTCACCCAGCGCGGTGACGCAGAGCACACGACCGCCGTTCGTCAGCACCCGGTCCTCTTCCAGACGGGTGCCGGCATGGAAGACTTTGCCATCCGTAACCTCTTCCAGCGGCAGACCGTGAATCTGATCGCCCTGTGCGTAGTCACCCGGATAACCGCCTGCTGCCAGCACCACGCCCAGCGCAGGACGGGGATCCCAGTCCGACGTTTTCTGATCCAGCTTCCCTTCGCAGGCGGCCAGGCAAAGATCGACCAGATCCGACTGCAGGCGCAGCATGATCGGCTGTGTTTCCGGATCGCCAAAGCGGCAGTTGAATTCGATCACTTTCGGCTGGCCGGTGTGATCGATCATCAGGCCGGCATAGAGAAAACCGGTGTAGACGTTGCCTTCAGCGGCCATGCCACGTACGGTCGGCCAGATAACCTGATCCATGACGCGCTGGTGGATCTCATCCGTCACAACCGGAGCGGGTGAGTAAGCGCCCATTCCGCCGGTATTCGGTCCGGTGTCGCCGTCGCCTACGCGTTTATGATCCTGGCTGGTGGCCATCGGCAATACATGCTCGCCATCGACCATCACGATAAAGCTGGCTTCTTCGCCTTCAAGGAACTCCTCGATCACGATGCGGTGTCCGGCATCGCCAAAGGCGTTACCGGCCAGCATATCCTGCACTGCCTCTTCGGCTTCCTGCAGTGTCATCGCCACAATCACGCCTTTACCCGCCGCCAGGCCGTCGGCCTTGATGACGATAGGCGCACCTTTCTCGCGCAGCCAGGCCAGAGCCGGCTCGACTTCGGTAAAGTTCTGGTAAGTGGCGCTGGGGATCTGATGGCGCGCCAGGAAATCCTTGGTAAAGGCTTTCGAACCTTCCAGCTGTGCTGCGGCCTGGGTCGGGCCAAAGATGTTGAGTCCGGCCTCACGGAAGGCATCCACCACGCCAATCACCAGCGGCGCTTCCGGCCCGACAATCGTCAGATCGATCTTCTCGCGCTGAGCAAACTCAAGCAGGGCAGGGATATCAGTGGCACTGATGGCGACATTCTGCAACGCCGGCTCCAGTGCCGTGCCGGCGTTACCCGGCGCGACGAACACGGTCTCCGCCAGCGGCGACTGCGCGGCTTTCCAGGCCAGCGCATGTTCACGTCCGCCATTGCCGATTACTAAAATTTTCATCTGTTACTCTCCGGAGTGATTAATGGCGGAAGTGGCGCATGTCGGTGAAGATCATGGCAATGCCATGCTCATCTGCGGCGGCAATCACTTCTTCATCGCGGATAGAGCCGCCAGGCTGGATCACACAACTCACACCGACGGCGGCGGCTGCATCAATACCGTCGCGGAAGGGGAAGAACGCATCCGACGCCATCGCCGAGCCTTTGACTTCCAGACCTTCATCACCCGCTTTGATACCCGCAATCTTAGCCGAGTAGACGCGGCTCATCTGCCCGGCGCCAATTCCGATAGTCATGCCATCGCGTGCATAAACAATGGCGTTCGATTTCACAAACTTGGCAACTTTCCAGCAGAACAGCGCATCACGCAGTTCCTGTTCTGACGGCTGGCGCTTGCTGACCACGCGCAACTGGCTGGCGTCGACCATGCCGAGGTCGCGATCCTGAACCAGCAGGCCGCCATTGACGCGTTTGAAATCCAGCGCCGCCGTGCGATTCTGCCACTGACCGCAGATCAGAACACGAACGTTCTGTTTGGCGGCGGTAATTTTCAGCGCCGCATCGGAAGCGGCCGGCGCAATGATCACCTCGACGAACTGACGACTGATAATCGCCTGCGCGGTTGCTTCATCCAGCTCGCGGTTAAAGGCGATGATACCGCCGAATGCGGAGGTCGGGTCGGTCTGGTAAGCGCGGTCATAGGCTGACAGCAGGTTGTCACCGGTTGCCACGCCGCAGGGGTTGGCATGCTTGACGATAACGCAGGCAGGCTCGCTGAACTCTTTCACACACTCCAGCGCCGCGTCGGTGTCAGCAATATTGTTATAGGAGAGCGCCTTGCCCTGAACCTGCTGCGCCGTCGCTACCGAAGCTTCAGCAATGTTCTCTTCTATATAGAAGGCAGCATCCTGATGGCTGTTTTCGCCGTAGCGCATATCCTGCTTCTTGATGAAGTTCAGATTCAGGGTACGGGGGAAGCGGCCGGCCGGTTGATTACGTTCACCATGATAGGCGGGTACCAGGCTGCCGAAGTAGTTAGCGATCATGCTGTCGTAAGAGGCGGTATGTTCAAACGCCTTAATCGCCAGATCGAAACGGGTCTCAAGCGTCAGGCCATTTTCGTGGGCATCCATCTCAGCGATGATCGCCTCGTAGTCGCCACTGCTGACCACAATAGCTACATCCTTGTGGTTCTTGGCAGCCGAGCGCACCATAGTCGGGCCACCGATATCGATATTCTCTACGGCATCTTCCAGTGAACATCCTTCACGGGCAACCGTCTGTGCAAAGGGATAAAGGTTAACGACCACCATGTCGATTGGGCTGATGTCATGTTGCGCCATGATGGCATCATCCTGGCCGCGACGACCTAAAATGCCGCCATGCACTTTCGGGTGCAGGGTTTTGACACGTCCATCCATCATTTCCGGGAAGCCGGTGTAGTCAGAGACTTCTGTGACAGCCAGATCCGCCTCCGCCAGCAGGCGAGCCGTTCCACCTGTAGAGAGCAGTTCGACACCGCGACGGGAGAGCGCCTGAGCAAATTCGAGGATACCGGCTTTATCAGAAACACTGAGCAAGGCGCGGCGTACAGGACGAGGTTGTTGCATGGTGGTTTATCCCTTGGCTTTGTTTCGCGTATATAAGAGCGTTACATCAGGCTTTAGCATGCTTTTCTCTTCTCTATAAGAAGCAAAAGATCAAAAACCTCAGGTAACGCCCCGAAAAGGGGTATCCGTAACGATGCCCGGCATTGTAGCGAAAACGTTTGCGTGATGCTCGTCTAAATTCGTTGTGCCTGTGCGGTGTGGATAACGTTGTGCGTAACTGCGTATAACAGCGGCTTTTGCTGTGGAATGCAGCGAACACGCTTTTTTATGCAATTTATGGGTTGCGCCGCCGGAACAACTCCCTATAATGCGCATCCATCAACACGGCACACCGGCAACGGGAAACGCGCTGAGAGGTTCAGGAAACTG
>NZ_DAMCTB010000021.1:0-8199 GCF_032114055.1 Pantoea sp.
CCGCGCCTTACCTGGCAACGGAGATACACAGGCTGACGGAAGGTAACCCGGAGGCGCAGGCAATGGCGCACGCAGTACTGGGTGCGGTAACCTCTTACGCATCCGGTAACTCAGCGCTGGCGGGCGCAGCGGGCGGCGTCAGCGGCGAACTGATGGCGCAACTGGTGATGAGGCAGCTGTATCTGGGTAAAGCGACCGGTGACCTGTCGGAAACCGAGAAGCAGACGATAAGTGCGCTGGGTACGCTGGCGGCGGGACTGACGGGTGGCATTGTGGGTGACAGCACTGCCGGCGCGATAGCGGGGGCGCAGACGGGTAAGAACGCGGTTGAGAATAATTTACTCGGCGGTAGTGAAGATGCTCAGGCTGCATGGATACGCCAGCATGGAATAGACATGGCAAGTTGTGCCGATGCGCCGGGTTCTGCAAGCTGCCAGAAAGCGATGAATGAACGAGATGCTGTTGGGCTGGCACTGGCAACGGGAAGTGTAGCGTTGCTACCTGGTGGTGCTCAGGTAATGTGGGGACTGGGTGCGGGCGCGAATGCAGGTATCGGTTATTTGGCGGATGGCTCGATAGATCCGGCAAACGCAGCGATAGCGGGTTGGGTGAATGTTATCAGCATGGGTAATGGCCTGGCGGGTACCGTGGGCTGGAACGCCGCAGGTGGTGCGCTGGGTAACTGGATTGATGACAAAGATCCACTGTCTGGTGCGCTTATCAATGGTGCTGGATCTGGTATCGGCTATGGCATTGGTAAAGGGCTCTCATGGGGAGTTAATGCCGGGGCAAACTGGTGGAAAGGTGGCTGGGATCCGAAATTCAATGCAACGCTTCAAAAATATACTGATATTAAAGGAGAGTTTGGGCTTTCAAAAGAAATGACACCTAGTTATTTCCCCGGCATGGCTGGAGATATCGGTGGTAGCTTGGGCTCAGAGCTCAGCGGGAAGTATATAGAGCAGAAATCCTCTCAGGAGGACCTCAAAAAATGAGACAGCAAAATGTGTTTCTACACTTGGCTCTTTTTATCGTATTAAGCATTGTATCTATTTTTTTGACATCAATTACTTTATACGTAGCAGGGGAGTTGTTGTTCTTTTTTTTCAAAGGGATACCAATAAATTTCACTATGGATAATATATTTCTGCTTTGTAAGATTAGTTTTAGTATCGGAAGCTTTGTCGGGGGAGGGATGTGGATAGCTCGGGTATTGAAATTAAAAAACTTCTAAGTTGTTGTTGAGAATAACTGGCTGAGCAGCACTCAGGCTCTGACATTCGATAAAGAACTGCCGGATTGCCGGAAATCCGGCGGTGACTGTCAGGCCGTTATCGATAAATGGAAAGCAATCAATGACAAGCAGAGTGCCGAAACCGATCAGAAGCTGAAAGATAACCCGCTGGAAGCACAGGTTATTGATAAGGAAGTAGTCGAGGGCGGTTATGACATGGCAGATCGTCCTGGTTGGCTGAGTGGTATCGGTGCAGATGTCATGACCCGTGATGAAGCGAAAGCCTATGTCCAGCAGTGGAACGGTCAGGATCTTGCGAATATTGATGTAAATAGCCCGAAATGGACGAAATTTGCGTCGTTTGCTTCAGATCCGGAGAACCAGGCAGCGGTAGCGTCGCTGGGACTGTTAGCGAAAGATCTGACATCAGCGGCCATCTCGTTCATGGGACGAAATACAGCAACGGCTACCGTCAGCGCCGCTGAAGTCGGCATGAAATGGGGCCAGGGCAATATGAAGCCGGGAATGCCGTGGGAGGACTATATAGGGACTTTGCTACCAGCAGATGCCCGCCTGCCACAGAACTTTAAAACCTTTGATTATTATGATGGCGCAACTAAAACAGCAGTAAGTGCCAAATCGATGGATACGCAGACAATGGCAAAACTGGCTAATCCGAATCAGGTTTATAGTACAATTAAGGGGAATATGATGCGGCGGCTAAATTTAAAGAGTATGCACTCTCTGGCCGTGAATTAACCCCATCAATGATCTCTAACAGAGAGATTCAACTCGCAGTTCCTGCTAACACAACTAAAACTCAGTGGACAGAAATAAATCGGGCTATTGAGTACGGTAAAAGTCAGGGTGTGAAAGTAACGGTAACGCAGGTGAAATGATGAAATTTAATAAAGATCAGGACTATTGGGCTAATGCCTTTGTTACCACTGAATTTTTTAATGTTGAGACTTATTCAGGATTAGGTATGACGGGGCGAGACGCCCTTTTCCCGTCCCATTTATTACTGCCTGATGTAGATGATAAAAGTCTGGGGGATGTGATATTACAAGCATTATCTGATAGCCGAACATTGACCGAGCTTGCAGATCGCGTAGAATTTTTTGATCTTGAAAAAGGTAAAGAAAAATACGCAACCTGGATAGATACTTTGATGGAAAAATATGGTTATAAAACCAAACGTGCATTGTTTAAGAATATGAAAAAATGCGGCATCCATCTAGTGAATAATGTTATTACCATCCGCCCTTCATTCCATGAAAAACTGGAAGCCTGGAGCGGTGAGAGGATCAGTGAATCTGATTATGTCGTACTTCCGGCAGACAGTTCACCAGCCGAAATCGGCGCAGGTATGCGATTAGCCCTCAGTCGCTGCAAAGGTTAGGTCAAGATCCCGGTTCTCACCGGGATCTTTTTACCCGCCGATCACTCCCCAGCCAGCCGGATAATCAGCTGGTCTGCCTCCGGGATCACCTCGATCTTCTGCCCGGTCGTAAAGCCCAGCGCTTCCAGCCAGCGGCCCTTAATGGTGAGCTGGGGTAGAGGGTTCGGCTGGCCTTTATTTGACCGGTATCCCACTCTGTAATAATGCGCCTGCGATTTGCTGGCGGCGGTTATGGGTGTCCGCGGCAAGGCGAAGCAGCTTACGACACGGCGATGAAGCCGTTCGGCACGGGTTCGTCCCTTCAGCAGGATATCAGCGCGGCGACGGCGGCGATACAGGGGCTGGCGGGTGGGAACGTGGCGCAGGCGGTAAGCGGTACGGCCGCGCCTTACCTGGCTGAGCAGATACATAAGCTGACGGAGGGGAACCGGGAAGCGCAGGCGATGGCGCATGCGGTACTGGGTGCGGTAACTTCGTATGCTGCGGGCAACAGCGCACTTGCGGGCGCAGCGGGCGGCGTCAGCGGTGAGCTGATGGCGAAGCTGGTGATGAAGCAGCTGTATCCGGGTAAAGCGGTCGGTGAGCTTTCGGAACCAGAGAAGCAGACCATCAGCGCGCTGGGAACGCTGGCGGCGGGACTTGCGGGCGGTGTGACCGGAGGCAGCACGGCTAATGTTTTGGCGGGTGCGCAGGCGGGCCAGAACGCGGTTAACAACAACCTGTTTGGCGGAACGGAAGAGGGCCAGGAGAGGTTCGTGCGGGAGCATGGCAAAGACGTCATGTCCTGTGCCGATGATCCGACGTCAGCCAGCTGTCAGCGTGGCCAAGCGATGAAGGATGCGTTGACCGTAACACTTCCTTTAGGGCTTGGTGGCGGTGTACTGGTTGCGGCTACTCCTGAAATTGCCGCTATTCTGAAGGCTGGAATTGAATCCTGTTCCGGAGCGCTAGCGTTATGTATTAATAATTTTGGGCTTCAAGCTTCAGAGATTATCGTCCCGGGCGGAGTGGGAGCCGGTGAGGCAGTTGGGATAGGAAAGACAGCGGCGGAAGCTGCTGCTGCGAAAGCAGAAACTGTGGCGACTCATACGGCGAAGAATAATCCATCATTGAAACAAGGTGATTATCTTAATGACTTTAAACCCTCCCCTACACCTCTGGAACTGGTTAAAGAGCAGGCTGGCAAAGGTTCACAAACTGCATATATCAGGATGGATCATATCCTTAACGGGGAAGTGAAAACGCTTAAGGATGGGACAAAAGTTGGGTCTGGTGGTCACTATATTCGTGATTTAAATATTAAAATAGATAAGGTGACGGGTACACCCGATACCCATGGCGTTTCGACAGGATATATATCAGTGAGAGATCCAGCTACAGGACAATGGATAAATAAGAAAGCTGAAACTACATTCTTTCCTGAGCAATGGTCAAAAAGACAGACGGCTCAGGAGATTGAAAGTGCGTTCAAAAATTCTGAAAGAATACCGAATACAGAAATGTGGAGCGGGAAATCATCTAGCGGTGTGAAGATTCAAGGCTATTATGGCAAACCCGATGGAACAGGCGCGACTGCATGGCCTGTCTATACAGGGAGGAATAAGTAATGTTTAATGATAAAATTATTTTCTGGTGGGATGAAAATAGCAATTTATTTGTTCCTATAGGGGGGGGGATACGTAAATCTTTTGATGGAGCGGTATTGGGATATGGAGCACGTGAGATTTCAGGTTGGTTATCCAACGACATTCAATATGGTATTCATTCTGTTGATATCTGGGTGAAAAAACTCACTGATCTTGCATCAGGCAAAACAACTGAAGGCAACTTCGGCATAGGTAATGCCCATTGGGTGATGGTTACGCATGATAAGGTATTTATTGGGTGTGAGTACGTGGAAGAGCAACAGGTGCTTTTAACCATAGAACAAACATTATATGTACTGGAGCAGTATCGATTATTCCTGGAAGGATCTTATACAAAAGACTTCCCGCCAGAACCAATCGATGTTGAGTATTTAGCAGAAGGTAGAGATGCTATAACACAGTATGAATCTTTAGACGGGGCATATTGTTTACCTTATTTATAATTAATAAAAAAACCCGCCATTAGCTGACGAGGTTTTTCACAACCAGAAAGTTGTGAATAACTTCTTTAGGGTCATATCCTCAGACGGAAACGTTGATGTGGCCCTCAATGCCATAGTACATGCCGTATGGGATACAGTTTCCGCTCAGATGTCTGGCGGAAATGGCGCTGCGGGTGCTTTTAGTTTGGATCTGGCCACACACTACAGCATCAACGCGGGTAAAGTCCGCGCAAACGGCAACGGGCTGAGCCTGAACGCCGGCCGCGACACCACGCTGACCGGGGCACAGGTGCGCGGCGATAGCGTAAAGGTCGACACCGGCCGCAACCTGACGCTGACCTCAGAGCAGGACAGCGACCGCTACGACAGTAAGCAGCAGAGCGCCAGTGCGGGCGGCAGCTTCACGTTCGGCTCGATGACCGGGTCGGCGAACGTGAACGTGAGCCGGGACAAAATGCACAGCAACTGGCAGAGCGTGGCCGAGCAGACCGGGATTTTTGCGGGTAAGGGTGGCTTTGACGTGAAGGTGGGGGAACACACTCAGCTTAACGGCGCGGTTATCGCGAGTACGGCAGATGCCAGCCTGAATAAGCTCGACACCGGGACGCTGGGGTTCAGCGACATTGAGAACCATGCGGATTATGAGGTGGAGCACCAGAGCGCGGGCATGAGCACGGGCGGCAGCATCGGCGGGAACTTCGCCGGGAACATGGCGAATGGGATGCTTGCGGGGCTGAACGACAGCGGCAGCGCGGACTCCGTGACGAGGTCTGCGGTGAGCGAGAGCACCATCGTTATCCGCGATAAGGAAAAACAGGCGCAGGACGTGGCGGACCTCAGCCGGGACGTCCAAAAGGCGAACCCAGGGCTGGACGTTATTTTTGACAAGGAGAAGGAGCAGAGCCGGCTGAAGGCGGCGCAGCTCATTGGTGAAATCGGCAGCCAGGCGGGGGATATCGCGCGGACGCAGGGCGATATCATTGCGATGCGGGAAGCGAATGCGAAGATGTCCGGCGCCACGCAGACCGACCGCGACAGGGCGCTGGCGGAGCTGAAAGCGAAGGACCCGGCGAAGCAGTACAGCGCAGACGACGTCAGTAAGCAGGTTTACAGCAACTTTTATAATCAGGCGTTCGTTGACAGCGGGTTCGGCACCGGCGGTAAGGTGCAGCGTGCTATCAGCGCGGTAACGGCGGCGGTGCAGGGTCTGGCGGGCGGGAACCTGGCGCAGGCGGTAAGCGGTGCGGCCGCGCCTTACCTGGCAACGGAGATACACAGGCTGACGGAAGGTAACCCGGAGGCACAGGCTATGGCGCACGCGGTGCTGGGGGCGGTAAGCTCTTACGCATCCGGCAACTCAGCGCTGGCGGGCGCGGCGGGCGGAGTCAGCGGTGAACTGATGGCGAAGCTGGTGATGAAGCAGCTGTATCCGGGCAAAGCGGTCGGTGAGCTTTCGGAACCGGAGAAGCAGACCATCAGCGCGCTGGGAACGCTGGCGGCGGTACTTGCGGGCGGCGTGACCGGCGACAGCACGGCGGGCGCGGTGGCGGGGGCACAGGCTGGGAAGAATGCGGTTGAGAATAACTTCCTGGGCGCGACTTCTTCCGACAAGCTCGACAAAGCCATTGAGAAAATTAAAAACGGTGATAAGTCATTAGCTACAGCCAATGAGCTTATTAAGCTGGAAAATGCCGACAAACGCAGTGATGCGCTGGTTTCTAAATTTACTAAAGACCCTACACAGATGAATAGTACTGAGCGGGCTGAATTGGCCGGATATCTTCGTATTTATGCTTCTGAAATGGAAAAAGCCTACGGGCCCGCAGTAGCACAACAGCTGGTTACCGGGCTGCTCTCTGGCCAGGATTACATAAAACGTAACCCTGATTCTGAAGCTATGTCTAAAGCTCAGAGCATCATGAACACCTGGGGCTATCATAAGTCGAATGCCAGCATTGGTGATGTGCCGCTAATGTTCGGAAGCAGTGTGCTGGGGCTTACGGTGAAAGGTATGGCTGCTAACGCAGCAATTGGTGTTGGAGTTAACTCAGCTGCTCAGCTTGCAGGAAAAGATCCTTTCAGTTACGTGGATGCAATAATGGCTGGGGCGACAGCTGCAGCGACAACAGGAAAAGGTGTTATCATCTCAACACCTATCAATATGGGTGGTGCGGCAATTGGTAGCATTATTAAGGGGGAAGATCCGACAAACTCTGTTATTGGAACTGGGCTAGGTTCAGTATTTGGTGGCGGTGTCGGAAAGGTCATATCAGGGTCTATGGGGTCTACTGTCAAAGAAGGCACATCCGATATTATTAGCAATATTGGGGGCTCAATTACTAGCGAGGCTGTTGGTAATGTTACAAAAGGAGCGCTAGATGAAGCTGATGAAACCACTAAAAAACAATAAAAGTGTCAATGTGAACAACCTCGTAGTGCTAATAGTACGTTGTATGGTATGCATTTTTTTTATGGCAATGATGGGCTGTTTTCTTGGCAGGTTGATAGTGTTCTTTAAAACTAACGTTTTACTTTTCGATTGGGCAAAGGATGCTTTTTATTCTTTGAAAGTAGGTGCTTCTGCGGGTGCGTTGGCAGGGGTAGGTATTTGGATAAAAGCCAAGTTACAAGAGCACAAAAAATAAGCCGATAAATGAGTCAATAACGATTTCAGTCAGTGGACTGGGATTATTGTTGAGAATAACTCTCTCGCCGATATCGCACAGGCACAGGCTGAAGGCAAAGCGGTTGAGCAGAAGGCCGGAGAGTACGTTGAGGCCGAAAACGAACGCTATAAGAAGGCCAACTGCGGCGGCATGAGCGCAGAAGCCTGCTCGGCGAAGATATAGTTAAAGGAAGTGAAGGATTAATTCTTTCCGGCTTAGGTTCTGTCAAATTAAATAGCGTGGGGGTAATTGAAAGCTTAATTAATAGCGGCGAGAAGGTATTTTTTTCAACCATCCAATCAACTAATGTGAATATGACTGCTTCCATACCGAGGCAGATAACAGAATGGATGAGTAATATCTGGATAAATAATGGTGTCGTTTTTTTTGCATTGGGGCGTTATGACGAACCTGATTGTGAAATTGTTGCTTTAGGCCAAAAAAGAAACCTGCAAAAACTTAAGTACACCTGACGTTAAGGTGGGTGAACACACCCAGCTTAACGGCGCGGTTATCAGTTCCACCGCCAGCGCGGATAAAAACCGGCTCGACACCGGGACGCTGGGGTTCAGCGACATTGAGAACCATGCGGATTATGAGGTGGAGCACCAGAGCGCGGGCATGAGCACGGGCGGCAGCATCGGCGGGAACTTCGCCGGGAACATGGCGAACGGGATGCTGGCCGGGCTGAACGACAGCGGCAGCGCGGACTCCGTGACGAAGTCTGCGGTGAGCGAGGGCACGATAACAATCCGCGACCCGCTGAAGCAGACGCAGGACGTGGCGGACCTCAGCCGGGACGTGGCAA
>NZ_DAMCTB010000022.1:0-4574 GCF_032114055.1 Pantoea sp.
TTTTACCGTGGTCAACGTGACCGATGGTGCCCACGTTTACGTGCAGTTTGTTACGTTGAAATTGCTCTTTAGCCATCGCTAGTCCCTCTAAGACACGGATATATCAATGATATCATCACATTAACCAGGCAATGCCTGACTGCAAGGAAGTTACAGAGAAAATCAGGAGGGAGATTAAAGGAAGTGGTGCTGATACCCAGAGTCGAACTGGGGACCTCACCCTTACCAAGGGTGCGCTCTACCAACTGAGCCATATCAGCACATCTGGAGCGGGCAGCGGGAATCGAACCCGCATCATCAGCTTGGAAGGCTGAGGTAATAGCCATTATACGATGCCCGCATCCTGGAACTCGGCTACCTGTTCTTTCTGTAGCTTGCAGAAAACAGAGAGTGACTCTCTGTTATCTACTGCCTGCCAGCGAAGCTGACCGGCTTTGACTTCGCTAACGCTCAGTCTGAATTCAGGGTGATAGATGACTCACCTGACAGATAAACAGGCTGTCTATCTGTACTCAACCGTGAGGCTGAGATGGTGGTGGGAGAAGGATTCGAACCTTCGAAGTCTGTGACGGCAGATTTACAGTCTGCTCCCTTTGGCCGCTCGGGAATCCCACCTACTTGATGGTGCCGGCTACCGGAATCGAACTGGTGACCTACTGATTACAAGTCAGTTGCTCTACCAACTGAGCTAAGCCGGCATCAAGTGGTGCGCATTCTAGGAAGGTCGGGCGCTGGATGCAACTAAAAAATCGCATATTTTTTTCTATCGCTTACTATTTGTGCAAATCATCGCATTTTCGCGGTTTTCTGCAGAATATTTGTGCAATCCGGCCCTGTTTTTACCGGTTCAGCCGGTTATGGCCGACGCTTCAGTTTGCGCGAAAGTCCCTTTTCAGGCCGATAACAGAACCTCTGCCTGCGCATTTATTTTCCCTTTACGAACTGAGTGATGTTTTTTTGAACCACTCTGCGACCATTATTTATTCCTCCTCCCGCCTCGGCACAAAAGGGATCCCTTTTTATGCTTAAAGAAAATCTCTTTTTTGGCGTCACCGTTAAGATCGCTCTGGCAGGGAGGAAGATTTTGCTGAGGATGGTCTCTGGCATCGGGATTTTCTTTTCTGCGCTCTTCTGTGCCTTCCTGTCCCGCGTTGACGTCCTTATCTGAGGCAAGAGCGATTAACGCCACACTGTGGCTGTAAGGCACTCTAAGATAATAAACAACACCGGCTCGGTGAAAATGAAGACTATCGTAACGTTTTGTGGGTATGCCGACGAAAGCGAGATCGCCTCTATCTTTTTACTTCTGTTAAAAGCCATACTGGTGATACCCTCCAGCCCATTGTTCTCACTGATAAACCAGCGATTCGTGATTCAATTCACCTGTGCTGTCCTGCTTATCGGATAACGCGCGGTTGATTGCATTGAATTTGTGGTCAGATGCATGCTTATGGATAAAACGACACCCCTGACAACGCCTTATCTGGAGTTCACTCGCGAGCAGTGGGCTGCATTACGTGATTCTGTTCCTATGACACTGTCAGAAGATGAGATCGCGCAGCTGAAAGGTATAAACGAGGATCTCTCACTGGAAGAGGTCGCAGAAATTTATCTGCCGCTTTCGCGTCTGCTTAATTTTTATATCAGTTCGAATGTCCGCCGGCAGGCGGTACTGGAACAGTTCCTCGGCACCAATGGCCAGAAGATACCCTATATCATCAGTATTGCGGGCAGCGTAGCGGTCGGGAAAAGCACCACGGCGCGTGTATTGCAGGCGTTGCTGAGCCGCTGGCCTGAACATCGTAAAGTGGAATTGATCACCACAGATGGCTTTCTTCATCCCAATGCCGTGCTGAAAGAGCGTGGCCTGATGAAGAAGAAAGGTTTCCCGCAATCCTATGATATGCACCGGCTGGTTAATTTCGTGTCTGACTTAAAGTCGGGTGCCAGTCAGGTCACTGCGCCGGTCTATTCGCATCTGATTTATGATGTTATCCCTGATGGGGATAAAGTGATTCAGCAGCCTGATATTCTTATTCTTGAAGGCCTGAATGTTTTACAGAGCGGGATGGATTATCCCCACGATCCTCACCATGTCTTCGTGTCAGACTTCGTCGATTTCTCTATCTATGTGGATGCGGAGGAAGATCTTCTGCAGAACTGGTATATCAATCGATTCCTGAAATTCCGTCAGGGTGCGTTTACCGATCCCGACTCCTATTTCCATCACTATGCCCGGCTTTCCGAAGCGGAAGCGATTGAGGTTGCGGGAAATTTATGGAAGGAAATAAACTGGCTTAATCTGCAGGAAAATATCCTGCCAACACGTGAACGTGCCAGCCTGATTATGACCAAAAGCGGCGACCATGCGGTCGACAGGGTTCGCCTGCGTAAATAACCGTTCCCATCTGAGAGCCTGCATCAATGCAGGCTCGCTGATTCAGACCGGTCGCAGCGATATTTCACCGCCAACCCAGGATTTGATTTCACCCTCCTGTTCCAGCAGCAGGCCGCCCTGACTGTCGACGCCCCGCGCGATACCGTGCACTTCCCGTTCGCCAATCAGCAGCTTAACCGGCCTGTTGATAAAATTGTCCAGTGCAGCCCAGCGCTCAATAAAGGGTGTCAATCCTTCCTGTTCGAAGAGCGGCAGAGCGTCACGAAGACGATTAATCAGGCGCGCCGCCAGCTCATTGCGGTTCACCCTGACACCGGCTTCCTGCAGGTTAATCCAGCCCTGATCAATCTGGGATGCATCGGCCGAACGCATTGCCAGATTAATTCCGGCACCCATCACAATATGAGCAGCATCGCCTGTTTTACCTGTCAGTTCTACCAGGATCCCTGCCAGTTTGCGATCGTTCAGATAGATATCATTAGGCCACTTAACGCGGACGTCATCGGCACCTGATGAACGTAGTGTCTCCGCCATGACAATCCCGATGACCAGGCTTAGCCCCATTGCTGCTGCCGGTCCCTGTTCCAGGCGCCAGTACATCGACATGTACAGATTAGCACCAAAGGGAGAAAACCACTGCCGCCCACGACGGCCACGACCGGCCTGCTGATATTCAGCAATGCAGGCAGCACCAGACGTAAGTCCATGCATCTTCTCCATCAGATATTGATTCGTGGAGTCTATTACCGGGATCACCGAGACGTTGCCCTCCCTGACCTGTGAAAGGATCAGCTGTTCGTCCAGCAACTGGATCGGCGCAGGAAGGCTATAACCCTTCCCTGTCACGGTAAAAACATCGAGTCCCCAGCTTTTCAGCGTCTGAATATGCTTGTTAATAGCCGCCCGACTCATTCCCAGCGTTTCGCCAAGTTGCTCGCCGGAATGAAACTCGCCATCAGATAAAATATCGACCAGCTTTAGCGGGACACTGTAGTCTTTCATGCTATCACTCCGACTGCATTACACTCGCCCTGCGCCGCTATAAAACGCACTTCAGGCTCAAGCCAGACATCAAACTTTTCACCTACCCGAGCGCGCACGGCTTTTGCCAGCGCGACGATCTCTTCTGAGGTGGCGTTACCGGCATTGATCAGTACCAGCGCCTGTTGCTGATGAACGGCCGCGCCGCCGATGCGATAACCTTTCAGCTGGCACTGGTCGATAAGCCACCCTGCAGCCAGCTTGGTTTCGCCATCTGGCATCTGATAGTGCGGCATCGCCGGGAATTGCGCCAGCAGCGAGCGGCACTGCGCGCCGGAGATTACCGGATTTTTAAAAAAACTGCCGACGTTACCGGTGACCCTGGGGTCGGGTAACTTGCTCTGGCGCATCTGGCATACCGCATGATAGACATCCCAGGCACTGGCAGTCAGCGGATTGAGCGTCTTCAAATCGCCGTAGGTCAGTACCGGCTGCCACTGCTTGGGCAAGATGAATCCTACTGCAACGATTACGTAGCCTGACTGATAACGATGTTTGAAAATGCTGTCGCGATAGCCAAACTCACAGGCCTCACAATTAAGACGTTCTGTCTGGCCACTGTGCAGATTCAGAACGTCCACATATTCGCAGACATCTTTCAACTCGACGCCGTAAGCACCGATGTTCTGAATGGGTGCAGAGCCCGTCATTCCCGGGATCAGCGCCAGGTTTTCCAGGCCGGCAATCCCCTTTTCCAGCGTGCTTTTGACCAGCTGGTGCCAGTTCTCACCGGCGCCGACATGCAGGCGCCAGTATTCGTCGTCATCCTGAATGCGGATGCCCTCAATACGGTTTAATACGACAGTTCCGGCAAAATCTTCCATGAAGAGGACATTGCTGCCTTCGCCCAGCACCAGGAAGGGGGTCTGATCCTGCTGGCTGGCCTGCCAGGCTGCCAGAATAGCTGCTGGCGTCTCAGCGACGACGCGTTTTTGTGTATGTACTTCGAGCCCGAGCGTATTGTCGGCTTTTAAGGAAGGATGCTGGCTGGACATTAGACGGCCTTTACTGAGTTATCTGGCCGTAGTTTACCGTATCAGAGAGGGGTTCTCAGGCTGTTTTCGGCGATCCGGATGAGGTTTTTCACGATCGACGGACGTAAAAAAGCCCCGCACTCGCGTGCGGGGCTTCTTCA
>NZ_DAMCTB010000023.1:0-1558 GCF_032114055.1 Pantoea sp.
GCGCGTCGGGCGCGGCGATGGGCGAGTACATCGCGCAGCAGATGTATCCGGGCGTCAGGCACAAGGACCTGAGTGAGGAGCAGCGCCAGACGATAAGCGCGCTGGGCACGCTGGCGGCGGGCCTTGCGGGCGGCGTGACCGGCGACAGCACGGCGGGCGCGGTGGTAGGTGCGCAGGCTGGGAAGAATGCGGTTGAGAATAACTTCCTGGGCGCGACTTCTTCCGACAAGCTCGACAAAGCCATTGAGAAAATTAAAAACGGTGATAAGTCATTAGCTACAGCCAATGAGCTTATTAAGCTGGAAAATGCCGACAAACGCAGTGATGCGCTGGTTTCTAAATTTACTAAAGACCCTACACAGATGAATAGTACTGAGCGGGCTGAATTGGCCGGATATCTTCGTATTTATGCTTCTGAAATGGAAAAAGCCTACGGGCCCGCAGTAGCACAACAGCTGGTTACCGGGCTGCTCTCTGGCCAGGGTTACATGAAACGTAAACCTGATTCTGAAGCCATGTCTAAAGCTCAGAGCATCATGAATACCTGGGGCTACCATAAATCCAATGCCAGTATAGGTGATGCGCCGCTGATGTTTGGTGGAAGTGTACTGGGCACGACGATAAAAGAAGGGATGGCGCTGAATGCGGCAATCGGCGTGGGTGTAAATACCGGTGTGCAGCTTACCGGAAAAGATCCGTTCAGTTATGTGGATGCGATTATTGCGGGGGTGACAGCAGCAGCGACAACGGGTAAAGGTATCATTGCTTCAGCTCCTGTTAACATGGGAGGTGCGGCGATAGGGAGCGGGATTAAGGGGGAAGATCCAACTAACTCTATGGCTGGTGCTGGCGCTGGTACTGTAGCTGGAGGTATTGGTGGTGTCATAATAAAAGGCGTAACATTGAAAGTTGCAGAAGAGGCTGTTTCTGATTTAACAGGCACTATTGGTGGTAGCTATATCAGTGAGGAAGCAGGAAATTTTGTAAAAGGTCATTTAGATGAAAAGAGAAAAAATGAAAAGTAATTTTCTCTTATTAATAAAATTGATAATCATGTGCCTGATATTGTTTTTATTTTTTAATTTTATATCGGTACTCCTTGGGTCAGTAATTATTTATTTCAAGAAAGATTCTTTCCCGTTCAGTTGGAGCGATGTTTTTGATTCTTTCTTTAAATCTGGATATGTCGGCGGCCTTATTTTGGGTGTCGGACTCTGGTTAAAAATCTGGTTTAAGGAAAGAAAAACCCGCAAGTTGCCGCCATCCGATCCTGAGTAATCTTACCAATCCCGGCCAGCGAGCCGGGATTTTACCTTACTTCTAAGTTAGTTAACTTTAATTCACCAGCCAGATGATTAGCTCTCCTGGCCCGGTGATCACCTCGATCTTCTGCCCGGTCGTAAAGCTCAGCTTTTTCAGTTATCGGCTTTAAGAGGCAGCTGTGGCAGCGGTTTCACCTGGCCTCTGTCAGGCCGGTATCCCACTCTGTAATAACGCGCCTGTGATTTACCGGCGGCGGATATCGCGCGGACGGAGGGGCAGATAGCGGCGACGAAAG